>NZ_JBXWMK010000013.1:0-138217 GCF_059609785.1 Ruegeria sp. YTSC003 | reverse complement strand
TTGGCGGTTACGATGAGCCAGAAACCCTCTCTTATCAAATCTACTTAAACTGTCCCATTGGTGCTGACGTCAGACACTGCTTGGTATTCGAACAAGCTTTGATCCTTCGATTGGTGGCGGTCGCCTGATCTTTGGCTTTGAGGCCGTTATCATCGGTGGGCTTGGCAACCTTTGGGGTACATTAATTGGCGGCGTTATCCTTGGCGTCGCGCAAACCATCGGAGCCAAGATTGATCCGGGCTGGCAAGTGCTTGCCGGACATATCGCGTTCCTTGTCATTCTTGCCGTTCGTCCGAACGGCCTCTTCCCGAGGGTTTCTGGATGAATCTGCAAGATTATTCCGTATCTCGATCATCAAAGGCAGCGCGAGTTGCTGCGATCCTGACCGCTATTGCTGTGCTTGTTTTGATTGCAGCGCCCTGGTGGGCAGGCCGGGCTGACATGCGCCTGATGGGCGAGCTGTTTCTCTACCTGTCCCTCGCCACTCTTTGGAACCTCATGGCGGGTTATGCCGGTCTCGTCTCTGTTGGTCAGCAAGCCTATGTGGGCTTTGGCGGCTATATGCTCTTTGCACTTACGATGCTGGGTGGGCTGAACCCATTGGTTGCTATTGCAGCCGCAGGCGTGCTGGGGGCTTTGATCTCGATCCCGGTGGCTGTTCTGATCTTCAGGCTTCGGGGCGCATATTTTGTCATTGGCACCTGGGTCATCGCAGAGGTCTTTCGGCTGAGCTTCGCGCAAATCTCAGCGCTTGGTGGGGGATCAGGATCTTCGCTGCCCGTTGCCATCGTCAAATCTCTGGCGTCCGGGCGCGTGATGCGAGAAGCGCTCAGTTATTGGCTGGCGCTCGGAGCTGCTGTGCTGGTGGTGACTGCGGTGTATCTCTTCTTGCGGTCTCGCCAAGGTTTGGCATTGACGGCAATTCGCGACAACGAGCTGGCAGCCGGTAGCCTCGGCATCGATATCTGGCGCACGAAGTTCATTGTTTACGTCGTCACGTCGGCGTTCACGGCGATGATCGGCGCGCTGATCTTCTTGCAAAAGTTGCGCATTTCGCCGGATGCGGCGTTCAGCGTCAACGACTGGACCGCCTTCGTCATCTTCATCGTCGTAATCGGCGGCATCGGTACCGTCGAAGGACCGATCATCGGCACACTCGTCTTCTTTGCGTTGCGCGAAACGCTGGCCGACCTTGGGACAACGTACCTCATCGTTCTCGGAGTGGTTGCGATTGTCGTCATGCTCAAGGCGCCGAAAGGCATCTGGGGCGTGATCCGTAGCCGTTATGATCTGCAACTATTCCCGCTGGGCTATCGCGTAAAGCACATCGGACAATCCAAGGAAAACTGAACTCATGGCCCGTCAGAAAAAGACCATCATTACATGTGCTGTAACAGGAGCGATCCACACACCAACGATGTCGGATGCACTTCCCTACACCTATGATGACATCGCACGGCAGGCGATCGAGGCCGCCGAGGCCGGAGCGTCGATCCTGCACCTGCATGCGCGCGACCCAAAGGACGGTTCTCCATCGGTTGACCCGAATGATTTTGCGCCTTTCCTGCCGCGCATCAAACAGGCTACCGACGCAGTTGTGAATCTATCGACCGGTGGATCGCTGACTCTGTCTATTCAGGACCGGATCAATCCGGCTAAGACCTTCAGTCCCGAAATGTGCTCGATGAATATGGGTTCGATGAACTTCTCGTTTCACCCATTGGCCAATCGGTATGGCGACGACGACTGGAAGTTTGATTGGGAGAAAGACTATGTCGCGAACTCCGATCAGAACATCTTTCGCAATACGTTCCGGGACATTCGCGAGGCGGCGGAAACGCTTGCGCCTCATGACATCAGGTTCGAACACGAATGCTATGATGTCGGGCATTTGTACAACCCGAAATTCTGCATGGATATCGGACTGTTCAAGGCACCTATTTTCATTCAGTTCATCATTGGCATCCTCGGCGGCATTGGACCCGAAGTCGACAATCTGATCTTCATGAAACGCACTGCCGACAGGCTGTTCGGTGACGACTATCGGTGGTCGGTCTTGGGCGCAGGTGGAGCACAGATGTCCCTTGCCACGACGGCAAGCCAGATGGACGGCAACATTCGCGTAGGTCTTGAAGACAGCCTGTTCATCTCTCGTGGAAAACTGGCCGAAAGCAACGCTCAGCAAGTCGCCAAAATTCGACGTATTGTAGAAGATTTGGGCAGTCAGGTCGCAACTCCCGACCAAGCGAGAGAAATTCTGGATTTGAAAGGAGGAGACCGCGTCGCATTCTGAGGCTAGGGTGACAGGCATCAACTCATATCGAGCGATTTGTTTGTTTGAAAATTTCGAAACACTGAGGAGATTGAGCCATGCGAGTGAAGATCTTGACCTTCAGCGCGCTTCTGACAGGATTTACGGCCGTTCAGGCTCCTGCGCAGAACGCAGCTCAGGACATCACCGATCTTTTGCTCAGCAACCGGTCTGCCGACTGTGCGGGAGTGTATTCCGCTTCAGTGGAAGACGTCACCCGCCAGCAACGTTTTAACTCCGAAATCGAAATCTCGTCTGATGATCAGCACTGAACTCTCAAGACCAATGGCATTCCTAACCATGATTTCAATGGGCCTACAGCCAACTTCGCCAACGATGTGCGGGAATTGTCAGGCACATTTCGGATTCCCAGAAATCCGGAAAAGGCCCGCAACCAAACCGCGCTGTCGCAACGGAGTTATGATGCCATTTTGTTGAATGGCGTGCCGGTCGATTTGCTCTCGGCCGGGTGTTATCGCCCAAGCGGCCCACGTGCAGACAAGAATGGCAACGTTCTGGCAGGGTGTCGGGATACTGATCCCTGGTTGCTCGACCCGCCGTCTTACGATCAGTATTTTGGCGTAGATCTCCACAATGCCCATGCCCAGCCAGACACCTGGTGTTTCCCCCGCGATACTAGCAATACGGCCGAATTGCTCGCAATTCTGATCTTATTGGGTTTGCCATCTGTTTAAAGCGGTCACAGTGGTTCATTTAATTTGCGACTGCCGCCTAGGCGCTTATGTCAGGTGTTCTTTGCAAGCATGGTCAAAGGATGAATTCAGGCAGGGCTAGGTGATTGTGCTGGCTATATACTGACAAGCTGACCACTCAATCAGAGAACGCTTCACATAACTCCCACAGGACGCTCGTGTTTCGGTGTTGTTCAGTAAACAGCCAGTGGTCTTGTACCCCGCCAATGAAGGCTTCTGTTAACGATGATGTCTTTTTGCACCCAAGCCTTTAGCCAAGCGTTCCTTTCAGCTTCTCTGATCATGAGAGATAGAATACTGGGGCTTCAAATGACTTGGCCCCGGTAAACTGTGCGTTGCGACGAAGCGACAAAAACACAATGCTCGCTTCGCCGTGCGCTGTAGTTACTTCAGATAAGTGTTGAACCAATCAATGGTGCGGTCCCAGGCTAGGTTTGCCATTTCCTCGTCATAACGAGGCGTGCTGTCGTTATGAAAACCGTGGTTGGCATTTTCGTAGATGTAGGCCTCATAAACCTTGCCGTTGGATTGCAGAGCGGCTTCAAAATCCGGCCAACCTGCGTTGATGCGCTCATCAAGCTCCCCCATCTGAATCAGCAGCGGTGCCTGAATTTTGGCTACATCTTCGGCCGCTGGCTGGCGGCCATAGAACGGCACGCCCGCCGCCAGTTCCGGGTAGGCCACCCCAATTGCGCTGACCACACCACCGCCATAGCAGAAACCCACAGCGCCAACCTTCCCGGTGCAGTCTTCTCGGTTCAATAGGTATTCAAAGCCATTGAAGAAATCATTCATCAGCGCGACCCGATCGACCGTCTTTTGCAACTCGCGCCCATCAGCATCGTTGCCTGGGTATCCGCCAACCGACGTCAGACCATCTGGAGCCAGAGCCATAAAGCCTGCTTTCGCCAAGCGGCGCGCCACATCTTCGATGTAAGGATTAAGGCCGCGGTTTTCGTGGATCACCAGCACCGCGGGCAGAGGCTCGTCCACACCAGCAGGTCGGACAAGGTAACCCCGTACGTCGCCGGTCCCATTTGGCGAGGGATAGGTGATGTAGTCTGCATGGATATCGGGATCGTTGAATGACACCTGCTCGGCCAATGCATAGTTCGGGCTGAGCATGTTCAGCAACGCGACCGCAGATAAACCGCCAACCGCGAACTTACCTGCGCGATCCAGAAACTGACGCTTGGTGATCTTGCCGTGCGCGTAAAAATCGTACAGGTCCAAAAGTTCCTGGTCGAAGTCTTTTGCCGTCATGCGAGTCATGGTCAATCTCCTGATGAGGTGGCGGTTCAAGCCGTAGGGTATTTTCAGATCAAAAGGTCATGGTTTGTTTGAGGCTTAAGGCAGGTCTGCTAGGACCCTGCCGACGCGGTTTCCTTTTCTGTGCGCTGATCGCGCAGTACGTTCTTTTGAACCTTTCCCATTGTGTTTCGTGGCAACTCTTGGACGAGTTCGTAGCGGCGAGGATGTTTGAATCGCGAAAGCTTGTTTCTGATGATCGACTCGATCTGTTCCACCTGAAGCTGTGCACCGGGCTCTGCAACCAAAGCAGCAATAATTGCTTCTCCAAATTCGTTGTCGGGAATGCCAAAAACTGCCGATTCCAGGATGCCGTCGATGTCGTTCAAGACGTCTTCAATTTCTTTGGGGTAGACGTTGTAACCACCAGTTATGATCAGGTCTTTTGACCGACCAACAATCGACAGATAACCATCCTCGCTGCATTGACCCAGATCACCGGTGATGAAGAACCCGTTTTCCCGTAGCTCTTCGGCGGTTTTCTCGGGCATTTGCCAATAGCCTTGGAACACATTGGGCCCTCGTACTTCGATCAATCCAACCTCGCCCCGGGGCAGCGGTTCTCCAGTTTCAGGATTGGTAACGATCACCTCGGTGCCGGGAAGCGCCAAGCCGACAGTTCCTGCGCGACGCTCACCGTCATAGGGGTTCGAGGTGTTCATGTTCGTCTCGGTCATTCCATAGCGCTCAAGGATGCGGTGGCCGGTGCGCGTTTCGAACGCTAGGTGGGTCTCGGCTAGCAATGGGGCCGAACCAGATATGAATAGACGCATGTTCTCTGTGATCTCGTCGGTGAAGCCGTCATCCGCAAGCAATTTGGTGTAGAAAGTGGGGACTCCCATTAGAAGGGTCGAGTGGGGCAATTCCTCCAAGATCATACCAGTGTCGAATTTTTCCATCAGCCGCACTTTGGAACCGGCGAGTAGTGATGTGTTCATCGCCACGAAAAGCCCGTGCGTGTGAAAGATGGGCAACGCGTGAATCAAGCGATCAGAGCCGGTGATACCCCACAAATCCACAAGGGCTTGGGCATTGGAAAGCAGGTTTCGGTGGCTGAGCATCGCGCCCTTGGACCGGCCCGTGGTACCTGATGTGTAAAGAAGCGCCGCGAGGTCGTCCGGCGCGCGATCCACGGTTTCGAATACACAAGGCTGTGCGTCCGCTTCGCGGCTCAGGCTTGGATTTTCGCCACCCAAGGTCAGCAGTTTTGCACCAGACCGGGTCGCCAATTGTTCGAATTCAACTTTGTCGTTGCTGTCGCAAACGATTAACGCAGGTTGTGCGTCAGAGATGAAATAGTCCAACTCTGCCATGGTATAGGCAGTGTTAAGGGGCAGGTAGACAGCACCTGCCTGAACCGAAGCGGCATAGAGCGCAATCGTGTCGGCTAGCTTGGGCGCTTGCACAACGATGCGATCGCCGGGGGAAACTCCGCTGTTCTGCAAGACATGCGCGATCTGGGCGGTGCGCTGCAGAAACGCGTCATAAGAGACTACCTGGCCACTATCGAGTTGCAGGAATGGAGCCATGTTGCCCTCGTGGCGGGCAAACAAACTGTCGTAAAGTGTATTAGTCACGCTGTATTTTCCCTAGGCTTTACCGCAAGCGTCGCAGTTGAAACCGCGCGAATTGAACGCGAGGCTTGGATCGTGGAACGTGTCGCGAATTCTTCGTGATAACGTTCTGTTTTGTTTAAATCGTAAAGGTAGTTGACCATCGCACCTCCGGACTGGGCGCGTCCGTTCGGCGAGGGATCGGCTTCGGCATGCACTTCATGAAGCTCGGCGCCATTGCCCAGATGAAAGCGGGCCACAGGGTCCAGTGGCATCCCATCTTCGCGCTTGGCGAACATCAAGTATCGGGCAGCCATCGCGCGCGTGTCCTGCGGTGCTGCTGTTTCTGCAAGCACGGCCTCGGCGGCATGCCCGTGTTCTGGGTGGTCTGTTTCACCAGCCAGCCACCGGTTTAGCCCCGGTACCGGCGACAATGTCACAAAGGTATCAAGCCCGCGAAGCTCTCGCGAAAGCTCGGTCACAACCTGCTTTATCAATAGATTCCCAAAGCTGATGCCCGCTAAACCCATTTGGCAGTTTGAAATTGAATAGAACGCCGCGACCTTTGCCTTCTCGGCTTCGATCGGTTCTCGTGCTTCGGATAGAAGCGTATCTATTGCATCCGGGATTTCAACGGTCAGAGCGACCTCGACAAATATCAGTGGCTCATCTGGCATCGAAGGATGGAAGAACGCAAAACAACGACGGTCTGGCGGGTAGAGTCTTCGCCGCAAATCGTCCAGATCGTTGATCTGGTGCACCGCTTCATAGGCGACGATCTTATCCAGAACGCGGGCAGGGGTGTCCCAGCTGATTTGTTTGAGAACCAGAAAGCCCCGGTTGAACCAACTGCGCAATAAATGGACGAAATCGATATCCGTTCGCTTGAGTTCCGGTTTGGATTTGAGAAAGCGCAGTAGATCAACGCGCATGGCCACAAGTTCCTGCGTCGCACCAGACGGCTGGTTCAGCCGTCGCAACAACTCTTGTCGCCGTGGTTCTGAAACTTCACTAAGTCTTTCATAAAGATTGACACTTCGATCACTGGCATAGAGGCGGGCTGCTTCAGAAAGCTGATCGGCGTCTAGCTCTAGGTGGTCATTCAAATAGGCAAAAAAGTCTAGCTTCTCGGGGTCATCCAGAGTGTGGTAGCGCTCAAGAATCGTAGACGCCAGTGTGAAACCCGATACTTCACCCTCTGCGGACAGAAGCGCCTCACATAGTTCGGCAATGGACCGTTTGTCATCCTTGCCACGCCTTTTGTCGGGACGGTCCAGCAATTGGTTTAGTAGATCACCCAGAAACCAATTCCGCTGCATTTCAGGGCTCCATCTGGCTGCTAAGGTACTCACCTGTGCGGCGGTAGTGATCGATCAAGTGCCGAGTTGCGCTGTCTGCGTCGTGATTTAATGCGGCGTCCAGGATTTGCTGATGTTCGGCGGCGATGTCTCGCTTTTTGTAGCTCGACCCGCCGGCCGCCAGATAGCGGTAGCGAATGTTCAGGTCGTAAAGCTGCGAGCAATACCGCAGCAGCAACGGCAGTTTCGAATTGTCCAACAAGGCCATATGAAACGCCTTGTGAGCGTCCTCAAAGTCTCGTGCCCCGTTCTGGCTGGCCTTTTTCATATGATGGTGACGCAAGACAAGCCGATCTTCCCAGGCCGCATCCGCATTGGTGATGGAAGCGCGCAACGCGGTTTCTTCAAGGTTGCAGCGCAACAGAAGTATTTCCTCAAAGTTACACTTGCTGACTGGCGCTGCCCGAAATCCGCGCTGATCAATCCGCTCGACCAACATGTCCGAAGTCAAAAGGCTAAGCGCTTCACGAACCGGACTGGCGCCAGTGTCCAAAAGTCCGCGAAGCTGTTCGATCTTGAGTTTTTGACCCGGAGGTAAATCTCCTGTCAGGATCATTTCGCGCAGCCTTCGATACGCTCCATGAGTGGCTGATGTCTCTTTGCCCTCAGTGTCAAGCATGGCGTCCATATCCGACTGTTCCTATTTCGCTGCAAATACTCGTGAGTGCACTTAACTGAAGGCACTCGTTCCAGTCGATAGACCAACTGAAAGGTTCAGCGAGCCTTCGTTGATCAACCAGCGCCGAAGTACAAAGCTACGCGCCCCGCTTTTGTGCATAGGATCGTCTTCCGCCAGCTTCCGCGCGGCTTCAAGACTGTCAGCGCGATAGATGATCAGGCCCATTCCTTGCATATGCTCGCCGGTTTCATCCGACATGGGGCCTGCAAAAGCCAGTTGCCCCGAACGTTCCAACTGCGCCTGATACGCCAAGTGATCTGGCAGTGACGCCTTTACATTTTCGGGCGCTTTGGCTGGCGTGCTCAGCGCGACGTAAAGCTCCAAAGCAAGCGCACCGCGGCTTTTTGCTTCTGATTTGTAGTCTGCCCAAGCAACCATTTGCCGCCTCCAAAAATATCGATATTATTTGACATATTGCAAAATAGTCGGCAAAAATCAAGCGAACTGACATGGATGGTGAAAATGAAATACCTGGTGGGAGAGACTTCGGAAGGCACAGCGGTTTTTGCTGTAGATGGCGAAAACGCAGTGAATCTAACGGCTTTGGACCCTGCCGTCGGTTCGGATTTGATGGGTTTGATAGCCAAGCCTGAACTGGCCGACTCACTTGCCAGCAAAATTGACTCGGCAGACAGTGTGCCCGTGTCTTCCATCACTCCGGCATTGCCCGTTACCGCTCCAGGAACGATCATTTGCATGGGGTTGAACTACACGGACCACATCAAGGAAGGCGGGTATGATATTCCGGAGTATCCGACGCTGTTCATGCGCGGGAAGAACTCGATCATGGCGGCGGGGCAACCCATGGTGCGGCCTGCCTGTTCCGAGAAGCTCGACTACGAAGCCGAACTTATGCTGATCGTTGGAAAGCGCGGACGCCATATCTCGGAGCAGGACGCACTGGATTATGTCTTTGGCTACACTGTATTCAACGATGGCTCGCTGCGGGACTATCAGCGCAAAACCGTTCAGTGGACGCCCGGCAAAAACTTTGATGACACGGGCGCGATCGGTCCTTTCACCGTGACGCCGGATGAGTTGCCCGAAGGGGCATCAGGTCTGAAGATCGAGAGCCGTGTGGGTGATGAAATCCTGCAAAGCTCGAACACGGCCAATATGATCTGGGGTGTTCGTCAGGTCATTGCGACAATTTCGGAATACACCACTCTGGAACCCGGAGACCTGATTGCGTTGGGCACACCACCGGGTGTCGGTCACGCCAAAAAGCCCAATCCCCGTTGGCTGAAGCCGGGTGAAACCGTCGAAGTCGAAATTGAAGGCATCGGAATCTGCGCCAGCCCGATCATCGACGAAAAGGACACCGAGTCAAAGGTGGCCGCAACATGAGCGCCCCAACCGGGGCAGAGCTGGAGGCACTTCGCGCCAAGGCGCAGCAGGATCATCGCGATCTGCGCGATCGCATTCCACGTTTGTCGGATGACGCGATTGCCTTGATCCTGCGCGAATCCAGATCGCACTACGCGTGGACCGACAAGCCTGTTTCCGACGACCTACTTGAAGAGATCTACGACATCACGATCAATGGTGCGACCAGCATGAACACGTTGCCCGCGCGCTTTATTTTCGTGAAAAGCGCAGAGGGAAAAGAGCGGCTTGCCAAGTCGCTAAAGCCTAAAAACGTGCCAAAGATGATGGATGCACCGGTCACGGCGATCATTGCCTACGACTTGGACTTCTGGAAGGAACTGCCGTTTCTTTTCCCGCACGAAGATCGGCGGCCCTTGTTTGAAAACAAACCCGAATACGTAGCGGACACGGCCTACCGAAACGGCACGCTTCAGGGCGCGTACTTCATGATTGCGGCCCGGGCTGTCGGGTTGGATGTCGGCGCCATGTCAGGTTTTTCGAACAAGATCGTCGACGAGGAGTTCTTCGCGGGCACAACTCTCAAGTCCAATTTTCTTTGCAATCTTGGCTACGCGGATGAAACCGGTTTGTTCCAGAAGCTTCCACGTTTTCCATTCGAAAAGGTTTGCTCGTATGCATGAGGAGGTAACACCGTGGCCATGAAAGTAAAACCTGTCGTGACTTACCGAACGACAGCTCAATGCCCGACACATGCGCGTACCGAGATCCCAATTCGCGACCTTGATGTGGTTGTCGACGAACCCGTCGAACGCGGCGGAACAAATCTTGGCCCGTCTCCGACCGAAACCGCAATGGCAGCCTTGATCGCCTGTACGAACGTCATCGGGCACAAGAATGCACACCGGTTGGGAATTGATCTTGGCGCGGTGACAATCGACGCGAAATGCAGGCTGGATCGGCGCGGTGTCCTGATGGAGGAGGAGATCGATGTTCCGTTTCCGGAAATCGAGCTCACCGTGAAGTGTGACACGCCGGCCAGTCAGGAGGAGCTGACACGGGTGGGCGAAGAGACAGCCAAGTATTGCGCCATCGCAAAACTATTTGAAGCGGCAGGCACGGACCTGACCGTCAACTGGGTCAAAACAAACCAATAAAGACAAAAGGCCCGACTTTCTGGGAGGAGAGAAATGAAAATCTGGACCAAACGCAGCCTTATCGGAGCTGCTCTGGCAAGCGTCATGGCGCTGCCCGCCGCAGCAGAGGAAACTATTTCTGCCGTTGTCATCGATGGCTACCCAGACCGGGCATTATGGGTGAAGGAGTTCACCAACTTCTTCATTCCGGAGGTGGACAAGCGACTGGCCGACGCCGGCAACTACAAGATGAACTGGCAGGAGAACTATGGCGGTTCAATCGTAAAGCCGAAAGGCGTTCTGGAGGGAATCCAGCTGGGCCTTGGTGACATAGGCATCGTCACAACCATCTTCCATTCTTCGAAGCTGCCCAGCCAGGGTATTTCGGGATCGACACCCTTTGTGGCATCGGATTCCCGTGCGGTCGCCAAGGCCGTAGATGAAATCGCACGCGAATACCCGGCGATGCAGAACGAGTTTGCCGCACAGAACCAGGTGTATCTGGCCACGGGTGTTGTTCTGGATACGTATCAGATTTTCTGCACGGAACCGGTTGCCTCGGTATCAGATCTAGAGGGTCGCAAGATTGCAGGTGCTGGCCTCAACTTGCGGTATCTCGAAGGCATCAAGGATGCGGCAGGTGTGCGTGGTGGGCTGACCGATTTCTACAACATGCTTCAGACGGGTCTGGTTGATTGTGGAATGCTGTGGCCCGAAGCGGCGAAGACTTTTAAGATCGCTGAAGTTGCCCCGTATATGCTCAAGGCCGATCTGGGTGCTGTGAACTCAAAAACCATCACGGTTAATGCAGACTATTGGGCAAGCCTGCCGGACGAAGTCAAAGAGGTGTTGACGGCGGTTGCCATCGATTACCGTGACCATGTCGCCGGTATCGCGATGGACAGGGCTGCTGCTTCGCGGGATGCTTACGTTGAGGCCGGTGGAACGATCGTTGAGGTTTCGGACGAAGACCGCGCCGCATGGGCAAATGCCATGCCGAATGTCGCGCAGGAATGGGCCGCGACGCTGAATGACAACGGCGAACAAGGAACTGAAATGCTGGCCGCCTACCTTGGCAAGCTTCAAGACGCCGGTTTCACCGGAGTGCGTGACTGGACGGCCGAATAACTGTCCGGCGATCCACGAAAGGGGCCTTTCATGCTGAAGACCGCAGTTGCTGGCCTGTCGCGGGTCGCCAATTTTCTAGCAATCGCCGCCAACGCTTTGGGTACGCTCGTCGTCCTGGCGTTGGTGGTTGTTCTGAATGTCGACGTTATTGCACGTGGCCTGTTTTCAGCCCCATTGCGTGGCACTTATGAGATGGTGCAGTTTTCGGTCGTGATGATCGTCTTTCTGCAGTTGGCGGACGTGGTAAGAGTAGATCGGTTAACACGCTCGGACGGGTTCCTGAATCTGCTGCACCATCGCCGCCCGGGTCTGACAGCCAGCCTGAGGCGCATCATCAACGCCATATCGGCAATCTTTATGGCCTTGATTGCGTATGTAACCTTCCCAGAATTTCTTCATATGTGGGAGACACAGGACTACTTCGGAGTACCCGGTCTTTTCACATTGCCATGGTGGCCGGTCAAACTGGTCATCGCGTGCGGTACTGCGCTTGCCTGCGTGATCTTCCTGCTCAAGGTCGTCACGGCGCAGGACCGTCCGCAACTTATTCGCACCCCTGAACATGACGAGGCCGCAGAATGACGCCGATTGAGATTGGCCTGATCTCGGTCGTTGCCATCGTCTTTTTGATCTACGCAGGCGTCTACATTCCGATTGCTTTGGGCGTAGTCTCCTTCGTGTCGATCTGGCTGATGCGAGACAACTTCACGCTTGCGCTCAACCTGCTGAAGGTTGCGGTAGGCGACAGCGCGATGGAATACAGTTTCGCGACTATCCCACTGTTTACCTTTATGGGGCTAATCGTCTCAAAAGCGGGACTAGGCAGGGACATTTACGAAGTCATGACCATGCGGTTTCGCAAGGTCAAAGGCGGTATCGGAATGGCGACCGTCGGAGCAAATGCCGTGTTTGCGGCCGTTACCGGGTCGTCCATTGCGTCTGCATCCGTGTTCACCAAGGTCTCGGTCCCGCAGATGATGGCGCAGGCATATAATCCACGTTTTGCGGTTGGGGTAGTGGCCGGGTCGTCGGTTTTGGGGATGATTATTCCGCCCTCGGCGATGCTAATCATCTATTCCTTTGTCGCCGAACAGTCCGTAGGGGACATGTTTCTGGCGGGAGTAATACCCGGTATCATGCTGGCGATAGCTTATGTGGGTGCGATCTGGTTTATGGGCCGTTTCACCCCTGCATTTGTGGGCGGCCGGGTCGTCGAAGACACCGAATGGATGTCCGGGCGCGAGATCGCATCCAAGACCCTTCCCACATTGTTCATTATCACGGTAGTGCTCGGTGGCATTTACACAGGATGGCTAACCGCTGTCGAGGCGGGTGCCGCCGGGGCACTGGTTGCGCTTGTGATTGCAGTCGTACGCAAGTCTATGACACCAAGAGCGTTCTGGGACGCGTTGCTGGAAACCGGTCATATTACAGCGGCGATCTTGTTCCTGATTACAGCAGCTTCGATTTACAGCCGCATGCTGGGACTGGCCGGGCTGCCCAATCAGTTGCAGGACTTACTTGCGGGGAATTCAGCGTCCTTTTGGTCGATCATGCTGCTCTACGTCCTCTTGATGCTTTTTCTGGGAACTTTACTCGATACGGCGTCCATCATTCTGATCGTCGTCCCGCTGTTCCTGCCCATGGCCGAAGCGCTGGACATGTCGTTGATCTGGTTCGGGATCGTCACCGTAGTCGGAGCCGAAATCGGACTATTGACCCCGCCTTTGGGCATATCTTGCTTCGTCATCAAATCGACGATCAATGATGACCGGATATCACTCAAAGACGTGTTCATGGGCGCGCTTCCCTTTGCGTTCGTGATGCTGATCGTTCTGTTTATTCTGATCGAGTTCCCGATCCTCAGCCTTGCCCTGATTTAAGGAGGCCCAGATGCGCTCTGTCACCAAAGACAATATCACCGACGTGTTCATGGGATACCTATCCAAGGACACCGATCCGCGGATGCGAGAAATCATCGGGTCTCTGGTCAAACACCTCCACGATTTCGCGCGGGAAACCAACCTGACACATGACGAATGGCGCGCCGGGATTGCGTTTCTGGAGGGATGCGCCGCCGTGGAATCCGAGGACAGGCATGAGTTCGTGTTGGCCTCGGACGTGTTGGGCCTGTCCTCATTGGTGGACATGCTACATTCCAGTCCGGAAGCAACAAGTTCATCAGTACTTGGCCCTTTTCATGTCTCTGGCGCGCCGCCTCTGCCATTCGGCGGGGATATGAAGCGCCACTACGGTGGACCTGTGCTGCTTGCTGAAGGCGTAATCCGGGATACCGATGGTAATCCGATTTCCGGTGCAGAACTGGATATCTGGCAAACCGCACCGAATGGAATGTATGCAAGTCAGGACGAAGAACAGGACACCTTTTCTTTTCACGGCCTGATGACCACGGGTGACGACGGTAAGTATGCATTCACGACCGTCAAGCCAGTTGAATACACGGTACCGTCAGACGGGCCTGTCGGAGACATCCTGCGCGCCTGCGGCCGCCATCCCTGGCGACCGTCACACCTGCACTATATCGTCAAGGCTCCGGGGTACCGATCTCTGGTGACCGAGATCTTCCCCGACGACGATCCTTATCTGGATCAAGATACGGTCTTTGGTGTTCGGGATGATCTGGTGATGACCTATGCCGAAAGGCCAGTTTCGGAATTTCCGGATGGCATGGAGCTTTCTGGTAAGATCACTGAACCTTTCTTGCACGTGAAATTCGATGTGAAGCTTGCCAGATCCTGAACGATATTGAGGAGGCTTGAGGTGCTGAAACATATCTTCATTTTAGGTGCCGCGCTGTTTTGCAATACCGCCATCGCAGAAGAGCGCCCGATCTTTGACGCGCATATTCATTACAGCCACGATGCCGTCAAACTGGTTCCTCCCGAACAGGTGGCCAAAATCCTTCGGGACGCGGGCGTCCGTAAAGCCCTGGTTTCCAGCTCGGATGACAATGGCACTCAACTATTGTTGGCCGCAGCACCAGATATCGTTGTTCCGGCACTGCGCCCTTACCGGCGCCGCGGTGAAATCAACACCTGGATGCACGACGAAACTGTAATCGACTATTTGGAAGAAAATCTGGCCAAGAACGACTACGAAGCCATCGGCGAGTTTCACGCTTACGGAGACGACATTAAGACGCCGGTCATCCAGCGCATGATTGCACTGGCGAAAGAGCGGAACCTCATTCTACACCACCACGGCGATCGAGAGGCAGTTGACCTGATCTTCGAAACCTGGCCTGAAGCTCGGGTACTGTGGGCCCATTCTGGCTTTGACGACCCGGCGAGTGTTGTTGACGCGCTGGATACCTATCCCAGGCTTTGGGCCGATTTGGCATTTCGTTCGGACATGGCCTCACGAGGCCGTATCGACCCGAATTGGAAGGCTGCGTTCGAAGCCCATCCCGATCGGTTTATGGTCGGTACGGATACATTTGCGCCGGAACGTTGGTACTATGTCGGCCCCCACGCAGATCTTTCGCGTGAATGGTTGGATTTGCTGCCGGACCAGATTGCGGACAACATCGCCTATGCGAACGCAGAACGTTTGCTGGCATCAGAATGATCCGCTGCGCCGTCTGGTTCATGATTTGGTCCAGCGCGGCCGCTGCTTGTGAGGCGACGGGGCAACGCATGAATTCGGACGCTCAAAACGCGCCCGAGGTGTATCTGTCCGTCGATGAAATTCCGTTGGCTCAACCGTTTTCCGTACTGGTTTCTATTTGTAGTGAAACTGCCGTGGGCCAAATGCGTGTGAATGTAATCATGCCCGCTCATCGACACGATATGAACTATACCCCCAAAGTTACCGCCTTGGGCGGCGGAGCGTTCCGCGTTGATGATATGCTGTTTCACATGCCGGGTTTGTGGGAACTGCAGGTCGATGTCGACATCAATGGCCAATCAATTTTCTACTCGTCAGAAGTTACGCTGAAATGAAGCTGTGGGTTACAGCTGCGCTTATTGCCTTGACAGGTGCAGTGTGTGCAGAGGTCTTGTTATCTGCAGGCGAAATTGAACAAACGCTTTCCTTTGGACCGTGGCCACCATCCTTCCAGTCTGACCCAAGCAACAGGGTTTCGAACAATGCCAGAGCGATCGCGCTTGGAGAGGCCTTATTCAACGATCCGGTGTTGTCCGTCGACGGTGCACTTTCTTGCGCAAGTTGTCATGATCCTGAACAGGCATTTACAACGCCAGAGGCGCGGGCGCTCGGCCGTGTACTGTTAGATCGAAACACTCCATCACTGCGGAACCTGGCCGGACTCCGCTGGTATGGGTGGGGTGGCAAAAGCGATAGCCTTTGGACAGCCAGCCTGCATCCGATCATCGAAGAACAAGAGATGGCCCACAGTGCCGATAGCCTAAAAACCGCTATCTCAGAAAGTACCTACATTGATGAATTTGAAGCCATATTTGGCGACATACAGGTTCAAGATTCAGAGCTTGTGCTGGTGAACATTGCCAAAACTCTATCCGCCTACTTGGAAACTTTAGCTACGGACTGGACACAGTTTGATGAATTCCGTGATGCATTGGAGAACCAAGATTTAGCAGCGGCTGCGAGCTACCCCGAAGCTGCACAGCGAGGTCTTCAGCTGTTCATAGGGCGTGGAAACTGTGTGTTGTGCCACAATGGTCCGAGATTTTCCAACAACGAGTTCCATGACGCTGGCGTACCATACTTTCTGAATGAAACCGAGGTCGACGAAGGGCGGTTCGGTGGACTGAACTTTTTACTCTCAAGCCCCTATACTCTGGACGGCGACTGGAATGACGATCCGGATAAGCAAGGTGCTTGGGCGGTTCGAAATGTACGTCGAAGCCACGCTGATTTTGGAACCTTCCGCACGCCCAGCCTGCGCGGAGCGGCTGAAACCGCACCGTACATGCATGACGGCAGCCTAAGTGATCTGAACGCAGTGATCCGGCATTACAGTAAGATTGATACGGAAAGGCTGCACGCCGACGGTGAAGCCATTCTCTCGCAATTGAATTTGTCTGAGCAAGAGATTGCAGACTTAATTGCGTTTTTGATGACGCTGTCCAAGGCGCCTTACTAAAGCGTTTGTGTTTAACGCTCGTGAATGGGCTATTTGGCAAGCTGGTTCGGAGACTATCGTTAGCAGTGCCGATGAGGGGGTTCTGCTCGCTCTGGGTCAGAAATGGATGACGTGATCGGCCGATTTGTTGAGGTTTTGGATTTCGATTGAGTCAAGTATCAGTGACGTTCCACATCTGTTGAACGTCACACGAACCTGACCCAACCGTCACAGTTGGATCAGAGTCGGGATGAATGTTCGACATCGGAAGGCACCCCCAACGTTGGACATCAGTAGAGTTTGACCTTTGCGTCATCAACCAACACGCCGCCCGCATTTCATACTCTCGCAGACAGTTTGGTTTGATCCGACTTCCCTTTCGGAAATCAGGGCTGATTTGCAGACCAGACGGCGAAGCCGCCTGTTACTAGGAATCTGCAACGGGGCGAACGCGGGAGGAAGACGGCCGCGCCCTCACCCTGTCGGTGAAAGGCGTTTGGCTTGTCCAAATCCCGCCGGCTCAAAAATGGAAATCGGTGAGGAAGAAAGCCTGCGGCCATTTGCAGTTGTGCCATTCTATCGAACTGCAATAAGTAATGGCCACAAAGCTGCCGTTCGCTGCCTTTGCGGCATGGTTCGCTTCAAATGGCAGCTACGCGCACATGTCGGTCGTTGCAAAGTTGGATGCTTATTGAGTTTCCTAAGTTGCTTTTCTCGTTTTGTGACACCACTGTCAGCCCTGTGTACGAGCGCAAGTATTTTTTATCAATTTTGTGGCAAGGCATCGTTAAGGATCGCCGCTAGCGTGTATAGATCGGACAGAATGATGAACGGTTGGTTTCCAGAAAAGTTGTTTAGGTATCGCGGAACAACTTCCAAGCACTTTGATGAAGAGCTTGAGCAACTTCGGGATAACAGGGTTTGGTTGAATTTCCTGGATACTCAAAATGATCCATTTGAGGGATGCGTTAGTCACCGGGTAGGTACTTACGATGAGTTCACGTCTAGGCACCGTGAATAGCGCGATCTGCTGGCAAAACAGTTTCCGGATTTTGAGCTTTTGCCGGAGACTATTTCAGAGCAGGACTTCAATATCTGTAATATCCAAAGCCCCCTGTTTCACGAGACAGTTAGACAGCAAGCTGTAGTCGCATCCTTTAGTAAAGGGTGGCAGAATACACTGATGTGGGGGCACTATGCAGACGCCTTCAAAGGAATTTGCTTGCAGTTCACTGCAAATCCAACGGCTGGTGTTGAAGGGCCGCCCTTCTTTCCTGTGCAGTACTGGAAAGAAGAGCCCCCTGAGTTTTCGTCATTTGACTTTTTCGTCCAAACGCGTGTGGCGATGAGCTTGAGCGGACTTACAGAAAGTGAACAACGCTCCAAGATAGAAAACCTTGCCTACGAAAAAATAAAAATTGCAGCCACATCAAAAAGCTATGACTGGGTCTATGAGGAAGAATTCCGAATGGCATCATTTTTGGGGGTGCCGGGATATTACCAAGTGTCAGGTATGAAGCTGACAGGCGTTATTTTCGGGCCACGGGTAGAGGCACCAACATATTCAAGAGTTATGAATGCGCTTGGCGAAGGCATTGACTACTATAGGATGGACTTGCGAGCCAATGCTTATGGCTATGTACTTTTTCCAATAACTACACCGGCGAAGCAAGCAATCATTTAGGTGTGGGCTATGTGTGGTTTGTAACTTGCTGCACCGGCGAGACATCAAAAGGTGACCAAAGGCGGTAATGGGTTCCAAGCCACCCACTTAAACCTGCTACAGAGAACGACTATTCAGAGCCCAAAGTGACCAGTGGTACGCCGGGCTTGAATGGCGACAATGCGCAGTAAGCTGACCTTGCAAAGTTCAACTTTCGGCCGAATTCTAATAATTCGGGGAGGTGCTGAATTTCTGCGCCCGAAACGATGACCACTGTTGTGTCCGTGGGACCCGCCGAAGCCGCGTGACGTAGTGTCGCGAGAAGCACGCCAAACGAAGTCAGAGGGCTGTTTCCCAAGATCACAGACCGGAGCAACGGTTGGGCAAATTGTCGAAATCCTCCGGTGGCAAGTTCACCAAGTGAGCAACACCGGAATCCTTCACACTATCCGCAGCAGCCATTACCCGACTGAATTGGTGGACAGGGCACGTTGGCATAAGAGCAATAGACGCAACAGTCGCCTTCCAACGGCTTCAAGACTGTTCTGCATGACTTGCATTCATAGAACCACTGGCAGGCATCCGTAGGCATTTTTTCGGTTTCACTGTGCCCACAGTTTGGGCAAGTCAGTGTGCTTTCAAGCACTACAGTTTGTTCCATCATTGTCTCACATCTGCGTAATCAGGAAATCGTTGATTCGAGCCTCATAGAACACGACAACCCAAGCCAATCCGGTCATCGCGGTTGTTCCCCAAAGCCACCACTTCAACTTTGGCAATGACCCGCGCTGATAACAAACCAGCCAAGACACCGCGACAAGAGTGGTCGAAATCGCCAGAACATAAAAGCTTGCTGCTGCTATCTTCCCAAAGATCGCTAACCAGCTGCCGCCCAGTCCTAGAAGCATCATTGTCATGGGCATTACGCAGCAGGTCGCGACGCCAAGCGCGGACAGAGATCCTATGTAACTGAGGCTAAGGTATTTCTGCATTTTTGTTCCTGACGCCTTTTTGTGCGGAATTGTCTAAGCGGCGATTACTGGTATAACCTCTGTAGTGACTACAGGATCAAGACGGAACATCTCACATGTTTGCGATTGGGGAAGCATCCCGTCAAAGCGGTGTCGGCATTGAAACGATCCGCTACTACGAACGCGAAGGGATCGTGCCTAAACCGGAACGCGCTTCAAATAACCGGCGGATGTACTCTACGCACGACATTGGACGGCTTCGGTTTCTAAAGAAATGCCGTGACTTGGGCTTTCCGCTTGCCGATACGAGGACACTCCTGGAATTATCCGAAGGCGATAGCGAAGACTGCCAATCCGTTAAGGAATTGGCTGAGCACCACGTTTTCAATGTGCGCGAAAAGATAAAGGAACTTGAGCGTTTGGAAGTGGCGTTGACTGAACTCACAGCCAATTGCGACAGCGGGAATGTTTCATGCCCTATGCTTTCTCAATTGCGTACACTGTAGCCGGAAGTTGGGTATTGCGCCCCTTTGGCCCGCGCGTTGTGTTCGGTCAGAATCCGGGGTAGCTTCGCCACGTGAAGCACCTTCGGCCAATAACCACGACACTTCTTACGGTTTTTCTGATCCTTGTAATGGGGCTTGGGAACGTCGCGCATGCGCTAGCTAGTGAGTGCGCTGGCGGGCATTGTATTGATCACGTGGCCACAAGTGTTGGGGCTCAACACGATGACCACAGGCTGGTCGCTCCTAGCGAAGACAGGCAGCATGAACCGGACAGCTCGGCGCATGAAGGATGCAATCCATTCCTGTGTAACGTTCTCGCACTCACGACACAGGCATTCGAAACCAAACCTAACCAAGCAGCGGTCGAATTAGCATTGCGGGCCACAAGCCTTTCGACGCTCAATGAACCGGACAACCCGGACCGGCCACCTAACACTTGAAACAGAATTCCAACGTTGTTCGCGGCAGTGAACACGTTCCAGTGTGCTGCAAATTATTGCGGCACCACTCTGTTACATAAGGTTAGGACCAGTACATGAACCAAAAATATCTCCTGATCAGCGCGTGCGCCGTGGCAGCTGTCGTTGCCTACATCACTCTACGCCCCGCGCCAGTTGAGGAAGCCGCGCAGTCGGCAGCTACCGAAGGCGATGCAATGGTAGCAATTCAGATGCCGCTTATCGAAGGAAATGCCGTCATCGGGCAGCGTATATTCGACAACGCCTGCGCCGCATGCCACGGCAGCAACGCGGTCGGCGTTGACGGCGCTGGTCCGCCGCTGATCCATGTAATTTATGAACCCAGCCATCATGCAGACGAGTCCTTTCAACGCGCGGTCGCAATGGGCGTCAGAAGCCACCACTGGCAGTTTGGCGACATGCCTCCGGTTGAAGGCTTGACCCGTGGCGATGTGGCTATGGTCATCGACTACATCCGCGAAATCCAGCGCGCTAATGGAATAAACTGAGGAACCCCCAATGAAGACGCTCACCACATCGGTATTGATCTCCATGCTTGCCACAAACGCGTTTGCCCATTCGAGCGTGGACACCACCACACCCGAAAACGGCGCGACTGTTGCCGAAGTGCCCTCTGAGATCAGTTTCAAATTCGCGGATGATATTCGCCTGACAAAAGTCAACATGATCCATCAGGAGGCTCATACCGTCACGCTCGACCTAGGAGATCAAACAAAATTTGGCCGCGCGTTTGAACTCCCGGTTCAGAGCATGGGCGAAGGCATCTATCGCATTGAATGGCGTGGCTTGGGGGCAGACGGGCACGCCATGCAGGGCGAGTTCACCTTCATAGTAGATTGACCATGCCCGATATCTGGGGAATAGGCGCGATACTGTCCAAGCTGATGCTGTATGTCGGCATTGGTGGCACGACGGGTCTTTTGATCATTCGGGCTGTCTTTGCCGACCTAGTGTTACCACTTGGCGATAAGATGCGTGTTCAGATTGCTATGTTGGCGGGGCTCGCGCTTGCGGGCTCTGTCCTTGGGTTCATGTTGCGTGGTGCCGCCCTGACGGGTGGAGCCGATGGTATGACCGATCCAGAAATGCTCGGTCTGTTGTGGCAAACCCCGGTTGGAGACGTTCTGATCTATCGGGTTGTCGGGGCGGTTCTGATAATCTTCGGGATATTTATACCCCTAGTCGGCCAATGGGTCGCATTTGCAGGCGGATTGTTCGCGCTTTGGTCATTTGCTCAGGTCGGGCATGTCCCCGCATTGGAGAAAACCGGCGTCCGATTGCTATTGCTCCTGCACCTTCTGGGAGTTGCGTTTTGGATCGGTATCCTTGGGCCGTTGCGCGCCCTGTCCCAACGGCCAGAATATCTGAACAACGCGGCCATGTTGGGGCATCGGTTTGGGCAGGCGGCTTCGATTATTGTTCCTGTATTGATTTTGGCGGGACTGCTGATGGCTTGGATGTTGCTTGGCGATATGTGGGCGTTAATGACAACAAGCTACGGGCAAACCCTGCTAATCAAACTCGCGCTCGTAGGCGCGGTCCTGATGTTGGCCGCTGCAAACAAACTCCGCTTCGTCCCGGCCATGCAATCCGGGGACAAAAAAGCTGCCCGCCACTTGGTACGCTCCATTGAAATCGAAGCAGTAATCATTCTCGTGATCCTTGCAGCAACCGCGACGCTCACCAGTGTTTTGACCCTACCGAACTGAGGTATTGCATGACCAGGCTCGACTTTTTGATCGTCACATTTTTCAGCTTCGCCACGAGTGCAAGTGCCGGTCATGAAATGGACGACCGGGATTTGACCAATGGACAGACCCTCTACGCCGAACACTGCGCGTCCTGTCATGGCGTCAATCTCGAAGGGCAGCCGGATTGGCAGACGCCTGACGACAACGGCATTCTGCCTGCACCACCCCATGACGAGACCGGGCATACCTGGCACCACGACAACCAGCTTTTGTTCGAATACACACTATTGGGTGGCGAGGAGGCGTTAGCCGCGCGTGGCGTCGACGGCTTTGCAAGTGGCATGCCTGGATTTGGTGATACCCTCACCAATAACGATATTTGGGACATTCTCGCCTACATAAGGTCCACTTGGCCCGAGCGCGTTCAGGAAATTCAAGCGAGCCGCAACCCACCGCATGACTAAGGATGACAACCTTCGCCACATGGTCGGTGCGGTGACACTTCAATTGCGCGGCGACTACAGTGCCATAGTCCGGCAGGATTAGGTCGAAGAACTGAGCGCGCCCAAAACACTAGGCGCGCCCTTGATTGCCGACCTTGGCGCTAGCGCAGCGAATTGGTGCTTTGTCCCGCGAGGCAGCCTTTAGAACTTGTTCCGCTGAACGGCCATCACTCAACCAGAGATCGCTTCACATAACACCGCTTCAACGACGTTCGCGGTTTGTTACAGCGCGGCAAGTCACCCGATGGTTGCGAAAACTTGCCATTCGATACGCTGGTTACTGATAGCTGGGATACGCAACAAGCGGGTCAAGGAAAAGGTTTTTCTTAACAAATTTTGTCAAAAATGCCGTGGTGAATTTCGTTTGCAGTTAGCCTGCAGACAAAAACAAAATATTACATCCAGACAAATGCCAAAATGATGATCGTGCTTTCGGTTTGTCCAATCAGCTTTGAGCATCGATAACTTGGCCTCTTCGTCTCGGGAGCTAACTCGCTTTCGAAACCTCTAAACCTCCCCCTTTCACAAGCAGATCCACAATTGTGTCGACCCCGCTTCTGTGACGAAGTGACGAGAACAAGAAGGGCCGTCCTTTACGCATTCTTTGCGCATCACGTTCCATAACCTCCAGCGAAGCGCCAACATGCGGCGCAAGGTCGGTCTTGTTGATTACAAGGATGTCCGATTTCGTAATCGCCGGTCCGCCTTTCCTGGGGATTTCCTCGCCTGCGGCGACATCGATCACGTAGATGGTCAGATCCGCCAGTTCCGGGCTGAATGTGGCTGATAGATTGTCGCCTCCGCTTTCAATCAAAACAATGTCGAGATCCGGATGACGTGTCTGCATCTCGGCGACGGCGGCCAAATTGATCGAGGCGTCTTCGCGAATTGCTGTATGCGGGCAACCGCCAGTTTCGACGCCGATGATCCTGTCCCGCGGCAGGACCTGCATGCGCATCAGCGCTTCGGCATCTTCCTGCGTATATATGTCGTTGGTAATAACACCCACCGAACAGACATCGCGCAGCGCTTCAGATAAGGCGGCGGTTAAAGTAGTTTTTCCGGCTCCTACCGGGCCTCCAATACCTACGCGAAGAGGGCCGTTTATACTGGTCATGTGCGGAAAATCCTCGAATATTGTGTTTCGTGTTTCATGGCCGCAATGTCCCCCAAGAACGCAGTAGAGCTTAACTCGTCCAGACTCGCCTTTTTTGCGTTTTCAGCAATCTGGGCACACAGCGGTGTCAGTTGACGGATCAACCTCTGAGCATCGGTCTGTCCAAGTGGCACAAGGCGCGTGGCACAGGCGACAAGGTTGCTTGCGAATGCTTGCAGAAACATCTTGGTCGTCAGCAGCAAGGGAAGGTTTTGTAGTCTTGCAGCCCGTCCAATCGAGACGGGGTAGGTGAAGTGCCCAAGGTCCAATTCCCAGACACCTTTGGTGACATTTCCGAAGGCCTGTCCCAGCAACTCGGTTTCCATGAGCCTTTCGGATGTCGCGCAAAAGGCCCGCGCCGTGACATCGACGTTGATCAGTTCATCTTTGTCCAGCGCATTGAAGGCCGCCACAACGAACAGAGCATCATTCCAACCAGAGCCATATTCTAGCACATCTGAAATCCAGGCTTCGGTATCCTGAGAATTCGCGACGGTTCCCCGGTCAATCGCGGATTCAAGTCCGTGAGAGTAGGCAAACCCCCCCACAGGATAGGCAGGGGACAACCATTGTGTCAGCGTCAGGATGTCGGCGTCAGTGGGTGTGGCCATGGGTCCTGCCGTGGCCATAGGCGCCGCCTTCAGGGGTGAACGGCTCGTGCACTTCTCGCACGGTAGCCCCGATTTTGAGAAGCATATCTCGGATTACGTGATCGACCTGGATCAACAGGCGAGCCTTTTCGATCTGGCAAGGCGTGTGGCGATTGCCGATATGCCACGCGATGCGCGTCAGATCCGGGGCTTTTACCTCCAGCAATGCTTCGGGCGCAGCCTGTATTTCCACTTCGCGACCATCGTCCAGAACCAACGCGCCGCCGTGGTTCAACGAAGTCGTTTGTGCCAGGTCGATGAGAATCTGTTCACCACTTTCGCAGGTCAGAACCTTGCGCCGCAAAAAACGGTCTTCATAGGTCAGCGACAGGGCATCTGCAGGCTCGCCGTGTAGATGATCAGAATACCGCCGTGCTGTACAAAGGAGGATGGTCATGCCAGCGCCCCCTCTGTGGAACGGGTAGCTATTACCAGATAGAACCCGCGAAAACGTGGTGTACGATCCGGTCGCGTGACAGGCCGCGTTTGCGCAGTTCTTCGTCGCTCAGCGATTGCAGGAACTGGATTTGATCGGTGCGCGATCGTGCTTCTGCCAATCGAGCAAGAGCCGAATAGATCGACGAACCAATTGCCGAGAACAGACCGAATACGGAAAAACCGGAATGCTGTTGATTTTCTGTGTGTGCCATTGGGACCCTCGTAAAATTGCGAGACGTTGGTCCTCCCTTCCGTTCTAATATCTGTCATCTTTCACTCGCTTAGTAGTAGGCGATTGGTCATGCCCGGGATGCGTTTGCTGCAATGCAGCGTAAATTTTAATCAGAACATAAAGTATCGCTGTGCCATCGGTAGAACTTCGGCAGGCTGACAGGTAAGCAATTCGCCATCCGCGCGCACCTCATAGGTTTCCGGGTCAACATCGACATGCGGTGTCGCGTTGTTCAGCAGAAGATTCCGCTTGCCAATTTCTCGTGTGTTTTGGACGGCGACGGTTTGCTTTGCCAATCCCAGTGTATCACCGATCCCATCCACATGGGCCGCCTGCGAGACAAATGTGATCGCCGAGTTTTCCACCGACCGTCCGTAAGCGCCAAACATTGGGCGACTATAAACCGGCTGCGGTGTAGGGATCGACGCGTTGGGATCGCCCATCTGCGCACAGGCTATCGTGCCGCCCAGCAGAACCATCTCGGGCTTAACGCCGAAAAAGGCCGGGTTCCACAGGACGAGGTCAGCGCGTTTGCCTTCCTCGATACTACCAATCTCGTGGCTCAGGCCATGTGCAATGGCCGGGTTGATGGTGTATTTCGCAATATAGCGGCGGACGCGAAAGTTGTCGTTCTCACCGGTTTCCTCGGGTAGACGCCCGCGCTGTTTCTTCATCTTGTCAGCGGTTTGCCACGTGCGGATCAAGACTTCTCCAACTCGACCCATGGCCTGACTGTCAGACGCGATGATTGAGAAAGCACCCATGTCGTGCAGGATATCTTCGGCCGCAATGGTCTCACGCCGAATGCGGCTTTCGGCAAAGGCCACGTCCTCGGGGATGGATTTGTCGAGGTGATGGCAGACCATCAGCATGTCGAGGTGTTCCTCGACCGTGTTTACCGTAAAGGGCCGCGTCGGGTTGGTAGAGGAGGGTAGGACATGGTCCTGGCCGCAGATCTTGATGATGTCCGGGGCATGGCCTCCGCCAGCGCCTTCGGTGTGGAAGGCGTGGATCGTGCGGCCTTTCATGGCGGCCACGGTGTTTTCGACAAATCCAGATTCGTTAAGCGTGTCGGTGTGGATCATCACTTGCACATCCATCGCATCAGCCACCGATAGGCAGCAGTCGATAGCGGCAGGGGTCGTGCCCCAATCTTCATGCAGTTTTAGGGCGCAGGCCCCAGCACGGACCTGTTCCTCAAGCGCTGCGGGCAATGAGGCGTTGCCCTTGCCTGCAAAGGCCAGATTCATGGGAAAGGCATCTGCCGCCTGCAACATCCGTCCGATATGCCAGGGGCCGGGGGTGCAGGTGGTCGCCAGCGTCCCATGCGCCGGACCGGTGCCGCCGCCCAGCATAGTGGTCAGGCCGGAATGCAGCGCGTCTTCGATCTGTTGTGGGCAGATGAAATGGATGTGGCTATCGAACCCGCCTGCGGTCAGAATGCGACCTTCGCCCGCAATGATCTCGGTGCCAGGACCGATAATGATGCCCACACCGGGCTGCGTATCCGGGTTTCCGGCCTTGCCGATCTTGGCGATACGCCCGTCTTTCAACCCCACATCCGCTTTGTAGATGCCGGAATGATCGAGGATCAGCGCGTTGGTGATCACCGTATCCACCGCCCCTTCGGCGCGCGTGAACTGAGATTGCCCCATTCCATCACGAATGACTTTGCCGCCACCGAACTTGACCTCCTCGCCATAGACGTCTTCGCGGTGTCCGGTTTCGCTAAAACGCGCGGCTGTTGCACGCTCAACGATCAGGTCTTTCTCGACCTCAATAATCAGATCGGTATCCGCCAATCGTACTTTGTCGCCGACCGTGGGCCCAAACATAGAGGCGTAGTCACTCCGACTGATTTTGCCCGGCATTTTTCAGAGCCCCCATGATATGCATATTGAAACCGTAGATGTGGCGGCGCCCGTCGTAGGGCACCAGCATAACCTCGCGAGTCTGACCCGGCTCAAATCGCACGGCAGTACCTGCTGGGATGTCTAATCGCATCCCTAAAGCTGCATAGCGATCGAAATTCAAGGCGGAGTTCGCTTCGGCGAAATGGTAATGGCTGCCGACCTGAACGGGTCGATCACCGGTATTGGCGACAACAACAAGACGACTGCTGCGTCCGGCATTGAGCGTCAGTGAACCCTCGGCGGGTATGATCTCACCCGGGATCATTTTGGCAGTTTCATAATCACTGTGACAGCGATGACCGCGATCAATGCCAGCCCAGCTGCGAGCAGGGCATAATCACTGCCATGGGAGTGAACATGGGTATCCGAATGGGCCATGGCAGGGCCAGCCAGAATAAGGGCGGGAAACAGCATGCGATACATTGGGAACTCCTCTGAGGTTTAGCGAATAGGGTTATGGACAGTTACAAGCTTGGTGCCATCCGGGAAGGTGGCTTCGATCTGCACCTCGTGGATCATCTCGGGCACGCCTTCCATACATTGGCCGCGGGTGATCACTTCAGCCCCGGCCTGCATCATGTCGGCAACCGAATGGCCATCTCGCGCGCCCTCGACCACGGCGTCGGTGATCAGGGCGATAGCCTCGGGGTGGTTCAGTTTGACGCCGCGGTCCAGCCGCTTTCGGGCGACCTCGGCGGCCATGGCGACCAGAAGTTTGTCTTTTTCACGAGGTGTCAGGTTCATGTCAGAGCATCCAGCATCGGGGTAATGTGTCTTTGTTCAACCAGCGCAAAATCGGCATCAATGTGCGGCGAAGAGCCAAGCTGTTGTCTGCCAGAATACGGATAGCCAAAAGGCCGTCTTGGATTAGTGTTGCCCCTGCGTCCTCGGGCAGCATTTTGCGAATGGAATCCAGATGACCTTCGGCTAACTCCGAAGCAAAGACGATCAGCGCCATCGCTCCTGCGCCGTTTGCAATATGCGGCTTGGACAGATGCTTGTGCCAATCACCAGAGAACCGGATCGCGTCAAGGAACACCGTTTTTCCTTGGCGTTGTATCTCGATCTGATCGTTTAGGCGGATATCGGTAAGCGTCTCGCCCATTGCGATGCGCCCGAAGATGAGAGGCTCTACCATCAGCATTTCGGCATCCGGCGCCATCTCGATTTTCAGGCGTCGGTTCAGAGCACTGCCATTGAACAGAATGGTCTCTTGCGGCAACCAGTTCAGTCGGGCTTCAGTCTCAACAGACAGATGATTGGTAATCTGGCCACATTCTTGCGGCTTGGCCTTGTAGGCGCGCTCGCAGGCTTGTGTTGTCAAGGTCAGCGCCGTTCCTTTCGCCGCCTTGCCGGCAAATCGAAATGAATCGCCGCCGGTTACACCGCCGGCAGTGTTTAAGAGAACCGCGGCAAGATCAGGTGTATTGGTTCTGGGGAACAGGCACTTAAAAGAGCCGGACTGGCGAAACTTGTTCAGCACCGTCCTGTCGCCCAATTGCTTGGTGCTCAAGCTGACGGCGCCTGCAGCACGCGGTGGAACAGCACTGTGCGTGGGCAATATGGCTGTAACTTGGGTAATAAGGCACCTATAGAGCTTGGTTTGGTGGCACCTGTTTCTCTGTTGAAGGGGCGGAACACTAATCTACAGTGTCGAAATCTGCTTATTTCGACATCGCGCGTCTAAATTTTAGACAGCGACCCCGGTCTTGGATGAAAAAATAGGCGCATCTCGCCGATTTCCCAAATTGGGTAAATGGTAAGTTGCCAAGCTTGCTGCGATGCAGAAACCGTATGGGTGCCACCGCGGAAACGACCCGGGGGTGTGTGACGGCTGCGCGAATTGGACCTCGAACACAACCGCCACACGGAACGCAACAACAGTTGCGGGGATCAGGTAGAAGAAGAGTGCGCCATTGCGCAAGCCCTCTCTCCCGGCCCCGCCAGGAGGAAAACATGAATTCACTCAAATCAACGCTCGCCGGATCGGTTGTATTTGCTGCTTTGGCCACCGCGGCGTTTTCGGCCGATGACACGATCAAAGTCGGCGTACTGCACTCGCTGTCGGGCACGATGGCAATCTCGGAGACTACGCTGAAAGACACCATGCTGATGCTGATCGACCAGCAAAACGCCAAGGGTGGCCTGCTGGGCAAACAGCTTGAGGCGGTCGTGGTGGATCCTGCATCGGATTGGCCGTTGTTCGCTGAAAAAGCGCGTGAACTGCTTACCGTGCATGAGGTGGATGTAATCTTTGGCAACTGGACGTCCGTCAGCCGCAAATCGGTTCTGCCTGTCATCGAAGAGTTGAACGGCCTGCTGTTCTACCCGGTGCAGTACGAAGGTGAAGAGTCATCGAAAAACGTGTTCTACACCGGTGCAGCTCCGAACCAACAGGCCATCCCGGCCACCGATTACTTCCTGGAGGAACTGGGGGTCGAGAAATTTGCTCTGCTCGGCACGGACTATGTCTACCCCAGAACCACCAACAATATTCTTGAAAGCTATCTGAAACAAAAGGGTATTGCTGATGACGATATCTTCGTCAATTACACCCCTTTCGGCCATTCCGACTGGTCCAAGATTGTGGCTGATGTGGTCGCGTTAGGCGCGGATGGCAAGAAAGTCGGCGTGATTTCGACCATCAATGGTGACGCCAATATCGGATTTTACAAGGAACTGGCAGCGGCTGGTGTTTCGGCAGATGACATTCCGGTCGTGGCCTTCTCGGTCGGTGAGGAAGAACTGTCCGGTCTGGATACCACCAACCTCGTCGGTCACCTCGCCGCTTGGAACTACTTCCAGTCGGCGGATACCGAGGTCAACGCAGAATTCGTGGACACCTGGAAAGCCACCATGGGCGATGAACGCGTGACCAACGACCCGATGGAGGCGCACTACATCGGCTTCAACATGTGGGTGAACGCCGCGACCGAGGCCGGTTCGACCGAAGTCGATTCCGTGCGCGCTGCGATGTACGGGCAGGAGTTCCCGAACCTGACCGGTGGCACCGCCGTCATGCTGCCAAACCACCACCTGGCGAAACCGGTTCTGATCGGTGAGATTCAGGAAGACGGCCAGTTCGATATCATCAGCGAAACCGAAGTCGTGCCGGGTGACGCGTGGACTGATTTCCTTCCGGAGTCGGCTGTGCTGGTCTCTGATTGGAAAGAGCTGGGTTGCGGTATGTACAACACCGAGACCAAGACCTGCGTTCAGACCCTGTCGAACTACTAACAGACCACGCAAGGCGGGTTTGTTTGCCCGCCTTGCCACAAAAGACATTCGGGTTTCACCACATGGTACGACTTTTCCTTGCGGGCCTCGCAATCCTGTGCGCCTGCCTGACTGCAAACGCTCAAGAGGTCGGTCTGCAACCGATCCTGCAAGAACATCAGGAGATCATCGCCAAAAGCTCGCGTAAGACGATCAAACCGGCGATTGATGCTATTGCGTCGAGCGGTTTGCCTCAGGCGCAAGTAATGCTTGAGACATGGGCCGCCAAAAACATGTGGATGCGCAAGTCTGACGGTCTGTTCTTCGCTGGCCAGAAAGGTGAGGGGCGGTCGTATGAACTGACCGATTTCGATACAGGTGCGATCGTCGGCACCTTCGAGAAGTCCGAGCTTAAGCAGTTGAAGCCCAACAGCGGTATCCGCGCGATGATTGGGACAGCGTTGGTGCAGTTCCAACTGACCGATCCCAACCGCGCGAAGCGGCTGGCGGCCCTGCAATCCATTCAGCGTGATCTCGAAAGCGCACTATTAGAGCCGCTGCGGGCTTCGATAGACGATGAACCGGACACGGAATTGAAAGCGCAAAAACAGCGGCTTGAACGATTGCTGACGATTGGATTTGACGAAGATACCGCAGCCCGCGTGGCCGCAATCGAAGAAATGTCCGGCGATCTGGGCGTAGATGTTCGTGCCGCTTTGAACCCTTTGGTCGTCACCTCCCGGCACGCCGCTCTCGAATTGCCCACGGACCTGAACGTCGCAGTTATTCTTGAAGCGGGCTCAGAAGTCTTAACGTCCGACGAAGCATATGACTTGCTCGTTGCGGGAAACCTCGCCCCACCGCGTGTTTCAGCGGATGATATCAGAGCGGCACTATCGACTAACATTGTCGGTGGTCGTGTAGGTGACATTCCCGTCGCGCAACTGAGTTCAGATGCAATGCGCGAGCGTGCGTATGCCTCTCTGGCAGAGGCCGGGCTTGTGCCAGCCTTATTCACGGACGCAGACATTGACGCTGCAGTAAACGCGCATGTATTCTTCGAGACCTACAGCGAGTCGTCTGCTGAGGTCACCGAAGCAGCCGAGAAAACTCTGGAACAGATCGAACTGAAGGTCGGCCTGAACCAAACACTCGACCTGACGCTGGACGCGATCTCACTGGCGTCGATCTATTTCCTCGCCGCCATTGGTCTGGCCATCACCTTCGGCGTGATGGGCGTGATCAACATGGCCCATGGCGAGTTTATTATGATGGGCGCCTATACCGGCTACGTGGTGCAACAGTTTATCCCTGACCACACGCTTTCGATCGTCGTGGCAATCCCCATGGCCTTTGCCGTGACATTTGCCATGGGTGTCGCAATGGAGAGGTTGGTGATCCGCTGGCTATACGCCCGGCCGCTGGAGACACTTCTGGCGACGTTCGGTATCTCAATTGCCCTGCAGCAACTGGCCAAGAACATCTTTGGTACACAGGCTCGTCCGCTGACCGCTCCAGGCTGGCTCAACGGGGCGTGGATGCTGAACGACGTGGTCGCGATCAGCTATATCCGCATCGCGATCTTCGTGCTGGCTATGATCTTTCTGGGGCTGTTCCTCTACATCATGAAACGGACCCGGCTGGGGCTTGAGATGCGCGCGGTGACGCAGAACCCGCGCATGGCGGGGTCGATGGGGATCAATCCGGGGCGGGTGAACATGCTGACCTTCGGGCTGGGCTCGGGCATCGCCGGGATTGCGGGTGTCGCCATCGGCCTCTTTGCCAAGGTCACATCAGATTTGGGCAACGATTATATCGTACAAAGCTTCATGACCGTCGTTGTCGGCGGTGTCGGCAACATCTGGGGCGCGCTGGCGGGTGCCGGAATGATCGGCTTCCTGCAGAAAGGGATCGAGTGGATGAACCCATCGAACACCCTCGCGGCGCAAACCTACATGATCATCTTCATCATCATTTTCATCCAGTTCCGGCCAAGGGGCATCATCGCCCTCAAGGGCCGCGCGGCGGGGGATTGAGCCATGGAACGCAGCTTTATCTCCAAGAACCCATCCGTGCTGGTCTTTCTTGCCATCCTGTCCCTGTTCACCCTGAGCGTGACCATCCTGTCCGAGGGTTTCGGGATCGGCGTAATCTCGACCAGTTTCGTTAAAACACTGGGCAAGACCCTGTGCCTGTGCCTGATCGCAGTGGCGATGGATCTGGTCTGGGGCTTCACTGGCATCCTGTCGTTGGGCCACTTCGCCTTTTTCGGGCTGGGCGGCTACATGATCGGTATGTGGCTGATGTACGAGCGTACACGCCTGATCGTGGTAGACTCGCTGGCACAGGCCGAAATTCCACCGACTTCGGCCGAGGTGGTGGACGCCATCGCTACACAAGTCTTTGGCGTTGTCGGATCGTCGGAATTTCCGTTGATCTGGGCGTTTTCCCACAGCCTGACACTGCAACTGATCCTGATCGTGCTGGTCCCTGGTCTACTGGCGCTGATCTTTGGATGGTTGGCTTTCCGGAGCCGTGTCACCGGTGTGTATCTGTCGATCCTGACCCAGGCTATGACTCTGGCGCTGGCCCTGTACCTGTTCCAGAACGACAGCGGCTTGCGCGGTAATAACGGGCTGTCCGGCTTGCAGAACCTGCCAGGTGTCACCGCCTCGCAGGACGTGGTGTCGATCTGGTTCCTCTGGGCTTCAGCACTGGCGCTGGGTCTGGGCTATATGCTGGCCGCATGGATCGTGTCAGGCAAGTTCGGCTCGGTCATCCGCGGCATTCGCGATAACGAGGCACGAGTGCGCTTCCTTGGCTACTCGGTCGAGGTCTACAAGCTGGCCGTCTTCACCCTGACTGCTTGCATCGCAGCCATTGCCGGCGCGCTTTACTATCCGCAAGCTGGCATCATTAATCCCGAGGAGATGGCCCCCATCGCCTCGATCTATTTGGCCGTCTGGGTCGCCATCGGTGGACGAGGCCGCTTGTACGGCGCGGTAGTTGGCGCAGCCTTTGTCAGCCTTCTGAGCACGTGGTTCACGGGCGGGCAGGCCCCGGATATTCCGCTTGGGTTTTATACGATCAAATGGGTTGATTGGTGGCAGGTGCTACTGGGCGTAACTTTCGTGTTGGTTACGTTGTTTGCCCCTCAGGGCATCGGAGGATTGTTCGACTTGTGGACCGATCGCCGCCACCCGGACAGGCATGGGGCAAATTTGGGACCGGGTGACGGCGCTCTGCGAGAGAAGGAGGCCATGGAATGAACACTTTGCTTGAGGTTAGCGGTGTTTCGGTCACTTTCGACGGTTTCCGAGCTATCAACAACTTGTCGTTCCAGATCGGCGACGTTGAGCTTCGCGCAGTGATCGGCCCGAACGGGGCCGGTAAGACTACGTTCATGGACATCATCACAGGTAAAACCCGGCCCGATGAAGGGCGTGTCATCTGGGGAGAGAAATCCCTATCTTTGTTGGGACTTTCCGAAGCAAAAATTGCGCAGGCTGGGATCGGGCGGAAGTTTCAGAAACCAACGGTTTTCGAAGACCAGACCGTGCACGAAAATCTGCTGATGGCGCTTCAGAACAAACGTGGCTGGCTTCACGTGCTTTTCTATCGAACCACCACTGAGGATTTGCAGAAAGTTGAAGATCTGGCTGTCGAAATCGGTCTGCATCAAGACCTAAGCCGCAAAGCTGGTGAACTGAGCCACGGTCAAAAACAATGGCTGGAAATTGGCATGCTGCTGGCCCAGGAGCCACTACTCTTGCTGGTGGACGAACCTGCCGCCGGCATGACACCGCAGGAGCGCGAACACACCACCGACTTACTGGTACAAGCCGCCAAAATCCGTGCCGTTGTCGTGGTGGAACACGATATGGAATTTGTCCGACGCCTGAATTGCAAAGTCACGGTTTTACACGAAGGGTCCGCCTTGGCTGAAGGCAGTCTTGATCACGTGACATCTAACCAGGACGTCATCGACGTTTATCTAGGGCGCTAAACAATGCTGAAGCTGACGGATCTGACTTTACATTATGGGCATTCGCAAATCCTCAACGGGATTTACATGGAAGCCAGACAAGGTGAAGTGACTTGTGTCATGGGGACCAATGGTGTCGGGAAAACCAGCCTGATGAAAGCAATATCAGGTACGCATCTGCGCTCGGGTGGCAATCTGGAACTGGACGGGAAACCTTTGGGTGTCCTGCCTGCTCATCAAATGGCGTGGAAAGGCGTGGCTTATGTTCCACAAGGTCGTGAAATATTTCCTTTGCTCACAGTTCGCGAAAACCTTGAAACGGGGTACGCCTGTCTGGCAGCCAGCGAGCATTTTATTCCAAATGAAATTTTTGACATGTTCCCGGTTCTCAAGCAGATGCAAAACCGTCGTGGAGGTGACCTTTCTGGCGGTCAGCAGCAACAGCTGGCGATCGCGCGGGCACTGATCACGCGGCCACGCCTGCTGCTGTTGGACGAGCCGACCGAAGGAATTCAGCCCAACATCATCCAACAGATAGGCGAAGTCATCCGGCACCTCAGAACCACGAGCGGAATGGCAATCATCCTGGTGGAGCAATACTTTGACTTTGCCTATGACCTTGCCGACAGATTTATCGTGTTGCGACGCGGAGAAGTCTTGATCAACGGCACTAGGGAAGACGTGACACGCGATAAGTTGTTGCAGGCCGTAACTGTCTAAAGCAGATGCTTGAAATGGGTTTCAGGATTGAAGAATGAAACGCAAAACTTGGTTAAATTTAGGCTCGGGATTTGGTTTGATCCTCTGAACACGTTCAATTGAAACTGTATTCTCTTCTGAAATCCCGTCGTTCGGTGTCTCCTTCCTTGAAGGGCAAGTATATTTGATCACATGACGGACTTCATTTCGTGCTGAAGTTCGACGTAGACGCTTTCCCAGCTTTCACCGTATTTCGAGTAATGACGGCTAACTAAAAGTACCCATGTTGTGGAAGGCTTTTGAGTCGCAAATGGCAAAACCTGTGCGCAGAAGAATTTCCGCATGATTCAAAATCAATAGCTTAGCTGTCATTGAGTGGCAAAACTATGTGTCGCCCGACAGTTGGACGTCAGACGAAATTGACCTTTGCGTCATAAACTGACCCAACACCCCCTTTTTCGTTCTCCCGTAGACTGTTTCGTTTGATCTGACTTCCCTTCCGGAAATCAGGGCTGATTTGCAGATCAGACGGCGAAGCCGCCTGTTCCTGCTGATCTGCCACGTGGCGAACGCGGGAGGGGGCGAGGCAATGCTAATCGGCAGGGGTGGTGCGGCCCGCAGGCACGGCCGAGGACACGGCCGGTCTAATAGGGTTGCCCGAGGGGGAGGGCCGCGCCCTCACACTGACGGCCAGAGCGTTTGACCTGTCCAAATCCCGCTGGCCCACGAAAGGAAAATGGTGGGGAAGAAAACCCCACCGCAAGTTGCGATTGTATCATTCTGTCGAACTGAAAAAGTAACAGTCTGGCCACCAAGCTGCCGTTCGCTGCAGTTGCGGCATGGATCCTCAAAAATGGCAGCTATGCGCAGATAGAGAACTTTGCAAATGTTCGTGGGATGTCACTACCGAGCCCAAAGCCTCGGCGTAAATTCCATCACTCTGTCTGCCTTGCAAAATGGTTACGCCCAAGGCTTGTTACGAAGACTAGTAGTCTTCGGTTTTACACCGTTCCCTTCAATTAGCGTTGTTTTAATTGACACAATGCCTTGCATGCGATCCGCTAAACTACGTCATCTGTTTTAGCGCAAGGATTTGATGTCATGCCAGAATCGCTCAACCTGCATAAATTTGAAAACCTAAGTCCTTTCCAAATCAAAGACGAACTTATCAAGTTGGCGCAAAAAGAGGCGCGGCAGATGGCTCTGCCATATCTTAATGCCGGTCGAGGGAACCCTAACTGGATCGCCACTAAAGCGCGGGAGGCGTTTTTCCTTTTAGGGCAGTTCGCTATGGCAGAAGCTCAGCGCCATCGGAATGAACCGCAGGTCGGTTTGGCTGGGATGCCGCAAGGGCCAGGCTGTTATGACCGGCTAAAAGCTTATTGCGCCAAATCGGTTGAAGGAAACGGCCCTCCAGGGGCGGAAACTTTGGTGGCCATAGTGGATTTTGCGATTGAGAGATTTGGTTTTACGCCAGACGATTTCGTGCTTGAGCTGACCGACGGTATTGTTGGCGACCATTACCCGATGCCCGACCGGTGCATGGAGCACAACGAGGCGATTGTCCACGAATACGTCATGTGGGCGATGTGCGCGGGGAACCGACCGGATGCGAAGTTCGATATCTACGCAGTTGAGGGTGGAACCGCTGCGATGTGTTACATTTTCAAGGCACTCAAGAACCAGCGGTTGCTGAATGCCGGCGACACCATTGCGTTGGGCACACCGATTTTCACGCCCTATCTGGAAATGCCGGTACTTGAGGACTACGGGCTGAACACAGTGGATGTATCTTCGAAAGAAGAGGACCACTTTCAACTGAACGACGATGATTTCGAAATTTTGTCCGACCCGAAAGTCAAAGCACTATTTCTGGTCAACCCGGGCAACCCGTCATCAGTTGCAATCAGCCCTGAAGTCACGACTCGGCTTGTCGAGTTCGTAAAGAACCGCCGCCCGGACCTGATCATTCTGACTGACGATGTTTACGGGACCTTCGTTCCAAACTTTCAGTCCATCTTGGGGCACCTGCCTGAGAATACCATCGGGGTCTATTCTTACTCCAAGTATTTTGGTTGTACCGGGTGGCGTTTGGGCGCGATTTTGGTGGCCGAGAACAACATCTTCGACAAGATGATTGCGGAGGCTCCGGACGAAACCAAGGCCGTCGTCAACGCCCGGTACGAAACGTTGACGCCCGATCCATCCTCGTTCAAGTTCATTGACCGGATCGTTGCTGACAGTCGCGATGTCGCGCTGAACCACACCGCAGGTCTATCACTGCCGCAGCAGGTGATGATGACTTTGTTTTCACTGGTCGAGCTTATGGACGAAGAGAAAGCCTATCAGAAATTCTGCTGGGGTATTCTAAAGCATCGCTTTGACGAATTGGTCGAAGGGATGGGCATCGAAGTTCCAGATAACCCGCTATTCGACAAATACTACGGTATCATCGACTTCGAATTCTGGCTCCGTAAATACGTGGGCGAAGAGGTGGTCGAATGGATTAAGGAGAATGTCCACCCGCTAGATATATCTTTCAAACTGGCTCAGGATCACGGGATCGTTTTGCTGAATGGATCGGGCTTTGACGCGCCAAACTGGTCAGCGCGGGTATCGTTCGCCAATTTGGATGACAGCGCTTACCGCCAGATCGGAAGAGCGGTGCGCGCGGTGGCCACTGGTTACGTGCAGGCCTACCGTGCCTCGAAAGGACTGCCGTTGCACGGTTGAGATCTAGCAATAGCAAAGAGGAACGGATCAGCGTGATGGTTGGCACAAACGCTGATCCCACCCTTTCAAGTTAGGACCCCGGTTGTCGCGCCCATTTCCGGTTTGACTTACGGAACAAAAGCCACAACCAACGGTCCCCAGAGCGTCAGGAAGATGTTGGCCACGGCATAGGTCATGGTGAAGGCTGGTGTGGGAGTCGAGTTTCCGGCCTTTTCCAATAGTGTCGCAAAACCGGGATTGCCCGAGCGTGATCCGGTCACAACCGCACAGGCCTCAATCGGGTTTTTTATACGCAGGGCGAAATAGTTGATTGGGAACTGTACGATCATGGGCATCAATGTAACCACTACACCCAACAGCAGCAGCGTGATCCCATATTCCTGAATCGCCTCTAGCGCGGGCTTGCCTGCATTGAGGCCAACGACACCAACAAACACAGCTAATCCAAAGCTCTGAAGGAAATTCGCGGCCCCACGGTTAATACCGCCGATCTTGGGCCGCCGGATGCGCATGTAGCCGATGATCAACCCTGTAACTAGGCATCCGAGGCCGGACCCCAAAGCCACCTTCGTTCCTGCGATGACAAAACTGATCTCTCCTATCAGAAAGCCGATGGCCACGCCGATCCCCAATGCAATGAAATTGGTTACCGAGGCCGAAGGCGGAACGTAGCCCGCAACTTTCGCAACTCGGTTCAGATCGTCCTTGTGACCGACAATACTGACCTCGTCCCCTGCGTGGATCTCAGTGTTGTGCAAGACGGGGACATCATGGCCCATGCGGGTGATCTTTGAGATGTGAACACCGCGCCTTTGATCCGCTGTCAGAGCCTCGCTCAATTCTGCCAACGTTTTGCCGGTCAGTTTGCGGTTGGTGACCACTACGTTTCGACGTTCCTCTACAACCGTCAGTTCAGGAGGATACTCTCCGATTTCACCACTGGCGCTACCCTCAAACTGGGTCAAAGTCGCTACGAGGCCAGAGACGACCACAACGTCTCCTGCATTGACCACTGTTTCAGGATTCGGATCCACAGGAGCGCCATCGTGGAGTAACCGTTCGACGATCAGATCGCCATCATAGCCGCTTTCGATGTCTTTGACGGGTTTTCCGGCAATGGTTGCATCGGCATTTACCTGATAGGCTCGGGCGTCAAACCGGTTCATAGGAAGGAACTCACCTTCCTCTAGTTTGCGACCGCCGCCGCTGAGTTTCTGAGCCAGCTTAATCGCTTCTTGTCGCAGGTCGACACGCATGATGATTGGAATGACACTAACTGCCAATATTGGGCCGATCGAGCCGAAGATATAAGTGACCGAGTATCCCACGGCGATGTTTGTTTTCAACTTTTCCGCCTCATCTGCGGCCAGCCCAAGCAGATCTATGGCATTTCCAGCGGTGCCGATGATTGCAGATTGTGTCAGGCCACCAGCGGCTAATCCAGCCGCCAACCCTTTATCCAAGCCGGCCAACCGAGCAACAACAATAACAAAAAACAACCCCCAGAGGGTCATCATAAACGCGGCAAGTAACTTGGTCAGAGCAGTTCGGTTCAAGGCCGCAAAAAATTGAGGCCCGCCATTATAGCCAACCATAAAAATGAAGAGGGAAAAGAATACATTCTGAACATCGGTGCTAAGGTTGATACCGCCGATTTGGCCAATGAAGACCGCCACCAACAACGTACCGGCGATGCCCCCCAGTTCGAACTTGCCGACCCGAAACTTCCCAACGCCGTATCCCAGACCCAGACAAAGAAACAGTGCCATGATCGGGAAGGCGCGCAGTTGTTCTGTAATCAATTCCATTGTGAAATCTCCCGCGTCCCAACGGTGGTCCTTTCCGTTCAAGATACAGCGCCTTACTGTATTGAAAACAAAAAAATTTAGACGATGGGCGTCGTGCGGACTTTTCGAAAGTACACGGAATAAACTTTTTCAAGGGCAGGTGCATTTGGAACCTAAAAAGCAACTTTTTGGAATGTAGTCACACCATTCACTCTTTGTTTTTGGGGAGTGAGTTTTGGCCATCCCGATGGATTTTTGAGTACCCTTCGGACAAGCTGCAATTACTCACGCAAGTTGCAGCGAACGGCGTTTGTTTTTCTGACCTGCTCTGCAGGAATGAAGCCATAAGTTTGAATCTCGGGCGACTGTGTACAGGATAGCGTCTTCGTAAACGCACTTAAGTCTTCAGTCTCTTTCTCAGGCAATTCCAGTTCCGAGAGTATGGCGGCCTTTTGGACGTGCGACTTTTAGTGGGTCTATTGGAAGACAACCAACAAATTTACGCTGGAGAAAAGACGGTCATCCGGGTTGGCAGCTTTTTCCGCTGACCCGCCAAGTGTGCTTCAAATCCAATGTCCACTTCGGGCTTGATAGGGATCCAGCATGCGGATTTCATCAGGGCCAGCGGTCAAACGCGCCGCACAAATAGGCCGGACAAATGACCGCTACGCAAAACGATCAAAATCACAAAGAAAACCCTTGCAACACCGGAGCTGTCCACAAATTGCATTATCCGCAGGATAGATGTGTCCAGTAAACCGCCTAGATTGGCTTTTACAAAAGATTGCGAAACAACCGATAGTCGGCGACACAGCGCGAGTATTTGTGAAATTTTTTTCAAGTATTGGAACTTTTCTTAAACTTCGTTGACCAAGCGCACGCTCCACCTATGAATAAAGCTGTGCAACAAAATGCGCACACTGAAATTTCTTGCGTTCCTGATGCTGTGGAGGAAAACTATTTCAGGAGCGACGAGCAATCGACCTAGGGAGGAATTCCATGAACTATAAGAAACTCAAGACAGTTCTTGCGTCAACTGCACTCGTCGGCAGCATCTCGGCCGCAGCTCCGGCGGCGGCTGAGGGGGTCATGTGCGAACCCGGTGAGACGTATATCATGAACGTCATGGTCTCGGGCCACCCCTACTGGGTGCCTGTCTACCAGGGCTTCAAACAGGCGGCCGAGGCATTCGGCTGCGAAACGGTATTCTCGGGCACACCCGATTACGATATCACCAAACAAATCGCATCGTTCGAACAGGATCTGGTCAAGACCCCCGCCGGTATCCTGCTGCACCCCATGCAGTCGGACCCGTTCATCGAGCCGATCAACCGGGCCATCAGCAACGGCACCGAGATTGTAACCTTTGCCGCCGACAGCCCAAACTCGGACCGGACCGCGTATATTACGTCGGACAACCTGGCCGAGGCGAAATTTGCCGCCGAAGAGATCGTCAAACAAGTGGGTGACAGCGCGGAATATGCGGTGCTGGAGAACCCGGGCCAATCGAACCACGACCTACGCGTGACGGCCTTGATCGCATACATGGAAGAGAACTATCCGAATATGAACCTGGTCGGACGTCAAGCCACCAATCAGGACAGCAACGCCGCCTATCGCGCTACTGCGTCGATCATTCAGGCCAACCCGAATGTGGCCGCGATCTGGATCCCTGAGGCAGGTTCAGCTGAAGGCGCGGTTGCGGCCAAGCTGGAAGCGAACTCGGACCTGCTGATCATGCATGCGGATGTGACGCCTACAACGCTGGAACATATCAAGGCGGGCAACATTCACATGTCGTTGAACCCCAACCAGGGTGTGCAGGGCTTCATGGGCTTCATGGCGGTGCACCTGGCCAATCGGGCGGATGTCTTTGACCCGTTCAACGACTGGCAAACCAGTGGTTTCAACCCCGTTCAGATCCCGTTCATGGACAACGGCTTTGCCGTCATCACCAAGGACAATGCCGACAGCTTTGACCTGAACGTCTATATGGAAGGCCGCGATCCGGCCTGATCCCCGAAAAGGGTGCTGCCTTGCAATCGAAGGCAACGCCCACCCCAAACGAAACTGGGCGCGATGGTGTCATGCAAGACAATGTGATCCTGAAAATCTCGAACCTCAGCAAGTCCTTTGGCCCAGTCAAAGCCTTGCGCGGCGTCGACTTTGAACTGCGCAAAGGTGAGATACACGCCATCGCAGGCGAGAACGGGGCCGGTAAATCGACTTTGATGAACGTGATCGATGGCATCCTGCAACCCGATGACGGGCAGATCACGCTGGATGGCAAGCCGGTCAAGATCACCTCGCCGACAATGGCACAGCGTCTAGGTATCGGGTTTGTCCATCAGGAAATCGCCCTGTGCCCGGATGTGTCAGTCGCCGAAAACATCTTTATGGCCAAGACAAATGTCAGCAGGTCCTGGCTGATGGATTACAAAAAGCTAGAGCATGAGGCCCGCGACGTCTTTCGCCAGCTCAGCAATATTGATCCGGCCGTTTTGGTCAAGAACCTGTCGATCTCGAACCAGCAACTGGTCGAGATTGCAAAGGCGCTGACCCTTGATTGCCGTATCCTGATCCTCGACGAACCCACCGCCGCACTGACCGAGGCCGAGGCCCAAACCCTGTTCGGGATCATGCGTGATCTGGCGGATCGAGGTATTTCCATCATCTATATCTCGCACCGCATGGTCGAGATATTCGACAATTGCGACCGGGTGTCCGTGTTCCGGGATGGCCAACATATCGTGACGCAGAATGTGGCAGAGATTCAGCCCTCGGACGTGGTCAATGCCATGGTCGGACGGGTGATCGACAATTTGTATCCCGAGAAACAGACCAAAGACGAGAAATCGGACGATATCCTGTTGGATGTGCGCAACCTGACCGAGGCGACGCGGTTCCGCAATGTATCCTTCAGCCTGAAAAAGGGTGAGATTCTGGGCATCGCCGGGCTGATCGGTGCAGGCCGCAGCGAGATCGCCAAGGGTATCTGCCGTCTGGAAGGCGACATCTCGGGAGAGGTCTGGCTGAATGGCGAAAAACTAAACCTGCGCACCTATCAGGACAGTATCGCAAAGGGCATGGTCTACCTGTCCGAGGACCGCAAAGGCGACGGCGTGTTTCTGGACCTGCCGATCTCGGCCAATATTTCGGCCCTGAAGCCCGACCAGGTAGCCAATGGGCTGGGGTTGATTCAATCGGCCTCGGAGGAGGCGCAGGCCGAAGCGCTGGGTCGAAAGCTAAACTTGAAATACGGATCCCTCTCCGATCCGGTGTCGTCGCTCTCAGGTGGCAATCAGCAGAAGGTGGCGCTTGCCAAGATGTTGTCGGTGAACCCGCGGCTGATCTTTCTGGATGAACCGACCCGCGGGGTCGACGTGGGCGCAAAAGCTGAAATCCACCGCATTCTGCGGGATCTGGCGCGGGATGGCGTCGGAATCGTGGTGATCTCCTCGGAGCTGCCGGAACTGATCGGTGTGTGTGACCGGGTGCTGGTGGTGCGCGAAGGGCAAATCAGCGGTCAGGTAACGGATGAGGATATGACAGAAGAAAACATCATGCATCTGGCCTCGGTCATGGATGCGCAGGCCACTGTTGCATGAGCGGAGAAAACAAGATGGACAACACAGTGAATATGGCCCAGGCAAACCCGAGCGACAGCACCTCGCCGCTGAAACGGCTGTTTCGGATACGCGAAACCGGGCTGATCGTGATCATTCTGGGGCTGTTCCTGATCATGTCCTTTGCCTCGCCCTACTTTCTGACCTGGGCGAATATGCGGGCCATGTCGATGGCCTTTGCGGTCGATGGCATTCTGGTGATTGGGATGACGATCCTGTTGATTTCGGGCGGGATAGACCTGTCGGTCGGTTCGGTCACGGCCTTGGCAATGGTGATCGCGGGCTGGCTGTTTCTCAGCGGAGTAGACCCCTGGGTTGCCTCAGCAATTTCCATCGCTCTGTGCACGGGGATCGGAGCTTTCATGGGGTTCTTTGTGACCCGCGTGGGTCTGCATCATTTCATCGTGTCGCTGGCCATCATGGTCATCGCGCGCGGCGCCTGCCTGTTGTTTACCGGAGGACGACCCTTGGGCCTCTATACCCTACCGCCGGAGTTCAAGTTCATCGGGCAAGGCAGCATCGGACCAGTCCCGATTGTAATCATCATCTTTCTGGTCTTTGTGATAGCCTTTGATTTCATGCTGCGTCGGACGACCATGTTCCGCAAGGTGTTCTACACCGGCAGCAACGAAAAGGCCGCCGCGTATTCCGGCATTCGGACCAAAAAGGTCATCTTCCTGACCACCACCCTGTGTTCGACCCTGTGCGGGATCGCCGGGATCATCTACATGGCGCGGTTCGGCTCGGCCCAGCCCACCTTTGGTCTGGGGCTAGAGCTGACGATCATCGCCGCCGCCGTGATTGGCGGGGCCAGCCTGAATGGCGGCTCGGGCTCGATCCTGGGTGCGATCCTCGGGGTGATCCTGCTGTCGCTGGTGTCCAGCTCGCTCGCCCTGCTGGATGTGTCGGTCTACTGGCAGGATATCATCCGCGGCTCGATCTTGCTGAGCGCGGTGACTATCGATCATTACCTCAACAAACGGCGGCGGTAGACCATGACGGATAAACAAAAGGACTTTGAACTGATCCGACAGATCCACACGGTGCTGATCTTGCATTTCATCGAAGGTCAGAAACAGTCGGACATCGCCAAGGCGCTGAACCTGTCGACGTCCAAGGTGAACCGGCTGATCACGCAGGGCCGCCGCATGGGTATGGTGAAGATCGACATCGAAACCCCGTTCCAGACGTTGATGGATCTGGAGCGCGAGCTGGCACAGACCACCGGTCTGAACGATGCAGTGGTGACGCCCTCGGTGTCGGGCAGTGTCGAGACGACGCTGCAACAGGTGGGACGCGCCGCTGCGGGTCGTCTGGTCGAGACCCTGCGCGACGGTGACGTGATTGCGATTACCGGCGGCAAGGCCGTCAGCGCCGTGGTGGAAAGCCTGGCTCCTGAACAATCCTTTGACGTGACCGTTGTGCCGCTGACCGGCGGGGTTCAGGGCAAGTATTACACGGACGTCAACCATCTGGCGACGCAGATGGCGGAACGTTTGGGCGGTCAGACGATGCTGATGCATGCGCCGCTGTTTGCCGAAAGCCAGCAACAGCGGGACATGCTGATGGACGTCGCTTCGATCCGCGACGTACTGAATCTGGCACGGCGTGCGAATGTGGCGCTGGTCGGGATCGGTTCGATAGAGCCGGAATGTTCAAGCTATTACGACCTGCATCCCGTACCGGATGCGGATCGCAAGATGCTGATTGGGATGGGTGTCGTGGCCGAGTTTCTGGCGCATCTGATCCACAGCAACGGCGCTGTATCGAACTACGCTCTGAACTCGCGTCTGGTCGCATTGCCGCCAGGTGATCTGGCCGAATGCACAAGGGTGATCGGTGTGACCGCAGGCCCGCTTAAGGTGCAGCCGATCACTGCGGCGCTGAACGGTAAATTTTTGGATTCACTGATTGTCGATGAAGAGACCGCCAAGGCGGTTCTGGAAGAAATGGAAGGAACGCAGAATGTCGCATGACATGCTGACACGTGAAATCGGCACGTCCGGGATCGAGGCCTCGGCCATCGGGCTCGGCACCTGGGCCATAGGCGGCTGGATGTGGGGTGGCACAGATGAGGCCAAATCCATCGCCGCAATTCAGGCCTCGGTCGATGCTGGCGTGACCCTGATTGATACCGCCCCGGCCTATGGGCAAGGCGTGGCCGAGGACATCGTGGGCAAGGCGCTGAAAGGCCGTCGTGATCAGGTGGTACTGGCCACCAAATGCGGGCTGGTTTGGCACACGCAGAAAGGCAACCACTTCTTCGACTATGACGGCCGACCGGTGCATCGCTATCTGGGCAAGGATGCGATCATTCATGAGGTCGAACAAAGCCTGACCCGTCTGGGGACCGACTATATCGACCACTACATCACCCATTGGCAGGACACGACGACACCGGTGGCCGAGACGATGGAGGCGCTGGAGATGCTCAAGCAGCAGGGCAAAATTCGCTCCATCGGGGCCAGCAATACTTCGTCGGACGACGTTCGCGCCTATGTCGCCGCCGGTCAGCTGGACGCCATTCAGGAAGAATATTCGATGGTCAAACGAGACATCGAAAGCAGCCTGCTACCCGTCTGCAGCGAGAACGGGGTTTCGGTGCTGAGCTATTCCTCGCTGGCGCTTGGCCTGTTGACGGGCAAGGTCGGCCCCGACCGGGTCTTTACCGGCGATGATCAGCGCAAGGACAACCCGCGCTTTTCGCAGGGCAACCGGGAAAAGGTGGCCGAGTTGATGAAAACCATAACGCCGATTGCCGAGGCGCACGGCGCGACGCCAGCGCAGACGGTCATCGCCTGGACTGTTCAGCAGCCGGGCATCACCTTTTCACTGTGTGGGGCGCGGGATGCGACGCAAGCGGCTGAAAACGCACGGGCGGGCCAATTGCGCCTGTCGGGTGAAGATATTGCGACAATCGATCAACAAGCAAAACACCACCTGAGCGATCTGGACGCCTGATCCCGGATCAAAACCAAAACACAAAGACCATTGAAACAATGTTTCAATGAACAGGAGAGTTATGTCCGATCAACGGGAACAGAACCTGGCCACCCTGCGCAGCGATGCGGCCTATGACGCGGTCGTCATCGGCGGCGGCGTGAACGGCATCGGCGTCTATCGCGATCTGTCCCTGCAGGGTTTGCGCGTTCTGTTGGTAGAACGGAACGACTTTTGTTCAGGCTGCAGCGCCGCGCCGTCCCGGATGATCCATGGCGGGCTGCGCTATCTGGAAAACGGTGAATTCGATCTCGTGCGCGAGTCCTTACGCGAACGCGATGCTCTACTGGAAAGCGCACCGCATTTGGTGCGCCCGCTGCCCACAATGATCCCGATCACCTCTCGGTTCTCCGGAATGCTGAACGCGGCGGCCAGCTTTGTGGGCTGGAAGGGAAAACCTGCCAGCCGGGGTGCGGTTCCGATCAAACTGGGGCTGTCGCTATACGACTGGGTAACGCGTAGCCGCCGGGTTTTGCCGCGCCACGGGTTCAACTCGGCCGCGCAGACGCGGCAGACCTGGCCCGATCTGACGCCCAAGGCCACACGGTCGGCTGTTTATCACGACGCATGGATCAGCCACCCGGAACGCCTGTGCATCGAAATGCTACGCGACACCGCACGGGCCAATCGCGCCTCAGTCGCGCTGAATTATGCTGAGCTGGACCAGCGGGACGGCACCTATCACCTGCGGGATGTGCGCACGGGTGTGACGCTCCCGGTTCGGCCAAAGGTCATTGTCAACGCCACCGGCGCGTGGCTGGACGACACGATCCGCACGCTGGGCAATGGGCTGGACAAGCCACTGGTGTCCGGCACCAAGGGCTCTCACTTGATCATCGACAACCCTGACCTGCTGAAGGCACTTGGCGGACATATGGTATATTTTGAGAATACCGATGGCCGGGTGTGTATCGTGTTCCCCTATCTGGGCAAGGTTCTGGCCGGGTCGACGGATATCCGGGTTGAACGCGCCCGGCGGGTGCGCTGCGAAGATGAGGAAAGGGACTACATCCTTGAATCGCTGCGCCTTGTGTTCCCTGACCTGACGTTTTCATCCGACGACGTCGTGTTCAGCTATAGCGGTATCCGTCCCCTGCCTCACAGCGATCATGATTTCACCGGGCGGATTTCCCGCGGCCATTACACTAGGCGCCTGGATGGAGAGGTGCCGCAATTCTGCATGATCGGTGGCAAATGGACCACCTTCCGCGCCTTTGCCGAACAAACAGCCGATGAGGTGCTGGCCGAATTGGGCAAAACCCGACGCCAGTCCACACTTGGCAGTGCCATAGGTGGCGGGGCCAGTTTTCCTGCACAACCGGCAGTTCTGGAAGAGGAATTGGTGCGCCACTACCAACTCAGCACTGAACGCGCCGCGCATTTGGTGGCTCACTACGGTACGCAAGCCCGACAAGTGGCCCAAGGCAGTCCGGCGATGGCGGACACGCCCCTGGCCCCCGGTTGCCCATACACGCACACGGAAATCCGACTGCTGCTGCGTGAGGAATATACTCAAACGCTCTCTGACATCGTGCTGCGCCGGACATCGCTGGCCATTACCGGCGGGATATCGATGCAGGTCATCGACACTCTGGCCGATCTGCTGGCGCAGGAGCGAAACCTGTCCAAACAAGACCTAAAACATCAGCGCAAGGTGCTGATCAATGAATTGGCGGAGTTTCACGGCGTATCCGCCAAGACGCTGACCGCCAGAAATATCAAACGGAGTGAAGAATGCGCATTAGCAGCAAAGCCCGCATGAACCGAATGTTCACCAATGGTGGATGTCTCGACGTTGCAGTTGATCACGGGGTCTGTAACGAGCCCAGCTTTATGGTCGGTCTGGAAGACATGCCTGCAGTCATGAACACATTGATCGACGCCAAACCGGATGCGATCCAATGCGCCTATGGGCAAGCAGATCTGTTGCAGAACCGCCCGGAAAAAGACAAGCCAGCGCTGGTCATGCGGATCGACATGGGCAACCCGTACAATGATCAACGCCACCGTGTGATGTGGTCAATGCTGCAAAACGCTGATGAACCCATCATCGGTGCGCTGGAAATGGATGCGGCGGCCGTCGTGGTGAACCTGTTCATGCTGCCGGATGAACCCGAACTGTTTCGTCAATGCGTCGAGAACATCTCACGCGTTCGGGCTGCGTGCGACAAATACGGGATGCCGCTGATGATCGAACCTCTGGTCATGCTGCCAAATGACATTCGCGGCGGCTATCAGGTGGACGGAAACGCGGAAAAGATTGTGACCCTGGTGCGTCTTGCCTCGGAAATGGGGGCGGATATCATTAAGGCCGATCCAACCGAGAACGCGCAGGATTTTCACCGCGTGATCGAGGCGGCCCGGGTTCCGGTTCTGGTTCGCGGCGGTGGCAAAGAGGACCTGAAGACTGTTCTGGAAAAATCGGCGGCCTTGATGGCGCAAGGCGCGCAGGGCATGGTCTATGGACGCAACATCTATCAGCATGACTACCCAAAGGCGGTTGTGTCGGCCCTGATGGCGATGATCCACAACGGCGCAAACGGCGAGGAAGCCTGGGATATCTACAACCGTGGCTGAGAAGAGCACATTTTTTCTGGGACTGGACGCCGGGAACACCGTGATCAAGGCCGTCCTGTTTGATCAGGACGGGCATCAGGTTGCGGTGCACGCGCTGGACGGGCAGTCCTCGACGCCCGAGCCGGGATTTGTCGAACGTGACCTGAATGAGCTTTGGGCCAACGCGCGTGACGCAATTGGCGGCTGTATCGCCAAGGCTAGCATTCAGGCGGATCAGATTGCCGGTGTTGGATGTGCGGGCCATGGCAACGGGCTCTATCTGCTGGATCGGGCAGGGAGCCCGCTGATCGGTATTCAATCGCTGGACACCCGTGCCGCGGATCTGGCGGCACAGCTTTCCGCGGCCAACGGGGATAGATTGCACGAGATTTGCCTGCAATACCCCTGGCCCTCGCAAACTCCGGTTTTGCTGGCCTGGATCAAGCGGCACCGGCCCGAGATTTACGACCGCACACAGACCATAATGCTGTGCAAGGACTTCATCACCTTCAAACTGACCGGTCAGCGAGTCAGCGATCTGTCTGACATGTCCGGCTGCGGTCTGACCCGAATGCCGGACTGTGTCTATGACGACGAGCTGCTGACGCTCTATGGTCTGTCGGATGCGCGCGAATTCCTTCCGCGTCTCATCGACCCCGGAGAGGTTGCCGGTGCTGTGACCGACGAAGCCGCCGCCGCAACCGGCCTGGCACCCGGAACCCCGGTGATCGGCGGGTTTTTCGACGTGATCTCAAGCGCCATGGGGTCAGGTGTGGTTGCCGCGGGCGAGGCTTCGATCATCGCCGGAACCTGGAGCATCAATCAGGTGTTCTCAGCAGCGCCGGTCAACGACCGGAACGTCTTTATGGCCTCGTGCTTTGGCCAGGATCGTTTCGTCAATATCGAATCCAGTGCGACATCGGCGGCCAATCTGGAATGGTACGTGCGCGAGCTGGTTGAACGCGGCGGGCATCACGATGACCCGTTCGGTTATTGCAATGCGCAGGTCGGGCGGGTAACACCCCGGGCAGATGATCCGTTCTTTCACCCCTTCCTCTATGGCTCAGGTCAGGGCGCATCGTTCCGTGCCGGGTTTTACGGGCTGGCTGGCTGGCATGGCGAAGGCCATATGCTGCGCGCCCTGTTCGAAGGTGTGATGTTCGAACACCGCCGCCATATCGGAGTACTGGAACAAGCGGGTGTTTCGCTTGATCGGGCCATTCTTTCGGGTGGTGGTTCGCGCAGTCCGCATTGGCCGCAAATGTTTGCCGATTGTTTGGGTTTTCCGATCACCGTGGCCGAAGCCCGCGAGACCGGCGCTCTGGGCGCGGCTATCGGCGCGGCCCGTGCTGTGGGCGAGGTAGGAACCTATGAGGAAGGGATCGCCCGGATGACACGCGTTAAACAGGTTTTTGAACCCGACCCGGGCATGCACACCCACTATGGCGACCGATACGACACTTATCTGGATCTGATCGAAACGATGCAGGGCTTCTGGTCGCGCGCGCACATGCGGCAAGACCGACCCTGAAACTACGCTATGATCGGCACACAAATAACAGGCAATCGAGATTGACCATGACACAGGCAACACGCCTTGATGGCGACTATGACTATATCATCGTCGGGGCCGGGACCGCGGGATGCGTGCTGGCAAACCGGCTGACCGAAGACCCCGACACGCGTGTATTGCTGCTAGAGGCCGGAAAATCCGACAATTACCACTGGGTGCATATACCGGTGGGTTACCTCTATTGCATCGGCAATCCCCGCACCGACTGGATGATGAAAACCGCGCCCGAGCCCGGCCTGAACGGGCGGTCTCTAGTCTATCCGCGTGGTAAGGTGCTCGGGGGCTGCTCGTCGGTCAACGGCATGATCTATATGCGCGGGCAAGCGGCGGATTACGATCACTGGCGACAGATGGGCAATACAGGCTGGGGCTGGGATGACGTTCTGCCCTATTTCCTGAAATCCGAGGACCACCACGGCGGCGACACCGATGTGCATCGCAGCGGGGGTGAGTGGAAGGTTCAGAAACAAAAGCTCAGCTGGGACATCCTGAAGGCGGTTCAGGACGGAGCAAAAGAATTCGGTATTCAGCCGCGCGACGATTTCAACGATGGCGACAACGAAGGGTCGGGTTTTTTTGAAGTGAATCAGAAGAACGGCGTGCGTTGGAACACCGCCAAAGCCTTTCTGCGCCCGGCCTCTAAGCGCCCGAACCTGCGGGTGATAACCCAGGCCACCAGCGACCGCCTGATCCTGGACGGTAAATCCGTGCGCGGCGTCCGGTTTCGCCACAAGGGGCGAGTGTTGGAGGCACTTGCGGGGCATGAGGTGCTGTTGACTGCGGGTGCGATAAACTCACCAAAGATATTGGAGTTTTCAGGGATCGGTCGCGGCGATGTGCTCAGTTCGCTGGGCATCGACCTTCTGCACGAAAGCAACGGCGTCGGAGAGAACCTGCAGGACCATCTGCAGATCCGAACCGTGTACAAAGTGAAGAACGCTAAAACGTTGAACACGATGGCGAATTCCATCTTGGGCAAGGCTCGGATTGCTTTGCAATACGGGCTGACCCAATCAGGCCCAATGTCGATGGCACCCAGCCAATTCGGGATGTTCACCAAATCCGATCCCGCGCTGGAAACGCCGGATCTGGAATATCACGTCCAGCCTTTGTCAACCGACAAGCTAGGCGATCCGCTGCATCCCTTTCCCGCCATCACCGTGTCAGTCTGTAACCTGCGTCCCGAAAGTATCGGCAGCAGCCATATCCAAAGCCGCGACCTGGATCAGCAACCCGATATCCGGCTGAACTACCTTTCCGCTGCACGGGATCGATCGGTTGCCGTCAAGTCGGTCCAACAGACCCGCCGGATTATGACGGCCAAAGCACTTGAACCTTACCAGCCGCAAGAGATTCTGCCCGGCCCGGCCATTCAGGATGAACCGGATCTGATAAATGCCGTCGGAGATATCGCAACAACGATCTTTCACCCGGTTGGTACGTGTAAAATGGGACAGGACGACAAAGCGGTCGTGGATCCGCAATTGCGTGTAGTGGGTGTGACGGGACTGCGCGTCGTAGATGCATCGATCATGCCAAAGATCGTGTCGGGAAATACCGCCTCTCCGGTCATTATGGTCGCCGAGAAAGCAGCTGACCTAATCAGGAAATCCAGGGCATAACGGGGTTAGGTTTGGAAAGTGGATCCGCTGCGACCCTGTTTCAGGGAGCGTCTGCACAGAGTATTCCCTGGGTTTTCTGTGATGTGAGCGATGATAGATGCCCCACAAGTATCAATGATACCTGTCGGGACAAGTTTGAAAAAGCACGGTATCGGGTGGTGAATGCATTAGAGTTCAACGAAAGCCTTCGGCAACGCGGTGACTTGACGACTTGGGTTTCAGGTGATCTGGCCAAGACATGGTCGCCGCCACGGTGCAGGTCTCGCTGAGGATAGGCGATTTATTCGGACGTAGCGATCGAGATTTGCCTCACTTTGTGGGTCGTGTTTCGGCTTGCCTTGAGACAATCGCTGGGCTTTATGCGATCGCTTTCCAAGCTGATGGCTGGATCTTGTGGTGCCGGATTACTCGACGCGATCACGATGCGGTAAGGGGCTGATAGTGGCCCCAAACCGGCGCGCTTCAGAAAAGCCGATCACCCTGAGTGTGGATAGTACCGATCTGAAAATTCATACCGACCGGAGCCGGCATGAAGAAAAGCACGGTGCTAAGAACACCTGCCAAACATGCCGCAAACTCCACATCTCCCTTGACCCAGAAACCGGCGATATCGCCGCGGAGGAGTTGACCACTGAACATGCGGGCGATGAAACTGCTGTCCCGGATTTGCTCGCCAGCATTGAAACCGGTGTGGGCTGTTGCTTCGCGGAAGAACGCGGTTCACGGGGCGAATGCACAGCGCAATCAACACATCACGGCCATCGCCGAACATGGTAGAATGAATTGGCAAACCAAGGCAGGATACAATCAAAGGTCAAAGGTTGAAGCCCAGATCGGCAGTTGGACACAAGTACTCAGCAATCGCCTGCAAGCGTGCGATTTCGACAATCAAAGATCTGAAGCGAAAATTGCATCAACAGCGCTCAACCGCATAGCAGCTCTCGGTCGTGCGGCGTATGAGCGGGTCTTCTGAAGTGATGGACAATGGGGTCAATCCGCCTCAATCGTGATCCATGCAACACGGTCGCGGGGCTCTTTGGCAAACAATGCCTGTGAATTAATTTTCTGTATCTACGTCCGAAACCAGACGCATGCCGAGGTGTGCCGGGGGTGCGCCGACGGCGCAACCGCCTCGTGCTGGATCGCGCACGAGGAAAGGCACCGCTGCGACATGCTCACCACCGACAAAAAAGGCGGGGCATCGATCAGGGTCGATGTCTTCGCTTGCCCCAGCATAACAGTCCTGAGTCCATTCCCAGACGCTGCCGTCCAGATCAGCGATCCCGTGCAGTGATATCGAAAAGCTGCCTTGCGGTTTCAGTGCACGTGGAGCGAGCCCTTCGGTGAGATAACTTGAGGCCCATGTTAGTGATGGGTCGGTAAAGATCGGGTCGGGATCTTCAGGCAGAACTGACAATGCCATGTGGTTCCATTCCGCTCTTGTCGGAAGGCGGAAATCGTGACTAGTGGAGGCATTGATCCAACGCAGGTACTCGCTCACGTCTACATAATTGAGCCCGGTAGCGGGTGTTGTGGCCGGGTCGAGACCCGACCGGGTGTGTAATTTCAGCGTACAACCACCGTTTTCGTGGCACAGATTCCATTCAGTGACCGTCACTTCGTGGCGTTGAACGTAGAGCGTTTCACCGCCGGGAAAAATGACCGGATTATCGGCCATTTCGGGCATCAGTTGTGTTCGAAAGAGTGGCCCATTCAAAAACAACACACCCGCACAGATGACCACTGCCACACTCAGACCTGCCCAACCTAGATTGGTTGGATTGGTGATCCGTTGCATGGCAGTGGCTTTCATGATTTGAAGTCCAACGGCGTTAGGTTGCAAAAGGCCGGGGGGCTACAACCTGTTCCATCAGGTTGTTGTCCCAGTCCCCTTCGACAATGAAATGCGCGGTGGCCCCCAGTAGCGCGGCTTCAATCAAGTTGTGGTTCACATAGGCATACACGCCTGGCTGTTCGAACGTGTACATTGCGGCAACTGCACATCCTCCGCGGACGAACCATGTTTCGACACCGGTCTGAGGCGCATCGGTAAATGAGGTCTCCCAGACATAGTTACCGTGGCCGCCGATCAGGTGCGGACGGGTGTCGCGGTTGGCCTGATTGTGAATCATCAGAACCGTCTCGCCGACGTTGAACTTCAGCGCGTTCTCACCGGTCAGGGCACCCACCGCGCCGTTAAACACCGAATGTGTCGGGGTCAGCGTGCGCATCGCATCCAGGCTGTCGGCATAGTCGTCACCGGCGGCCTCATAGGTCTTGTACTCGCCGTTTTCGTCCTGGGGCAGATAGTAATCCTGCTCGCCGATATAGGCGATCTTGTCATATGTCAGCGGATTGCCATCCGCGTCCTTCAGGCCATCGCGCGGCAGCACCATCACCGCACCGTTCATGCCATGGGTGACGTGATACGGGATCATCGCCCCGCCCGGCGCGCAGTGATAGGTAAAGCAGCCCGGCTTGGTCGCCTTCCAGCGCAGCACGGTTTCCTCGCCAGGATAGACATGGGTCAGGCCACCGCCACCCAACGCACCGGTCGAAGCGTGGAAGTCGATATTGTGCTCCATCACGCTGTCTTCGGGGTTGCGCAGGGTCAGTTCGATCATGTCGCCTTCGTGGCAGATGATCAGCGGGCCTGGGACTGAACCATTGTAGGTCAGAGCCCAGACAGACGCGCCGGTATCCTCGTCAACGACCATAAGACGCTCAGTTGTCTCCATGGTGATTTCGATGATCTTTGGTCCGCCTGTGGCCACCTGCTCGTGCTCTGGTGCAAAGGGTGGTGCAACGAGTTCCTGTTTAACACGGGTATAGCCAGACAAATCCGCCGGTTTGGCTGTGCTGTCAGCCTTTTGTTCACCCGCAACTTTGTAGAGTTTAGCCGAGGCTGCATCTGCCTTGAGCGGCATTGGTGTACGACGAGCTGCCATGGCACCTGCGCCGGTCATAGCTGCGGCGCCTGCCAGAACCGATCCCCGCAACACATTGCGGCGGCTGGTTTTCATAAGGCCGGGGTTGATGAATTTGGTCATAGTATCCTCCTTGAGGTCGGATGAGTGCAGCGAGTAAGCATTTCGCCGCCGTATCGGGGATCAGAAGTTTTCAAGTTGGGCTGTGAAACGCGCCTTGGCTTTTTTGGGGACGCGGCCTTCAAGGAAACCCTCGGGAATTTCGACGTCACCCACCGCTACGGTCATCACCATGCCCATTGCATAGTGGGGTTTGCAGATCACGCCATAGACGCCTTCGGTATCCAGCGTGACTTCGATTTCCTCATTGATTTTGCCCTTAAACGGCTCGGCGCCATCAGGGAGCATGCCTTTGGCTGTTTCCGCGTTGTGGCCCTTGTCCGATGCGATGAACTTGATCGTGTCACCCGGGGCAGCCTGTACAAACGCGGGCTCGAACACCATGCGTTCACCATCACTGCCTTTGTTGAGCATTTGCACCTCGAAGGTTTCCGCGAAGGCGGCACCGGCCAGCAGGGTGGCCAGTGCAACGCTGGTTGTAAGCGTGCGGATCATCGAATTGTCCTTTCCTGAATGATCTCTTGGGCCTGACTCTATTGATTTCCGCGATCTGAAATTTGCGCTGGCGCAAGGTTTGGTGCGTTTTCGGGAAACACTGACCGTTACGATCTGGTTTTGCGGCTGTGATTGTGCCAAATCAGGTAAGCCATGATGGAAGCAGCCAAGAAAATATTGCCGCGGCTTGATGAAAGCCTGCTGACGCATTTGCCACCATTTTCAAAACTGGATCGTCGGCAAATCCGCACGATTCTGGATCAGGCCAGTTCGCGCCGCTATGAAGCGGGCGCGCATATCTTTGAAGAAGAAGACCCGGCCGATCGTTTCTTCATGTTGCTGGATGGCTATGTCCGAGTGGTGCGGGTTACGCAGACCGGTGAACAGGTCACCGCGTTGCATATCCCTGCAGGCCAACTTCTGGGAATTGCAAAGGCGATCGGGCGCGAGACTTATCCGGCCACGGCAGTCACGGCGACGGAGTCCATCGCGCTGAGCTGGCCCACCAGACTGTGGGATACTTTCGTCACCGAATATGACGGCTTCGCCACTGAAACCTACAAGACGGTTGGCCACCGTGTAGGAGAAATGAACACCCGTATTGTGGAGCTTGCGACGCAACAGGTGGAACAGCGCGTGGCTAACGCGCTGTTACGTCTGATCAATCAGACTGGTCGCAAGGTGGAGGATGGGATTGAGATTGATTTCCCCATCACCCGACAGGATCTTTCAGAGCTTACTGCGACCACCCTGCATACGGTCAGCCGATTGCTGAGCGCATGGGAAAAGCAAGGTATCGTTGAAAGCAAACGCAAGCGCATCAAAGTATGTGATCCACACGCGCTGGTCGAGCTCAGCCAAGGTTAGTCCGGTCAGGCACAGCTAGAAATTGCGCTCTTCAGCTCTTCCAAAAAGGCCGTTTCATCCAGATCGTATTCCAGACAGGCATCTGAGATGGTGTGAAACGGGTTCACCAGGCATCCGACACATAACATTCCATGCTTTAGGAAAACACGCATTGTCTGCGGCCATTGCGCCATAAGATCCGCAAGCGTCAGGTCTGGATCGTCAATGTTCGGGCAAGGCATTGGGGTTCCTCTCACCCTCGACTTTAGGCTTGGAACCGTTCCAAACGTTGCGCTGGCGCAAACAGTGCCTTCTTCGCTCGGGCTAGCAATAGGCATCCCGATCTGAAGGAGGCCGACGCATGGCTGAAATCTTAACCAAATCGCGGGCGCGAAACATCTTCTACGGGGGCTCGATCTTTTTCGTCGTGATCTTCGTGGCGATGACCGTCCACAGCCACCGTTACGTGGTTAATACGTCAACCGCAGGCATGGAACTCAGCGAAGAGGTCGTTCTGGGCAAACATGTCTGGGAACGCCATTCTTGCATCAACTGCCACAGCCTGCATGGCGAGGGTGCATATTTCGCCCCCGAGCTGGGCAACGTGATGACCCGCTGGGACGTCATGGACTCGCCCGAGGACGCCTATGAAATCCTCGATGGCTGGATGAAGGCGCAGCCCTCGGGCGTCGAGGGACGACGCCAGATGCCCTATTTCGATCTGACCGAAGAAGAGATGCGCGGCCTCGCCGAGTTCCTGCGCTGGGCGGATCAGACCGACACGCAGGGCTGGCCGCCCAATGACGCTGGCTAAGCGGCACGAAGGAGAAATCACATGAAATACCAATCTCAAAAAGTGGCGTATTACTATTTTCTGGCCGCAATAGCCCTGTTCGGCATTCAGGTGCTGGGCGGGCTTCTGGCGGGTTGGATCTATGTCTCGCCCAACTTCCTGTCCGAACTTCTGCCATTCAACATCATCCGCATGATCCACACCAACGCGCTGATCGTCTGGCTGCTGCTGGGCTTCTTCGGGGCGGCGTATTTCCTCATCCCCGAGGAATCCGAGCGCGAGATTTACTCGGTCAAACTGGCCTATCTGCAACTCATCATCCTGCTGGTGGGGACGCTTGGCGCGGTCGGCTCATATCTGGTGGGCATCCATGGCGGGCGTGAGTTTCTTGAACAGCCCCTGTGGGTCAAGTTCGGCATCCTTGTTGCGGCGCTGATCTTTCTGTTCAACGTCTCGATGACCGTCCTGGCGGGCAAGAAGACGGCAATCACCAATGTGTTGCTGATGGGCCTGTGGCTGCTGTCGCTGCTCTGGGTGTTTGCGTTCATCAACCCGGACAACCTGAGTCTCGACAAAATGTACTGGTGGTTCGTCGTGCACCTGTGGGTCGAAGCGACCTGGGAACTGGTTATGGCCGCTATCCTCGCCTTCCTGCTGCTCAAGCTGACAGGTGTGGACCGTGAAGTGGTGGAGAAATGGCTCTATGTCATCGTCGCCACCGCTCTGTTTTCCGGCATCCTCGGCACCGGACACCATTTCTACTGGATCGGTCTGCCGGGCTACTGGCAGTGGATCGGTTCGATCTTCTCGACCTTCGAGGTGATCCCCTTCTTCCTGATGATGAGCTTTGCCTTCGTCATGGTCTGGAAGGGCCGCAAGAACCACCCGAACAAAGCCGCACTATTGTGGTCGCTGGGGTCGTCCACCGTGGCCTTCTTTGGCGCCGGTGTCTGGGGCTTCCTGCACACCCTGCATGGGGTAAACTTCTACAGCCACGGCACGCAGATCACCGCAGCCCACGGCCACCTTGCCTTTTACGGGGCCTATGTGGCGCTGAACCTGGCGGTCTTCACCTACGCGATGCCGATGCTGCGGGGCAGGGCGCCCTATAATCAGGTGCTGAACATGGCCTCGTTCTGGCTGATGACCGGCGGCATGGCGTTCATGACCTTCGTGCTGACCTTCGCAGGCACCATCCAGACCCATATGCAGCGGGTGGTCGGTGACTATTACATGGACGTGCAGGACGCCCTGTCGATCTTCTATCTGATGCGGTTCGGCGCCGGTGCTGCCGTGGTGATCGGTGCGTTGCTGTTCATCTACTCGATGCTGGTCGTGCGCAAGCAAGAGATCATCACGCCCGGCGCCGCAGACTCGGTTCCCGGAGAGTAAGCCATGAACATGCAAACACCTCCGACCCTGCCGTTCTATCAGCCCGTCGCGCGTGAATGCGAGCTGTTCGAGACGGCCTATGACAATGGTTTGCCCCTTCTTCTGAAGGGGCCGACCGGCTGCGGCAAGACGCGCTTTGTCGAACATATGGCGGCCAAGATGGGCAAACCGCTTTATACCGTTGCCTGCCATGACGACCTGTCGGCGGCCGATCTGATCGGGCGCTACCTGCTCAAAGGCGGGGAAACCGTCTGGGTCGATGGCCCGCTCACCCGTGCGGTGCGCGAGGGCGGCATCTGCTACCTCGATGAGGTGGTCGAGGCCCGCAAGGACGTGACCGTGGTGCTGCACCCGCTCACCGATACGCGCCGGACACTGATGATCGACCGCACAGGGGAAGAACTGGTGGCACCACCGGGCTTCATGCTCGTGGCCTCCTACAACCCCGGTTACCAGAACGTGCTGAAGCGGCTGAAACCCTCGACCCGGCAGCGGTTCCTGTCCATCTCGTTCGACTTCCCCAACGAAGAGATCGAGATTGCCGTAGTGGCCCGCGAAAGCCGCCTTGAACCCGGCCGCGTCGCGCCTCTGGTACGTTTGGGCGGTCATATCCGGGCGCTATCGGGCATGGACCTCGAAGAGGGTGTCTCGACCCGTCTGCTGATCTATGCCGCCACGCTGATGGCCGGGGGCATGGGGGTCAATCAGGCGATCGAGGCCGCCATCGTCGAACCCCTGACTGATGAGGCCGACATGCAGCAGGCGCTGCGCGATCTGGTTGCCACAATTTACGGATAAGCGTCATGCGACTTCTCGATCTCATGGAACCCGAAGAAACCGTTGGCAATCTCTGGCACGAGATGGCCAGCGGGATCGCGGCGCATGTCAGCTACCCCGAGGCGGGTGTTTCCCTTGCCTCGGTCCGGCCCAGCCTTGCGGTCCTGTTCCGCGCGCTGGGCGGTGCGCCGGGCGTGGAACTGGCCGAGGCCCCCGCGACGCTGGTGCGCCACCGCCGTCCGGTGCGCCGCAATCTGGGGACCGAGCGAGACCGCGAATGGGTGGCAGGCTACGACGGCGAATGCTTGTCGCTGCCTCCGGCCATCGCTGCCTTCCCCGAGCCACACCTGAACCGCGCCGCCTATTTCTGGCTGACCGCGCTGGCGGCTGTCAGCGAAGTGACCGATTTCGATCTTGAAGGGGATGGCGCTGTCTTGGACGGGGCACTAATTCGCGCCAATGCCGCAGCCGCCGACCGGGCCTATGCAAGCTGCCCTGGCCTGCGCGGTGACTACGCCCGGATGGCAGAACACTGCGCCGCCACACGGCTCGACGTGTTGCGCCCCAAGCCTGAGGCGCAGATCGAAACCGCGATCCGCGACCAGCTTTGCGGCGCAACACCGGTAATCGGTGCCGAAACCACCTCGCGCGGCTATAAACCCTTTGCGCCGGTACCGATCTGGCTGCGTTTTTCCCGCCCAGGATCGGGTGCGGCGGCAACCGAAGAACAGGCCGACCCTGCGGCCCCTCCGCCCAATGCCGCACAGACGAGCCGGAAACTGGGCCGCCGCAAGGATCAGGATCAGCAGAACCGCAAGGACAGCATCATCATCCACCGGTTTGAGTCGATCCTGTCTTGGGTCGAGTCGATGAACATCAATCGCAGCGTCGATGACGACGATGACGAGAACGCCCAGAAGGCGGCTGAGGATCAGGACGAGATCATTCTGTCGAAACAGCACCGCAAGGCGGCGACGCGCCTGCGCCTGCATCTCGACCTTTCCCCCGCCGATGCCGATCACGAAGCCTTGGCCGGTGAGCATACCTATCCCGAATGGAACCACCGCGCGCGCTCTTACATGGAAGGGCATTGCCGCGTGCTGGATGCCCCGGCTCAGCCCGACGCCGCGCATCCCTTCCACCCGAACGAGCGCCGCGTCCGCGAAGTGCGCCGCCAGTTCGAAGCCCTGCGCCCGCGCCGCATCAAACAGCCGAGGCAGGTCGACGGATCGGAGCTTGACCTCGATGCCCTGCTGACCACACGGGCGGATCTGGCCGCAACCGGGCGCGGTTCCGACCGCATCTGGCAGGCCGCACGTCAGACCGAGCGTGATCTGTCGGTCGCCTTCCTGATCGACAATTCCCGATCGACCGAGGCCGCCATCGGCGACACCTCAGTGATCGAAGTAGCGCGCGAGGCGATGGGCGCATTGGCTGCGGGCATCGACGCGGCAGGTGATCGGCTTGGCATCTGGGGCTTTTCTTCACTGCGCCGCGACCGGGTGTTCCTGACCCGCTGCAAAACCTTCGACGCCCCTATGAGCCCCGACATCACCGCCAACATTGGCGCGCTGAAGCCGGGCCACTACACACGCCTGGGCGCCGCCATCCGGCATGTCAGCGCACAACTGGCCGAAGAACCCTCGTCCCACAAGCTGCTCATCGTGCTGACCGACGGCAAGCCCAACGACCTTGACCATTATGAGGGCCAGCACGGGATCGAAGACAGTCACATGGCCGTCCGCGAAGCCCGACGCGCAGGGCAGAGCCTGCATGGCGTCGTCATCGACGAAGACGGGCAGGACTGGTTCGCGCGCATCTTCGGGCGCGGCGGTTTCACCCTGCTGCCCAACCCCGAACGGCTGACCCGGGCATTGCCAGATATTTATCGCACTCTGACAAAGGAAACTTGACATGCGTGTCCTTCCCTTTTTCCTGACCCTTCTCGCATCCCCGGTTTGGGCCGAAAGTTTTGACCGCCCGATCCCGCAGGCCCAATCCGCCACCGCCGAGTTCTGGTTCGCAGTTGGCAGCGTCACGTTGATCGCCGCGCTGGGGGTTGTGCATTGGCTTGTGTCGCGCCGATGACCCAGGAGAGTTGGACAGTTACCCGTATTACCCTGGTTCTGTACCCGTTAGGGGCAGGCGCCATGGCAGTTAACGTTTTCTTCTTGTCTCTGATATTCAGCTGGATAGGCGGACCGGTTCTGTCGACCGGATGGTCCATCGCGTTGGGCTGTGTAATTGGTGGACCTGCGACATGGTATTTTGCCAGTCACATACGGCACCTGATGGATATCGCCGATGGCAGAACAGAGGGCTAGGGATTAGCTGTGGCAAACTCATCAATGCAACAGATGCGCGCCTGGCGTGGACTGGCGCTGTTCAGTTACGGATTTCGCCCGTTCTTCCTGTTCGCTTCGGTCTGGGCTGTGCTGTCCATGCTGCTTTGGATCCTGATATTGTCTGGTGTGCTGACATTGCCTACGCGGTTTGATCCGGTATCGTGGCACGCCCACGCTTTTTTGTTTGGCTACCTTGGTGCTGTGCTCGCAGGATTTCTGCTGACCGCAGTGCCAAACTGGACCGGTCGATTGCCTCTGGTGGGCTGGCCTCTGATCGCGCTTTTTGCGATCTGGTGTGCAGGACGCGTCGCGGTACTGACCTCCGCATTCCTTCCGCTTGGATGGGCCGCCGCCATTGATCTTATATTTCCGATAATTCTTGGCGGGCTGATATTGCGTGAGATCGTGGCAGGCAGGAACTGGCGCAATCTGTTGGTTCTGGGGTTGCTGGCCCTGTTCACGATTGCAAACGCGCTGTTCCACATCGAGAACGCACGTGGCGGCTTTGCAGCCCAAGGCATTGGGTTACGTATGGGGCTCGCCACTGCATTGATGATGGTTGCAGTAATTGGCGGTCGGATCATCCCTTCGTTCACGCGCAACTGGTTGGTTCAGCGGCAGCACAATAAACTCCCGGCGCCTCCGATGCAGTCATTTGACAAAGTCGTGCTTGTGGCGACGATGGCAATTCTAATGCTGTGGGCGGTTCAGCCGGCCCTGAAAGTCTCCGCTGTGCTGCTTCTTTTGCTGAGTGTCCTCCAGCTGGTACGTCTATTGCGTTGGCAAGGTCATCAGACCGCACCAGAACCGCTGCTTTGGATGCTGCATGTCTGTTACGCTTTCATTCCATTGGGTGCATTTGCGCTGGGAGCGGCCATATTATCGGGCAGCTCCGGGCTTGCTGCAGCACAACATCTTTGGATGGTTGGCGCTATCGGCGGGATGACACTTGCCGTCATGACCAGAGCCACTTTGGGCCACACCGGCCGTCCACTGCGCGCAGACCGTATGACGGTTACAATCTATTTTGCGCTTTTGGTGGCAGTTGCCGCGCGGCTATTCGCTGATAAAGTACCGAGCCTAACCGATCTTTCGGGCATCTTCTGGCTTCTGTCTTTTGGTGGGTTTGTTTTGTGCTACGCTCCTCTTTTGGTCCGCTCCACAAAAACAGGCTAACGCTTGGAAACTGCCGTGCGACCGAAACTATAGCGCTCCAAACCATCCGGAACTATCGAGTCAAAGTCCGCACGCCGGCCCTGGCTCTGGAAAATGGAAGAAAGGCGAGGACGTGAAACGATTAGTTGCAACCAAATATTTCCGCAAACATGTTTGGGAAGCGGTCTTTGATCGTTGAAAATGGAAAAATTTTCCCCGTTTTGTAAGACCGCATCAATAGCGGTCGTTTAATCCACCATAGCGAAGGACCTCTTTGTCTGCTCACCTGCTATTTGCCACCTCGTTCTGAACGTCTGGAATGTGCGGTTCGCGACTTGCTGCACGAGCGAGACTTTAGGTGTTGTCCAAGGTCAAGTAAGGGCTCAAAGGACATATTCAAGCTCACCACAGAGAACATCGGCAGTGAGCCCAATGCAGACTTTGGTTTCAGTGGTGTGAACGTAGGGTATATTTTGACCATACTAACGGAGACGTAACAAGGAGCTTCACCCAAGAAGACGCAGCCGACGTCATTAATGAGAATAAACGGGACATCAACCGACTCAGAATGACAACAACCAATATCATGACAGTGCATCACCTTAAGTTCTATCTCGACTGGCTTGATCTGAATAAGGTGGAAGTCGACAGAACTACAGTTTCACTTCCATCGTTAATGGAAATTGAGGCAATGACCGCCGCCTTTGTGATTTCGTATGGACGGCTGTTTTCATCCACTACCGGAGTGACAAAGTACGTTAGAAAAAACGTCCCAGAGGAACATAAGCATGCACATGATGAAATAATCTCACTTCGAAATGAACGCTATGCACACCACGGAGATCATGAGTCGTGCGGTGTAGGGTCAGGACCCTAGCTAAAGCGGATGCGCTGCATGAGCTTTGACCAAGGCGGCAGGACGTAAGCTTCAAGCGACAGGCAGCCAAGTGCCTCCGGTTTTCCATATTTATCTAATTACTGCTATGTATGAATTCATCAAAGAATGAGGACATGATGAATTCACTAACCAGAATAACACGTGGGATAGGCGTCGCTCTCAAAGACGGTAGAGTGAAAGGCATTCTTGCCTTCACAGTTGGAATGATTTTATGGGCCTCGGTCTTTTACCACTTTGTCGAAGGTTGGAGTTGGCTCGACTCAATCTACTTTTCTGTCGTGACCATTTCGACCGTGGGGTTTGGTGACTTCTCACCTGAAACCGCGGCAGGGAAGATCTTCACAATGATTTACATCGTCGTGGGCCTCGGTGTCTTCGTGACCGCGGCGACCACAGTGGCGGATACAATCTTGTCCCAGGACGACAAAAAAGCGGACAAGTAGATTATCCCAATTTGACCAAATCGAGTTCATGCCCAGGCATTGGTTTGACTGGGCCCCTCAAGCTGTGGCTCGGATTCATTTGTGTCTTCAAACTGATAGACGATCACTAAAATTCAAAAAAATGTACATATTATGTTTTTTGAGTGTAACATTCGAAAAACACATGGAGGGATGGAATGGAAAAGACACAGGACGCAAAGATTGTCGATCTAGCGATACGATTGCTGTTTCTCGGACTATTCCTCTACAGCGCCCTGGTCATGGTGGCCCCGCTTGCGAGCGTGGTTATCTGGGCAACGATCCTCTGTGTGGCGCTATATCCGGCATTTGATTGGCTTCAGTCCAAGCTGGGAGGGCGGAAAAAACTTGCCACGACGATCTTGGTTTTGCTGGGCCTTGTTCTGACCCTCGGGCCAGTCGCTACCGCGGTGTCTGGTGCCGCAGAACTTGGGTCTGAATTCGCGGAACAAGCAGACAAAGGTGACTTGAAAGTCCCACCTGCGCCAGAGGGTCTCAAGGAGTTGCCCTTGGTGGGAGACAAAATAGCCGATGTCTGGGGAATGTTTGAGCGCAATCTTGACGGCGCGCTTGCAAAATACGGCACGCAAATCCTTGAGATCACCAAATCGCTCTTCGGAAAGGTGCTGGGCATCGGAATCGGGCTGCTTGGTTTAGCTCTTTCCGTACTGATTATGGGGGCTTTGTTCAGCCCCGGGCCAAGTTTGGTCCAGGGTCTTCAGCGCTTTGCAAACCGTGTCTTCGCACCGCGCGGCGGTGAATTCGTAACACTGGCAGGCGCAACTATTAGGAACGTGACAAAAGGCGTGATTGGTGTAGCAGCCATTCAGGCGGTCTGCGTTTGGATACTGTTGGCTTTGTTTGGGATTTCTTCGGCCGCCACGCTGGCATTTATCTGCCTGATACTTTCGATTATCCAAATCGGGCCCGGATTGGTTCTTATACCGGTTATTATTTACGCATGGAGTTCCATGTCTGGCGGAACTGCTTTGATCTTCACCGTTTTGGCCGTTCCAGTCATGATAATGGACAGTTTCCTAAGACCCGTATTCATTTCAAAAGGCCTTGAGACTCCCATGTTGGTCATCCTCATCGGTGTTCTCGGAGGTATGATGGCGTACGGTTTGATCGGCGTCTTTATGGGGCCGGTTCTCTTCGCTGTTTTCTATGAGCTATTCAAAGTTTGGATTGATACCTCGCCCGAAGCCGAGGGCGCTGCTGAAGGTGCGGCGAAATGAGGAAGACAATATGGACAACCCTGGCTGTCATTCTGATTTTCCTTGTCTGGTACCTGGTCGCTGATCGGAAAACACCATTTACCGGGAACGCCAGAGTAAAAGCCGTGGCGACCCAGATCGTCCCGCAGGTGACTGGCACTGTGACTGAAGTTTTGGTCGAAAACGGTGAGGTTGTCTCGGCCGGAGATGTCCTTGTCCGGATCGACGCGCGACCCTACGAGATTCAGCGCGACAAGGCGGAAGCTGATCTCGAGGCAGCCACTCAAGAGGTGGGTGCATCTTCGGCAGAGGTAAGAGCGGCACAGGCCAAACTCGCAAGGGCGCAAAGCGATCTGGATACAATGCGCATTCAGACGGAACGCGTATTTGCGCTCGAAAAGAAAGGGTTGATCGCCGTCACTAAGGCCGATGATGCGCGAGGGCAACTGGCAGAGTCCGAGGCAAACTATGAGAACGCAAAAGCGGATCTGGAAAAAGCAAAACAGAGGCTTGGTGACGATGGGATTGAAAACCCGAAAATCCAGCGCGCGTTGGCGGCCTTGGCGGATGCGGAACTGAACCTGGAATGGACTGAACTGCGTGCTCCGGCGACAGGCGTGATCTCTAATCTGTTGATAGCCCCTGGAACGTATGCGCGATCCGGTCAGGATCTGTTGACATTTCTGGACGCGACTGACGTCTGGATCGAGGCGTATTTTACCGAGAACAACCTAGGAAGAGCTTCGGTAGGGTCTCCGGTTGATGTGGTTTTGGATATGCATCCCGGTCAGATTGTTCCTGGCGTCATTGAGAGCTTTAGCGCGGCCGTTTCCCTAAGTGGCGGTGATGTGCCCGGGCAACTGGCGAGTCCGCCCAGTACCAAAGGTTTCTTGCGGGAGCCGGAAAGGTTCCCAGTCAGGATCGTATTGCCGGGCTATGAAGCTGGAAGTGCCGAAGATGATCTTCGCTTTCAGTTGAACGGGCAGGCCGATGTGATCATGTATCTAAGTGACAACTCATTGCTGAACCTGGTAGGCCGCACCTACATCCGCGTGGTTTCAATACTGTCCTATGCGTATTGAGGACCAACGCTCTGTCGCCCGGCTTGCGGTGGGTGTTACCGGCGTCTTTTCCTTGGGCTTGTTTCTTGGCTGGCCACTCGCTGTCGTTGGGGCGGTGTTCGCCGCACTGTTTTTGCAGGCGCCCGCCGCATTGCCTCTGGCAGCATTTGCTAAGCTGTTTGTTTTTTCGATTGGATTGATGTTCATTTCGTTCCTGGTGTCGTCAATCTTCTCACCATATCCTCTTGTTTTTCTCATTCTGGTGGCCATTGGAATAATCCTGTCTTTCATGTGGTCAGTTTCTGGCGCCGGAGTTTTACCAGGTGTCATCGCTCTCATGGGAGCATTGATGATCCCAAACTTGGTTCTGCAATCCCAGGATCTGGCCTTGGTGCTTGTGTATTGGATACCTTTGAATCTGCTGTTTGCGGGCTTTGTATCGACGCTAATGTTCGTGCTGATCCCCGCCGAACCTCAATCTGCGGCCCAGAAGAAGGCCGCATCGTCGCCGAACTTCGACCCATATCGCCGAATAGTCAGGATGTCGCTTGTAACAGTGCCGTTTGCCTTGGCGTTTTTTGTTTCCGGCGCATCTGCACTACTAGTTTTGTTTTTTGTCGCCCTGCTGAGCCAGCAACTCGCGGCAATGCCCGCTGCAGGCAAAACAGTTGCAAAAGCTATGCTGACGGCAAACCTTCTTGGGGCGGCAGTATCCATCATTTGTTATGAGATAAACGTAATAGCTCCGGTTATTCTCACCCCCATTCTGCTGTGTTTTTTCTTTTGCCTAACACTCGGAGCACTTGGAAAGTCAAAAGTCCCGCTCGCCGCCGCCGCCGGTTCCGCTATTACGACAGCTCTGATTGTATATGGGGGTTCGGTTGCACCATTTTCAGACGAGGCTGACGTCAAGAGCATCACTCGAGTATTGCAAGTTGCCAGCGCCGCTTTTTTTGTAATCATCGCATATGTGGTGGTGGATGAATTTTGGCCGGAGAAAGAGCGCCAAGCGGCTCAATGAAGTTAGTTGCGATGTGGCGTGGTTCTGAAAGAAATAGAATCCCTAGTGTCAGGACCCATTGATTTCTACGGGGTTGCGTGATTCACGGTTCGAAAAACGAGCGGCGAACATGTCTGATCTGTTTTGGTTGACTGACGCCCAGATGGCGCGTCTTGAGCCCTTCTTCCCAAAGTCTCACGGCAAACCCCGCGTCGATGACCGGCGGGTGTTGAGCGGGATAGTCTTCATTAATCGCAATGGCTTGCGCTGGCGCGATGCGCCGAAGGAATGCGGCCCGCACAAGACGCTCTACAACCGCTGGAAACGTTGGAGCGGCAAGGGCATCTTCGCCCGGATGATGGCCGGATTGGCCGCTGAGCACGGCGAAGATAAGACCGTGATGATAGATGCGACCTACCTGAAGACGCACCGCACAGCGACCATTTTGGGCGTCAAAAAGGGGGGCGTGGACGCCTGATCGGTCGGACCAAGGGTGGCATGAACACGAAGCTGCACGCTATCTGCGACAGCAAGGGACGCCCACTCAACTTGTTTGTGACGGCTGGGCAGGTCAGCGATTATATCGACGCACGGGCATTGTTGAGCAGCCTGCCAGATGTCGAATGGCTGCTTGGGGATCGCGGATATGATGCTGATTGGTTCCGGGAAGCGTTGAAAGACAAAGGTATACGCGCGTGCATCCCAGGCCGGAAGCAGCGGAAGAAAGCGGTGAAGTACGACAAGCGCCGCTACAAACGTCGCAATCGGATCGAGATCATGTTCGGAAGGCTGAAAGATTGGCGGCGAGTGGCAACCCGATACGACAGGTGCCCAAACGTCTTCCTCTCAGCCATCGCACTGGCGGCTACCGTCATCTATTGGCTATGAGTCCTGACCCTAAGTACTATTAGTGCCAACCAAAAAATCGATTGGCACTTGTTCGTTAGAACTTTCCTTGGCCTCTTCAGGCACCAACATTCACAACCATTTTGCCAAAATTCTCCCCGCGAAGTAGCTGGTTCAGGGCTTCTGGTGCAGCCTCCAACCCATCCACCATGTGCTCGCGGTACTTAACCGCACCATCCTGAATCCAGCTTGTCATATCGCGTGTGAACTCTTGGTAAAGCGATATTGGAAAGCTGTCGAAAATGATGAAACCATGTGCTTTCACCTTCTGCCTCAGCAAGGTGCCCATTATTGCTGGTCCCATATCGGGACCTTTGGGTAGATCCGTCAAATTGTACCACGAAATCACGCCGCAGATTGGCATACGGGCAAAGGGGTTGAGCAAGGGTAAAACAGCATAAAGCACCTTGCCACCAACATTCTCGAAGTAGACATCGATCCCATCGGGGCATGCTGCGCGCAGCTGGTCGGCAAAATCGGCGGTCTTATGATCAATACAGGCGTCGAAACCGAGGTTTTCGACCACATGGGCACACTTTTCGGCCCCACCAGCAATCCCGACAACTCGGCAACCCTTGAGTTTGGCAATCTGACCCACGGTAGCTCCAACAGGGCCGGAGGCTGCGGCAACAACAACGGTTTCGCCGGGTTTTGGTTCGCCTATCTGCAATAACCCTGCATAGGCAGTATAGCCAGGCATCCCAAGTATCCCAAGAGCCCAAGACGGGTTTTGGGGAGATTTACCCATGTTGATGACCTCGTGACCATCGGAGATTGCATAATCTTGCCACCCACTGTTTGAGAGGACAAAGTCGCCAACTTCGAAACCATCGAGATTTGCAGCAATGACTTCCCCTACAACCTGTCCCGTCATCACTTCTCCTATTGCTACGGGTTCGGCATAGGATTTAGCGTCGTTCATCCGCCCACGCATGTAGGGGTCGAGCGACAGGTAATGTGTGCGGACAAGCATTTCACCTGCTCCCGGCGTAGGGATATCTGCGGTTTCCAAACGGAGCGTACTGGCGTCGGGCTCGCCACTGGGACGCTCATTCAATACGATCCGGCGATTAGTATCAGTGGTCTGGGTCATTTAGTGCTCTTTCCTTATACGTGTCGGTTTGAGGGAAGCGGAGGTATTCTTTGCGAAGAGTACGTATCAGTTTCAGGTTCCCGGCGCTGGATCGCCAGAACGTTCAGTTTCCCTTGAGCACGAGCTCATCAACTTCCTTACGCCAATGGACGGAAGGGCATCAACACATGCGTGGTTGCTCAAGTTCAATTGTAAAATTTTCTCACCATGGCTTGCAAGGAAACGCACAATTTCCGAACAGTGGGTAAGCCCATGCGCCATTCACACCAGTTGCGATGACATTGACAACGATTCCAAGAAGTGGCGCATCCTCAAGATGCGGGTTTGGGAGTGCCAGCACAGCTTCTCTGATGATTAAGAATGCCGCCAGCACAATCAGTACGCCCTCGGCGACGGCGGAAAGATACTCGGCCTTTTTGTGACCAAAGAGGTGTTTTTCGTCAGGGGTATATTGGAAATCCGAACTGCAAAATACGCCAGCAGCGCTGCAACGACATTTACAGTTGATTCCATTGCGTCTGACAACAACGCCACCGAGCCCGTCAGCTACCAGGTCAGCAGTTACAAGGCCGGTACCACAATGGAAATTGGAATGGACCAAAGAGCGATTTTTTGTGTCATTTGGCCACGACCCTTTGTCAATCATGAACAGAAACTCGGGTGACTGGTGAACTCCGGTGTTCAGCACGTAAAACAGGTGTTTGGTGAAAAGGGAATATGCCCTGCGGCTTCCTAACAGCGACCGACGACAGCATCTGGTCCACCTGCATGGCGCCAACGACGTTACTCTGATGGAAGCCCCGTCGACGAAACAGGAACAGCTTTGAGATACGCTGCAATCGCCAAACGGTCCTCATCTGTAAGGCGAGACGTGTTCTCGATGACCCCCACCATTTCACCACCAGCACTGTCATAATCCGGCGTGAAGCCAGATTTGAGGTACTCGGCAATGTCAGCCTCGGACCAATCAAGCTGGTCTGAAGTAAGGCCGGGGATACGACCTTTCCCGTTTGGATTTGGAGCGCCCGTCAGCCAAAGGTCTCGTTTTAAACCACCTAGACCATTTCGCGGGGTATGGCATTCAGCGCAATGACCCAGCGCCTCGACTAAATACCTGCCATGTCTTTGTTGGTCGGTCAAATCACTTTCGACTACCCAACCTGGTGTCATGAACAACAGTTTCCATCCCCCCAATCCACGACGAACATTGAAAGGAAAACCTACCTCATGCGGAACGCTTGCAGTTGTGGCTGCTGGCAGAGTGCCGAGGAATGCGTGAAGCGAAACGACGTCGTGTGCTGACATGTTGGCGTAAGATGTATAGGGAAACGCTGGAAAATAGTGCTGCCCTTCGGGTCCGGTCCCCTGGATCAAGGCGTTGGCCAGATCCAGGGCAGACCAGGACCCAATGCCGACTTCTGGGTCACTGGAAATGTTGGGGGCAGTGAACGTGCCGAAATCCGTCTCAAACCGGCGACCACCGGAGAGCATGAGCTTGTCCTCGCCAACTGCATCAGGCGCTGCATGACAGGATGCGCATCCTGCCGCGTAGAACACGATTTCACCTCTGGCGTGATCTGGGTTCAAACCGTCGAGTTGAGACGGCTCCACTCTTTGTGGTCTGGTCAGAACCAAACCGGCCAACCCAACCAAAAGTGCAACGAAAGCGGTAAATAGGAAAATCCGCTTCACAGCTATCTGCCGATTAGTCTTTCGGTGCTCTGTAAGCTTTGTGACACGCCGAACAGCTTCCACCCAGATCGCCCATGGCCGCTTTCAGGGCATCAACATCTTGGCCAGCCGCAGCCTGCATCGCAATAGCGGCATCTGCCATGGCCTGCCCTTTCGCACCAACGTCAGGGAAGTTTTCCCAGATTGCCGACAGCGCTCGGGTGGACGGATCGGACACATTGTCAGATCCCTGGGGCCACATCGCGGATTGGTCGATCTGCGTTAGCACAACAAGGTTGTTTGCAGCCCGTGTTGCGGCTTCGGCATCATAGTCCACTTCGCCTTTGGCCATGCCGCCAAGTGTACCAAGATTGAAGGCATAGAGTTGCATGATTGAGGTTCGAGCTTTCACAGCCGGGTTTTCACTTTCGTGGGCGATGGCTGTGCCAATGGCGACCAATGACAAAAGACCTGCCGCGAAGATTGAGAACTTCTTCATCATGATGTGTCTCCCTGTTCAATGCTCCGAATGTTAGCTTGAACGAATTTTCTTGTAATTGTTTGTTATTGGTCGTCACTTGTTAATTTATGAACAATGAAAACTGGGATGACATTCGGTACGCACTAGCCGTAAGCAAATACGGTTCGTTGAACGCGGCGGCGGCGGCGATGGGCGTCACGCACGCCACAGTCTTGCGCAGGGTGGCCGCATTCGAAGAACGCAATGGTTGCGTGGTTTTTCAGAAAAGTTCGTCAGGATATTCCGTTCTCCCCGAAGCCAGTGCGATCTTTTCAGCCATGGAAAGCGTTGAAGAAGCGGTGCTTTCGGTGGAGCGGGCGGTTGTCGGAGCAAATCGCTCGCCAATGGGTCACGTGCGCATTACATCGACTGATAGTCTTTGTCAGATTGTTCTCCCAAGAATACTCAACGAAATCTCACTCCTTTACCCAGGTTTGAACCTGACTCTGCTAAGCCAGAACAGCCACCATGATCTTTCCCGACTGACAGCAGACATTGCTGTGCGCCCTTCGATAAAGCTCGGGGAAGGGCTAATCGGAGAGCGTGCAGGAACGCTGTCCTTCGGTGTCTATGACGATGGTAGCCCCAATCGCAAATGGATGAGGCTAGACGGAGCGTTGAGTCGTTCACTTCCTGCCAAATGGCTGGCGCAGAATGTAAGCGCCGACGAGATGACCAATGGAGCAGACAGTTTTCTGGTGCTACAGCAGATGGCGGCCTCGGGAGCTGGTAAAACCTTTTTGCCGTCATTTTTTGGCGACGTGGATACCCGCCTTAAGCGGTCGAAGGACGTGAATCCTAAGTTCGAGGTTCCGCTGTGGGTCGCAACGTTAGAAGAAATCTCGCAAACTCCAAGGTTTGCTGTAGTTCAGAGGGCACTAGTCGAACGTATATCGGAAGCGCTAGCTAAGTGATTTTATGCAACTGAGACTTTCGAGTTCTTACATTTTTGACTTTCCAAATTTGCAATGTCCAGTCGGAAACGTTCGCATTGGGCTCCTCCAATCAATTATGATTGCTGCGGAGAACGGCAAAACTGAGCCCAGACTGCACACGAGAAGAATCTAAGGCGATCCGGCTTGAATTGATCAATTCACGAGTTTCTAATCTTCGGGAATTTGGGATATTTGCGAGAACGAGTGTCCTCCGCAGTTTTGCCGCGCCATGTGGCGCAACAGTCTTTCAACCAGGTCAAGCATGTCCAAGCTTCATCATTCTGTCAGAGGGATCAAGTCGTGTAACGCTTACAGGCCCGAGCGGACGCGAAGTGGTCCTATATCGTGTCACGTCGGCCGACGTATGCCTCCAGATTTTGTCATGCCTGATAAGGGACGAGGCCTACGGTGCCGAAGGTGTTGCAGAGACCGACTTGACCGGGCAAATCGTGCTAGCTCACGAGTTTCGAAAGAAGCTCGCCGAGGACGCTGAGTTCCGAGTTATGATTATGTTGTCCGTTTCCTCGCGGTTTTCGGAACAACAGCAGTTGATTGAAGATGTGGCGCTTACGAACTTCGATGCGTGACTCGCCAAGGCCTTGATAAGGCTTGCGTCTTCAGGCAGCAGGGTGAAGGCAACCCACTCCGTACTCACAAGCGAAACAGCCTCAGGCCGCGCCTACGTGTCCCGCAGATTGGCGGAGTTCGCGAAGAAAGGCTGGGTAAAGCAGCATGAGGACGGCATCGCCATACTTGATCGCAAGGAACTGGAACATGTTGCCGCAGGTTAGCGGTGACTCTGTCACCGTCTGTCGGCGACGTAAAAGGTTAGAATTGGGCATCAATCAACCAAGGAGGATTTAATGATGTCCAGAAATGAAGGAACACTTGGTCGCGCACGCGTATCATTCTTGACCTTGTGTTGCTGTCTTTGACCTTTGTCGGCTCTCAGACGATGTGGGGCTTATTGGCATCATCCCGCTCATCACAGGTCTAGTTGGCGTTGGCCCGATCTACTCCGCGCTAAGGATCAAGACGTGCAGCGTGAACCTGCCTGGCGCAACGGCATTGCTGCGTTGGCGCAAGGCCGCAATGAGTCAAAAACCGACAAGATGGTGCATGCTGTTCGAATAACAGTGAAGCGCAGTAACCGGGCTTTGCAAAGTTCGCCCTGTGACATGCGCCCGTTATTCTATATCTTGCTACGATTCCGCAGTCGCGGCCAACACGCACACTGTTCCCCGTACGAGAAGTGTCGAAGTCGTTCGAATTCCCATTCTTCTCAAATGAGTTGTACTTCGATTGCCCGAAGCTAGGGACTGGTCTCGGCTATTTATGTTTGTGTCTTTCCTGAAATTAGAATCCGGCAAGCCAAGCCGCCGAGGCTAGAGGATGTATCCAGTGTTAGCTTGCAGCCGTAAGCGTTCAACAAGTCAACTGTTATGGCCAAACCTAAACCGGTTCCTCGAACAGAAGTGTCCAGCCGCCCTCCGGAATGCAGTACCCCTTCACGTGCATCTTCTGGAATTCCAGGTCCGTCATCCTCAATGCAAATCTCAATACCGCCCGCAACACGTTTGGCAGCTATGTGAATTCTTGTCCGACACCATTTCAGAGCGTTGTCGAGGAGGTTTCCAATCACTTCTTCGATGTCTTGAGCGTCCATTCGGACCTGAAGTCCGCTCTCGCATTCTGTCGTTAAAGATTTTCCTTCACGCTCTGCCGTGACCGAGAACAATCTGGATAGCCTATTAACCGAATGAGTAAGATCAGTTCGAGAGTATGTAAGTTCAGCGGTGTTTGACGCACGCATGCGTGCAAGGGAGCGCTTGAGCTGAGCATCGATCCTGTTCAACGCGTCGTCGGCAGGTTCGGTATCTGCTCCGTTGTCCGACAAAGCTGCCAGTTCGTTTCGGAGGATCGCAGTCGGGGTTTTTAGCGCATGCGCCAAATCAGCCGCTTGCCGTCGAGAACCAGATACAATCTCGCGGTTTCTGTGCAGCAATTGATTGAGGTCCTCGACAAGTGGCGAAACTTCTTCCGGATAGCCCTCCGGCTTAAGATCGTCTCCCTTGTCCCAGCGATGCGCCACATCTGCGCGCAGCTTCCTGAGAGGACCGACAATTGCAGACATCAACATCAATGAACCAGCAACTCCGATCAAGCCAACCAATCCAAAAACCGGCAGCAAGTTGTCCTGCGCGGCCCGGCGTTCGCTGATCAGCTCTCCTCTGCTTTCAGCGACAGTCACGCCCCATTCGGTTCCGTCTTCGAACGTGATCTTCTGAAACACACTTCGCACGGCCTCATTATCCGGGCCAGCGGTGTTCCAGACGACTGCCTCTTCCCTCAAGCCAGCAGGTTCGGAAATTGTTTCGTCAAAGAGCGATGCGGACGTAAATATGGCGCCGCTGCCATCCGTCACTTGCCAATACCTGCCGGAGTACGGCGTTCCGTAGGCCGGGTCGAACATGAGATCACGCAGAGCCTCAGGGTCGTCTGTGGTTGCGCTCAGGCCGACAATAAGTTGCGTGTGCCTGTCGCGCAGCGTCTCATCAAACTGTTCCAGGACGCGGGTATTGATGTAGGAAAACACAACGAGTGTTCCGACACCCACAGAAAGGGCGCCAGTCGCGAGGCCGCCAAGCAACGCGCGTTGGCGAAGCGACAACATCAGGCGGTATCGATCATATAGCCGCGCCCTCTGACAGTCGTAATAAGTTCAGAGCCTAGTTTTTTACGCAGCCGGGTTATGAAAACAGCAATGGTGTTGGAATCCCGATCGCCGTCGTATTCGTAAATGTGTTCTGACAACTCGGTGCGCGAAACCATGCGTCCCATGTTGTGAGCAAGGTAGGTAAGAACGGCGATCTCTTGCGCGGTCAGAACCACAGGAATTCCACCAACACTGACGCGCCCGTTTCGTGTGTCGAGCGAGACATCCCCCATTTCGATCACAGGGTTCAACTGACCGCTTTGTCTGCGCAGGATTGCACGCACACGTGCTGCCAACTCGGGCATGTGGAACGGCTTGGTCATGTAGTCATCAGCGCCGGCATCCAGGCCATCCACGCGCTCGCTCCACCCGTCGCGAGCCGTCAGGATCAAAACAGGCGTCTTAACGCCTGCACTACGCCATTCACGCAAGACAGAAATACCGTCGCGTTCTGGCAACCCGATGTCGAGGATGATTATGTCGTAAGGTTCTGTCGCACCCAGGTGCAGGGCGTCTGTACCATTGTTGGCCACATCTACAACACGGCCTTCCGCAATTAGAAGTTTTTTAACCTGCTCGCATAGCTGCGGTTCATCTTCAGCCAGAAGTACTCTCATATTCAAAAGCTACAGTCGCAACGGCATTAGTTTAAGCACTATTTTTAACGATCGCCTTTGCCGTTCCCGCCAGAATTCCCACCGCCGTTGCCATTGCCACCTGCGTTACCACCGCCGTTCCCATTGCCGCCGCCGTTACCGTTGCCGCCACCGTTGCCATTGCCGCCGCCGTTACCGTTGCCGCCACCGTTGCCATTGCCACCGGCGTTGCCATTGCCGCCGCCGTTGCCTCCAGCATTGCCATTGCCGCCGCCGTTGCCTCCAGCATTGCCGTTGTCGCCACCGTTGCCATTGCCTCCAGCATTCCCGTTGCCACCAGCGTTGCCACCTCCGTTGCCATTGTTTCCACGGCTCGTAGAAGTATTGCGACTGTTGCTGACGTCAGCAGGTGTCGAACGCGCTGCTTTCGATATTTGTCGACCAACACTGGATCGATTGGAAACGACCGTTCCGGTCTGGGCATTCACAATTACACTGACAATTTTTCCATCGGGCTTTTTGACAAGAATGCGATAGTAAATTTGATCAGCCTGAAACGCGCGCGCATCAACGGGGGTGCCACCAAAGGCTTTCTCGACGCCTTTGATAACCCGTTTCAAACGGATGGTGCCGCCGGTCAAGGTCGCCTTGCGCAGTTCACCTTGCATGAGCTCGCGCGTCTGGGCAGCCGCTTCCCCAATGGGCAAAGCAACCAGCAAACTTGCAACAATCAAGATCACCTTCGCACGCATGAACGTCCTCGTATTTCGCGGCTAGAGGCTACGTCTTTCGACATGAACCGATGATGAACAAGCAGTTAGCCCTGCGTTCAATTACCCTCAAGTTAAATGGAAACGAACTTTGAAGATTCGTACGTGAATCGAGACTTTGGAACACAGAGAGCCGATTTAAAGAATTAACGTCCGCTGATTTCCACTGAGGAGGCTGTTATGAAAACCACCAATTTTGGACTGTTAAAAGCATCAACCTTGGCAATCGCGTTGCTGGGATCAACTGCCATCGTGGCCACCATCGCCGCGCCGGATGTAGCCTTTGCTAAGGAAGGTAAAGGCAATGGCGGAGGAAACGGTAAAGGTGGAGGAAACGGTAAAGGTGGAGGAAACGGCGGCGGAAAAGGTGACGCTGGCGGAAACGGCAAGGGCGCCGATAATGGAAACGCTGGAGGAAACGGCGGCGGAAAAGGTAATAGCAGCGGCAAAGGGAACTCAGATAAAGGAGACCGTAGCGACCACAGTTCTGCCGGTAACAAAGGCGGAAAGAAAGATGCCGACAAAGGCCGGAGTGGGCGAAGTGCTGGGAAGTCCATTTTTGGAAACTCGAAGTCAAAATCCTCGCGCTCTGCTTCTGGGAATAGCGGTCGTTTTACATTGAAGGATATCTTCAGCGGAAAAGGTAAGACTAGAACGTTTAACACTTCAAAGAAAAACACGACCACTCATAGCGGTAAGCAAAAGCCAAGGACATATTCGAAATCATCAACAACCGTGATTGTCGAAGAGTCCATCCGCCCGGCCGTGCGAACCAAAGGGAACAGTATGGCGGCGCTTCTCGGCGCTCACCCGTCCGAATTAGGAGCGCTTAACGCAGCCAATGCCAACGCAACTGCATTAGAAAACGCTGCACCCAATTCCCGTGTCGGTCGAATTGCCAATTACCGAGACACCGTTCTAGCCGGAGAGCCGCTGCGCGAGGAGCTTGCGGAACAATTGGAAGAACTCGCCGGATTGGAACCTCCAGAGCGGACTATTCCCGAGATAGAAGAAGACTTGCGCACAGCTCTGGTCGACGTTCAAGAGAATCAAGAGAGGGTCGAAGACCTTGAACAGGCGCTCGAAGACGCCGGTGGAACGGATCCTGAAATCGAAGAACAGCTCGAAGAAGCACGTGCGGATTTAGACAGTTCGGTCGAAGAAGCACAGGACCTGAACGACGAACGACAAGCTGCTGTTGAATACGAAGAAGCAACCGAAGAAGTGCAAGAACTCGTTGATCTGGTTGATGAACAAGAATTGGCTGAGCGAGAAGCGCTGGAAGCCGCAGCCAACAAACCCGTCACCGACGCAGTTGAAGAAGAGGTGAAAGCGTTGTTGGGTCTGTAACGAAAGATCCCAGCCTCTTCTCGTCAATCAACTCGAAGTGCTGACCACTCACGGAAGCACTCAGCGCCGGGCCAGCCAAATGTTTCCCAAGAGTGAGAAGCGGCTGGCCCGAAGTTCATTGAGTTCGCCAAAGGTTGCGTCAATTTCCCTAGGGCGCACAAAAAGAAACCCCGCCCCAAACCGGAGCAGGATTTAGTTATCAATTCCAATATTTAGGACGAATATCGGGAATTGTTTGAGAGTCTGCTGAACTGTCTTCAGACGTTGTTATGTGCCTCAAAAAGCCGCTTGTTTTTAACGATTTCTGTCAGTGCATTTTCTATAGGAGGGAAGCGACCACTGCTCGACCTTGTTGTGGTTGACAAACGTTCCACGGCAACTTTGCCGGAGGTTTGCATCACAGTTGTTGGGCTGGACTCTTCAGTCACAAAGGCAGACTTAATCATGCGTTTCCCCTTGTCAGCGATCAAACGGTTTACAACTCGTTCGATCCAACATGAGCACTATGCCTCAGTTTGATTGAACACTTTGAGAACACATTGTTCACGTTCGGTTAATGTTGTTCGCGAAATAAAGACAAAGGATTAAGCGGGCGACGAGGTGGACGAAGAGCACCCTAACCTGGCACTTTGGTTGGATCATGCGATCACAATCTCAGCACATGGTCTCAGGTCGTAAGCAATTTATCGTACAGGAAAGCGACTCTTCGCTGATGAACTCGCCATGACCCATTCAAACTTATATCTAGGCTGTTAAGATAGTGAAGGTGCTCGTTAGGAAAAAAATTATTGGAGTTTTGGCGCTGGCACTGACCGCACAAGGTGCGTCACCAGCCAACGCAAATCCCAGTTTGTGCAGCCATAACACAGGGCAAGCTAGTGGAGTTGGCGCTACCCGCCAATCCAAGTGAAATCCAAATCCGGACTTTGTCCACCAGGCTTGGCGAAAAAAGCGGTCCCGTTCGTACCGCCAAGACAGGCCAAAAAATACCGTCGTGGGGACTACATTTATGATGGGTATGCCCGAGTCGATAATCCTAGCCGGTGGGGATTGCGGCGCAATGGATATTACATGCGAGCCGGAAACTACGTTTACGAAATAAACCGTGAAACTTATGAAGTGTTGAACCTGATAAGGGCAATCGCTGATGTCCTGAATTGAGTGCATTGGTGGTTTCTCGCACTAAATTCAGTTTGCAGTCATTCGGTCGAATTGCCAGATTCGAAGGGATGGACCTGCGCAAGACCTCAGTTGTGGCGAAGAATTCATCTAAACTGCGTCTATGGTTGGCCCGAACGGGGCTTTGGCAAAGCCTTCGCCACGGACTTTTTTGCTTTCTTAAGCAACTCGGGATTTGCAAAGCTCAGCTGGGAACGTCCGGTTTGGGCCATAGACCCGTCACAAGCAACCATTTAACCGACGGCAGCTTTGTCCGGAGGCTGTGTGAAAACTCTGACCGGTCGGCGAAACATGCCGAAAACTCCTTTTAGGTGCATTCTCTCGCGCTTCTGAGAGACCATTCGCACAGGCGCTGAAAACGAGCGCGACGAGAGAGTTAGTGAGAACTAGCACCTAGAAGCTTATGATGCCTTCAAAAGGAAACAGACATCATGAACTCTCAAGCTTTAGGTGAGTTCACAAGTGATTAGAAAATACAAAACAACTCCATGCGTTCGGCTACTCAATTCCCGTTGGGAAGGACGGCCGTCGACTGTGGCCCAGGCAATTGTAAAAAACGAAGTGAGTCATCCGGCATCACCCAGACTGCGAAGAGAAGTGTGACCCGGAAGAGTGAATATGGCCCCTTACAATCAAGGAAATCGAGCTTGACCCAAACGCTCAATTGGAGAAACGGACCTTGAGCTCTAAGCTCAAATGCTTCAATGGCATCCCGATCTCTGGACATTCACAACAAAGGCGCACGCATTTCATTAGTCCCTGATCCCGCCGAGCCATGCACTTGTCGCTTCAAGCCCTTTGCGCAAGACAGAAAACATCTGCTCAATTTCACTTTCGCTAATCATTAGGGGCGGTGAAAGAACACACATGTTGATCACAGGTCGAACAAGTAGCCCACGTTTCTGGCATTCAATATCGATTTGGCCGCCAATCTCGTAGTCGCATCCCAGGTCGCTCCGGGGATCACCATCAACTGAGCATTGAACGCATCCCATCAACCCCATCCCGCGCACATCGGCAACGATGTCAATCTGACGCAGCTGCTGTAGTTGATCCTGAAATACCGGAGCGACGTTCCGAACGTGTTCGAGAAGCTGTTCCCGTTCAATAATTTCCATACTTTTTAGACCAGCGGCCGCGCTGACCGGGTGGCCAGAATAGGTGTAACCATTAGAAAAGGTAGCATCTTTTCCCGCAACGTCGGCGATCAATCTATCCGAGATAACCGCGGCGCCCATAGGTGCATACCCGGATGTCATTCCTTTGGCACAGGTGATTATGTCTGGCTGAATGCCAAAAACTGCATCAGACGAAAACCAATGACCCAATCGCCCAAAAGCTGTCACCACTTCGTCCGAGATATATAGAACATCATACTTCCTGCAGATGTTTAGGCAGCCTTCGTGATATCCTTTTGGCGGTACGATCACGCCGCCAGATGCCAGAACAGGTTCGGCGATAAAAGCGGCAACATTTTCTGGACCAAGTGCCACAATGGCGTTTTCAAGATCGGAAACCTTCTCTTTCAGAAAGCTCTCTTCGCTTTGACTAGTTGCACGGTAGAGCGGATTCACGTCAGGCAGGAAATGTGCGAGGTCATCCGCCTTGTCTAGCCAAAGCCTGTCACGCTCTTTTCCACTGACGCTGGCCGCCAGATAAGTGCTTCCGTGATAGGCTTTTTGCCTTGAAATGATCTTCTTTTTCTCGGGCAGACCCAAAAGGTTGTTTCGAAAGTGGACAAAGCGGATGGCCGTATCCACCGCAGTGGAACCGCCGGTGGTAAAAAAGACATTGTTCAAGTCGCCCGGCGCCCGTTTGGCGATTTCGCGTGCGAACCGCGCGGCAGTCGAGTTGGAGTTGTTAAAGGGCGAGAAATAGGCAAGGTTCCGAGCCTGCTCAGCCATGGCCTCGGCCATCTCCTCGCGCCCATAACCGATCTGGGTGCACCACATGCCGCCCGGTCCATCGATCAAGCGTTCGCCTTTTTCGTTCACCACATGGATGCCGCTGGCACCTTCGATAAAAGTGCGGTCGTTTTCGCCCAAAGTTGCCATCCCTTCCCACGGGTGCAGGAAATGGTCGTTGTCCCAGTGCTTGGCGTTAGAGTTATCCACGGCGGGCCATACTTTCTGCGCTCATCACAATTGGGAACTCTTCGCGCACCTGAGCGTCTGAAGCGCCGAAGTAGTTGGGAAAATGGCTGTCGAGAATGGAATTGGCCTTGTCACGGGCGCGGTCCAATAGATCAGTTTTGCCTTCGTTTTCCCATGTATCTGTACGCTCACGATCCATGAGCCGCGGGTAGACAAATTCGGTGTTCATATAGTTCAGCGTGTGTGGGTTGCCGAGGAAATGACCTGGATCAATGGCGCATTGGTGGATCACATCCACCGCCATGGTTTCATCTGTGACTTCTATCCCGCGTAATGATCGCAGGATCATACCACCCGCTTCGTCATCGATAACCATGCTTTCAAAACTGCATCCCATCAGGCTGCCGATCATACCGCCAAACTCGCAAAGGCGATTGGCACCGGCATGTGCGGCAAGTGTGAAGGTCAGCGCCTTTTCCAACCCGTATTGCGCGTCGGGTATTTTGGCATCGGTCATGCCTGCGCCAACGGATGTGGGCAGGCCATAGAAATTGCCCATCTGAATGGCCGCTGCCCCGATGAGAGCCTGTTCACCGCTGCCGCCGGTAAACGACCCGCTGCGCAAGTCCGTGATGAAGGGCCAGGCGGCAAAACAGACCGGGCAGCCCGGCGTAATGAGGTTTACAATGGCAACGCAGGCCAGTGTTTCGGCCACGGTTTGAACCAGTGTTCCCGCAAGCGTCGCGGGGGCTGTGGCCCCGGCCTGAGGAGGCACGGCCAGATCGACAGTCAGACCAAGCTTGGCGGTATCAATCAGGATTTCCATGTTTTCCTTACCGATCCGCAGGGGCGAAACCATGGGGCAGCCACCAAAAATGACGCTTGGCTTTTTCATGAAAGCGCCTTCACCACCCTGAGCCAAATCAAACATTCGGATGGCATGCGGGATATGGCTGCGGTCGCGAAAGGTCAGACAGGCAGGCTTTTGGCTACCTGCGAGCATCGCATATATGGTGTTCATGTCGTGAGCGAAATCATCGGTCACGTCGGTGGCCAACACCGTGTCGCCCAGCATATGAATATTGTCCAAACGGTCAACCAGACGAGTGAAATCATAAACATCGCGCAGGACCGAAGGGCGATAAGTTTTGGTCTCGGAATCGAAGGTGGTGACGGCGGTGCCAGAGTTGGCGAAATAGACACTCTCCGCCTTGCAATGCATGTCGTCTTTGCCTTCACGTTCTCCTCGGGCATAGACGTAAAATTCCCTGGCAGCACCAGCCAGAATGTCTTCCATCAGGGCACGGGGGAAGCACAGTCGATTGAGGTCATTCATCACCGCGCCCTTGGACAGCACCAGATCAAGCAGTTCCGGGAAATGGTCGGTGACGCCAGTGTTTTCCAGAACGGTCAGGGCCGCTTGGTGGATGTTCTCCATATCTGATTGGGTCAACGGCTTATAGCGCCCGCCGCTTAAGCCTCCACGCACAGCCTCGTTGCCCGTGGTCGCCTGTTGCACCTTTATGCGCGCGGCGCGCCCACCACCACCGCGACGGCGTGATTTTGCCTCAGCCATTACCTGCCATCCTTTGTTCTGGTTCCGGGCTGATCATGGTGAAATAGAAATCGTAAAAATCCTGGATCGAGGTTTCCATTTCGCCCAAGGGGCCCGGTTGGAAGTATTGAGAATTCACGCCGGACTGGTTGTGTCGAATGATGCGTTCGTCATCCAAAGATGTGACATGCCAAAGCCAGGTCAGGTCTTCCTTGTCGTAATCCTGGCCTTCTTCGGCGTCAGCGCGAACCAGCCAGACCACCTGAATGTCGGTTTCCTGTAGGCCACGTGGAACAAAGCGGTAACCCACCATGTGATCCGAATAAATCAGGAACCAATTCAATGGACCAATATCAAAGTCAGTTGCGCCACCGTCGAAGCCATTCAACGTTCCAAGCAATGGCGCAAGCGCCTCGCCCGATTTGCTGCCGGTTTTGTAACCTTGGTAAAGCGGGTAGCGCCGATAGTACCCGCTGGTGAATGGGGTGGGCGCAGCCTCGCCAACAAGCGCCAATTCATCAGGCGTCAGCCCAACTTCTACAGCCCTTGCATTCAGCGGCTCGACCAAGCCAGCCATGTCTTGTGGCGATTTCAGGCTATGAGAGCGAGAGTATTCTTTGTGTGCTGGTCCGCAGTGGTAGCATTCAAGATAGTTCTCAACCGCCAGTTTCCAATTCGCTGGAACCGGAAATGACGCCGTATGCGCAATTTTCAAGTCGTCTAAACCATAGGGTTCGACGAGTGGCGAAAGTTGGCTGAGGACAGGATCAAGCGATGGCGTGTTTGCATCGGCACAGACAAAAATCAGGCCTTTGAAGACACTCACCTGAACGGGAAATAGCCTGAATTTGGATGGGTCAAAGTGTTCCCCCATGTTGTGGCCTGCACGAAGTTTCCCCGATAGCTCATATGTCCAGGCGTGATACGGGCAAACTAGAACACGGGAGTTGCCGGATTGTTCAGTGCAGACGCGAGATCCACGATGGCGACAGACGTTCAAATGAGCGCGAACTTCGCCTTCGCGGTCGCGAACAACGATAATGCTCTCCGGGCCATAGTCGAACAGGAGGTAGTCACCGGGGTTTGGGATTTGACTGACATGCCCGGCCCAAAGCCAGTTGCGGTTCCAGACCTGGGCAATGTCAAAATTATAGATGTCTTGCGAGGTATAGAATTCACGTGGCAGCGCGTGGCCGTGCTGGTGCGAGGCCATCAAAGCATCTAATTCAAACGGTCGGCTGTTCATCACGTGTCCTCCAAATCGATTATCTCGCGGCGAAACCAGTCCTTGTCTGATTCTGCCTTGGGGCGTTCAAAATCGCGGGCGGCGCGATGGCCTGCGAAGACTGCGTCCACGATCAATCCCGGCGACGCGGCGTCGCCAATAAGTTCGAGGGTCTTCAACCCGAGCCCGCGCAAGCTGTCATAAAGCGCTGTCTCTCGATGGCGTTCGGTCACCAGAATTGTCGAGGCACAAGGAATATCTGTTTCGCGACCAGTAAAGGCACACCCGATGCGTGCCACGTCACCTTCAACCGCCGTCAGCACCTGATTGCAGCGAATGTCGATACCAAGCTCGATCAGGCGGGCCTGAATACGAGGCTGCTCCAAAGTATTGACGGCGTAAGCTGAGACCAAACTCTCCGGCGTGACAAAGACCACTTGGTATCCGGCGGCCGCCAGTTTTTCGGCGATCACCCCTGCCAGATAGATTTGGTCATCATCATAGATCATCACCGGGCCATTCGGAGGCAGATGGCCGTTCATGATGTCATCAGGCGTCAGCACTTTGGCGCTTTGCTCGATCTGAGGCATATGGCGTTGCGTTTTACGGCCTATGCCATCGGCGCGCCAATGGCTGCCGGTGGCAACAAAGACGTGTTCGACGCCAAGCTCTGCCACCTGATCGCCATCAAGTCTGCTGTCAGTGAACAACTGAACGTTGCTGCGCTGTTTTAGATCACTCAGCCGATAGTCGACAACGCGCGACCAGGCCGCAAGGCCGGGTAGCTTGCTTTCCTTGGCAACACGTCCACCAAATTCAGCTGAGGCTTCGGCCAAGGTCACCTGATATCCTCGCCTTGCCAATTGCGTGGCGCATTCAAGACCGGCGGGGCCACCGCCAATAACCAAAGTATCCGCGTTGCTCTTCTTCGGCGCGATGATCTCGGGGTGCCAACCGCGTCGCCATTCTTCACCCATGGTCGGGTTTTGAGTACAGCGGATCGGGATGCCCAGATTGTCAGATGAGACGCAGATATTACAGCCGATGCATTCGCGAATTTCGTCGATCCTGCCGTCTTCAATCTTTTTCGGAATGAATGGGTCCGCAATGGAAGGTCGTGCGGCTCCGATGAGGTCGACAATTCCCTTTTTGACCATCGACAGCATCATGTCGGGGGACGTCAGGCGACCGACACCAACCACAGGTTTCCGTGTGATCTGTTTGACGTGCGACAGAAACGCGTTCTGATATCCGTCTTCTGGCTGAAAACGGGTTGTCGCACTGTCATTGGACCAGTCGGCTACATTCACATCCCATAGGTCAGGAAGATCGGCCAAAAGCTCGACCACGGCACGGCCTTCTTCTGAAGCCTGCATGCCGTCAGCGCCCACCATCTCATCAATGGCAAAACGGAGCGCCACAGCGCAGCTGTCACCTACAGCTTCGTGGGTATCTTCCAGCAGTTCGCGTGTCAGGCGCACGCGATTTTCAAGCGACCCGCCATATTCATCACTACGCTGGTTCATATGCGGCAGCATGAAATGTTGCGCCAACGTCATGTTGTGTCCGGCATAGACGTAAATGATGTCAAATCCGGCATCTTTCGCGCGCAGGGCGGCCTCGCGGTGCCAGCGGCGGAACTCGCGAATATCAGCTTTATCCATGGCCTGCGCCTGCTTGGGATGCGTCGTATCGACAGACATCTCGGAAGGTGCAAGAACCGGAGCCCGGGTCAGCAGGTTCTGCGCATGGTTGCCATTGTGCACCAGCTGGATAGCTGCCAGCGCCCCATGCGCATGTACCGCATCCGTCATCAGCCGCAACGCAGGCACATCGCGCCCGTCCCATAGCCGCCCCTCGGCATAAGGAGACAGGTCTGAGGTCGGGTGAATCTCGGTCTCCTGATTGGAAACTACCGCCCACCCGCCTTCGGCCTTCATCCCACGAACGGCGGCATCCGCCCGCGGTCGGACATGCCCCAGCCCGGTGCAATGCGGCACCTGATAAAAGCGGTTTCTGGCTGTGACTGGCCCAATCTGAACCGGTTCAAAAAGCAGAGCATATGGGTTCGCGTTCGACATGTTCACGCGTTTTCCTGTATTTGGGATCCGGAGCCCAATGGCCCCGGAAATGTGGTTGTGTTAGAAGCCGGCTTTGATCCGTTCAAATTCGGCCAGCATTTTCGCCTCAAGCTCGGGATTCACCGCATCAAAGAACAAACTGCCTTCGAAGAAGCTTTTAGGGTCCGCAAAACCATAGGCTTCGATGTTGGCCTGATCGGCAACTTCGAAAGATTTTGCGTTGGAATGTGGGTAGCCCCAGTTGTCGATGATGTACTGACCGCTGGCAGGGTCAGTGAGCGCGTTCAACAGATCATAGACCTGATCGACCGGAGTCGTGGAAGACTTCAGATGCACGTAACCGCACGCCCAGGTCGCGATGCCCTTATCGACATCACGCATCATCGCGGCAGGCACTTCGTTCCAGATCAGATTCAGTTCTGACTGGTTCCAGGCCCAACCCAATTCGATCTCACCGCTGGTCATAGCCTGATCAAATTGACCCGCATCGGACCAGTAAAAGCGCATGTTCGGGTGGATCGAGCGCAGGAAATCAGATGCTTCCTTGAACTGCTCGTCGCTCAGATTGGTATAATCGTCGGCGTTTCCAGTGGCCAGCGCAGCCAGGGCGTACGCAGATGACGCGGCATCCGGGACGGCGATCTTGCCTGCATAAGCCGGGTCCGCCAGCATTTGCAGCGAGATATCGTCGCCTGAGATTTTGTCGGTGCGATAGATAAGGCCCGTGTTCCCCCACTCGAACGGCAACATGTAAAGCTTGCCGTCTAGGACGATGGCGTCGACTTCCTTGATCTCGGGCAGAACATCGGCCCAGTTGGTCAGTTTGCTTTCATCCAGCGGCTGGATCAGGTCGGCTGCGACCCATTTCCGGACCGCGTCAGAACAAGGATGCGCCAGATCAGCCGTGAAACCCGAACTCAGTTTCGTAAAGGCTTCTTCCTGACTTCCGAAATAGGAATAGCTTGGTGCCTCATTCCCGTATTTTTCCATGTAGCTGGCAAAGAACCCGGGATCTTCATATCCCGACCAGTCAAAAACCGTCAGATCGGCGCCACCTGCTATGGCACTTCCCGTACTTATCGCCGTCGCACATGCGAAGGCCGCAATTCCCTGAAGTCTCATTTTATCCTCCCACTATTTTACTTTGTGTATGTACCTAGATCGATCACGCTTGCCCCCTGAAGCCCCAGCCAAACTGCGTCGCCGCGTTTGAAATCGACCGTGTGAAAATAGTTTGGAACTGAGACCGAGATTGGTTTCTCAGCTCCCGCCACCTGAATGTGGTAGTGAATGTTCTCGCCATAGAATGCGACGTTGCTGACAGTGCCTTGAACCGTTGATGGATAGTCTTCGGGCTTTTCAGCAGCGATTTCCAATTGTTCCGGGCGAATACCGATGTTCATGTCTTTAGAGCTGGTCGCAACGTTGGGGTTTCTCTCAATCTCAATCCGCCCGAAGGCGGCTGCATCGATCGACAACATATCGCCGGTTTCACCCAACAACTGGGCAGGCAGTATGTTCATTTCACCGATGAAACTGGCCACTTGCTGATCACAAGGACGGGCATAAAGCGTGGTCGGTGTGTCCACTTGCTTAAGCCGTCCATTGAACATCACGCCAATACGATCGGACATGGTCATCGCCTCATATTGGTCGTGGGTGACCATCACAAAGGTGATGCCAAGCGATTGCTGCAGATTACGCATTTCAAACTGCATCTGTTCGCGCAGCTTCTTGTCGAGCGCTGACAAAGGTTCATCCAGTAACAACACCTTGGGTCGCATGATCAGCGCGCGGGCGAGCGCCACCCTTTGCCGCTGCCCACCCGACAATTCGCTTGCACCGCGATCCTGAAGACCGCCCAGCTCGACCATTTCCAGGGCCTCGGCCACGCGCTGGTCAATCTCAGCCTTGGGCGCCTTGCCCCGCAAGCCATAGGCCACGTTGTTTCCGACGTTCAGGTGCGGGAAGATGGCGTAGCTCTGAAAGACCATGTTCGTTGGGCGGTTGTTGGCAGGCACACCTTCCATATCCTGACCGTCGATCAGCACGGTGCCCTCGGTCGGTTCCTGGAAGCCCGCGATCATCCGCAACACCGTAGTCTTGCCGCATCCCGAGGGGCCTAGGAGTGAGAAAAACTCACCCTCTTTGAGATCGAGATTGATCCCGCTGGCCGCCAGGAATGTGCCATAGCGCTTTTCGACGCCCCTGAGTTCTATGATGTTTCTGTCTGTCATCGGACCTCTGATGCGGATGAGCGGCGGCGGAAATACTCGGCCAGCACCAGAAGCAGAACCGAGGTGAGCAGCAAGATGGAGCCAAGCGCCAGCACATTGGGAAGCTTGGCAGGGAAACGGATCTGGCTCCAGATATAGACCGGCAGGGTTGGCTGGTTGCCTGACAGGAAAAAGGCCAGGACGAACTCATCGAAGCTGACAGTGAACGTGACCAGCATGCTGGCTACGATGCCAGGGGAAACGACCGGCAGCGTCACGCGGCGGAAGGTTTCGAACACGCCGACGCCCAGATCGTAAGATGCCTCTTCCAGCGAAGCGTCGAAGTCATCGAACGCGGACTTCAAGATCGAAACGGAAAATGGCAAGGCGAGGAACGTATGGCCCAGAACAACGGTCAGCAAAGACGGCTTGAGACCGAGAAACAGAAACAGGACCAGCATTGACGAGGCCACGATAATGCCCGGAATAACCAACGGCAGCATCACCAGTCCTTCAGCTGCACGCTGACCCCGAAAACGATAGCGAACAAAGGCGCGCGCAGCGAACAGCCCCATAGCGGTGGATAGAAGTGCGACGACCGTGCCGACACCCAGCGAATTCCAAAGGGCCTGAATCAACGTATCCTGTTCGCCCAGCTTCCGATACCAGTCCAGCGTCCAGCCCTTGATCGGAAAGGCAACGATTGTACCGCTGTTGAACGAGAACAAAGGTAGGAAAAGAACCGGCAGGTACAGAAAGACCAAATACAGAAAAGCATAGGCTGTCAGCGTCGAGGGGCGCTTCATCTGATCCTCCTCCCAAGCTGGGTGGCGGTAATGACAAACACGATGGCGACGAAGCCAACCGACAGCATCGCGATCAGCGAAAGTGTGGCGCCGAGGGGCCAGTTGTTGGCAGCCCCGAACTGCACCTGAATAAGATTAGCGATCATCTTCCCGTCCGATCCGCCGACCAGTGCGGGCGTTACGTAGTCGCCGACAGTCGGAATGAAGATGATCAGGCAAGCCGCAATGATCCCCGGGATCGTCAGCGGCAGCGTCACCCGCATGAAGCGTTGCAAAGGACTGTTGCCGAGGTCTGTGGCGGCCTCCAACAGACTTGGATCGATCTTCTGCAACGAGACATAGATCGGCAGGATCGCAAAAGGTGCCCACGCATGAGCAAGCGTCAGCACGACAGCGAATTCGTTGTACAGCAGGAAGTCGAGCGGTTCGTCGATCAGACCAAGCATCATCAGTGCAGAATTCATCACCCCGTTGAACCCAAGGATGAGTTTCCAGGCAAATACGCGCAGCAGATAGCTGGACCAGAACGGAATGGTGATGAGCAGAAGCCAGATAGTCTTTTTCCGGGCCTTCATCGCGATGAAGTAGGCGATGGGATAGGCCAATGCGACAGTGACTACCGTAACTGCTCCGGCAATCCAGATCGACCTTAGCATTAAGTGTCGAACCAGCGGATCAGCAAGCGCGTCGCTATAGTTTTTCAACGTCGGTGTCTTGTCGAGCGTTACGTAGGTTTGGGTCCAGAACGAATAGGCGATCAGGATCACCAAAGGCGCCGCCACCAGAAACCCCACGTATGCCGTGGCTGGTGCGCTTAGGGTATAACCCCGGGACGCTTCGCTACGAAAAATCACCCTATCTCCCATCTCGGTACTTACGAGTCGCTAATGGACGATCGTCCATTTAATGTTGCGCCAGAAAGGCCTTTCGTGTCAATCTCCCTGTGAGCGGCCCATATGAGAAGACCCTAAGATAATGGAATCATTGAATAGAGTGACAGATCCTAAAGGAAGAAAGCGTAGTTCGAAGCGCGATCCGGAAGCCAATAGGCAGCTTCTGATTAAGGCGACACTGGATACAATTGCTGATATTGGAGTTACCGATACCTCGGTCAGTCGCATCTGCGAGCGCTCAGGTCTGTCGCGCGGAATGATCCATTTGCATTTCGGGGGGAAGGACAATTTGCTGACCGCTGCGGCCCAGCATTTCAGTACTGAGTATTATGCCGAGATGGACAGAATGACCGATCTGGGCTCGGATGCATCGCCCGAAGACCGAGTGATGGCTGTGATCGAGGCGGATCTGTCCGAAGCTTTGCTCAATCCACGAAGTACGAAAATCTGGCATGCATTCCGAGGCATCGCAAGTTCACATCCAGGTATTGCCCGATACAGCAGCACTCAGGACCCCAAACTTGTCGAGACTTTGCGGCGTGCGTTCTTGGAGATAGCCCAACAAAACGAGCAAGATCCGAACTTGGTGGATGATGCCACCAGCGGAACTCTGGCCTTGCTGGAAGGTATGTGGGTAAATTACCTGACCGATATGCAGATGTTTTCGCGACGACGCTCTGCGGAACTTATTCGAAGGTTTTTAGGCGGGCTTTTCCCAGGCAAATTCATGTTATGAGCCTTGGCGACGCTCAGATTTGACGTAGAGACAAAACCCCTTCTTGGAAAGCCGACAACTGGTACTGGTGATACCCCCAGCTACTAAGCGCCATCCAGCCGAACACGCGACCTATCCATCGCCCAGCAGGGCATTGCAACGCAATGTCCCGAGAGGGATTCACCCAGAGCCGTCCTTTCGTCGGTTGTTTTAGGGGCCCTTTCAGCCCCTCTCGTAGCCAAAGCCTTTCAATTGCGTATTCCCAGTCGATTGCCGCTTGGATCCCAATAGTGCTGCCGCCCAATCTTGTAGAGAATTAGCGATGGGGCATGGAACCATCAAAGGCAAAAAGCGTGAAGACCTCCGAACATCGTAGCGGTTTCTGCCTTTGGTGAGAACTTTTCAAGGTTGATAGCTATGAAGCAACAACGAGTCCTGATCCTAGGTTAGTGTTGGCTAAAGCAGTGGAGAAGGTTCATGCCATGGCGTCAACAGGGCCTTCTTGCAAAGCTGGCGCTAAATTATCTCGGGCTTCAAATCCTGGAATCAGAGCGGTAGGAAATGAAGTCGCGTTATCAGGCTGATCGACACATCAGATTTCGCGAACCTTGGATCAAAAATTGCCACCGGAATTGGATGCCGCACCAAAGAAAATGTGCCGCCGCTTGTGTCGCTTCGGCGCTTCAAATCTCGTAAAGGTGCTTCCGGACAGTTGGATCGATCCTATTGCTTTGGGCAGGGTAGATACCGCAGGAGGCAATGGCCTCGCGTGCTGATACGCGCTCGTGCAAGCGCTTCCAGATTGTTTTGGCTGCGTAGGGGTGCGGGTATGGGCGCCAGGCGACGCCCATGGTCATGCCGCGCAGATATTTTAGTTGCTGGCGGTGTGCGGAATACAAAATCGTATTGGCGACGCTGCCTTCGCGCGCCAGCTCATGTTCGGTCACGAATATCCTGTTACCCCGCATCGTCACTAGACCAGAGTAACGCGAAATCTGGTGTGTGCTCTTGTCTGGCGAGGTGGCAATTTCCCGGGATCGAATAGTGAACAGTCCGTCACTTTCCTGAATTCGGATCAGGGAACAAAAAATCTTACCTTCCCAGGACGGCGTGCAGAAATAGGAATGATAGAAGCCTACGTAACGTCGCAGGTTTTTTTGCTGGCCCCGAAAAGGGCCCAGAAACGCGTCCGTAGGTGTATTCCCGGCTTGTGGCAGAGCACGCTTGAGCATTCGTTCGAAACTTGCTGTTTCCGCGAACAGGTCGGCTTCTGTCAGGTCGAAATGACGCGCAATACGCCGCATGTTGTGGGCAGAGGGTAGGCTGGCGCCGTTCAGGTAGCGATTGAACTGCTGTCTGTTGACGCCGATATCTCGGCAAATCTGCGAAATGTTCCCATGCTCTGCGCATAATGATCGCAGGTTGGCAGAAAAATTCTCTGACATAGGCAAAACCTTTCGCGTTCTGACGCTATATCACGACAATTCGCGTCAGTTCGCGCAAGATCACACAATTTGCTTTATCTGCAAATCGGTTTCTTCTTCGGCATCACTTTGCAACAGACAAGCGACCAGATGCCAATTGAACCCATCGAAAACACATGGATCACGCTCGCCGACGGGCGACGGTTGGCTGCGCGCATCTGGTTGCCCGAATCCAGTCCCGCCCCTGCAATTCTGGAATACCTGCCTTACCGCAAACGCGACGGCACCGCGCCAAGAGATGAAACGACCCACACCGTATTTGCCGACGCAGGTTATGCCTGCGTCCGGGTCGACATCGCGGGCACCGGGGACAGCGAAGGGCAGTTCGACGACGAATACTCCGAGCTGGAACTGCGCGATGGTGAAGAGGTCCTGGCCTGGATCGCCGCGCAGGATTGGTGCGACGGTCATATCGGGATGATCGGAATATCGTGGGGCGGATTCAACGGCCTGCAACTGGCCTTTCGGCAACCACCTGCGTTGAAGGCCGTTGTCAGCGTCGCCTCGACCGTGGATCGCTATGCGGATGACATCCATTTTATGGGCGGGTGCCTGCTGAGTGACAACATGAACTGGGGCAGCCAGATGTTTGCCTATTTGACCCGCCCCGCTGATCCGGACCTTCGTGCAGACTGGCGAGAGGACTGGCTGGCTCGGCTAAGAAACGTTCCATTCTCTGCCGCAGATTGGCTGCGCCATCAAACGCGTGACGCGTTTTGGAAACATGGATCGGTTTGCGAGGATTGGTCCGCGATCCAAACCCCCGTTTTGGCAATCACCGGCTGGGCAGATGCTTATGTCAATGCGCCCCCGGCTTTGGCGGCAAGTCTGACGGTGCCAACCAAAGCCATCATCGGGCCGTGGGAACACCGTTATCCTCACATCTCTAAACTTGATCCTGCAGACTTTCATTCCGAAGTGATCGGCTGGTTTGACCGCTGGCTGAAGGGGCAGGAAAATGGGGCCGAGGACCTGCCCGCGTACCGGACGTACATGCAGGAGCATTTTAACCCGACGGCGCACAACTCTGCCCGGCGAGGTCGTTGGATTGCCGAAACCACCTGGCCGTCGCCGTACGTGTCCGAACAGGTCTGGCATTTGACACCCGGCGGGTTTTTGCAGGAACCGGCGACAGATACGGTTGCAATAGCCTCGCCCAGTCATGTCGGCCGGGAAGGCGGGTATTTCTGCGCTGGCATGCGGATCGACAATGAACTTGCAGGCGACCAGGCAAGGGATGATGCCCTGTCGGTGTGTTTTGAAAGCGCACCGCTGCAAGCCCCGCTGGAGCTGTTGGGCCGCGCAAAGCTAAAGTTTCGATTCTCGGTGGATCAACCCGTTGCCCAGCTTGTCGCAAGGCTGTGCGATGTCTCGCCCGAAGGAGTATCGCAGCGCATCAGCTATCGTCCGTTGAACCTGTGCCACTACCGCAGCCACGAAGCGCCCGAAACCCTGCAACCGGGTGAAATCTATGAGGCCGAGATTGCCCTAAATGAGTGCGCGCATCATCTGCGCGAGGGCCACGTGTTGCGACTGGCGCTGACGACGTCGTACTGGCCGATCGTTTGGCCATCGCCCCGTTCGGCCGAGGTGACTTTGCACTTACAGGAGTGCGCCCTGCATCTGCCGGTGCGCGAAGTCACGCACGAAGTTCAAGCCTCGGAACCTGGTCCGGCACAGGATTATCCGGTTCTTGCCGCTGAACAATTGCGTCTGCCATCCGCGCAATCCGAACGCATCATGACTGACGATGGTCGGATCGTTCTGGAGACATTTGATGACTATGGCAAAGCGCGCGATCCCTACCATGATCTGACTGCCGGTAGTGACGTGCGCATGCACTACGGCATTCACCCCGATGATCCGGCATCCGCATGTTTCGAGACCGCCTGGAATTTCACCTTCGAACGAGCGGATTGGCAGGTCGCCATCTCAACCGAATGCCGGATGACCTGCGATGCACAGAATTTTTATCTCGACCGCAAGCTACGCGCCACCGAAGGCGCGGATGAAATCGAAGTTCTGACGAAGGAATGGTCCGAAACCATTCCGCGCGGGCTTCTGTGACTTAATCTAAGGGAGGATACTATGAAGATCGAATGGACAAAGGCCAATGTAGGCCGCCGGGGGTTTCTGAAGGGCGCAACCGCGCTTGGGGCCGCTACGGCGCTTCCGATGGGATGGGCGAACCGTGTGCTTGCTGCAGATGACGGCGTGCTGCGGGTGCGAGCCTATGGCGATGCGCAGAATATGGATCCGGCCCATTCTGTTGGTGTCGTTGAAGAAGAGGTTCATGCCTCGATCTACAACAAGCTGATCCAGTACAAACCAGGCGAGGAATGGGGCTGGCAGATGGATGCCGCCACGATGATCGAGCAGGTTGATCCGACCCATATCAAGTTCGCGTTGCGTGACGATATCGGGTTCACCAATGGATTTGGCGCCATGACCGCCGAGGACGTCAAGTTCAGCATGGAACGGATCGTGGACGACGCAACCGACAGTCCGAACAAGCCCGATCTGGGGTCATTCAGCCACGTGGACGTGACCAGCGAACGCGAAGGCACGATCGTGCTGAACAAACCGTTCGCACCGATCTGGTCGATCGCCCTTCCCTACATTACCGGCAACATCGTGTCGAAGGCCGCTGTCGAAGCCGCCGGTGGCCGGATCGGCGCTGATCCGGTGGCAGAGTCCGGCCCATATCTGCGGGACAGCTGGTCGCCCAAGGAAAAGACGGTTCTTAAGCGCAACCCCGACTGGAAAGGGGACGCGCCCACTTGGGACACCGTCGAGATCTATCCGATTGACGATGAAAACACCGCCGAGATCGCTTTTGAGGCCGGTGAACTGGACGTCACCCGCGTGTCGCTGGGTTCGGTCGAACGGTATCGTGCCGGGGTGCCCAATGGCGGATCGTTGGTTGAGAAGCCCTCGCTCTACTATGTCTGGATGGGCATGAACGTCGAGCATCCGAAGCTTCAAAATCAAAAACTGCGGCAAGCGATTCAGCACGCAGTGGATGTACCCAGCATTCTGGAGGCCGCCTATTTTGGCGCTGCCGAACCAGCGACCGGCATCATCGCACCGGGCCTCGCCGGGCATCGGGCTTCTTCGCTGGTGCCACCGGCGGCGGATTTTGAGAAAGCGGCGCAACTGCTGGCGGAATCCGGTGAAACCAACGTTACACTGACCCTCGACACGTTGAACAAGACGACGTTCACGACAACCGCTCAGATCATTCAGGCCACGCTCGCGCAGATCGGGATCACGGTTGAGGTGAACGTTCTGGAATCCGGGGCGTTCTGGGCGTCTGGTGACAATGAAAACCTGCAGCTTGTTTTGAACCGCTATTCGATGACGCCCGATCCGTATTATGCGACGTCGTGGTTCACGCCTGAACAGATCGGAAAGTGGAACTGGGAACGCTTTGACAGTCCTGAATTCAACGAAATCCATGAAACGGCTGCAGCTGAAACGGATGTCGCCAAGCGGGCGGAAATGTATCAGCGCGCGCAGGATCTGATGGAGGAAAGCGGTGCTTACCGCTTTATCACACACGAGGCGACACCGGTTATTCACAGCGCACGTGTCATTCCAGCGCTGCGGCCAGATGGCCTGTCCCTGCTTCGTTATTTCGGCAAGGCGACCTGACCACCCCAGTTCGAATGGGTACGGCGGGCTGGAAATGTCCGTCGTACCAATACTAACGCCATCAAGCCTTAAGGAGCCAGTTGGCCATGCTGAATTTCGCAACCCGTCGCTTCGGGCTGTCGCTGCTCATCCTGTTCGTGGCGGTCACCGTCATGTTCCTGATGATCCGCGCCGTGCCTGGCGATCCGGTCCAGATCATGCTGGGCCCGCGTGCCACGCCCGAACTTCAGGCCCAACTCACAGCGGCGCTGGGGCTTGATCAACCGATCTGGAAACAGCTTTTGATCTTTTACGGAAACCTTTTGCAGGGTGACCTTGGAACCGATGTTTTCTCGGGCCGTTCCGTGACCGATATCGTGTTCCAGCAATTGCCGTTCACGCTGGAACTGATTTTTGCGTCAATCCTGTGGTCTGCAAGCCTGGGCATCGCACTTGGTGCCTATGCGGCGGCGCATCCCAACACGCTGATCGACCGGATCGCCGCCGCAATATCCGTCAGCTTCGTGGCTGCCCCGGCCTTTGTTGTCGCGCTTTTAGCGCTGCTGGTATTCGCCGTGCATTTGCAATGGTTTCCCGCCATCGGTGCCGGAGAGGGGTTCTGGGACCGTCTCGACCATCTGGTTCTGCCAGCCTTTGCGATCGGCCTCAGCTGGGTCGGCTATATTGCTCGACTTGTACGCGCTTCGATGCTCGAGGTTATGGGCGAAAGCCATGTGCGCACCGCGCGCGCCTTTGGGATCGCCGAGCGTCGCGTGGTCATGGTTTATGCACTGCGGATCGCCATTTTGCCGGTCGTTACCGTGATCGGGGTTGGGATGGGCTTTCTTCTCAGCTCCGCCGTTTTTGCAGAAATTGTCTTTGCCCGACCGGGTCTGGGCAAACTGGTGATCGATAGCATCACCACCCGAAACTACCCGATTGTTATGGGTTCGGTCCTCATATCAACGGCGTTGTTCGTAGTGTCGACCGCGTTGGCAGACCTGATCAATGCGTTGCTCGACCCGCGCGCGCGCACGGCGCATTGAGGAGGGAGCGTTATGGAAAAATCTCGTTCCGAACTTGGGCAGATCATCACCGGCGTCGCCCGTGACCCGCTTGGACTTATGGGCCTGATCATCGTCGGCGTAATCGTGTTCTGCGCAATCTTCGCCTATTGGATCGTTCCATATGATCCGATTGCGATGGATATCAAATCCCGCTTGCAAGGACCGTCCGCCGCACATCTGCTGGGTACAGACCAATTGGGGCGCGATACGTTTTCGCGGGTCATCGCGGGGGGGCAGGTTGCGCTCAAGGTTGCATTGCCGGCCGTGTTCGGTGCAATGGCGATTGGCCTGACATTGGGCATGATTGCCGGGTATGGGCCGAAATGGCTGGATAACCTTCTGATGTTGCTCTTCGATACCATCCGGTCCTTTCCGACGGTGATGTTCGCCTTGGCCGTTGTGGCTCTTGTCGGACCCAGTCTGCAAACTGTGGTGTTCGTGGTCATGGCAACCTCAATCCCGACCTATGGGCGCGTGGCCCGGACCCAGACGCTGACCCTGCGCAATTCTGAATTCATTCTGGCCGAGCGGTCGATGGGAGCCAGCATGGCGCGCATTCTAGGCGTGCATATGCTGCCCAATATCATCGGCGTTCTAGCTGTGCTGGCGGCGATGGATATCCCGACAGTCATCGCGCTGGAGGCGGGCCTGTCCTTTTTGGGGCTGGGTGTGAAACCCCCGACGCCCAGCTGGGGTGCTTTGCTTAAGGATGGCTATTCTCTGATCCGTCAAACGCCGTGGCTGGTGGTGGGCGGGGGTCTGCCGATCATCTTGGCAACGCTTGGTTTCACATTTCTGGGCGAAAGCCTGCGCGACGTGGTTGACCCGAAACTGAGGAAGCAGCGATGACTGAGACACTTCTGGAAATCGACCACCTCAGCGTCGATTACGAAACAGGCCGTGGTGACCTCAAAGCTCTGAGGGACATTACATTCGACGTCAACAAGGGCGAAATCGTTGGCATCGTCGGGGAATCCGGCTGCGGTAAATCCACTCTGATCTCATCCATCCTGCGCCTGACCGCACCCAATACGCGGTTCCGCGAAGGAGAGATCAGGTTCAAAGGGCAAGATTTGCTGCAGGCCTCAGAACGACACATGCGCGACTTGCGTGGGGCGGACATATCCATCGTCTTTCAGGACCCGATGCAAACGCATAATCCGGTTTTGACCATAGGGCAGCAGATGCTGGACATTCAGCACCGCTCCAAACAGTCAAAGGCGGACAAGCTGGCCCACGCGGCCAAGATGCTGGGCGCAGTTGGCATTCCCGATCCCGAAGCGCGCTTGAAGCAGTATCCGCATGAATTCTCGGGCGGGATGCGTCAACGGATCGCCATTGCGATGGCGTTGATGTCTGAACCTGATCTTTTGATCGCGGATGAGCCAACAACAGCACTAGATGCGACGCTTGAGGTTCAGATAATCGAGCGTCTGCAAGAACTTCAGCGCGAGTTTCACTGTGCCATCCTGTTCATCTCGCACCATCTGGGCGTGATTGCGGAACTCTGCGACCGGGTGGTGGTGATGTATGCTGGCGCAGTTGTCGAAAGCGGCGAAGTGCGTGAGATTTTCCACAACCCAAAACACCCCTACACACGCCGCCTGATCGAATGTGATCCCGGTCATATCAAAGAACGCGCGCGTGTTTTGCCGACCATTCCCGGTGAAGTGCCTGATCTGGCCAACCTGCCGGGTGGCTGCATCTTCCGCGATCGTTGTGATCAAGCGATGGCACGGTGCGCCACCGAAGTACCGCCGTTGGATCAATTGAAAGAAGGCCATCACGCCGCATGCTGGCTGAACCACCAGGAGGTCACAACATGAGCTTGCTGAACGTCGTGGACCTAAAAACTAGCTATGGCCCAGTCAATGTTTTGGCGGGTGTCAGCTTTACCGTGCAACCCGGCGAGACCTACGCGCTGGTTGGCGAAAGCGGATCCGGCAAAACGACTGTGATACGCGCCATTGCGGGTCTTGCGCCTGCGCAAGACGGCTCAGTCACTTTTGAGGGGCAGGAAATTCGCGGCGCGCCAGAACGTGTCATGCGCCCGCTGCGCAAAGACATGGCAATGATGTTTCAGGATCCGGTGGGAAGCCTGTCGCCGCGTCTGACAATCCGCAGCCTGATCACTGAGCCTTACCGTATTCAGGGCCTGAAAGACAAAGATCTGGATGCAGAAGCCAAGCGACTGCTGGAAATGGTCAATCTGCCCACGCATTTCGCAGACCGCTATCCCTACCAGTTGTCGGGTGGGCAAGCGCGGCGAGTAGGCGTGGCCCGAGCGCTGGCGTTGGAGCCGAAATTGATCCTCGCGGATGAACCGACCGCAGGCCTCGACGTGTCGGTGCAGGGTGAACTTTTGAACCTGCTCAACGATCTGCGCGAACGGCTGGGACTGGCGATGGTAATCATCACCCATAACCTCAGCGTTGTACGGCACGTGGCCGACAGAATGGGCATCATGTATCTAGGTCGATTAGTAGAAGAAGGCACAACCGAGACGATTTTCAGCGATCCGCGCCACCCATACACCCGCTGCCTCTTAAGCGCCAACCCAGAACCCGATCCGGATGCGCGGTTGGAACGGATCGCCCTAAAAGGTGAGCCTCCCAGCCTGCTCAAACGCCCCTCTGGATGTGAATTCCGTGAACGCTGTCCTTTTGCAAAGGACATTTGCACTCAGACCCCACAATGGGAAGTGGACGGCGGCCACGGGCTGCGTTGTCTGGCGCCGTTGTCGTAGTAGGAAATCCAATGCCAAGTACACTTTTTTTCAACGGCACAATCCTGACTATGGATGCGCAGAATTCTTCGCCGGAGGCCGTTCTGACCGAAGGAGACAAGATCAAGAACGTTGGAACCGAGGCCGATCTGCGCGCTTGCATGCCTGCAGATACTCAGGAACGCAACCTGCAGGGGCGTACTCTGATGCCCGCGTTTATTGACCCTCACGGGCATTTCCCGGATACGGGGTTCATTCGGCTGTTCCGAGTTGACTTGTCGTCGCCTCCTTTAGGGGATTGCCGGACCATGGCGCAGGCGTTGGACAGGCTTCGGGAAAAGGCCAACGCAACGCCCGAGGGTGAATGGATCATGGGGGTGTCGATTGACAATACCTCTATTTTCGAAGGTCGCATGCCGACGCGGGCCGAGTTGGACGACGTATCGCAACGTCATCCAATCTGGGTAATCCATGCCTCGGGCCACAATGGTGTGGCCAATTCTCTTGCGCTGGAAAGGCGCGGTGTAACCCGTCACACACCTGACCCAGAGGGCGGCCGCTTTGGCCGTGATCCCGAAACCGGAGCCCTAACGGGATTGATCGAAGGGTTATCGGCCATGGGCGAGATGGGCGATACCGATTTCCTGATCGACCGCGAAAGGTTCTGGCAGGGCTTTGATGCCTGCCGTGACGAATATCTGACCCATGGGGTGACCTATGCCCAAAATGCCTGGACGTCGCAAACTATGCTGGATCACTTCGCCAGTCTGCCCGCCGATCATGATCCGGGAATTAATATCGAGCTGTTACCCGTCGGAAATCTGGAGCCAGAGCTAAGTACCCAATGGATCGGCACGAACTGGCCCGGCAACCCGCATTTCACACTAGGTCCGCGCAAACTGTTCACGGATGGGGCCTTTCAACTGCAGACCGCGTATCTGACTGCCCCGTATTTCAAGCCGTCTGATCCAGAACACCCTTGTGGGATGACTTACACCTCGCAAGAGCAGCTGGATGCTGATGTCAGCAATCTCCATTGTTCGGGTTTGCAGATTCATTGCCACTGCAATGGCGATGCCGGCGCCGAGATGTTCATTGATGCAGTGGACAAAGCGCTTCAGGCGCACCCACGCCAAGATCACCGTCATACTATCATCCATGGTCAGGCCCTGCGGGATGATCAGCTTAAGCGCATGGCCCAGCTTGGTCTTACTGTTAGTTTCTTCCCCGCTCATGTGTATTTCTGGGGGGATCGCCATTACGACTCCTTCCTTGGGCCTGAGCGGTCCGAGCGGATATCCCCGGCCGCATCAGCAGAACGGTTTGGCGTGCGATACACGATCCACAATGATGCATCGGTCACGCCAACACGTCCGATCCACCTGGCCCATTGCGCGGTAAATCGGAAAACCTCTTCAGGCCGTGTACTGGGCGAGGATCAGAAGATCAGCGTTCTGTCAGCCTTGCGTTCTCAGACCATCGATGCCGCTTGGCAGGTCTTCAAAGAAGATCAGCGTGGGTCTATCGAACCGGGTAAAGTAGCTGACTTCGTTATCCTTTCGCGTAACCCACTAATCGCTCCTGAGCACCTGACCGATACACAGGTGCTTGAAACGATCCGCAATGGTCAAATTGTCTTTGGTGTGCCGCATGCTGAACAAGTAATCGAGCGTATGGAATGACGATCAGGCGTATTGTGATCGCAGGGTTTCAGCATGAAACGAACTGCTTTGGTGTGACAAAGGCCGGTCTGCACGAGTTCGAGATGGCGGATTCCTGGCCCGGAATGTTGCGCGGCGAAAAGGTCTTGTTGGAAAGCGATGGCATGAACTTACCGATCGCAGGATTTGCTGCGACCGCTAAAGCGGCTGGGTTTGAGGTTGTGCCAATTCTGTGGTGCTCAGCCGAGCCGTCCGCGCATGTCACCGATCACGCCTTTGAGGCGATTTGCGGGATGCTGTTGGACGGCATTCGCGATGCAGGCCCGATTGACGGCGTTTATCTTGATCTCCATGGGGCAATGGTCACCGAAAGCCATGCTGACGGTGAAGGAGAGATTTTGCGCCGCATTCGAGAGCTTGTGGGTTCCACTGTCCCTGTCGTCGCAAGTTTGGATCTACACGCCAACGTCTCGGCTCGGATGGTGGCGCATGCGGACTACCTGTCAGTTTTTCGCACTTACCCTCATTTGGATATGGCAGAGACAGGTGCCAGATGCGTTCCGGTTTTGCAACGATTGCTAACTGGCGGAGCCCTATACAAGGCGTTCCGGACCGTGCCTTACCTCATCCCTCTGCATGCACAATACACTGGTTCTCCTCCTTTCGATGAAATTTATCTAAAGCCGACAAGGTTGGAGCAGCAGGGAATTCTGGCGGAGATCGCTCTTGGATTCACGGCAGCGGATTTCCCCGACACCGGGCCATCGTGCATTGCTTATGCAGCCACTGCCGATAGCGCCGCCGCCGCCGCTGAAGAAATCGTCAACTTGTTTGCGGCCCGGGAAGCAGATCTTGATTGCACGATGTTGTCTTTGGAGGAGGCAGTTTCGACATGCGGTCAAAGTCGGGTAGGGCCAGTCGTTCTGGCAGATGTTCAAGATAATGCTGGGGCAGGCGGGACGTCCGACACCACTGGACTGTTGGCGGCACTGATTGAAGGCGGGGTAAAAGGCGTACTGATGGGTCTGTTCCATGATCCGGAAAGTGCAAATCAGGCCCATGTGGCAGGTGAAGGCGCGTTGGTCAATTTGGCTATCGGCGCAAAGTCTGACCTGGCTGGCAACGTTCCGGTCATGGCAGAGTTTGAAGTCCTTGCTGTGGGTGATGGCACGTGCCGCTATACCGGAGAAATGTATGGCGGCGGCGTTGCGACGCTCGGCAAGACGGCAGCACTAAGATTGGTTGGGTATGAGGCCGAGATTGACCTCGTTGTGACGAGTATTCGCAACCAATGCCTTGATCGTGCGCATTTTACCCATATAGGGCTGAATCCCACAAACTATTCAGTGATTTGCGTAAAAAGCACGACGCATTTCCGAGCAGACTTCGAATCTACTGCAAGCGATGTTTTTTCGATCTCTTCGCCAGGTGCCTTTCTCTGCGATCTCGAGAAAATCCCCTACACTTGTATCACCAGGAGGTTGCCCAGCACTCGCAGTGCGTCTTCTAGCCAACACAAAATGAAAGTCTATTGAATTCTGAACCACCCAATCTCAGTGTGTTGCTACCCTAGTTTTTGAACATAATCGCTTGGCAATGAAAGAATGAATACCAAATCCGCGCCCTCATTCCGTTGCTAATCACTGCCGCATTTCCGAGGATTCAATTCTGTCGCTTGATTGTGGGGGTATTGTGTAACAGAGAACGGTGTCCCAAGCGGCACTTTTTACAAGTGTGCGGGTATTCACGGGCTCTCGGGACACTTCCTGTAAATTCCCTGATTTGGGGTGGAGGAAGTTTTGATGACGAACGAAGAGCGGGACATCCAACGTAATCTGTGAGTGCTTCGACATGCCGAGAAGATCGGCAAGGTGTCACATACTTGTCATATTTGTGCGTTAGTCAAAAATTGAAAAAAGAGAAAACATAGGAGGCTCCGATGACCTCTCTCAATACTCAGCTATGGGAGCTGATTAAGACGCATAAAATGCCTGATGATGCTGCAGGCTCGCCGTTCATTGAACAACTAATGGCCGAAAACCGCATCTCTCGCGATACCGCCAATGTGGCTATCGCCGAATATCAAAAGTTCATGTATCTTTGTGCCACGCGACCAGAGCGTAACGTTCCCTCAAGCGCGGTCGATTTGGTTTGGCATTTGCACATGCAACACAGCCGCGACTATTGGGATGTCTTTTGCAAGAAGCTGGGCAAACCAGTACACCACAACCCCGGCGGTCACGGGCTCCAACATCTGGAAGACTATAAAGCCACAGTCAAAGCCTATTCGGACCTGTTTGGAACACCCCCAAAAGGGATTTGGAAGCGGAAAGACAGAGTTGGTACTTTCACAATGCTGATCTTCTTGCTGGTGTTCATTTGCATCGGCGCCAGCTCCATTGTTCAAAGTGGCGATCTTTTGTTTGGAGTGCTTTGGCTAAGCGTACCGCTTGTCTGTTTTGTTATCACCCTCAATAGCCTGACCTCCAGAAGTGAGCTGACGCTGATTTTTGAAAGTGATGACCCTTTTGCCGACAAAGATGCAGGTGACTGTGCTTCCGGCGACGGTGGTGGCTGCGGCGATTGAGCCGTCAGTCGCTCATTCCGGCTACGGTTGCTCTGGGCCGTATTACGGTCGTAGAATGGAAATTTCGTCCTTGATCGGATTGACCCAAAATCGCGACCCCATACCTCCGCTGCCATGCAGCCGCCGCCTATTGCGGCATATCAACGTCAAAACTCGCTAAACTTAGAGTGCAAAGCAATCGGTCGGGCGGGCCTCGTTTCATTAAAATAGCGGGCTGTATCGTCTACAAAACAACCGATCTTGACGACTGGCTAAACGCTCATGCGGTAGGTGCATCATGAGCGATTCAGAAAACTGTGACGGCCCGAAAAACCCCAAGGTAATTTCGAAAAAATTCCAGCCGTGCAAAACCGCTAAAAAATGCAAAGCAAGTCAAGCGCCAAGGATGTCTTCGCCCAAGCCGAGCAGGTTCGTGCGGAACGCGCTAAGTCCGGCGACAGACCCTCCATCATCCGGCAACCGTCGCCAATACCGGTTCTCACCAAGACAAAGGTGTGGTTCCGCGTTCACCATGACGGCGTCTTCCCGGGTATCCCGGTTTTCATAGACCCTACCAGCGAGGATATGGAACGGATGCCGTACTACCTGACACTCGATATTGCGGACGAGTTGGAAGGTTCAGGCGGCCTGCAATTCATGACTGGCTATCTAATCTGTACCGCTAACATGAAGCTCCAACTCCTGCTGGTTAAAGAGGCGGACATCGACGGAAACATGCACTCGGCTACAGAAGCCAAGCATGAAGCCTGTGTTGACGGCCAAGGCCAATGGGTCCGTATGACTTGGGGCCGCGATGCGGGCCAGTACGACGTGCATATTGCAGAGTTTCAACGCAAGAAACCACGCTGGCCGGAAGATGTGGAACGCGTATCAATCATGTGGTTGGCGTTCCGAAAGGCCCTGATTGTCGACATTGACCACCCGGTTCTGAAAGCCTGGCGCTGGGAGAAGTGAAGACGGTGTACCTACCCCTACGCCCGATCTCGGTCGACTTCGAGTTCATCCCGATGGATGACGGCACCATGCGTGTGATCTGTCTTGTGGCAAAGGACCTGTGGACCGGGGAAGTCACGAGTCGGTTCGGAGACGAACTGGGCCAAAAGGCCCCGTTCCCGACCGGTCCAAACAGCCTAGTGGTGGCCTACTTCGCTGCCGCCGAGATCGAGGCGTTCTGGGCATTGGGGTGGGACCTGCCCGTCAACGTCATCGACCTGTATGCCGAGCACATGCGCCTTACGAACGGCCTGCCAACCACTGAGATGCATGGTGTCCCCAGTGGCACCCGGGGCAGCCTGCTCGCCGCTTTGCGATGCCACGGACTCCCTGCGCGCGAACACGAGAGCAAGCGCCGGGCAATACGCAAAATCCTCGCTGGGCCGCCGTTCGATGCTGCGACGCGTAAGGAAATTCTCGACTACTGCCAGGAATCCGAAAGAGATACGAGATATTGTTCGGGAATTGACGATGAGGGGTTACACGTCAGACCAACCCGAAAATACCAACGACTGTTTGAACCAAGAAAAGCAAGTGGCGGAGCCAAGCTGATGCTCCGCCGTGCATGCTCACCAGTAGTAGTGATGGGGTTTGCGGCTATCCGGCCAAGCAATGTCATCAGGATCAGCGCCTTTCAGGATGCCAAGCGCAAGGGCCTTGGATTTGCGTCTTGTTGGACGTGTGTGAAAGATGATGTCGTGGCCGCGCGGCCAATTGCCGAGCCACCGGACATCATCCAGGTCTTTTCCGAGACGACGGCTCAGACCCAAGAGCGAGTACCCGTTCCCAGGCACGGTGCGGGGACGTTTGCGTTTGTAGTGGGCCATGTCTTTGGCCTTTCATGCAGTTTCAGAACTACATGGCACCCTCCATCGTTTGGTTTGCTGGTCTTGGGCTGGGCTCTGCTTTGACACTGAACACGCAGCCGGACTGGATATCGGATTGGGTCTTCAAAATCAATCGAAGGGAATAGGACGGCTTTGCAAAAGAATTTGTGCATCGGCTCTGGCAACCGGAGAGGCCCTTTCGCTACGGGTGCAATCTGATCGATCAGGCTGTCCAATAGCTGACCTTCGGTTTTTGCCTTCAGCGCTTACGTCGAGAGATAAAGGAAAAATCCCCGAGCCTTTAACCATCTATTCGGTTCTTCGTGCGAGTTCCAGAAATAGGCTAACAAGCACGCTGAAACAGTTACGGATTTCGCGACACATGTGGGAACAGGGAGCGAGTGTAAATAACGCGCCTAAGATGATTGCCTAAAGCCGCGTGTACGAATGCGGATGGTGAATAACCCTGGTCCAGATTTACGAGCCGGAGCGACCATTGCGTGCCACTGGAATGCTCGCCGGCGCGGACTGGGTTTCGTCAACTCACCGAAGCGTCGAGATGGTGGCGTGAACGTCGGAACACAGTACGTTTAACGTTTCAAACAAGTCACCTGAGAGGTCGTTCGACTTTTTTTGTTGCCGAAACCGGTTTCGAAGCGAACAAGTAGTAGGATGACAACGAATCCCAATCTGCAAAATCGCCAATCTCAGTCTAGGAACCCCTCACCGCCACGGCGGGTGAAACTCGACGAATTGGCGGATCATCTCGGGCTTTCAAAGAGCACGGTATCGCGCGCATTGAACGGGTATTCAGACATCTCAGAAGTCACGCGAAAGAGAGTTGAGGTCACGGCAAGAAAGATGGGCTATCGCCCGCTCAGTCACGCGCAGGCTATTCGAACAGGAAAAGTTCGCGCTATTGCGATGGTCATCAACAGCGAAGAACCGGACCAGCACAACCCGTTTCTTCAGGATTTTCTGGCAGGCGCTTGCGAAGCAGCCAGTGCGTCGGACTGGACAATGACAATTTCCACGGCAAAGTCCGGGAAAGATATGCTCAATGTGTTGGGACGTCTTGTCGAAGAACGCAAGGCAGATGGTTTCATTTTGCCCCGGACCGAAGTGGACGACGCGCGGGTAAAGTACCTCAAAGAATTGCAGGTCCCATTTATCCTATACGGGCGGACAGAATACGGCCAATCGGATCCTATGGATGATATGTCATGGTTTGATATATCCGGTGAGACGGCAATCCGGAATGCGGTCGTTCGCTTGGTCAGCTTTGGCCATAGCCGTATCGGTTATGTCGGCAGTGATCCGAAGTTCAACTACAGCCACCTGCGCCGCGACGGGTATCTCGAAGGTCAAAAAGTTGCGGGTTTGCGGGATGATCCCGAATTGATCCGAGAAGGTGCCCGGACACGCGAAGAAGGGGCGATCGAAGCGCGGGCGCTGTTAAATTTGGAACACCCGCCAACCGCGATCGTGTTTGCGACCGACTTAGCTGCTTTAGGGTGTTATCCAGTTTGCGCTGAGCTTGGCCTTGAAATCGGAAAAGACGTTTCAATCCTTGGATATGACGGCATTCCCGAATGCCAATACGTCAATCCAGGACTGACGACCTTTAGTGTGGACTCGCAGCGTGCTGGTGAGCGTCTTGCTACATTACTCATACGCCAGACCAGAGGTGAAGAACCAAAAAATCTACGCGAAATCAGAGAAGCAGTTCTTATTGAACGGAAATCTGACGGGCCACCAAGGCTGACGCCTGAAGAGCTGGCGCAAAAAATACGAAATTCCAATGATCATAACCGGGGAGGAGACCGCCTATGAAACATTCACCAAATGCATCTCGATTGCTGCTTGGAACATCACTCGCGATTGTCTTGACGGCGGCATCTGCGCAAGCAGATACAATTCGCTTTTGGACGACCGAGGAACAGCCTGAACGCTTGGCGAAGCAGCAGGAAATGGCGGATCAATTTAAAGCCGAAACTGGCACCACAGTTGAGGTCATCCCGGTAACCGAAACAGACCTGGGCACTCGTGCTACTGCCGCCTTCGCGGCCGGAGATTTGCCGGACGTGGTCTACCATCCGCTGCAATACGCCTTGCCTTGGGCAGAAGCGGGTATTCTGGACACCGAAGCCGCAACCGAAGTGATCGAAGAGCTGGGGGCCGATACCTTCGCGCCCGGTGCGCTGACTATGGCAGCCTTCAACGATGAAACCGCATCCGTGCCAGTCGATGGTTGGACACAGATGGTCGTCTATCGCAAGGATCTGTTCGACGAAACCGGACTGGATGCCCCGAGTTCATTCGCCAACGTTTTGGCTGCTTTGGAGAAACTGCACAACCCGCCAGAGATGTACGGATTTGTTGCCGCGACCAAGGTTGATGAGAATTTCATGAGCCAGGTTCTGGAACATGTGTTCCTTGCCAACGGCGTTAGCCCTGTAGGCCCGGACGGCTTCCAAGCATTGGACGAAGCCAAAACCACCGAGGTCCTGGACTTCTATAAGGCGATCTCGAAAGCGTCGCCCCCCGGTGAGCTGTATTGGAAGCAGTCCCGCGAGCTGTACTTCGATGGCAAGGCCGCAATGATCATCTGGTCGCCGTTCATTTTGGACGAACTGGCCGGTCTGCGTGACAGCGCCCCGCCGACCATTTCCGACGACCCGACGTCGAGCGAGCTGGCAACCAAAACGGGGATCGTCACCAATTTCTCCGGTCCATCCAATCCAGACGGTGCAGCCTGGGGTGACGTGCGGTATTTCGGGATCACCAGTGATGCCGATACCGACGCTGCGATGGACTTTGTGAAGTTCGCGATGGATGACGGTTATACGCAAACTCTGGCCATCGCACCCGAAGGCAAGTTTCCGGTACGTCGCGGAAATGCTGACAATCCAACAGCTTTTGCCGACGCTTGGGCGGAACTGCCGGTAGGTGTGGATCGCAAAGCACCTTTGGGTGAGCTGTACGATCAGGCCATGATTGATGAGATCGTCGGAGGTTTGGATGTCGCGCAGCGCTGGGGTGTAACCGACGGGCAGCTCTCTCTGGCGTCGAAGATGATCAACTCTCAGGCCATCAACCGTGTCGTTCGTCAATATATCGACGATGAGATTGACGCTGCTGCCGCAGTCGCAGCCATGAACGAAGAGCTTGCCAAGGTTCAGTAAAACCCTGTCTCAACCGGCAACTGCAGCGGCATTTTTGCCGCTGCACCCAACCCTCTGAGGTCTCTTATGTCTTCGGCCACCCCACCGACCGGAACCGGGGCTCTTGCCAAGCGCGAAGCGCGCCTGGCCTGGGCATTGCTGGCTCCGACCGTGATAAGCGTGTCTCTTGTTGTGATCCTGCCGCTGCTGGCGATCATCTGGATCAGCTTCAAGCCCTTTACCCTGTCCGACCTGCGCCCACCTGCGCCGGTTGTCCGAGAAAGCTTGCGTGGATCGGGCGATGATCTGCGGATCGAGTATCGCCTGCGCAATTCCAGTCAGGAGATTGCTATTGGCGGCGTCACTCTGAGTGATGTGCTGCCTGAGGGCATGACACCCACTGATGAAATCGCGGAACCGTGTGTGCTGGACGGGCAAGACCTGTTCTGCGATTTTGGTATCTTGGATGGTGGCCAACGCGAGAGAATTCGTATTCCGGTAACCGTTGACGGCGACCCTGACGCGTTCGAAGAGTTGGTCGAAGGGTCGGAACCTGGTGTCACAGGCAGCGGCCCCAATGTGCTGACAAACCTCGAATTCAGCCTGGAAAACTACGCCCGTGTCTTCGATGGGGCAGAGTTCTGGGGCGTGCTCTGGGTGACGCTGTTCTACACCGTCTTCGGAACCATCGGGGCATTGGTCATGGGGTTGTTCGCGGCCCTGCTGCTTAACAAAAGTTTCCGCGGCCAAGGGTTCATACGCGGTCTCTACCTGTTCCCGTATGTCGCTCCGGTGATCGCAGTGGCGTTCACTTGGGTTACATTGTTTGATCCGTTCTCAGGCTCAGCCAATGCACTGTTGGTTCAAATGGGGCTGAGCAGTGAACCGATCAACTTTTTCGGCGAACGCCCCTTGGCGCTGATCATGGTGACAGTGTTCGAAATCTGGCGCTACTTCCCGCTGTCCTTCCTGTTCATTCTGGCGCGAATGCAATCCATCGACAGCAGCATGTACGAGGCGGCGGATATGGACGGGGCCTCGCCGTTCCAGAAGTTCTGGCTGCTGAGCATCCCACAACTGTTGGGCATTCTGTCAGTGCTGTTCCTTCTGCGCTTCATTTGGACGTTCAACAAATTCGACGACATCTTCTTGCTGACCGGCGGCAATGCGGGCACCCGCACGCTGACTGTGAATGTCTATGAACAAGCCTTTGCGATCTCGAACATCGGGGCAGGGGCGGCGGTGGCCGTGGTGATCCTGATGTGCCTGATTGCCTTCAGCTTTGTCTTCTTCCGCTTCATCAGCCGAGAGGAGGGTCTGTGATGCGAAAAGGGTATGTTACCGGCCCGGTTCTGGGCGCGCTCTGGATGGTGGTGATCGCAACCACCGCCGCCATCACCATGTCGTTCTCAACAGGCGACGCATTCCGGCCGCAGGTCTTGCTGAGCCTGATTTGGGGCGCGTTGGCGGGTCTCGTATATGTCCGGTTCCCGCTACAGCGCGCGCCCGCGCGTCTGGGCATCTCAGCACTATTGGGCCTGTCCAGCCTCACCGGATTTGGCCCGGTTCTGATTGGCTCTGACACGTCAACGCAGGCCGTGCTGGTAACTGTGATCGGTATTGCCGTCGTGATGCATCTGTCGATGGCGGCGATTTTGAAGGAAACACCGATCGGTGAGCTCACCCGCCATGAATACGAGGACGCGGTGATCCGGTTCTGCACCGGTTTCGGCTATATCTTTTTCACGGCGATCGTGATCATCCCCTTCTACGTGATGGTGATGACCAGCCTGAAATCCCAGCAAGCATTGTTGCAGAACCCGCTGGATTTCTCGGTGGACTTAACCCAGGGAACCGCCCTGTTCCGCAGCTACACTGAATTGTTCCGCGACTTCAATTTCGGCACCTATCTTTGGACGTCTTTCTATGTTTCGGTGCTGACCGTGTTCATCACGCTACTGTTCAGCGTACCCGGTGCCTACGCCGTGGCTCGTTTCCGGTTTCAGGGGCAAAAGGCGTTCTCTCGCTCGATCCTGCTTATCTACATGGTGCCGATGATCGTTCTGGCGCTTCCGATCTATATTGCATTCTCGCTGACTGGTCTGCGGAATTCGATCCTAGGCATCGTTATGATCTACCCGGTCACGACAATCCCCGTCGCGCTTTACATGCTGCAAGGTTACTTCCGCGGCCTGCCGATCGAGGTGGAAGAGGCAGGCCTGATGGACGGCCTGTCCCGTCTGGCAGTGATCTGGAAGATCACCCTGCCGCTGAGCTTGCCAGCGCTGGCGTCGGTCTCGCTCTATGTCTTCATGATTGCCTGGAACGAGTTCCTGCTGGCCTTCATGCTTCTGGACGACCCGTCGAAATTCACCCTGACCCGAGGGGTCACGATGCTGAACTCCTCAGAAATTCCCCGTCAGCACCTGATGGCCGGTGCGGTGATCGCCACCGTTCCGATCATGGCGCTGTTCCTGGGGCTTGAACGTTTCATGACCAAAGGCCTCACAGCGGGGTCTGTCAAAGGATGACCGAGATGAACCAACACACAAACCCAGACCGCGAGGCGCGCAATATCCTGATCGCCAATGATCGCGGCGGTTACACGATCCCAACCGAAGGGCTGTACCCATACCAATGGAACTGGGACAGCGCGATTACTGCGCTTGGATTTGCCCAGTTCGACCTTGACCGCGCCTGGGCTGAGATCGAGACGCTGTTTGCCGGACAATGGGACAACGGCATGGTGCCGCACATCCTGTTCCACCAGCAAGACGAGGGGTATTTTCCCGGCCCGGATGTCTGGGGCTGCAACGGTCCAATCCCCTCCTCGGGCATTATCCAACCACCCATTGCGGCCACGATGGCGCGCAAAATCTGGGAACAGGATACTTCGTTTGGAGACGCGCGGATGAAGGCGCTATTCCCCAAGATGCTAGCTTGGCACCACTGGATCATGAAATGGCGATTGGATGAATTCGGGGCTGTTTGCACAACACACCCTTGGGAAGCGGGTCGCGACAACGCGCCTGACTGGGACAACTCTATGGCGCGCATGGATGCGTCAGATGTGGGAGACTATCAACGCCGCGATACCAGCCATGTAAACAGCGAGGACCGCCCGACAAAGTTCGACTATGACCGATACATCAAGCTGGTACAGATCGGTCGAAATGCTGGGTGGGATCAGCAGGAACTGCTGTCGCTGAACCCGTTCCGGGTGGCCGATCCGACGATGACATTCACCACATTACGGGCCGCGCGGGACTTGTTGGTGATCAGTGAGCAGCTTGATCTGGCAGCTGAAGGCTTAAGCGCGGATATCGAAATACTGGAAGTTGGTGCTCGCTCACTTTGGAACGAAGAGCTGGGCAGCTTTGACGCGCGCGACGCACATACCGGCGAGATGGCAGGCAGCGTATCGAATGCGTCTTACTTGTGCTGGTATGCCGGTATTGAATCAGGCAAGATGCTGAAACGGTTGAAAACCACGCTGGAAACCGTGCCCTATCCGGTTCCAAGCTATGATCCAGAAATGCCGAAATTCGACTCGCGCCGCTATTGGCGCGGGCCCACTTGGGCCTTCATGAACATGATGATTGGCTTCGGGTTGCAGGATCTGGGTCACACCGAGCAAGCAGATCAGTTGCGCAAAAAAACCGGAGATCTGATCTCGGGCTTCGGTTTCGCAGAATACTTCGATCCAATAACCGGGAGCCCGGCTGGCGGTAAGGCGTTCTCTTGGACGGCAGCGGTTTGGCTTCACTGGGCAGGGAGGGCCTGATGGGTAGCATCGAACTAAAATCAGTCGAAAAATGGTTCGGCTCGGCCCAGGTCATCAAAGGCGTGGACCTCAAGATCGAGGAGGGCGAGTTCATCGTCTTCGTCGGCCCATCGGGCTGCGGTAAATCCACTTTGTTGCGCATGATCGGCGGGCTCGAGGATATCTCGCGCGGGTCGCTGCAGATCAATGACAGCGATGTCACGGATCACCCGCCCTCAAAGCGCGGCCTGACGATGGTGTTCCAATCCTACGCGCTGTATCCACATCTGACAGTCGCCGAGAACATGGGGTTCTCTTTGAAGGTTGCCGGTGTTCCCAAGGCGGAAATCACCGAACAGGTCAACCGCGCAGCAGAGGTTCTCAAGCTTGGACCGTTCCTGGAACGCAGACCAAAAGACCTTTCTGGTGGTCAGCGGCAACGGGTGGCTATCGGCCGATCCATCGTCCGCGATCCCACCGCTTTCCTGTTTGACGAGCCGCTTTCCAACCTTGACGCCGCCCTGCGAGTCGAGATGAGGTATGAGATCGCCAAGCTGCACCAAAGCCTCAAGCGCACGATGATCTACGTGACGCACGACCAGGTCGAAGCGATGACATTGGCCGACCGCATCGTGGTTTTAGAATACGGCAAGATCGCTCAGGTCGGTACGCCGCGAGAACTCTATGAACGCCCTGCGAACCTGTTCGTGGCCCAGTTTATCGGAAGTCCAAAGATGAATATCCTGCCCTGCACGACCGACGGTGACAGTTTCCAACTTGAGCACGGCCGCAGTGGCCCGTTTTCACGATCTGCAGCCGCCACAAAGCTTGGCATCCGCCCCGAACACATTCAGGTGGGTGCTGCGGGCGAAGGTCAAACTGACGGCGTCATCGAGGTGATCGAATACCTGGGTGCAGATACTTTCCTGATTGTGGATTGTGGAGGCGAAGACAAGGCCACAGTCCGTCTGAACGGCGATACGGACCTTACACCGGGCACCCAGATTGGTCTGCACTTCCCAACCGACAATCTGCATTTTTTTGATAAAGACGGGCAGGCTCTGGGGCTTGGATAGCTGAACGCACCGGTACCTATTACACATTCTTGGCCTTTGACGCTCGAGAACACAGGGAGTGCACAGCCGAACCTGAAGAACTGAAGCCGAAGCCACCCCTTTCAAAGCGGGTTGCTGTTGTCAGCCCAAATCGAGGGACCTACTCGGATGTCGGTGTTGCGGGTTCTTCGAAGATCCGAGCGAGGCCGCGTCAGAAGAAGAGGCCGAAAAGCTGAGCCAAGACCCTGATTGGTCCTGTCACAATATTATTGGCAAGCCCTGTTCTTAACGTTGGAGATGGGTCAATTCTCAATCACGCACAAGGTGGCCGCCATCGACATCCAGAATTGAGCCACTTAAAAACCCGTTTGTCATAGCCATGACCACGGCTTGTGCAATACTCTCTGCCTGGCCGACCCGTCCTACGGGCAGGCGGTCACCTGTCTGTGCATACATGACTTCACGTGCATCTTCCGCCATTGCGGCGTAGGCTTCGGTTGCGACCATGCCGGGGCTGATGCAATTGACCCGCGCCCGACCAGCCAACTCCAGCGCCAGCCCTTTCGCCAGGGCTTCGACCGCCGCGTTAACTGCGCCCAAGCCCGTGGCCCCGGCGGATGGGCGGCGGCTGAGCACGCCCGAAAAGAACGTGATGGAGCCGCCTTTGACCAACATGGGCAACACTTCTCGCGCGGCAACATATCTGGCGCGGTGAAGTGATGGTTCGTTGGTCCGCAGATGCGGGGCCCACTCAACTAAAGGTCGCTTCACATATCGCCCATTCAGGGACGTTCGCGGTTTGTTGTTCAGGAGTGTTCATCTATAGGTTGCGTGCGCTTCGATTATTGGCAGATACCCGCGCTGCCTTCCAAGATTTCTGCCTTATGCCCACAACCAGATTTTAAGTTAAATTGACCCAAGCCGCATTCCTTGAAGAACTTTGCACGCATGCAGCCACAAATTTAACACCATTGAGTCCGTCATGAACTGTTGGATAAACAACCGACACGTCAGGTGAAATCCCATTTCGGAAGGCTTGGATCGCCTCTGCTGCCTCTCCATAGATATTCGCGAACCCCTCAAGGTATCCCTCGGGATGTCCCGGAGGAACTCTACTCAACCGATTGGCTGCGTCACCAGCTCCAGCTCCATTTCGGGTGATCAAACGCTTGGGTTCGTTGTATGGCGTGAACCAAAGATAATTGGGATCTTCCTGAGACCACTCAAACCCACCTTTTTCGCCGTAGACGCGCAAACGAAGTGCGTTTTCATTGCCGGGAGCCACCTGAGAAGACCACAGCATACCACGCGCTCCGCCTTCAAAGCGAAGCAAGACGTGCGCGTTATCATCGACTTTGCGCCCCGGCACAAAGGCCTGCAAGTCCGCCGCGAGGCTTTCCGCTTTCAGCCCGGTTACAAAGCAAGCGAGGTTGTAAGCATGAGTTCCGATGTCACCGGTTGAACCACCCGCGCCCGAGCGTTCTGGATCGGTTCGCCACTCAGCCTGTTTGAAATCCTGCTGCTCGGTCAGCCAGTCCTGCGGGTACTCAACCTGAACAACGCGGATCTTGCCAATATCTCCGTTAGCGACCATTTCACGTGCCTGCCGAACCAGCGGATAGCCCGTGTAATTGTGGGTCAAAATGAATAAAGCATTCGCGCTTTCTGCTGCTTTGACCAGTTTCTTTGCGTCGGCAAGGGTCGAGGTGAGTGGCTTGTCACAAATTACATGAATACCGCGTTTCAGGAACTCACGTGCGGCTGCATAGTGAACGTGATTTGGCGTGACGATTGAGACCGCCTCGATCCCAGATTTCAACCGGGCTTCCCTGATCGCCATTTGTTTGAAGTCTTCATAGACCCGTTCGAGCCCTAATGCATGACCACTTTCAAGAGATTTCTCTGGCGTCGAAGACAAAGCACCGGCAACCAAATCAAACTTGTCGTCCAATCGCGCCGCTATTCGATGAACGCCGCCTATGAAGGCGTCGTTCCCGCCGCCAACCATGCCAAGTCGAATGCGGCCGGAAGTTTCTTCATTGCGTCCTGTGACCATCACTCAATCCCCAGCATTTTACGATTGGCTGCTTCGTCTGCCCCACCATCAGCGAAATCATCAAAGGCTTTCTCGGTCACACGGATAATGTGATCTGACACAAACTGAGCGCCTTCACGCGCTCCATCCTCGGGGTGTTTGAGACAGCATTCCCATTCGACCACAGCCCAGCCATCAAAGTCATTCGCGGCCATTTTTGAGAAGACCGCCCCGAAATCTACCTGGCCATCACCAAGCGACCGGAAGCGCCCGGCACGATCGACCCAGCTTTGATACCCGGAATAAACACCCTGGCGGCCGGTCGGGTTAAACTCGGCATCTTTGACATGGAACATCCGGATCCGATCTTTGTAGATGTCGATATTGTCCAGATAGTCGAGGCATTGCAGCACGTAGTGCGACGGGTCGTACAACATGCAAGCGCGTGGGTGATTTCCTGTCCGTTCGAGAAACATCTCGTACGTCACGCCGTCGTGGAGGTCCTCACCTGGGTGAATTTCATAACAGACGTCAACGCCGCATTCCTCGGCGTGATCCAGTATTGGCACCCAACGATGAGCAAGCTCCTCAAATGCCGTTTCGATCAAGCCTGCAGGGCGCTGCGGCCAAGGATAGACATAAGGCCATGCCAATGCGCCTGAGAATGTCGCATGCGCTGAAATACCCAAGTTTTTCGAAGCAGATAGCGCTTTTTTGACTTGGTCTACCGCCCATTCTTGCCGGGCTTTCGGGTTTCCCCTGACGCTTTCGGCTGCAAAACCATCAAACGCGCTGTCATAGGCCGGGTGAACGGCCACAAGTTGGCCCTGAAGGTGGGTTGAAAGTTCAGTGACTTCGATGCCATTTTCCTTGGCTATGCCTTTAAAATCATCGCAATAACTGGCGCTGGACGAGGCTTGTTCCAGATCGAACAACCGGCCGTCCCAACTAGGAACCTGAACGCCCTTGTATCCACAGTCCGCCGCCCATTTAGTGATCGCGTCCCACGAATTGAACGGCGCTTCGTCCCCCGCGAATTGCGCAAGAAACAAAGCTGGACCTTTAATTTTTTTCATAAAATTTCCTCCCCAAAACCTAAGCCTCTATGGCGGTAAATTTTCCTTCAGATAGATGTCGATACGGATACGTTCCTGTGCTTTGTTGAACGGAACCTTGTCCGAAGTTGCGCGCAATAGACGGACGGCAGAGCGAACAATGTGCCCGGTGTCTTGCGAGATTAAGGCGTCAAATGTGCCAAGCCTAAGCGCCTCACGACTGAGCGGAGTAAGCTCATGAGCTATGATCACCAGATCTTTGCTGAGTTTGTTCTCTGAAAGAAATTGAATGAGGCCCGCATTGCCCGCTGCTGACGAGTATATTCCGACCAGATCCGGATAGGTTTCAAAGATTTCGGGCATCATCCTGTAAATCAGATCCGGGTCATCCCGGCCCTCGACAGACGCTACGACTTTGAGGTGCGGAAATTCCTCAGCCACAACAAGGTCAAAGCCTTGACGACGCTCCAGGTGGTCACGCGCCAAACGGGATCCTGTAAGAACCAAGACCTTGCCTTCGCGATGGACAAATCTTCCCATCAGCTGAGCTGCGGTTCGTCCTGCCGAAACGTTATCAATTCCGACAAAGTGGTCTCGCTCAGAACTTGGCAAGTCAGACACCAAGGCAACAACCGGAACGCCTTTTTCCCTGAGCCTTTTTACAGCGTCGCGGACAGAAGGGGTCTCGGGCCCGAAAACGGCGACTCCGTCAACGTCCAAACTGTCGACAGCATCCAAAATATTGACGATATCTTGCGGCTCGAACGGAGCGACGTTCTTTACTGCAATGCGCGTCCGTTGGATAAATTGGTCACGTGTTTGTTCAGCGATCTGACTGCTTATTGCCTCCACAAACTCGTTGTCCGTGTCTGGTAAAACAAAGAGGAAATTGTAGACGCGGTTTCGCGCCAGGTTGGCTGCGGCGGTGTCGCGCACATACCCCAGCTCATCAATCGCCTTCTGTACTTTCTGTACAGTCACTGCTCGCACGCCGGGGCGCCTGTTCAAGACCCGATCAACGGTCGCCAGGCTGACACCCGCCACGCGAGCGATGTCGTTGACGGTTGGCTTTTTCACCAATTTTAGTTTTTGTTTTTGATCTTCCACGTGTTCCTCAGCCCTCAATCTCCCGTGCTAAGCCTTCAAACAACAATGCAACAGCTTCAGCGCCGGGATCGTTATGTCCAACTAGGTTTTCTTCGGGAACATAGGCCGCGCGGCCCGCCTTCGCACGGCGAATATTTGCGGTGTTGTTCGCGCCTTCGCGGGCAGCCTCGGCTGCATGCGTCAGACTAGATGGTAGTGCGGCAAGTGCTGGTGCCAGTGCGTCAATCATTGTCCTGTCACCGACCTTGGCACCCCCAACCTGGCTGACGCGATTCAGGCCTACGACCAAAGACTTCGGTATCGAAGCCCCGCTCGCACAGGCATCGCCAGCTGCGTTGAAGAAAATTGCGAGTATAACGCCGGAAGAACCACCCATTGTCTGGCTCAACTCATTGCCTAGTGCCGGAAACAGTTGCGTCAGATCAGCAAGCGGCATGCGGTCAAGGCTACCTTGCAATGCTCTTGCGGCAGTGGCGAGTGTGCTTCCCGTATCGCCATCTCCGGATTTCGCGTCCAACTCGTTCAGGTTCTTCTCTGCGTTGATGAGAAGTTCAGACAAACGAGCGATCGTTTCCCTTGTGGCAGGGTTGTTCGAAGGAATTGGATCGATCGGGGTCAGGCCATCAGGCAAGGGCGCTACTTTTATCGGGTCGATGGAATTGACGCCGGGCCAAGCCGCCAGATCAACAGGAGCCTCGAGTGCCGATAAATCGTCCCGATCTACAGGCAGAATGGAAACAGAAAACCCGTGCATATCCAGCGATGTCATCATTGGTGCCGGGCCGATGATATGGAGGGCGATACTTGTTTCAGACAGGGCATGCGTGAGGACAGCCATTTCTAGCGGTGTTGTGGACCCAAGGTTGTTGACCAGCGCCACACGATCCCCGGATCCCATCCTTTGCTTTAGCTTCTCCACCACTGTGGACATGGCCGATACGGCATTCGAGAATTCGACTTGCTGTACACCGGGTTCACCGTGGATGCCCAAGCCAAGCTCTGCTTTGCCGGGCGCAATCCTGTCCTCTTTCGGAGACCCAGGAACGGTACAGGTGTCCAGGCTCATACCGATGCTGACGACCTTGGCTATGATGCGTCTTGCTGCGGCGGTGACGGTGTCGAGATCAGCACCACTTTCGGCAAGCGCTCCGGCTATTTTGTGCACGAACAATGTACCTGCCACGCCACGTGGTTGCGGAAGGTCGGGCAGGGCGATGTCATCATCAACTACGACCATCTCTACTTTGCGGCCCAACGCACGGGCGCGTTCGGCCGCCAGTCCAAAGTTCAATCGATCACCGGTGTAATTTTTGACAATAAGCAGGCACCCAGCCTCGCCCGTAACCGCAAGAATGCCAGCCAAAACCGCCTCGACCGATGGCGAGGCGAACACTTCTCCGCAGATTGCTGCCGTGAGCATTCCGGCGCCGACAAACCCTGCGTGGGCAGGTTCGTGACCAGACCCGCCGCCGGAAACCAAGGCGACTTTCGACTTTTCCCAATCCGACCTGTAGACAACCTTGATGTGCGGGTATCCATCCAATCGGGTAAGCCGTCCTCCTGATGACGCGAGAAGACCGTCTATGGCCTCCGTCACCAGTGTTTCTTTTGTGTTGAGGAACTGGGCCATGCTTTTGCTCCTTAATTCACTCGCGCGCCGGACGCGTCAAAATACAACGGGTTGTGTGGGCGGATTTTTATAAGTTTTCCAGATGGATAGTCCTGATGGACCTCAATCAAGGTCACTACCATGTGACCGTTTAAGTCCAGGTGCAGTCGTGTTTGATCCCCCAGGTGTTCGGCACGTATCACACGCGCTTCGCTGCCTTCGCCTTCGATGATGTTTTCTGGGCGAAGACCAATCTGCGGGCCTTTGTGGTCGCCTCTGAACAACTCGGACGGCAGGATGTTGATCCGTGGCAGACCCAACCGGCTGGCGACATATACACTGCCGGGGTCTTCATAAATGTCCCGGGGTGTCCCGTATTGAACCAACTTGCCGTTTTCCAAAACGCCGATATGGGTCGCCATTGTCATCGCTTCGACCTGATCATGGGTCACGTAGAGCAAGGTCGATCCCAGATCTGCCTGAATTCTTTTCAATTCGACCCGCAAATCCGCCCGAAGCTTGGCGTCCAAAGAACTGAGGGGTTCATCCATCAGAAATATCTGGGGGTCACGCACCAGCGCCCGCCCAATTGACACCCGCTGCATTTCGCCGCCGGACAGTTCTGTGGCTTTGTTGTCCAGCTTGTGTGGGATCTGGAGGATCTCCGAGACTTCGTTGACTTTCCTGGCGATCTCATCCTCTGGCGTCTTCAGGATCGGCGAACGCAAAGGGAAAGACAGGTTTTCACGCACTGTCATATGCGGGTACAGCGAGTATTGCTGGAAGACCATCGCCACATCGCGCTGGGCAGGTGTATCTATTCCAACGTCACGCCCGCCAATGCGCACTGTTCCTGAATCCAGTTTCTCAAGTCCGGATATCAATCTCAGTGTTGTTGTTTTTCCCGCGCCGGTCGGGCCCAACAACACCACAAAGGCACCGTTGGGGATCGTCATTGAGATATCATCCACCGCTTTAAGATTGCCGAATGACTTTGAGATACTCTCCAAAACGACTTCAGCCATTGCTCAGCACCTCGTCGTTCAGAGCGGACCTCAACGCGCGTCCGGTAGATTTTTCAAAAAGGGTTACTGCGGGTGAGCGGAACTCCAATCCCACGGTCTCGCCAGGGCTAACGACTTCGCGTGCATCAATCCGGGCTTTCAGCTCACCGTTCGGGCTTTGCAATGTCACTATCTGGGTGGTTCCCAAATATTCTGCGGCCAGGACCTTGGCCCGGTAGGCGCTTGCATCCGATAGAAAAACATGCTCGGGGCGGACACCAAAAACCAAGTCACCTTCAGCCCCTTCCATCAGTTTGGGAACAGGTTCGTCATGCCCGTTCAGGCCAACCATTTCAGTGCCAGGTTCGACCTTTCCCTGAAATGGCAAGAAGTTCATCGAAGGAGACCCGATAAAGTTAGCTACAAACATCGTAGCGGGTTTGTCGTAAATCTCCTGAGGCGTGCCGAATTGCTCGATCACAGCATTGTTCATCACTACGATTTTGTCGCCCATTTGCATGGCTTCCAACTGGTCATGTGTAACGTAAACAGTGGTCGCACCCATACGGTCATGAAGCGCGCGCAGTTCTTCGGCCATGTGTTCACGAAACTCTGCATCAAGTGCACCAAGAGGTTCGTCCATCATGAATGCCTTGGGGTCACGAACAATCGCGCGACCGAGCGCTACGCGCTGCCGATCGCCGCCTGAAAGTCCACCTACAGGGCTATCGAGTATGTCGTTTATCCCTAGAATTCCCGCGACTTCCTCGATTTTAGAATGTACGGCGGCGCGCGGCATACCCTGTGATATCAGAGGGTAGCTGATATTCTTACGCACATTCATGTGTGGATACAGCGCGAACATCTGGAACACGAAGGCAATGTCTCGCTCTGAGGGTGGCCGCTGGCTGATTTCTTCACCGTCCAGGTAGATTTCACCCGACGTTGGAAGTTCCAAGCCCGCGATCATCCGCAGTGTCGTCGTCTTTCCGCAACCGGATGGCCCCAGCAGCATGAAGAACTCACCATCCTCAATCGTGAACGAGCTTTCGCGTACAGCCGTGAAATCGCCGAACATCTTTTTTACGTTTTTGACTATGATCTGGGCCATTTCTACTCCGGGAAGTGGCTGACGATGATGAACATAACGGTTCCGATCAGCGTTACGATGAAAGAGTAGGTGAAAGCCCAAAGGACAAAGGGCTGCATCAGCATGAAGACACCCAGTGCGATAAGGATGGTTGCGACCATTTCCCATGGGCCACGGCGAAGCCGCATCAATCCGGTAAGAAACTCGCTCATTTGCGTACGGCTCCGAATGTGATCCCACGCAGCAGGTGTTTGCGCATCAGGATGGTGAAAATCATAACCGGGATCAGGAAGATCGTTGCTCCAGCTGCCACGGCAGGCCAGTCCAGACCGCCGATACCGATAATGGTTGGGATGAATGGCGGCGCGGTCTGCGCATTTGCTGAGGTAAGCAGTACGGCAAATGCATATTCATTCCATGCGAAGATGAGGCAGAAGATAGCTGTCGAGGCTATGCCGGTCGCGGCTTGTGGCAGCACCACTTTGTAAAATGCCTGAAAGCGTGTGTAGCCATCTATGAGAGCGGCTTCTTCGTACTCTCTTGGGATTTCGTCGATGAATCCTTTCAGCAACCACACTGCCAGAGAGATGTTCACGCCCGTGTACAGCAGGATCATTCCTAAGTGCGTATCGCTGAGCCCAAGATTTCTGAACATCAGGAAGATAGGAATAGCGACCGCCACCGGAGGCATCATCCTCGTACTGAGGATAAAGAACAGAAGGTCATCCTTGAGCGGGACCTTGAACCTACTGAAGGCATAGGCCGCCAAAGTGCCAAGAAAAATACTCAGGAACGTTGATCCAAACCCGATGATGACCGAGTTCATAAAGCGCTCACCGAACTTGGATGGTCCAACGATCACCATGTCATATTGGCGTACGATCTCATCGGCCCAATTCTGCGGTGGGTTGGCTTCCAGAAACTCCTGCGTTTGTCGCGTGCGTGTGGTGAAAAGGTTGACATAGCCTTCTAGCGTCGGGTCAAAAACCACCTTGGGTGGATAGCTGATCGCATCGGCTGGCGATTTGAAGCCAGTCAGCAAGATCCACACCAACGGGATCATCGTGATCAGCGCATAAGTGATGACCAAGAAGCCTGCGATCCACTTGGACCGGTTCGAAGGTTCGGTGACGGAAAAGCTGCTCATCTCTGTTTCACCTTGTTCAGGGCTTTTACGTAGATCGACGCAAGGCCGAACACGGTGACGAAAAGGATGATCGCATAGGCCGAGGCATAGCCCGTACGCCACTTCTCAAACGCCTCCCGCTTGAGATTGATTGAGGTGAGTTCCGTTACAGAACCCGGCCCTCCGCCGGTGAGCTGAACCACTAAGTCGAACATCTTAAAGTTCTCGATCCCACGAAACAGCACCGCGAGCATCAGAAATGGCAACACCATCGGGATAGTAATCGTGAGGAACTGCCGCAGCTTGCTGGCCCGGTCGATCTCGGCAGCCTCGTAGATATAGTCGGGAATGCTGCGCAACCCGGCCAGACAGATCAGCATCACGAAGGGCGTCCACATCCAGGTGTCAACGATAACGATCGCCCACGGGGCCAGGGTCACTGAGCCAAGCATCTCAAAGCTCGAGGGTTCTTTGCCGGTGAACCACGACACGATGTAGTTGAACAGGCCGATCTGTGGCTGATACAGGAACTTCCAGAAGTTCCCGACAACGGCCGGGGACAGCATCATCGGCAATACGATAATCGTGGTCCAAAGGTCGTTGCCCTTAAACTTCTTGTTGATCAGCCACGCCAAAGTGAACCCGATCAGAACCTGAAAGAAGATCGTCCAGAATAGAAAATGCGCCGTCGCCTGCATGTTCAGCCAGGTGTCTGAGTCGGTCAGGATACGCTCGTAATTCCTGAGCCCGACATCTTTGACTTCACGCCCAATCCGGTTGGCCTTGTAGTTGGTAAAGCTAAGTTTGATGGTCCAGATCAACGGGAAGATATTGATCGCCAGCAGTAGAAATATCGTTGGGGAGATGAATATCCAGGCGATCGCGCGGTCGGATAACCCCCGAATTTTTCGCGCAACTCGCTTGGGCGTTGCCTGCGCAACGCGATCTACGGTCCTGTCAGACATCTCTTTGCCAGTTCTTGTTGGTTTACGACTCACGGGAGAAGGTGGAGCGGGTTCGCACCCGCTCCTGCCTGCGTCCGGGTTACAGCTTGCCTTCGTCTTCGAAGACTTCCGTCCAATCTTCGATCAAAAGATCAAGCGCTTCTTGAGCTGTCCCTTGGTCGGCAACCACGTAGTCGTGGATGCGTTTCTGCATTGCCAACAGGAGTTCCGCATAGGCAGGCTCTTGCCAGAAATCCTGCACCCCACCCATTGCTTCTAGGAAATCACCGGCAAACGGTTGGCTGTCCACGAAACCAGGATCTCCAAGCACCGAGTTATGTGCCGAGTAACCGCCAAGTTCCCACCATTTGGCCTGAACTTCCGGCTGCGCGAACCACTTTATGTACTCAAGCGCGGCGTCCTGTTTGTCAGAGTAGCTGACAACAGAAATACCTTGTCCGCCCAGTGTCGAGCCTGCCTGATTTTGTGGTGGGTTCACGAAGAAGTCGATCTTGTCACCACCGGTATTGGGATCGGCATAAAGACCCGGGAAGAACGCGAACCAGTTCATAGCCATGGCGACCTGACCGGATTTAAATGCATCCAAGCTCTCACCCATGTAAGAGTTCGTGTATCCCGGAGGCGTCGCCGTTTTGTAGAACTCTTTATAGAACTCCAGAGCCTCAACCGCTTCCGGTGAGTTTACAGCACCTTCCATATCATATGATCCAGGAGTGTTTTCGTATTTGAAACCCCACGGATACAGGGCCCCAGTGACACCCATGGTGATCCCTTCCGAGCCGCGCTCGGTAAAGATTGCAGCCCCATACACAGTCTTGCCGTCGATTTCACGACCTTGGAAGAACTGTGCGATCTGCAACAACTCTTTCTGAGACTGAGGCTCGCGTAGGTCCTGACCAGTCGCTTCTTTGTACGCGGCTTGGATTTCAGGGTTTTCGAACCAATCCTTGCGGTAGAACCAACCATTCGCATCGCCCATCGCGGGAAGCGCGTAGTAATTTGGTGTACCCTTGGGCCAGGTCGAATAAGCGTAAACTGTTGCAGGTGCGAAATCGTCCATGCTTATGCTTTCAGCATCGAAGAAGTCGTTCAGCTGGACATAGTGGCCATTCTCAGCGCCACCGCCGATCCATTGGCTGTCACCAATCAGCAGGTCGCAGAGCTTACCGCCGGAGTTCAGTTCGTTCAGCATCCTGTCCGCAAAATTTGGCCAAGGAACAAATTCGAAATTCATTGTGTGGCCGGATTCTGCTTCGAATTCCTTTGATAGTTCGACAAGCGCGTTGGCCGGGTCCCATGCCGCCCAACATAGTGTCAGATCTTCAGCATTTGCCTTGGTAGAAAGAGTAGTAGCGGCAAGGACTATTGCGCTGACCGAAGCCAGTTTTGTGTAAGTCATCCATTCCTCCCTTTTTTCGCCGTCAATCGAGGATGTGCGAATCGCGGCATACCTCCAAGGCTATTTGAGGTACGCACCTCAAGTCCAGAAAATTTTGAGGTTCGTACCTCATAAACCCGAAAGAGATCGCCAATTTTGTCTCTTAGTCATTGATTCCTAAAGAAATTATTCTTTGGACTTGATGCGCATGTATTTTCGGCAGCGAGGTATTGTATGGTCATATCGACTTAAATGGGCGCAGCCGTCATGCGGCCAACAGGTTCAGCGAACCCGCTTCTGAAGCGCTCAAAGATTACTTGGTCGACGCCTTTGAGCACTCGAGATAACTTCAAATAGCGTGGACAACTCGGGACCGTGCATAACTCTTTGTGGTCAGGTGCAGACGTATGAACAATCTCTCCATCGTCCGATTGAACCGCTACCCAATAAAAGGCTTGAGTTCCGAGCCTATGCGAACTGTGGCGCTGCGAGCAGGAGGGGGCATTCCGGGCGATCGCCTGTTCGGATTTGCTCGCTACAACTCCGGTTTCGACATGCAGAACCCAATGCCACTGCCGAAAGATCGTTTTGTCGTTTTGTTGAACGAGGCTGCACTGGCAGGCATTCAGACCGGTTTTGAAATTGAGTCCCAGGCACTTGAGATCAATGCGAATGGAAAGACACGACGCTTTGACATGCGAGAGTCTGAAGATAGGAGGAGTGCGGCAGAGTACCTTTCTTCAGAGATCGATTTAAAAGATCCAGAGCTGCCAAAGTTTGTCTCCTCTGCTCCTCATAGGTTTACAGATGTATCTGTCGTATCAACGCAAATGATGAACGCGATATCCGTTTTGAATCTGACCTCTGTGAAAAAGTTGGGCGAACTACTGAACGCGGAAATCCACCCGGCGCGCTTCCGAGCGAATATTGAGATAGACGGTTTACCTTCGTTTGCTGAGCTGGATGCAGTTGGATCAGTTTTAAGATTTGGCGATGTCGAGTTGAAGATACTCTCACGCACGAAAAGGTGTGCAGCAACTGAAGTGAACCCGAAAACGGCCGAGCGCGACTTGAATATACCCTACCTTATTCGGAAATTGATGGGCCATATGGATATGGGCGTTTATGTCGAAGTGGTTAATGGTGGAACGCTAACGGTCGGTCAAACTGGGGAAATACTCGCTTAAACCTTGCCTCCTGGCAAAGTGGTTTTTCTAAGAGGTTTGAGCCATATTCGGTCAAACGATTAAACTCAACTCTTGCTCTGTCTTTCTTTTGGCTATCCTGGGTATCGAAGGTTGTCGCGTTCGTGCTTTCTGATCCAGATACGATTGGAGGGCACTCCTTTGACGGAGCCTTGACAAGATCCCTGTTTCAAATAATTTTAATCATTAAAATATATAGGCGGGTGGTGCTCAATGTATCTGGGCTTAGATTTGGGAACGTCAGGTCTCCGCGGGATTCTGGTAGATGACACAGGACACGTTGTCGGTGATGCCGAAGTCAGCATTTCCACTTCGACGCCTAAGCCTGGCTGGTCTGAGCAGGATCCTTTGGATTGGACCAACGCTTGCGAAGAGGTTGTTGGGAAGCTTCGCATTGGCAACCAGCAAGCATTCTCAAAATTGCGAGGTATTGGCCTAAGCGGACACATGCACGGCGCTACACTACTGGATCATGATGGCGAAGTATTGAGGCCCTGTATTCTTTGGAACGATACTCGGTCAGCCGACGAAGCGGGGACACTAGATCAAACACCAGAGATGCGCGCAATATCGGGAAACATCGTATTCCCGGGGTTTACGGCGCCGAAACTCGAATGGTTGCGTGCGAATGAGCCGGATGTGTTCTCAAAGGTCGGCAAGGTATTGCTGCCGAAAGATTATTTGCGGTTTTGGCTGGCTGGCGAATATGTTTCAGACATGTCTGACGGCGCAGGAACATCCTGGCTGGACGTTGACACTCGGCAGTGGTCAGAAAAGGCGCTAGCCATAGGTCACATGCGTGTCGAGCAGATGCCGCGCTTGGTCGAAGGCAGTGATCCGGGTGGAGAGTTGAAGACCCGATTGAGGCAGGAGTGGGGGCTTTCGAATCCGGTTGTCGTGGCTGGAGGTGCTGGCGACAATGCTGCCGCTGCCTGCGGGATCGGGAGCATCAACGACGGCACCGGTTTTGTCTCACTCGGAACGTCTGGCGTATTGCTTGTTGCGCGGGAAGCCTATGCTCCTGATCCGGAAACAGCCGTGCACTGTTTTTGTCATGCGGTTCCTGATCGGTGGATACAAATGGGTGTTATGCTTTCAGCAACGAACAGCATGAACTGGCTTGCTCGCAATCTGGGCGAACCCGTGGAAAGACTCGCTTCAGCTATGCCTGAAAAACTGAATGGACCTACAGCGATCACCTTCCTGCCATATCTGTCAGGAGAACGGACGCCGCATAACAATAGCCATATTCGAGGCGCGTTTTTGGGCGTGGACATCTCGTCGGAACCAGCTGAGTTGACCCAGTCCGTAATGGAGGGTGTTTCCTTTGGAATGAGAGATTGCCTAGAAGCACTGAAGAGCACCGGAACCCAGCCAAATAGCCTTATGGCAGTGGGGGGAGGAGCACGATCTCGGTTCTGGCTGGAAACCTTGGCTACTGTTTTGCAAGTTCCACTGGATTTGCCAAAAGGCAGCGAATTCGGTGCCGCTTTGGGCGCTGCGCGCCTCGCGATATGTGCTGCCAACGGCGCTGAGCCGGCGCAAGTCATGACACCGCCGGATATTCAGGAACGCATCGAACCACGCGGCGATCTGATTGACGTCTACGAAAATGAATACCGGAGATATAAGCAATTCTATGAGGCGCTTGCGCCGCTGGCGGTAAGATGAAACCAGAAACGGGTAAGCCCCATCAGATTGAAACTGCTATTCTTACCGATGGAAGTATGCGTGTTTCGGTCCTGAACTATGGGGCAATCACGCAGGGTTGGTGGTACAAGGACGTCCCGCTCATCCTTGGGTTCGAGGACCCAAATGAGTATCTCACCGATACGCGTTACCTGGGCGCAATTGTAGGGCGTGTTGCCAACCGGATCAGCGGCGCGACGTTTGACTTGGATGGCGCCAGTTTTGAGCTGAACGCCAACGAGGGCAAAAACACACTTCATGGCGGGGACGATGGGCTGTCTAAACAGTTTTGGGAACTCGAACCGATTGCACAGAACGAAGTCTTTCTGAGCTATGTTTCTCGCGACGGTGAGGGCGGCTTTCCGGGTGAGATCAGGTTCGAGGTCAGGATATGCCTGCTGGGTCCACGCTTGGTATATTCAATAGCTGCACAACCTGACCGGCCGACGCCAATAAGCATTGCGCAACACAATTTCTACACTTTGGGCGCCTCGGAAGGCGTAGATCGGCACAAGCTTAGACTCGCTTCAAATCGGTATCTGAAAATCGACGATCAGGGTATCCCGTCGGGCAGGGTGCTTGCGACCACCGACAAAGCGTTGGATTTTTCAAAGCCCAAAACGATTGGCAGTGCTCCCGAAGGGATCGATCATTATTTTTGCTTTGATCATGATCGCGGCCCAAAGGCTCCGGTGGCGGAACTCACTTCACCTTCTGGCCTTGCGTTGACAGTCTACTCTGACCAACCGGGAGCACAGGTGTATTCGGGCTATGAGCTGACAAAACTGCGGCGCACTTCGCGTGGTGTGTGTATCGAGCCATCGGGTTACCCCAACGCACCGAATATCTCGTCGTTTCCTTCAATCATCTATACTCCGGAGTATCCGTATCGGCAGGAACTTATTCTAGAAGTTTCTGAGGAATGACATGAGAGCAGTTTCGCTATTCTTGATTGTCGGCTCAACAATCTCAGCGGTGGGTGGTGCGCGTGCCCAATCGCTTGGTTCTCTGCCGGAGTTCCTCGAACCCGACTTTGCAAGTGCTGAGCTGGGGCGTTTGCTGTTCTATGACCCGATCTTGTCTGGCAACAGGAATATCAGCTGCGCGACCTGTCATCATCCCAGGCTTGGCACGTCCGACGGTGTTTCCCTTGGTATAGGGGAAGGGGGAATTGGGTTGGGTCCAGAGCGGACATTGGACCCAGGGAATACCCCGGAACAACGTATTCCTCGAAACTCACCAGGGCTTTGGAACCTCGGGGCCACTGAGTTCACGACGTTTTTCCATGATGGGCGACTAGAGGCAGACCCAACGCAACCTGATGGTATCAGAACACCGTTGGGTACTCATATGCGGTCTGGTTTCAATTCAGCGCTGGCCGCACAGGCCATGTTCCCGGTTTTGTCGCCAGACGAAATGGCGGGTCACTATTCTGAGAATGATGTGAGCAAGTCGGTTCGCCTTGGCTTTCTTACACAGCAAGGCGGTGCGTGGGATCTGATTGCAGAACGTGTTGCGGCCATTCCAGAGTACGAGCAGAGGTTTGAGGATATAGCGCCGGATGATGGAGTTACGTTCACGGCAATTGCCAACGTAATCGCAGACTTCATCGCGTTCGAGTGGCGCGCGGATAACAGCCTCTTCGATCGTGCGATGCGAGGTGAGGCTGAATTGTCAGAAGAGGCCGAAATTGGCATGGGCCTGTTCTATGGAAAGGCTGGCTGCAGCAACTGCCATTCGGGCTGGTTTCAGACGGATCACAAGTTTCATTCGATCGCAATGCCGCAGATCGGCCCGGGAAAGGCGGCGCGATTTGAAAACCATGTCAGGGACGACGGGCGTCTTCGCGTGACCGGTGATCCCGACGACGCGTTTGCTTTCCGCACGCCATCTTTGCGTAACGTGACACTGACAGCTCCTTACGGACACAACGGAGCTTTTGCCGAACTTGAGGACATCGTACGGCATCATCTGGACGCGGTTTCGTCGTTGGAAAACTACTCGATCGAGTTGGCCGCATTGCCGGACTTCCCGGGCCCCAAAGATCAAAGGGCAATGTCGGACCATCAGCACGTGGAGGCGATTGCCCAAAGCAACGGCTTGTCGAAAATAAGCCTGACGGATCAGGAAATCGACGCTCTTCTCAGATTTCTGGCAAGCCTTGAAGACCCGGCAGAGCGGCTAGGTGTGCCCGACCAAGTTCCAAGCGGGTTGCCGGTCGACAAGTAATCAGCGGTAAAGACGTATGATTTGGTTGGGCTGATAGTCCAACCACTCGCCTTTCGATCCATCCGGCCAGATCATACGAACCTGCACCTGGTCCTCACTCCCAAGTCCAAAATGCTGAAACCCAGCGATACCACCAGCGTGACCGCCGCCGATTGTGAGCTCGCGGGTCTGAACGCCCAGCGAGGTTTTGACTTCAATAAATCCACCAATTGCTGATTGATTGGATTGATCCTGAGTGACATCAATCAATAGCCAGTTGCCACTCTGAGAAGAGTTCTGGCTGACTTCGAGCTCAGAACCTCGGTTGACGACAACAAGATCCAACTGACCGTCATTGTTTAGGTCGGCAAGGGCCGCGCCGCGTGATTTAGTCATCGAAGCGATGTCGGCATCTGCTGCAGCTTCAATAAACTGACCGTCGGAGTTCTGTAGTAGTAGGTTATTGGGGTCGTTCAGAGCCGCATCGGGCATCTGTTCTACGTTTCCCTTGGCCACGAATATATCGTCCCGGCCGTCGTTGTTGACGTCGCCAAACTGTGCGTGCCACCCGGTGGATGGCCTTCCGTCTCCGCCGATATGCGGTCTATGAGCGGTCGTACCCTTTTCGTAAGTTGCATCGCGCCAGGTCGGGCCGTTTGTCACTGGGTCAAAAATCTGGAGTTTCTGGTCACCCATAGAGGTCAGATAAACTTCGGGAAATCCATCTCCTGTAAGGTCCCGAGAGGCGATCCCCATTCCCCAGATCGAAAATGGAAGCCAGCCTTCGCCTTCTGAGTATTGCCGAGGCTCAGGTTCCATCGCCCATAACTGCTCGTGACCGCCGCGAACATAGTAGTGGCGGTCGTTGCTGACGCGAAGATCTGCGCGGCCAGTTCGGGCCCAGTCCGAAAACAAAATGGAAAGTGAGCAGTAGCCGGGCTCAAGATGCAGCGGCTCACGATACGAGTCGCCTTCTGGACGGTACAAAAGGGTTGGGCCGCAGGATTCAAAGGGACCTTCGGGATCAAACCGATCAACATAGGTGCCAAACGCCAAGGTCGGTAAAGCTTGCCCGCTTTCCCATGTTGCCGAGAACCCTGTGGTCCAGTGATCCTCGGACTGAAACCCGAGTTCAGTAAAAGGGCTGAATTGGCAGTCGGGATGGCCCCGAAGAAGCAGGTCTGGGCCAACACGCAAAATCGCCAGATCTACTAACCCGTCGCTATCAAAGTCGAGAGGGTAGGCGCCGGTCACACCGGCCAGCGAAAGATCTTCAGGCGTCTTTGCCTGAAATGCTATCTGTTCCTTCGAGGTATTGATGAACAGTTGAGATCGGTTGGAACCGCCAGCCAAAAAGAGTTCTGGCAGCGAGTCCCCATTGCAATCGAAAACGGCCACACCACCGCCGACAAAATGCTCCCACCCGCCATCATAGACATGTTTTGGTACTTCCACATTTGTAAACTGGGGAATAACAGCGCCCGCATTCGCAACTGTGCCCAGAGTCGCAAATATCGCAAACTCAAGACGCATTCGACGTCAGCTCCTTGACCTTGAGAATTGAGATTTGTTCAATTCCATAGGCTGCCGCCCCCTTGGCCCACATCATGTCACCCCAGTGATGAACTTTGATCTGGGGTAAAGGTGCATCGACATTCACAACGCCGCTTTGAATGCGGGTCATAACTTCGTTGGAACACAAATGCTCAAAGCTCATTTGTGCCCCCGAGACGATAATGCACTCTGGGTCATACAAGTTGATCAGGTTGGAAATCCCGAGGCCAAACATCTGACCTGCGCGGGCAAGCACCGACGAAGCTCTGGCGTCACCCGAGTTGGCGCGGTCATGAATGTCGGAAATGGAGTCCATGTCGTTGGTATGACCAGTTACCGTCATCTCGCGGATCAAAGCATAGTCGCCCACATAGGCTTCTAGACACCCGCGTTGCCCGCATTGGCATAGGGCCCCGTCAAGTTGAACTTTGGTGTGCCCAAACTCAGCGCCGCAACCTCGTTCTCCGCGGTATAGTTTGCCGTCCAATACGATGCCAAGGCCAACACCGTGTTCGATCGTAACAACGAGGAAGTTCTTTAAACCCTTGCCCAAGCCAAAAAGCTGTTCGGCCTTGGCGACAAGATTGGCGTCGTTGTCGACGAATGCGGGGCAGGGCAGCGCATTTGAAAGCAAGTGGCTAAAATCAATGTTTCGCTTAGTAATCGAAGAAGACCAGTGCACAAAATTCTTGTTTGCATCGACCAGTCCAGCCACCCCGATAGAAACACCTGCCAAATGAGCGACAGAACGATCGATCTGATTGCAGGTTTCTTCAAGAGCTTCGCGGATCGCCGATACAAATTCTTGCGGCGACATCCTGGCGTGATCCAAAGCATATTTATGGGATGCGACTTCGTTTCCTTCAAAGTCGACCAAGATAACCGAGATCACTTGCCGAGCCACCTTGAGACCGGCTACAAGATACATCTGGCCGTCCAATTGCAGCAATACTCTGGGTCTGCCTCTCTTCCCCGACTTGGACTGTGCCTGGCTTTCAGTCTCTTTGACTAGCCCGGCCGAGATGAGATCAGCCGTGGCAGCGGTGACGGTCGCAGGGCTGGTTTGCAAGGCGGATGCAATATCGATCCGCGAGACGGACCCTTTGGCTCTGATGTGCTCCAATACCCGCAGGCGGGTCGTATTTCTTTGTTCCAAAGAAACCGGAGAGGCTTTGCTTTTCAGCATCTTGTCCTCGCGAATCTTGCTGTTGGTCCAATCTATTTGAATTTGCCTGCCTCTTGTAGAGTAAATATTTTACTGGCTGAAATAAATATGGTATTCAAATTTGTGAGAGCCGCGAATCGAAATGCGATGGCTCGGCAAATGGGAGGAAATCATGAAGAGAATTCTCAGCTTTTCGGCTGTGGCCACTTTGTTGGCTTCGACCGCATTCGCAGAGCCAGTAATTGGCGTAAGCTGGTCGAACTTTCAGGAAGAGCGTTGGAAAACGGATGAGGCGGCTATTAAATCGGCGCTTGAAGCAGGGGGTGCCGAGTACATCTCGGCGGACGCGCAATCGTCTTCCGCAAAGCAGCTATCGGACATCGAAAGCCTGATCGCCCAAGGTGTAGACGCGCTTATTATTTTGGCCCAAGACGCGCAAGCAATCGGACCGGCTGTTCAGGCTGCGGCTGACGAAGGTATTCCGGTCATTGCTTATGATCGCCTGATTGAGGATGGCCGTGCGTTCTATCTGACTTTCGACAATGTGGAAGTCGGCAGAATGCAGGCTCGGGCTGTCTTTGAGGCCATGCCCAAAGGCAACTACGTGATGATCAAGGGCTCTCCTACTGATCCGAACGCAGATTTCTTGCGGGGTGGACAACAGGAAATTATCGGAGCAGCAGTGGACAGCGGTGACATCGTAATCGTTGGTGAAGCCTATACCGATGGCTGGTTGCCCGCGAACGCCCAGCGGAACATGGAACAAATCCTGACCGCGAACGAGAACAACGTGGATGCAGTCGTTGCGTCGAATGACGGTACTGCAGGCGGTGTTGTTGCTGCGCTTACCGCGCAGGGCATGGAAGGCATTCCGGTTTCCGGTCAGGACGGCGACCACGCAGCATTGAACCGTGTCGCATTGGGAACTCAGACGGTTTCGGTTTGGAAGGATGCTCGCGAACTTGGAAAGGCCGCTGGCGAAATTGCTGTTGCGTTGAGCGGTGGGACAAGCCCTGCTGATGTCGAAGGTGCAGTGAGCTGGACGTCACCAGGTGGAACCGAGATGAACTCGGTTTTCCTAGCGCCTGTTCCAATCACTAAGGACAACTTGTCCGTGGTTGTTGATGCCGGATGGATCCCGCTGGAAGATCTTTGCCAGGGCGTTGAAAACGGACCTGCCCCTTGTAACTAAACCACTCAGCCCTAGGCCTCTTAGTCTGGGCCTGGGGCAAATGCTGAATATGAAAGATCGGAAATGACCGAAACTTCGTCTCAGCCGATACCTGAAAAAGCGAAACCCAGCCTGTTCCAGCAACTGGAACTGGATATGCGGCTTTTAGGAATGATCGGCGCATTTGTCATCCTGTGTATCGGGTTCAACATCTTCACGGACGGACGGTTCTTGACGCCTCGGAACCTGTTCAACCTCTCCATCCAGACGGTTTCAGTGGCCATTATGGCGTGCGGAATGGTGTTCATTATCGTCACTCGCCACATCGACTTGTCGGTAGGAGCGCTGCTGGCAACAACCTCGGCCGTGATGGCTATGACGCAAACCGAGCTTTTGCCGCAAATACTTGGGATGGGTTTGAACAATCCGGCAACCTGGGCGATCACAATTGTTGTTGGCCTGTTTGTCGGCACACTGATTGGTGCGTTTCATGGCTGGATGGTCGGCTATCTGACGATACCAGCCTTCATCGTCACGCTTGGTGGATTTCTGGTGTGGAGAAACGTGGCGTGGTATCTGACCAGCGGCCAGACAATTGGTCCTCTGGATAGTACATTCCTGATGTTTGGCGGGACCAACGGAACACTGGGCACGTCGACAAGCTGGCTGTTTGGGTTGTTCGCCACCGCGATCGCGATCTGGGCGTTGTGGAGTGGTCGCCGCGCAAAAGCGTCACATGGTTTCCCGGTAAAACCTGTTTGGGCCGAGGCCACTCTGGCCGGGATAATCGCAATTGCTATCCTTGGGTACGTTTACATCGTAAACAGCTACGCCATTCCGACGCGCCGGCTGCAACGTATGTTCGAAGCGCGCGGCGAGACAATGCCAGAGGGGCTGGTTGTAGGATACGGCATACCGATTTCTGTCCTCATTCTGATTATCGTGGCAGTCACGCTGACAATTGTGGCGCGAAAAACCCGGTTTGGACGCTACATCTTTGCCACCGGCGGAAACCCGGATGCGGCAGAGCTTTCTGGCATCAATACTCGGCTGCTGACCGTGAAGATTTTTGCGCTTATGGGCTTCCTGTGCGCCGTTTCTGCTGTGGTCGCCTCGGCGCGTCTGGCAAACCACTCAAACGACATTGGCACGCTGGACGAACTGCGCGTCATCGCCGCTGCAGTGATAGGAGGAACCGCATTGTCCGGCGGCATCGGCACTATCTATGGCGCGATCCTTGGCGCATTGATCATGCAGGCGCTGCAATCGGGCATGGCAATGGTTGGCGTTGACGCGCCGTTTCAGAACATCGTGGTCGGCAGCGTCCTCGTGTTGGCTGTCTATATCGACATCGTTTATCGCAAACGACTGGGGGCAAAATGATGCAAGCACAGGATATGCAGAAAAAACCTTCCGGCACCGGGCGCGGTTCAGGCGCGCCGCCGTTGGTCGAGATGCGCGACATCTCGATTTCCTTTGGTGGGGTCAAGGCCGTCGACCATGTGTCGGTCGATCTCTATCCGGGTGAAGTCGTTGGTCTACTTGGCCATAACGGGGCCGGAAAGTCCACGTTGATCAAAGTATTGTCCGGTGCCTATCAGATGGATCACGGCGAGATCCTGATCGATGGCAAGCCGGTCGAGATTGGCAATCCCCGTGACGCCCGGGCAAACAATATCGAAACGATATATCAGACGCTCGCCTTGGCCGACAATCTGGACGCGACATCAAACCTGTTCCTGGGGCGCGAGATGACGACGCCTTTTGGTTTGGTCAACGACGCAGCCATGGAGGCCGAGTGCCGAAAAATCATGGCGCAGCTCAACCCGAACTTTCAGAAGTTCAATGATCCGGTTTCCGCCTTGTCAGGGGGGCAAAGACAATCAGTGGCGATCGCTCGGGCTGTCTACTTCAACGCACGTATTTTGATCATGGATGAGCCGACAGCAGCGCTTGGGCCGCATGAAACTCAGATGGTGGCGGATTTGATCCACCAGCTAAAGGCGCAAGGCATTGGGATATTCCTGATCGATCATGACGTGCATGCCGTCATGGAACTGTGCGACCGCGCATCGGTCATGAAGAACGGAAAACTGGTTGGCACGGTCGATATCGCAGACGTCACTGATGACGACCTTTTGTCGATGATCATTCTCGGCAAACAGCCAACGCAAAAAGCAGAATAGGGTCAGGTATGACAAGCGGATTTTTCAATGGGATCGAACGGATCCAATATGAGGGCGTGGATAGTCAAAACCCAATGGCCTTCCGGCATTACAACCCCGATGAAGTGATTTTGGGTAAACGCATGGAAGACCATCTGAGGTTTGCAGTGGCCTGGTGGCATTCCTTTGCATGGGAAGGGGGGGATCCCTTTGGAGGACCCACCCTGGAGCGCCCATGGCATCCGCAGGACGACATGGGACGGGCCCGCATGAAGGCCGATATCGCTTTCGAGATGTTTGAACTTTTGGGTCAACCCTATTTTTGCTGGCACGACGCTGACATCCGTCCCGAGCAAGGCAACTTTGCTGAAAACCTCAATGCCTTGGAAGAGATCACCAATTACATCGGTGAAAAGATGCAGGTTTCAGGCACCAAGCTTCTTTGGGGTACGGCCAATATGTTTAGCCATCGTCGCTGGATGTCCGGCGCCAGTACTAATCCAGACCCTGACGTTTTTGCATACGCCGCAGCGACAGTAAAATCCTGTATCGACGCGACCCACAAGCTTGGCGGCGAAAACTATGTTCTTTGGGGCGGACGTGAAGGCTATGAGACCCTGCTGAACACGGATCTGAAAACCGAACTGGACCACATGGGCCGATTTTTAAACATGGTCGTAGAGTACAAGCACAAGATCGGGTTCAAAGGTACAATTCTTGTAGAACCGAAACCTCAGGAGCCTTCCAAGCACCAATACGACTATGACGCAGCTACTTGCATCGGATTTCTCAGGAAGTACGGGTTGGAGAACGAAGTGAAACTGAATCTCGAGCAGGGCCATGCGATTCTTGCTGGGCATAGCTTTGAGCATGAAATTGCGGTCGCGGCCGCAGAAGGGATGCTGGGTTCGATTGATATGAACCGCAACGACTATCAGTCTGGATGGGATACAGACCAATTCCCGAACAATACACCGGAAGTTGCCCTAGCTTACTATTACATCTTGAAGGCCGGTGGTTTTACCACCGGTGGCACTAATTTCGACGCCAAAATTCGCCGACAATCGATTGACGCCGTCGATCTGGTGGCGGCTCATATCGGTGGAATGGACATATGCGCGCGCGGTTTGAAAGCAGCGGCTGCAATGATTGAAGATGGAGGTTTGGAAAACGCGCTTTCGCAACGGTATTCCGGTTGGAAATCTCCAAAAGCGGAGTCCATGTTAAGCAGCAGCCTGGATGAAATTTTCGCTCGCGTTTTAAGTGACGGAATAAACCCAGAGCCGCAATCTGGACGCCAGGAAATACTAGAGAATTATTTGAACAGATTTGTTTAACTGCCAAACTTAGGTATTTTCCGCTGTTGTCAAAAGTCACGCCAAGCCGCCCTCGGTTCTGAGGACGCGAGGGGAGGTTTTGTTCATAGCCCGTCCATAAAGACAAATCCTTTCCTTGATCTGGTCAAACGGCCGCAATTCTTTTTGGGTCACAAATGCTTGACGTTTGGGTCAGAAATGAATGACGTGATTGACCGATTTAATGAGGTTTTGGCCGTCGATTGAGTCAAATATCAGTGACGTTCCACATTTACTATTGAACGTCACACGAACCTGACCCAACCGTCACAGTTGGACCAGAAACGGGGTGAACGTTCGACATCGGAAGGCACCCCCGATGTTGGACATCAATTGATTTTGGCCTCTGCGTCTTAAACTGACCCAAAATTCCCATTTTAATTCTCCCGCAGAGGGTTTCGTTTGATCTGGCTTCCCTTTTGGAAAATCTGGGCTGATTTGCAGATCAGACAGCGAAGCTGCCTGTTTCTGCCGATCTGCCACGTGGCGGACGCGGGAGGGGGCGAAGCAATGCTATTCGATAGCGGTGGTGCGGCCCGCAGGCATAGCCGAGGACACGGTCCTGTCTAATAGCGTTGCCCGAGGGGGAGGGCCGCGCCCTCACCCTGACGGCCAAGGGCGTTTGGCTTGTCCAAATCCCGCTGGCCCACGAAAGGAAGGTGATGGGAAAGAGGGCTTACCGCTATTTGCGATCGAACCCTTCTGTCAAACTTCAAAAAGTAATTGTGGCCACCAAGCAGACCTTCGCTGCTAGTGCAGCACTAGGCCTTAGTGACGGCGGCAATGCACTGGAAGCGGACGTTAAATCAAAGATGCAGTGCTTTGGAGCCTTGGACAGCAGCTATGCAGACAAAGCTGCCGTTGATTGTTCATTACAATTGGAAATCTAACGATCTAGTCGCAACGTTTTCTGAGAAAGTCTCTACGCATATTCTTCTAATTCTGGGTTGTGCATTTGAACCCAACGAGTGTCTCATCAGGTTGTAATGTGTTC
>NZ_JBXWMK010000012.1:0-148239 GCF_059609785.1 Ruegeria sp. YTSC003 | reverse complement strand
GAACACATTACAACCTGATGAGACACTCGTTGGGTTCAAATGCACAACCCAGAATTAGAAGAATATGCGTAGAGACTGTCTCGTTGTCCAATCCTCAGTCGCTACAATGAGCAACAAACCCTCTCTTAGCAAATAGACCTATTTTGTCCGATAGGCTCTGACGTCAGACATGTTTGGATGTCTGCATTAGTAGGTTTTAACAGAAAATGCGATACCGAGTGATCATTTGCTGCGCAGACTCCAACGTCCGAATACTGTTCATAGCGGGCGCGTCGTCGCTGGCTCACCATTCACTATCCCAAAAATCTCTGAACTGAACACTCATAAACAACAGACGTTTAGACGAAGGAGAATTTCCATAGTTTATCGAAAGATGTCTTCCAGCCAAGCTTCAAAACGCTGTTTGGCTACCGCATCCGCTTTTGTGTTTTGCCCTGAAATCAAATAGTGGCTCTGTTCTATATGAACTGCTTCACCAACTATGGCGACCTTTCTTCCGGTCTCAACTGCGGTTTTGGCAAACCTCTCGATAACGATCGCATTGCCGCCACCTGCGGCCACGATGTCCACTGCGGCTATTGTCGTGTCGACCACAAAGGTTGATGCGAATTGGGTTTGTCGAACCCCGATTGCGGAAAAATACCGTTCCCACATTTGCTGGAAACCCAGAATGTGAATGAGTGGCCGTTGTTGCAGATCGTCGATGGGAGGGGTTTCTTCCTCGACCATCTTGGGGGCAATAGGGACGATACGTTCAGTAGATATTTTCCGAGAGGGGATTTCATTCCAATCGCCACTTCCTGTCCTCAGTTCGACATCGACATTTTCGCGGCCTGCGGATTCGGCCCAAATGTTCGAGATCAGCTTTATGGAAATATCGGGATGAATCCGCAAAAACTCGGGCAGCCTATGAGCGAGAAACAAGGTCGCTGTGGATATTGGCGCGCGCACGACCAGCTCGTGCTTCTGGTTTGATCCGAACAGGCTGATCGTTGACAGATCGATGTCTCTCAGGGCTTGCCGCACGGAAAAAGCGTATGCCTGACCAACTTCGGTCAGGCTAAGATTGCGTGCGGCACGATAGAACAAGGGGCAGCCAAGTTGTGCTTCCAGCGAGCGGACATGAAGGCTGAGTGCCGATTGTGTGATACCCAGCTCGGCTGCGGCAGCAGTAAAGCTCAGATGCCGCGCTGCGCATTCAAAGGACCGAAGCCAGATAGGGTTAGGAGATCGCGGCATTCTTAGCACCGAAAATTTTCGCTGATACCTGCCGGTTTTATTCGTTTTACACCTTGCCATCAACGTCTGTAGTTTTTTTCAAAGTAACATCTTTGCCGATCATCCGGCAGGAACTGGAACAGGGAAGCACGCACATGAAAGTTGGGTTTATTGGTCTTGGAAATGTCGGCGGGAAACTCAGTGGCAGTTTGCTGCGGAACGGCATTGATCTAACGGTGCATGACCTCAATCCCGAACTTGTGGATGATTTCGTGTCGCGTGGGGCGGCCCGGGGTGAAAGCCCGGCCCAACTAATGCGCGATTGCGATGCTGTTATCACCTGTCTGCCGTCTCCTGCCGCTTCGGATGTTGTCATGCAACAGATGCTGCCCGAGGTGAAATCGGGCAAAATCTGGATGGAGATGTCCACCACTGACGAGGCCGAGGTCAAACGCCTGGGCGCAATGGTGATGGACGCAGGAGGCGCAGCCGTGGATTGCCCGGTTTCGGGTGGATGCCACCGCGCGGCGACGGGCAATATCTCGATCTTTGCGGGGTGCAATCGTGCTACGTTTGACCGCATCGCGCCTTTCCTGAAAACCATGGGTCGCCGCATTCTGCACACTGGCGATCTGGGCTCGGCTTCGGTTCTGAAAGTTGTGACGAACTATCTGGCCACGGCCAATCTTGTCACCTGCTGCGAAGCGCTGGTCACCGCCAAGGCAGCCGGCATGGACCTGAACACGACCTATGAAGCGATGAAGATCAGCTCCGGCACGTCTTTTGTGCATGAAACCGAAAGCCAGGTGATCCTGAACGGCAGCCGGGACATTTCTTTCACCATGGATCTGGTCAAAAAGGATGCAGGCCTGTTTCAGCAGGTGGCTGACCGTCACAATGTGCCGCTGGAAATCTCGCCTATGCTGGTTCAGATCTTTGAGGATGGCATCGAACGATTTGGCGAGCGTTGTTATTCGCCCAACATCATAAAACGTCTGGAGGAGGCCACAGGTCTGGATATTCTCGCCCCCGGGTTTCCGCCGGAAATGATGGATGATGAGCCGGAAGAGCCCGGTTACGAGGTGATCCCGCAAGGTTTTGAACGCGAAGCCGCTGAATAAAAAAACGGCTGAATTGTAGCGCATCTGTACATTCGGCGGGCACCCAGCAACGCGCAACCTGACGGCCGCGGGAATCGAGCACCTATCAAGAGTCGATCGCGATCTGGTCGAAGCGGGAGTGAGTGCACCTGATAGGTTCACCACTGCCGCGCTGACGGCCAGCGACTATGAGAACCAAGAGGAATCCGGTGTGCCGGTACATAATCTCTTTGGCGCATACTATGTACCAGCAACCTTCTCTAATTGAATAAATTTAAACTGTCTCACTGGCGTTGGAGCCAGACAGAAGATCAGGTTAAAAAACGGGTTTTTAACCACTCGCAAAAAGCGGTCGAATCGTGTGATCCGGCCGTACCTGTTTTGTGTTGCAAGACGTAGTGAGCCTGACCCGTATCAACGGGGGCACCGACAATTCTGATCTGGCGCCTGCTCGCGATGGCCTGCTGCGCGAACCGGTTGATCATAATAGTGCAGCCGCTTTCCGCGGCCACCAATTCGCAAGCGGCGACCGAGGTATCGACGATAAGGCGCGGAGATATATCAGCATTGGGCAGACCACGGGCCGACAGATACCGCGCCCAATGGTCGTCGAACCCGAGAACGTGGATGGCAGCGTGCGCCATCAGGTCCTCGGGTGTTTTGATCATTGGCGCGGTGCGCACACCGCAAACTGGAACGATGAATTCATCAGAAAGCTTGACCATGCGCGTGTCGGAATGGGTTTGCGGAGCCAGCAGGATGTCTATGTCCACGGGATGCCCTTCCCGGCCGCTCTGCCACAGCGAAGTGACAAGTTTGATCCCGATACCGGGATGAGCTGTCTGAAAGGTCGCAAGTTGCGGCGCCAGCCAAATGATCATGGCCGCCGACGCTCGCACAACGATCGTCGTCTCCAAGGCAGGCCCAAACAGCCCGTTTGTGGAAAATGCGATGTGCTCTAATGAATCCCGGACCGATGTTAAATAGGCCCGGCCGATTTCCGTCAGTTGCAGGCTTTTGGCCTTGCGAATGAACAGTTTCTGCCCCAGCTGACCTTCCAGCGCCTTCATGTGTTGACTGACGGCCGTTTGTGTCAGCCCCAGCTCTCGACTGGCGGCGGTAAAGCTTAATTGGCGTGCGGCGGCCTCGAAAGTGCGAAGCCAGTTCAGATTGAGATTGCTTTTCATTGCCCATTCATAAGTTTTTTATGTGCATGGACGCAAATTCTTTCATTTTCCTTCATTCCGGTCGGCAGTTAGACAAAAGCAACCGACGACGAAGTCGACCAGAAAAAAAGGAGCGATCTATGCCGGAGATCAATCAAGATACAGACACCGACATGGTTTTGAGCCTTGTGGATCTGGAGCGCTATCCCATTGCGGATCTGGAAAGTGCCGAAGGCGCTGCGTTTCTCAAGACCTGTCAGGACCAGATGGAGGAACATGGCTGGTGCAATCTGGATGGGTTCATCCGCCCCGAGGCACTGGCAGCACTGGCCGATGAATCCAACGCCTTGCTGCCCACCGCTGACGTGCTGACTATCAAGCGCAACATCTACCAGGGCGCAATTGATCCGTCGCTGCCCAAGGATGATCCGCGCCGTAAGGAATATACGCATGTGGCAACGCAATTGGCGGACGATCAGCTGCCAAAGGAAACGCTCATCCAACAGTTTTATCAGTCGCCGCGTTTGACAGACTTTGTGCGCCGCGTCCAAAAGAAAGAGGTGCTGCATCGCTGCGCCGATGAGTTTCAGGCGCTGAATGTCGTCGCCCTGCATCCAGGAAGCTGGCACGCCTGGCACTATGATACGACGGAATGCACCGTGACGCTGCTGTTGCAGGCCGCTGAAACCGGTGGTGACTTTGCCTTCTTGCCAAACTCGCGCACCGACGAAACCGAAGACCGCGAGGCGGTGGATCGTTTGCTTGCTGGCGATATGTCCCATGCACAGAAGTTTGACCGGGGCGCCGGTACTTTTACCCTGTTTCGCGGTGGCTATTCTTTGCACGGGGTGACAGAGGTCGAAGGGTCGACCCCCCGCGTCACCGCGATCATGACCTATGACGAACAGGAAGGCCGCGTGATCAGCGACGACATCAACATCCGGATCTATGGTGATCGCGTCAAAAATATCCTCGCGGAACGCGCAGCCGCCACTATCAACGCATAAAGGACCAAGCCATGAAAACTGCTCTACTCGTCATTGATGTGCAAATGGCGCTGGCCCGCGAGGATGCCGCTGGCGCGGTGCGATCTTGCCCCGAGGCAGGCGAAAATATTGGCCGACTTCTCAGCCGGTTTCGCGCGCAAGGTGACAAGATCGTCCATGTGCACCACCACGGGCTTGATCCCGATGATCCATTTCATGCGGATGCGCCTGGTGCTGTTGTTCAACCCTTTGCAGCACCGCAAGGGGACGAGCCGGTGATCATCAAACACGTCTCCAGCGCCTTTGCCGGAACCTCGCTCGAGGCCGATCTTCGCGCTGACAATATCGAGCGTGTGGTCATCTGCGGGGCCACGGCCAATCACTGCGCCGAGTCCGCCGCGCGCTCTGCAAGCAGTCTCGGCTTTGAGATGGTCTATGCCTCTGATGCCGTCTGGGCTTATGACGCGACCGGGCCGGACGGGGTGACCCACAGCGCCGAACAGATCCATTCCGTCACGCTCGCCAACCTGCAGGGTGAGTTTGGTGAGGTATGTTCGACCGACACCATCCTGAACGCGTAAGCAATATAACTAACCCCGAGGACGGCGAAGATGCGCATTGGATTTATTGGGCTTGGCACAATGGGCGGCCCGGCGGCCCTGAACCTGATTAAGGGCGGGCATGACCTGACGGTCTGCGACCTTGATCGGAACCGGGCAGAGGAGCATCTTGCGCTGGGCGCGACTTGGGCAGAGACCCCTGCGGCAGCCGCGCAAGCGGCGGATATCGTGTTCACGATGGTATTTGGACCAAAGCAAATTGAGCAAGTGGTAGGCGGTGACGATGGGCTGCGGTCGGTTATGACCACCGGTCAGGTTTGGGTGGATATGACAACCAACAAACCTGCCTATGTGCGCGAACTTGCTGCCATTTTCGCTGAGATCGGCGTGCAGGTAATTGATGCGCCGGTGACGGGTGCCGTCGATGGTGCACGTACCGGCAATATGCCTCAATTCGCAGGTGGGGATGAGGCGACTGTCGCGCGTATTCGCCCCGTGATGGAACTGATGGGTCCGCTTCATTACATGGGCCCCAGCGGTAGCGGGTCCGTGACGAAACTGGCCAGCAATCAGCTTTGGGCCATCCACGCGACAGCCATGGGTGAAGCACTTGTCATGGCGGTGAAATCAGGTGTCGATCTGTCACGAGCCTGGGACGCGCTTAAGATCGGGGCCAGCGAAAGTTGGTGCATGCATCACGACGCCCCGTCCGTTTTTGCCGGACATTATGATCCGTCTTTCACACTGGACTTGTGCCAAAAGGATCTGGGCCTGATCGTTGAGGCCTGCGACGACGCCGGCACCGCCGCCCCTGCCACACGGCTGGTATGCACGCAGTTCGAAGCGGCCCGCGAAAAATACGGGGGCGACAAGGGCGAATTGCATGTGGTGAAGCTTGAAGAAGACAATGCTGGCGTGTCACTTCGCCTTGACGGGGATTGGATCCCGCACTGGGAAAAATAACGAGGGGCCCAATCTGGGCCCTAACCCCAAGGTCCCGCGGCGCTGGTTAATAAGCGCATCCGCGGCCCAGCATTCGACGTGCCGCTTTGACGCGGTAGCTGGCGTAAATGTTGATTCCTACCGTTCCAACCCAACATCCTGAACAGGAATACCCAAACCGACTTTCTTTCTTCCCATGACAACAGATGTGCGAAAGCGACGGACGTTTGAGTTGTCGAAGAACAATCGTTTCGTGAGTTCCTGAAAATCATCCATATCCTTTGCGGTGCAGACGAGACAGAAGTCGGCGTCTCCGGTGATGTAATAGCACTGCTGTACCATAGGCTCTGATTGCGCCTGACGAGAGAATGCGTCGATCTGATCCTGACGTTCGCGTTCCAATTCGACCATGACAATGAAGCTCATCGCGACACCCAGCTTTTTGGGATCAACGATTGCGACTTCTGAAAGAATTGCGCCCGAGGTTCTGAGCGCCTTTAACCGCCGTTGAACGGAGGCCACGGACAAACCTGTCTCGGACGCAAGCGTTTCGAGGCCCATCTTGGCATCGGCTTGCATCAACTGAAGCAGGTTTCGGTCATACTGATCGAGTTTCATGAGAAATTCCCTATAGGGTAAGAAAATTTCCCGAAAATTCGGAAAAATTGACCATAATAGGTCATCCTTCGCGTGTACAACTTTCTGTATGAAAAATCCAACGATACTCGATGTTGCAAAACCGCTGGCTCTGCTGGCTGCATGCCCCGCCTATAAACCCAGTCCGTTGGAGGCACGCAGTCTCCGAGACAGACCTATTCTGATCAAGGATGAAACCAACAGGATGGGATTGGGGGCTTTCAAAGCGCTCGGTGGCGTTTACGCTGTTGCCAAGCTGATAGAAGCGCGGGTTGGTCACCCTTTGGAATCAAACGCCTTTTTGGATGATTCCGTGAAGGCCATCGCACGCTCGATGACTTTTGTCTGTGCCAGTGCAGGTAATCATGGCATGGCCGTGGCGGCCGGTGCGCGGCTGTTTGGCGCAAAGGCCCGCATTCACCTTGCCGAAACAGTGCCAGAGGATTTTGCAATTCGCCTGCGGGACAAAGGCGCGGAAGTTGTCCGATCAGGTGACGATTACGAGGCGAGCGTTGCGGCAGCCATAGCCGACGCCGAGGCGTCCGGCGCAATTCACCTCGCCGATGGATCGTGGCCTGGATATACGGAACCTCCGCGGTTGGTAATGGAAGGCTATACCGTCATCGCCGAAGAAATGCGGACAGAGATGGAAAGCTCTGGGAATTGGCCCAGCCACGTTTACTTGCAGGCAGGTGTTGGTGGGCTGGCTGCGGGGATCGCTTACATGATCCGGTCCACCTGGGCGGTTCAGCCAAAGATCATAGTGGTTGAACCTGATGCAGCCCCTTGCCTTGCCGAAAGCGCCCGGGCCAGACAGATAGTAACGGTTGAGGGCCCCGTATCCAATATGGGGCGCTTGGACTGCAAAACGCCTTCTATGTTGGCTTTCGAAATTCTGGAACGGTGCGCCGACGACTGGGTAACGGTCACTGACTTGCAGGCCGTGGGCGCTGTAAAACATGCGCGCGATCTGGGCTTTTCCACCACGCCATCTGGCGCAGCGGGGCTTGCAGCCTTGTTGACGGACGAGGCCAAATTGCCGTTGATCGTGCTGTCCGAAGGAGATGTTCCCGATGCTTGATCTCGTTGCGTTTCGCCGTGATCTGCATGCTCACCCTGAAATAGGCTTCGACCTTGATCGGACCTCGGATCTGATCGCGACCGAGTTGGAGCGCGCAGGGCTTGAAGTCAGCCGGGGTGTGGGCCGCACGGGTATTGTGGCCACCTTGCGCCGTGGTCCGGACGAAACCGCAATCGGTTTTCGAGCCGACATGGACGCGCTGCCGATACACGAGGCCACCAACTTGCCGTACCGCTCGGGAACGGAAGGCAAGTTTCATGGATGTGGCCATGATGGCCACAGCACCATGCTGCTGGGTGCCGCGCTGGAGCTTTCGGCGGACCCGTCTTTTGACCGCACCATTCACTTCATCTTTCAGCCGGACGAGGAAAACGGAAACGGGGCAGCCGCGATGATCTCGGACGGTTTGTTTGAACGCTTCCCGATGGCCGCAATCTTTGGCCTTCACAACATGCCCGGAATGGAGCTTGGTCACTTTGCCACTCAAGCGGGCTCATTCTGCGCGTTCGAGGATAATTTTGAGATACGCGTTCAGGGTCAGGGCGGGCACGCGTCGATGCCGGAAAAAGGCGTTGATCCGATTGTGACTGGGGCCGCAATTGTGCAGCAGTTGCAATCGATCGTCTCTCGCTCGGTTTCGGCGAGCGAGCATGCAGTGGTTTCCGTAACGGAGTTCCTGACAGACGGTGCACGAAACATCCTGCCCAGCAACGTAACCCTCAAGGGGGATTGCCGGGGCTTTTCCAGGGATGTGTCCGAAAATATCGAGCGCCGAATGCGCACCATTGTCGCCGGTGTTTGTGCCGCGCAAGGCGCAGAGGCGGAGGTTGATTACTCGACTTCCTTCCGGCCATTGGTGAACGATGCCAGAGCCACTGACATGATCGCGGGTGCCGCTCGTGAGGTTGGCAGCGTTGATGCGGATTACGGTCGGGTAGGATTCTCTGAAGATTTTGCAGAGTTTCTTGCCCACCGCCCCGGGGCCTTCATCCTGATGGGCAACGGAGTGGAGGGCAACAATTCGATGCCGCTTCATAACCCGTCGTATGATTTCAACGATGAAGCAATCAGGCACGGGGTTGCGTTCTGGACCAGCACGGCACGACGGGAATTTTGATGGCAAGTGACGCCTGAGCAAACGTCAATAATGGGCAATTTTTCCACCCCTGCTGTCCCCAATCGAACCTTCGGCTGATCTCATGCGGCAAATGTTCTCTTTGTTGGGCCACTTCATCTGGTGACCACCGCTAGGGTCGGTCGCATCGAGACCCAGAAACATTGTGGGAAGCAGGTGACGCAAAGCCTCATGGTCACGAACTTCGACCCGGCAGATCGCGGCGACTCTGTTTCGTATCGTCTTCTGCGCCATATGAACCAAAACCTGCGGGGCGGGTGCTTTTTTCTTACGCCGACGGCAGATCCCAAAGGTTAATAGATGGTTAACATATCTCGGTACTTGATTGCGCGGCGATCTTCTTGTTTTACTGAAAATCAAATCAACCCATGCCCAAACGCGGTGTGAATATACAGTGACAATCGGTAACAAAACTCTGAATCTACAGAACTTTATGACGATGCGGGCAATGGAGTAGCAAGATGAATCAAGACGATGGATCATCACGCAATGAGTTTGGGAACCCCGGCTCGATTGACGATATGGTGGCGATGTATCTGGAAGCGCTTGAGGGTGTTCTAGGCTCGCTGCGGGACTACAGCGAAAAGGGTGCACGGGTCGAACCCGACGTGATGTTTCTGCTTGCACAGGCACAAGCCCGGTGGCTCAGTTCAGCTTTGCGGTACTGGCAGCAGATTGCGACCATCGTCTCGACCCAAGGGACAGACGCGATCGAAGCAACCATACCCAGTGCGGATGGCCCGTCATTGGAGGCCAGACAGCTGATCGTGCTGGACAAGGCCCGTGCCGTGTTGCGCGAAATATCGGATCTGTCGCTGAGCGAGGCAAAACTGCTGCAACGTGATCTTATGGAAATCGAGGCAGAGCTTCGCAAGTCAGTCGGCCCCGAGGGTGACGACCGGGAAGGCCCCCATCGCTATGCAAAATCCAAACCATGAATAACGAAGGTGCCCGCGCCGATTGGGTGATACCGGAACTGGGATTTGAGTCTGAGACCGAACGGTTGCGCACTGCCATCGGCGCGTGGGTTGAATCCACACCCGAGGAGATGCGGCCGCAGTTGGAAGAGCAGTTTCTGGCCGGCTCAAAGTATTTTCGCCCATTGACCATCTTTGCCTGTCAGACGGCTGTCGGCAGCGAGGAGATCACGGATGAAACCATACAGGCAGCCGTAACGCTTGAGCTGTTTCATAACATGACGCTGGTTGTGGACGACATTCTGGACCAGTCGGACGAACGGCGCGGCAAACCGACCATGCACACGGCCTTTGGGCAACTTGCGGCGCTGATGACGTCCGGGTTCATGGTTGCGGAAGGCTATCGGATGATGGCGACCGAGCCGCAGGTGATCGGGTTGTTGTCCGAGCTAATGTCCCGGCTTGGCGCGGCCGAGATCGCGCAGTGGAACAGCCGCACGATGCCGCGCGGGGTCGAGGATTGGCGCAAGCTGGCGCAGGAAGACACTGGTTCGATGTTTGAGGTGGCTGCTTGTCTCGGCGACCGTAGCGAGGGGTTGCGCCATTTCGGTGGTCTGCTGGGCACCCTGTATCACGCCTGTGATGACGTGTCCGACGTGCGTGGAACCGAAGCCCTGGGCGGTGGGGGTGAAGAGGATATCCGCGACGGGATTCTAACCCTGCCAGCCGCGATCGCCGTGCGCGAGCCTGTGATCGCTGAAATGTTCCGCGATCCAAACCCGGAAAATTACGACGCCCTGGCCGAGGCCTTTCGCGCCGCTTTGCCAGAAGCCGAGGCCGAACTGGACCGGATCGCTGCAAGCGCGATAGCTGAGGCAAATCGATTTGCCCGGAACCCCAAAAAGCTGATCACACTTGTGGATCGCACGCGGGCTTTGGGCGAAGCCCGCTGATCACAAATAGGCGCGTGCCGCTTTCAGATACTGGCTGTCGAACCCTTCTTCGAACTGCGCCACCAGCGGTTCGACAAGCGCGCGTTGTGCGTCTTTCGCGGGCTGCAAAGATGCCAGACCCAGTGCCGCGCGCAGTTGCCATGCCAGCGCGGAACGGCTTTCGGCCGCGTCAAATGCAGCGCGATAATGTCGCTCTGCGCCACTGGTATCGCCACGTTTCTGCGCCAGTTCGCCTTTGACCAGACTCAAGTCAAGGACGTGGTTCAGTTCGCCTCCATCTTGCAATGGTTGGTCTAGCCCGTCCAGAACACGTGCAGCATCCTCGATCCGGTCCTGCGCCAGCAGCAAGCGCGCGTGATTTGCTTCGAAGCAGACGCGGTGGTAATGGACACCAGCATTCTTACAGGCAGCAACAGCCGTGGCCGTGATCTTTTCGGCCTCTTCCAGTTGACCGAGTTTTGCCATCGCCCGGGCGCGCCAGAACGATGCCCAGACACCCAGGAACCTGTAGCCATATTCTCCGGCAACCGCGCTGCATTCTTCGGTCAGGTCCATGACCTGTTTCCAGTCACCGTTCCAGTCGTGAATGCGGATCACACCGTTGGACAGAGCATAGACAAGCGAATAGGGGTCTGGCAGCGACCGGGTGTAATTAAGGATGTCGTTGCCGACCTTCACCGCCTGATCCGGGCGGCCCAGAGACCAAAGCGCCGCTGCCCGGAAACATTCTGAGATCACTTTGGGCTCTGCGGCCGACAGGCGCGGCCCCGGCTGGTCCCAAATGCCTTCTTCATAAAGCTGCAGCACCCGTTCGCCATAACGCACGGACTCGGCGTAGTCGCCACGGTTGAAATGCGACCATGCCTGCATCGAGGCGGAATAGACTTCATAGCGGGCATTGCCGCTGCGCGTCGCCTCGTCTGCAAGCGCCGCAAAGGTCTCGTGCCCCGAGCTTACATCGCCACGCATGGTTTCAAATGCCCCGATGCCGTAAAGAACCGCAACGCGCAGGTCGGGGTCGTCAACATCCACAAACAGCTCGCGGGAACGCTCAAAAGCGGTCTGCGCCTGTGGCGAGGCATAGCTGGTCGCCGCAAAGTGCACGACGCCGATGGTTGACTGCAATTGCAGCTCCAACTTGGCGCGATCAGCCAGATCGTCGACCTCGCCGACATATTCCAATCCATTGCTAAGCTGCGCCAGTGCCTCCTTCATCGAGGCCCGGCTCCAGGCAGATTTACCAGCTGTCAGCCAATAGGGAACTGACCGGTCGCCCAGACCGGCGGCAACAAAATGGTTTGCCACCTGTTCCGGACCGGACTTGCAGCGTTCGGGAAATTTTTCTTCCAGTGTTTCGGCAATCTTGCCATGCAATTGTTGCCGCCGCCGCCGCAATATGGACCGGTACGCGGCCTCCTGAATCAAGGCATGGCGGAACATCAGGCTGTGACCGGTTTGGTCCGGGTATGCGAGGTCTGCGTCACCCAGTTGCGAAAGCGAGTCTGAGAGCTCGGGCAGCGGAGTTCCGGTCACCTGAGACAGCAGGTCGACATCGAATTCCCGGCCGATCACGGCCCCGATCTGGGCGTATTCGCGGGCGGCCCCCAGCTTGTCGAGACGCGCCATCAAACTGTCTTGCAGTGTTTCAGGCACCAAATCCGCGCTGTTTCTGAATTCCATCGCAGAGCGGGTCAGCTCTTCGGCAAACAGCGGTACGCCATCTGACCGTTCCAGCAATTGCTGGCGCTGCTCGGCCGAAAAAGCATCCGAACCTGTCATACTGTCCAACAGCTCTTCGACTTCGGCTGGCTTGAGGCGCGCGAGTTCGCAGGTTTCCAGATGATCCACCTGCCAATCATGGGTGAATTCCGGCCTGCAGGTCACAAGCAACAAGATCTGATGATCGGCGAGTTTGGCGGCGAATTTGGTCAGCAAATCCAGCGATGTGGGGTCGATCCAGTGCAAGTCTTCAAAATGCACCAACAATGGTGCCCGCTTGGACAGAACGATGACCTGTTCGATCAACATGTCGATCGTGCGGGTCTTTTGCAGCTCGGGCGACAGGTTCAGCGGTGGATACCTGTCACAGGGCAGCGAAAACAAAGACGCCATCAGCGCGCGGGCTTCGTTCAGATCGTCTTCGGCGACGACCAGTTTTTCCAGCTTGTCCAGCCGGGCTTCGCTGTCATCGTCTTCCTTGAACCCGAGCACGTTTTCGATCTGACGGCGGATAGGGTACAGGGCCGTGTTCTCAAAATAAGGTGCGGATTGCAGGTGGAGAACGGTTGCACCTTCGCCCTTGGCCTGATCCACCACCTCATATGTGAGGCGGCTTTTGCCGATGCCAGCCTCACCTGAGACAAGGCAAACATTCCCCTTCTTGGATTTGGCATCTTCCCAGGCCGACATCAGGCGGGTCCGTTCCGGAGTGCGACCGACCAGAGGCGTAAGCTGCCGCCGTGCCGAGGTGACGGCGAACCGGTCCTGGCGCTGTGCTGTGGATATGACACGCCACGCCACCTGACCGGGTTCAAACCCCTTCAGATGGATGTTCTCCAGCGCTTCATAGACGAACATATCCCCCAGCAGCGAGTGCGTCCTTTTGCCGATTACAATTTGTCCCGGCTTTGCCAGGCCCTGCAATCTGGCGGCAAGATTGGGAGTATCGCCAGCCACGGCAGACGTCGAGTTCACTCCGAGCTGGTCAAGATCGCCGGCCACCACCAATCCGGTCGCAATGCCGATGCGGACCTGCAGGCGATCACCAGCTGCAGTATCCAGGCCGGCGACGGCCTCGACAATCTCCAAAGCCGCGCGGCATGCGCGTTCTGCCGCGTCCTCTTGGGCGACCGGATAGCCAAAATAGATTACAACGCCATCTCCAAGGTATTGGGCCACGTGCCCCCTGGCATCTTTGATCAACTGCGACACGGTATCCTGATACAACGCCATAAGGTCGCGATAATCTTCAGGATCAAGCCGCGCCGACAGGGCGGTCGAGCCAACCAGATCACAAAACATGATCGTAAGGTGCCGCCGTTCGGCGCTTTCCTCGCCCGTCATGGCTCCGCTGGGTCTGGGCTGTGCCGCGTCCGGCTTCATCGCCGCGATCGCCTTGCTGATCTTGAGCCGATGACCCAACACCGTGACACCCATTTCTCTGAGATGGTCGCCGGTCACATCTTCAAGAATGTCCAGGTCGATGCCGTTCTCATCAAACAGTTCGGTGTATTGTGGCAGGCCAATTTCGTTCAGCCATGCCGCAATCGTTTTAGTAGTCATCAGTCGTCTCTTACTCGTGCGAGTTATTCTTGGTTACTTTTTACGGGGCTTGCCGTCTTCTGTATAGTTCCAGAACATTGGACCAAGGCCCAAAGTCTTTTCGTTCCACTTACTTGCAGGCAGCCAATCCGTAAACAGGGAACCAAGGTTCTCTGGGCTTGGCGTGAATTTCGACTTCGGGAACTTGAAGTCTTTTGGTGGCCATAGCTTGTTGATACCCAGCGCTTTGTCCGCAAGCGTCCAGGCTTTTGCACTGGCGGCATAAGGTGCCCAAGCGATCTTGAGCGTCTGAAACATCTGACTGGGATAGAAATCGGGCGTAATCACCTCTACCGGTTTACCTGCGTCGCCTTTGTCTGGTTCTCTCTGCGCGGCCTGACGTACGCCTTCAGCCGCGATCAGCCCAGTTGCACAAGCGCCTTCGACAGTCGAGACATCAGCGAAATTCCTGACATAAGTTCCTGCCAGAAACAGGTTTTCGAACTTGGTGTTGACCTCGGGGCGATGTTCCCAGCTGCCGGTTAGATTGGCAAAAAGCTCTTCGCCCGTATTTGTGTCGACAGAGGTTTGGAACAGATCGATGTCGGCCTCGGTTATTTCTAACTTGGCAGTGATTTCTCGCAGAATGTAGTCGATCGCGGTTTTGGGGTTTTTGAGATCCAGAATGAGGTTCTGGTTTTCGTCCCGGCGTTCGGGTTTTACAGACAACAGCGATTTGAAATCCGATACCGTCACATAAAGGAAGGTGTTTTTGAGGCCCCACGTCGCCGAGTAGTTGAGGAACGTCATCTCATAGGGCGTATCCATGAAAACCACCACTTCCGTAGGGATGCCGGGTAGTTTCCGCTTGAGATAAAGCTCCACCGACGCCATCGGCTCGGCCTCCAGATACCTCAACTGGCCTAGGGTAGGGTCGGCATTGTACAAATCATCGGTCACCATCGATGCCATTGCACCGGGTGTAATACTGATGATCACGTTCTCATCGCTCACATCCACTTCGATGTCTTTCTTTGCGATCCCCCATTTGGGGTTAACTGATGGCGATTTGGTTACCTTGTCAAACACCAGCCGTTCGATCCGAGTGCCGTCTGCATTGGGATGCACTTCGCGAATTCGGTGGCGGTACTTGAGCTCAAACCGGTCTCCGAACTGATCAAGCTTTTTGTGGAAGGGATCAATCAGAGTTTCTTTCTTGGACCCATCAAACAGCCAAAGCTGCGGAACCGGAACGCGGTTGCCGTACTTCAGGAAGGTTTTGTAGCTGCGCGCTGAGGCTTGCCAACTGTCGATGGCCCAGACGGTCTGCCAGATCTTCTCATGAAGTTGGGCGACCTCATCGGTGCAATAGGGCCGTCCACGCAACCAGCCGTTGAACGACATTCGGTCCAGCTTGTCATCTTCACTGTCCGGGATCGAAAGCAGATCGATCATCGAATACATGAACAGGAAGAGTTCAGCAGGCGGCGCCGCGCCGCCGGTGAGGTTGCGATAGAAATCCTGAATGCCGCCCGGGTTCACCATTTCCGGCATGTTGTCGAGATCACCATCATAGAGGAATTTGAAGGCTTCGCGCGGTGTAAAGTTGTCTTCGATTCCAAGGTCTTCTGCGACCGACCAGAAGTTGTAATACCAATTGCACAGCATGTGATAGCTGTGCTCGCGCGGATAATCACCGTGGTCGTGCTCCTTATGGGACCGCAACATTCCGCCAATGAAATTGTCCTGCTCATACAGTGTGACGTGGTATCCCCGCTCCAACAAACGAAGAGCCGCGGTGAGCCCGGCAATCCCGGCCCCGACGATAGTTACTTTATGCATGCTCACTCCCCCGGTTTTCTGCGTCACAAGCCTGCAATTCCAAACCGGCGACGTCAAAACTTATCTAAGGTTACGATGCTTGGGGCATCAAAGGAAACATTTTCAGAGTGTTGCAGGAAAATGATCCGCAGGACGAAAGGCAACGGAATGTGTCGCGGCATTGCAAGCTGCTTTGAAATATAAGTTCAGGGATTGGGCTTGGACCCTAAATTACAAAAGCAACAAAACTTAGGTGCACGCCAATGCCGTCAACTTCACCCGTGCTTTTTGGTCAAGTTTGGCTTCAAAACCTTGAAAGCCGCCGGTATGCGCGGTGCAGACGTTAGGACTTGGCGGGACATCCATGAACCGGTTAGCGCTGCGCTTCCTCGTTTCTAAGCATTCTCTCACCGGTCACAATGTAGAGCGTGAGTTTCGTTTTTGACATTGCGATTAAGTTCGTTTTCTAACTCCGCCTCGGTCCAATCTCGGCGAGATCAAATTGTAGCTCAGAAGAAACCGAGGCGATGGCCCTAAAATCGGCCAAGGTGATAATTTTGCCAAGCAATGTTACTTTGATGGGGCTCTACTCAAAAAAAGTTGCGGCACCTTCCGCACATTCTTCAGAGCAAGTGTGGAGGCTCCACCAACCCTGTTGCGCCGAATTGCTTCATAGTCTTCTTTTGTTTTCAGGAGAATCCGACGGATGCTCCCGTTGCTTGCTCCACCAAGGCGCATCTTGGTCAGTACTTCCGGGATGTAGGCGGCGGAAATACCGCCTTTGCCAAAATACCGCAGAATGCTCTCGTAGTCGGCCGATATTCGTAGATTGTCATCATAAGCACCCCAGCGCGTGATGACATCACGTTTGATGAACAGGCTGGGATGCGGCGGCATCCACCCGCGTTTCAACTTGTCGGGGCTGTAAGTTCCAGAAACCCAATGGCGGATAACCTTGTTGGTATCCTGTCCCGAGACGTAGTCCAGATCGTCATAAACCGCATCTGCATCGGTGTCCTGAAATATCTGCGCGACCCGCGCCAGCACATCCCTATGCGCAAAGAAGTCATCCGAATGCAACAAGCCGATCACATCGCCGGTCGCCCGGGCTGTCGCCTTGTTCAGCGCGTCGTAGATCCCTTTGTCCGGCTCGCTAACAAGCCGCATCCGAGGATCAGTTCGCCCGTTTAGTAACTCCAGCGTTCCGTCGTTAGACGCTCCGTCCTGAACCACGTGTTCATAGTTGTCGTAGCTCTGAGTATCGAGGCTTTTCAAGGCATCCGGAAGAGTTTCGGCACGGTTCCAAACCGCTGTAAGAATTGAAAACTTCATTATTTTTGAACTCGGGTCCTGCCTAAACTTCAATTCTCAATACGGCCCGGATCGCCTCTGGGGCGCTGTCGCCTGTCCGGTCCATGTACCCGCGCACTTCCTGCAGCTTGGCATCGACCAGAAACCGGTACCAAAACCCCTGCAGCACGTGAAATGCCAACCCTTCGCGCCCGTCCAGAAATCCAAGGCGCAGAACGTAGCGGTAGAGGAAGTACAAAAACGCCCGTAAACCCCCCGGCATTCGGGCGTAGACCTTTTCCTTCAGCCACCGTTTCACACCGGCTTGCCCCTGGCCCAGGCCCGCCACCGTATCAATGGGCACAAACTGGAACTCGTGGTTCAGCATGTCGACGACTTCCCGGCTGGCATATGCGTTATGCTTGTCCGTCCACCAAGAAAGGCTGTTGAGATTGTCATCCAGCAGCTCGCCGGACAGAGCGCCGGTGTTGCCTTCGACCTTGATATGCTCGTCCATCCAACGGTTCTCACATCGTCCCTTGCCATGCCGAAACAGGCGCAGCATCGCGGTCGGAAACAAGCCGCCATGGCGAATGGGCCGCCCCAGAAAACACATGCGGCGACCAACAGTGAAGCCGTCAGTTGTGTCTGGCGCGGAAGATATTGCCGCAGAGATCTGGCCTGCGAGCTTATCCGAGACAATCTCATCCGCATCCAGCCGCAACACCCATTCTGTCTGATCGGCCAGCTGGTCCAGTGCCCAATTGAACTGGGTGGCGTGGTTGCGCCATGGATTGCTCAGGACCTCAGCCTCAAGACCTCGGGCGATCTCTGTCGTACGGTCGTCCGATCCGCTGTCGACCACCACAATCCGCTGCGCAACGTCGCGCACAGAGCCAATGGCGCGGGCGACATGGCGCTCTTCGTTGTATGTCAGGATGACAACGGTGAGGTGCGCCATTTTAATTTTTTCTCCTTATTTTCAATAAATTCATGTCTGCGTAGAGCGGTAAAGCTCAAGAAAACGGCGCACCATTCCTGGCGTGGAAAAATCCCGCCGTATCCAATCCCGGCCCTTTATGCCAATCTCGGCTAGGTCTAGACCATCCAGATCTACTATCGCCGCTGCGATAGCATCCTTCGAAGCCTCAACCCATCGCCCGCAGTTCTCTTTTTCCAAACCTTCCCACGGCGCGTTGAAGGTCGTTATGACAGGAGTGCCATGCGCCAATGCTTCGGCAACGACTATTCCAAAGTTCTCGGAATGAGTTGGCAGGACAAACAAATCGCAATCCGTAAATGCGCGCGACTTTTGTGCACCGTTCACATGGCCTTTGAAACTGGTCCGGTGTGCAATTCCAAGCTCGCTCGCTTTTGATTGCAATGTAACAAGATAGTCAGCATCTCCGTCGCCGTAAATGTCCAGAACCACGTGCTCGGGCAGGTCCGCCAATGCCTCAAAAAGCACTTCAAGCCCTTTCTTGGGGTGGATACGACTAAGGAAAGCAAGCCGTAACATCCCGTTGGGTCGCCAGTTGCGTTCAGGCAGGTCGGCAGGGACATCAATTGCGTTGGGAATCTGAGCGCTGCGGACATTGCCCAAATTCCGGCGGCTGGTTTCGGCTTCGACTTCGGCTGTCACGTGAAGAACCAAAGAGCGCGGTCGCAGTACTCCGCACAGTTTTTCGAAGAAATCTTTGACCCGTCGTTTTGGCGCCGCCTTCCATTGCGCCGTGGCCTGAAAGCCTCCGCGCGGAGACCAAACCAATGCTTTGCCAAATAGGCGGCATAGTAAGAGCGTCGGCATGACGGGAAAGTTATAAGGCCCTGTTAGATGTACGACATCGGCAGAGCGAATCTCTCTGACGAGTCGCCATAGCAACTCGGCAGATATCGAAGTTCCGGCCAAACTCCGACAATATCGAACGGAACATCCGCTTTCAAATTTCGCTGGGTTCTGATCCAGATGCAGCCGGGCTTTGCTGTTGGGATCGGCCACATCTGTGGTCAAAACCTGCACCGAGTTTGCGGGATTAGCAGCGACCCCATCCGTAATGGCGCGCGTCGAAAAAATTGGCCCACCAAAGGCAACTGCCGGGTAGAAGGAAGGCGATACGTGCAGGATTTTCATCAAGGGAGCTTTCGTCAAAGTGTCAATTTCAAGTTAAAAGTTAATACCTATTGCGTATTACTAAGGTGCTCAGGTCGACGCGAGAGCAACGTTTCCGTGCAGCAACAACAGGTGGACTGAAACGGTACAAAACTAATCCAACATTTCTCGTCTCCGAGAGCGACATATCATTTCCGAAATGAGCAAAAAAATGAAAATGGGCGTAATGTAGACGGTGGAGTTTAATAGAGACGCAGCCAGTATTGCCCATTTTAGGGATGGGGTTGTGAGAAATTTCATTAATGAACCCCAAATTAGAACTGATCCAATAAGTCCAAAATTAACAAAGACTCTTAGGAATTCGTTATGAAATACCAAGCCGGTAGATCCGTCAATGGCTCTTGAGTTTTGAACCCAAAACAACACAGACGCATTTACAGGGAAAAAGTTGAATATCCCGGTAAGGTCGGAGCCTACACCGTACCCAAACAAAAACTTATCTAACGTGATTGTCTCAAGAATATAGAAGACGCCAGCATAAGCCAATTGATATCGATCCAGACTTTCAAGGTTCAGCAAGTCGCGGTCTCGATATGTAAGTGTATAATAATAAAGAATAAATAGTAAGGCGCAAAGGGGAACTGAAAACACAACAACCCTGAGAGGAGAGATTCTGTTTTTTGATTTTAGCCATTTAGCTGCTACACCTGCAAGTAGCGCTGCAAGGCCAGTGCTGCTGCCCAGAAGAAGGATCAATCCAAACAATATTCCCTTTGTAGGGAGCCGGCTTTCGTACAGGAAAGCCAGAGCAAGTACCACTGACATATAAATTGAAATCATGCTCCCAGATGGGAGCTTGTCAATGTAGCGAAATTCGGTTCCAGAGGCGAAAAAATATCCTACATTAACGAGTATTAGTGTCCACGTCAGGTAATTTCTTTTTGCAGGCACATGTGTCTTTCCGAAAAAGAAATACAAAATAAAAGCCAAAAAAGCAGCCCCGCAACTTTGCCTTCTGCAAAAAAGGAAAAGAGGTTTGCTTGCCCACCCCAGGACAGAGCAGTCACGGTCAACGTGTATAATGCGGCAATCAGAAAATACACAGCCTCCCTAGGTACTCTGGATAGCTGCTTCTTTGTCGCGGGAATGCACAAAATTCCAACTATCGATGCAGCACCAACCAGCGCTAGCGAGACAATGGCTGGGGCAAATCCGGTGAGGAAAAACAGGACACTTAGTAAGCCAAAACGCTGCCGCGAACTACGATCAGGACCGGTGTTGTATGTTCGGGCGTGATGAGTGACGTTGCTATGTGTCATACCAAGCCATTTTTGACCGCAGCCGAGCCCACTACCGTTCCAGCGCCATGCCAAGTACGCGTGATCCCGTTCAAGAAGTGTGGGTTATGAGTTAGAGTGAACATCTCCTCTACGCCCGCCGAACTAAACTAAACGCTGATGAATCGATGCCGAAGCGTTCTGTTACTCTCCACCAGACATAGAGGTTGAGCGCAAGAGTGCCCGCCAGCAAAGCTACACCATTCAGCACCGATCCGGTGAACCATGCTGACAAGGTTGCTGCCAAAAGCAGGTAAACGGCAATTCCCCACAGACGGGCAAACATGGCGCTGGCTTCCAACCCCGATGTCTGGGCCATGGTCGTCGACGGAGCAAAGAGCAGGCTGGTGACGGCTTGGATGATCAGGATACCCCAGACCGGTAGGAAATTTGTGTGGGCCGGAAAGTTGTAGAAACTTTGAATTGGCAGGATCAGCGCGATGACGACCAGTGTCAGAACCGCACCAGCTCCGTTTGACAGCATCAGCGAGGCGCGCACTGTGTCTTACAGGGCTCCGGCGTCCTTAGCCTGAAACGCGCGCGAGAACTTGCCAACGGTCAGCCAGGTTGCGATCGACAGGGGCAGTGTCACGAAATTGCAGATGCGACGCACGATATTGTAAAGGCCCAGCTGTTCGGCACTCATCAGGTACGCTCCAATCAGAATATCGATCTGAGCCCAAGCAATGCCTGTGATCGTGCCGCCCCAATAATAAGGCGTGAACGAACCGCGCCGCCCTTTTTGGCGGATCAGCCCGGCCTTTCGGTTGAGGCTCAGGAACAAAACAGCTTCAAACAGGCATAACAGCGTCAGCAAGGCTGCAGTGCTTCCAAGCATCCAGGTCAGTTTCACCTCGGCCGTGAAAAACAGGACTGCGGTGCTGGTCAGAGCAAAAACTGAGGAGCGGCGTCCTTCAGAAACATCGAGGTATTCAATAGGTTCAGGCCGTGAAACAGGCTGCACATGCAGCTGTTCAGGTTGATCAGAAAGCCTAGCAGTACCAGCAGAATCAGCGCGGTGCTGTCGGTGCCGGGTAAATCGAGAAAGAACGCGATGATGTGGGGTCCGGCGTGCAGGATTACCGGGACAGCAACTGCAGTCAGCGCGAAAGGAAAGACAAAGATAAGCCGGGCCGCAGTGCTGGCGTCATACCCGCCAGACGTGAGAGAGAGTGCCATTTCCTTGAGCAGGTATAGCGGCGCGCCAAAAGAGATCAGTGAGGAGAACAAGAGCGCGCCGGACCATAGAAAAACAAATGCGCCATAGGTTGACGGCTCTGCCATCGAGCCGATCGCGAGCATCGCAATGAAATTGCAACCCACAACGCTGCCCCGAACCGCAAACGCAGATATGCTGCCAGAAAGCGTCAATGCCACGATCTGGTTCCTTGGATCCAATTCGCTACCTGCCCTTGATTGCCGCCAAAAAGGCCTCGGGCAATATCTTGGGCAGACACGCCTCTGGGCGAACCGAAAACCTCCAGGAAAGACAATTTGCGAAGGCCTGCGGAGTGGCCGAAATTTTCCTGATCTTGCAACACTGATTGATAGGCGAACACGTTTATTCTCTTGGTCTTCAGCGCCCTCAAAAATTTCTGGATAGTGGTCGGTGTGAAATTGTTCGAACTAGTGTCCACTGTCAGATCGTAGGTGCCTAAGGAACTCGCTCTGGTCGCCAGGGAATGATCGACCGGGAAATCCTTGCGAATGCGGTTTGGTTTCTGAAAGGCGAGGGTCAATTTTTGCTGAAGGGCTTTGAATTTGAGCATTATTTGGCCGGCGCTCAAAGGGAGGAGGCAGCCGCTAATACCACTCGAAATGTCAATTTACCTGCTACCGACGCGCAGTTCCGACAAAACGTCTTTGATGACTTTCAGGTTGCCCAAGCCGGGGCATATATTGCGGATGTCCAGATCTTTCAGAAAAGCCGGCCGCAATACATCTTCTTTGTTGGCAATCAGCCCGGCCGCCGTGCCGACTGTATCCACGACACATGATTTGTTGTCAAAACACAGCGCTGAAGCGCCAGAATACCGCGCACTCGCGCAATGCCCCGTGGAAAAGCAACCGAATCTATCAGCTATTGTGAAGAGCAAAATACGCGATCCGTTTTGAAATTTGCCGGGGTTTGAATGATGTTTCGAGCGATATTCGAAAGAATGCCGGAACGCCAGCCCGCAGTTGGGCCAATGCTGGACCGAGGCGGTGTCAAATTGCTCCATTTGGTGCTGAGCGCGCCGGGGGTGCAGTTATGTATCCCGTTGTCTTTCAGCCCGCTTCGGAACCAGCCAGCATACGTACTGTGTTGAGCTCGGCATTGCCAAGTTGCTTGACAGCGTTTGAAAGAAACCGCGGAAGGCGCGGCCAGGCTGTTAGCTCAAAGGCATGGCCATTCCAACGAGCGTGCGCGTCTGATCGTGTGTGGCGGAAGAAAACGGTAGAGGGGCATAAGCGGCGGCAGAACATGGTGTTGATTTGGTTGGGGTGAGATAGCGAAGGGCGTCCGGAGAATTATTAAAATTACCGATAGCAAGAAATAGTTTTCTGCCCCAGTTTGAAGAGGGTGTCGAAACTTACACGGGCCGTGTGGCGCTAAATAAATCATAGAAATCATCACTATTAGAGGAAATGGAGCGCTGGAAATCCGCCAATCGAAAAAATTATTGATTCTATCAAGAATAATAATATACAACGGTAATCAATAAGGATCTGCGGTGATTCCAGTTTGGACGCAAGTGCATTTCTTCGCTCAACCGGGACATGTGCATCGCGAATGGTGCGCCTATTGGCGCCATGCCGCAAACTTGGGCGAGGTTTCAGTTTATGTCGTATGACTTCATCGTTGTCGGGGCGGGTTCCGCAGGCTGTGTTCTGGCCAACCGATTGTCAGAGAACCCGAAAAACAGGGTGTTGCTGCTCGAGGCGGGTGGCAAGGACATCAACCCATGGATTCATATTCCGGTTGGGTATTTCAAAACGTTGCACAACCCCAACACAAACTGGTGCTACAAATCCGAACCTGACGAAGGGCTGAACGGCCGCTCGTTGGATTGGCCGCGGGGCAAGACACTTGGGGGCTCAAGTTCAATCAATGGGCTGCTTTATGTCCGCGGGCAAAAGCAGGATTACGACCATTGGGCCCAATTGGGCAACAAGGGCTGGGGCTGGGACGAGGTTCTGCCGTTGTTCAAGCGGTCAGAGCAGCATGAGGATGGTGAAACCGATCTGCACGGCGCCAGTGGCGGATTGTCGGTGTCGCGCATTCGCGCCAAAAGTGATATTGCCGAGGCGTTTATTGGTGCCGCCGTTGAAATGGGCGTCCCCCGAACCGAAGACTATAATGGTCAGGATCAGGAGGGCGCGGGGTATTTTCATCAGACAGCCCGTGGTGGCTTTAGATGTTCAAGCGCGCGTGCCTTTCTGAATCCGGCAAAATCTCGCGGCAACCTGACCATCATTACCCATGCGCTGACCGAAGGGCTGACCTTTGACGCAGAGGATCCCAAGCGGGTTGATGGCGTCAGCTATAGCATCAAGAGGCGCCCGCAGCACGCTCAGCTCAATCCCGGCGGAGAGGTGGTGTTGAGCGCCGGCGCGATTGGTTCGCCGCAAATTCTAGAGCTTTCGGGGATCGGTCGTGGTGAGGTTTTGACCCGGGCTGGCGTGGATGTGCGCCACGAGTTGCCGGGCGTTGGTGAGGCATTGCAGGATCACCTGCAAATTCGTCTGGTTTACGAAGTCAATGTGCCGACACTGAATGATGCCATTAACCGGCTGATCCCGCGCATTGGCATCGGTATGAACTATATGATCCGCCGGAAAGGGCCGATGAGCCTGGGCGCAAGCCAAGTGGCGGTGTTTGCAAAGTCGATGGAGGGGCTTGAAACCCCCGATATCCAATTCCATTTCCAGCCGCTGAGCGCGGACAAGCCTGGGATCGAGATGCACCCGTTTTCGGGCATCACCTCATCTGTCTGCCAGCTTAGGCCGGAAAGCCGCGGCCATATCCATATCACCAGCCCCAACGCGACTGACTATCCAAAGATCGTGCCCAACTACTTATCTGCCCCTGCGGATGAGCTTTGCGCGATCCGGGCTGTGAAGTTTGCACGGGCGATGACGAAAACCGATGCGTTGAAGCCTTACGTCGTGCGCGAACATGTCCCCAACAACAACCCGCAGACCGACGAAGAGCTGCTGGATACCGCACGTAATATCAGCCAGACGATCTATCACCCCACCAGCACTTGCCGCATGGGCAATGATCCACAGGCCGTAGTCGATGACCGGTTGCGTGTGCATGGGGTGCGCGGGCTTCGGGTGGCGGACGCCTCGATCATGCCCGCGATCGTTAGCGGCAATACCAACGCTCCGGCCATTATGATCGGTGAGAAAGCCAGCGACATGATCCTTGAGGATCACAGGTGATACCGGACCGCCGGGTTTAAGACTGACTTCAAATCTCAACAGGGAACAGTGCCATGAAAATGACGACTGAAGAAGCCTTTATCAAAGTTCTGCAGATGCATGGGATCGAACATGGATTCGGGATTATCGGGTCTGCCATGATGCCCATCTCGGACCTGTTTCCGGCAGCGGGGATCAAGTTCTGGGATTGCGCGCATGAGGTTAACGCCGGCATGAGCGCCGATGGCTACACCCGCACCACAGGTAAGATGTCCATGGCTATCGCCCAGAATGGTCCCGGTATCACCAGCCTGGTAACGCCAATCATGACCGCCTACTGGAACCATACGCCGCTGTTGCTAGTCACGCCCCAGGCGGCCAATAAAACCATCGGGCAGGGCGGATTCCAGGAAATGCCGCAGATGAACCTGTTCAAGGATGCCGTCTGCTATCAGGAGGAGGTGCGTGATCCAACCCGCATCGCCGAGGTTCTGAACCGGGTCATTCTGAAAGCGCTCCGCGGCTCTGCCCCGGCGCAGATCAACATTCCGCGCGACTACTGGACGCAAGTCATCGACATCGAACTGCCACAGGTGGTACGGATCGAACATCCGCGCGGTGATGCTGACGCGATCAGCGCGGCTGCGGACCTTCTTAGCAACGCCAAACACCCTGTAATCCTGAACGGTGCGGGCGTGATCCTGTCTGGCGGCGTCGATGCCAGCGCACGTTTGGCCGAGCGTCTTTCAGCGCCGGTTTGTTGCAACTATCAGCACAACGACGCTTTCCCCGGCTCGCATCCGCTGTCCTGTGGCCCGCTGGGTTACAATGGCTCCAAGGCTGGGATGGAGATGATTTCGAAAGCGGATGTGGTTTTATGCCTCGGCACACGGCTTAACCCGTTTTCGTCGCTGCCCGCCTATCAGAGCGAATACTGGCCCAACGACGCCAAGATCATTCAGGTCGACATCAATGCAGACCGGATCGGTCTGACCAAGAAGGTTGCAGTGGGCATTCAGGGTGACGCACGCATGGTCGCCGAGCAGATTCTTGACAAATTGGGCGAACACGCGGGCGACGCTGGTCGTAAGGAACGTGAAGACGCGATTGCCGTTGCGAAATCCACCTGGGCGCAGCAACTGGCGTCAATGGATCACGAAGATGACGATCCGGCGCAACTATCAGTGGGGGGCGGAAAAGCGAAATACGACACTTTGGTTTGACGACAACTTTGTCGGCACCGAACTGAACCTGGACGTGAACTATGCCAAAATCGCGGAAGGTTGCGGACTGAAGGGCGTACAGGTCACTTCGATGGACGATCTGACCGAGGCCCTGCGTACAGCCGTCAAAGAGCAGATGAACGACAACGTGACCACTTTCATCGAGGTCGTTCTGAACCAGGAATTGGGCGAGCCATTCCGCCGCGACGCGATGAAAAAACCCGTCTCTGTGGCTGGCATCAACAAAGATGATCTTATTCCCCAGCAGCCTCGGCTGTGACCACTCACCAGAGCAGGGCGGCCATGTGTCGCCCTGTCCCTGACCGACTGGGATAGACCATGTCTTTGATTGATCAGATCTGCGAAACATCGCGCTCCGCCAGGGACGGGCTTATCCGTATCATGCTCGTCCGTTGCGCGGGCAAAATCCGTGCGGAAACCGGCAGGGCGATTGGCGAGGGGACTGAGATTTACAACCCGCGTGTCTCACTAGAACTGAACGCCTATGCCGAGGATTATTGTGCCCTGCACCAGCTCCAGGTGTTTATGCGGCCGCCGTGCGTGCGGTGATGGAAGCGGGGCTGAGCATGTCAGTCAGCTCTATTACGGGCGTGCCCGGGCATAAGAGATACGGACAAGAATAAACTGAGGTGAGGCATGGACGCGCTGGGGCTTACATTTGAGATGGTCGTCGTATTGTTGCTGTTGGCAGCAACGATCGGGCTTTTTGTTTCGGAAATTGTCCGTGTCGATATAGCGGCTGTGCTGGTCATGGTCACCTTGGGATTGCTGACGGCAGTGCCGGGACTTGAAAACCTGATTGATGTGCGCAGCCTGTTTGACGGCTTCGCCAGTAACGCAGTGATTTCGATCATCGCAGTCATGATTATCGGTGCGGGGCTGGACCGAACGGGCGTGATGTCGACCGTTGCAGCCTGGATCACACGGGTAGGTGGCGGCACCGAGAACCGATTGATCCTGATGATCTCGGGTGCGGTTGGGGTAATATCCAGCTTTATGCAGAATGTCGGTGCGGCGGCTCTGTTTTTGCCGGTGGTCAGTCGCATCTCAACCCGAACCGGGTTTCCGATGTCGCGGCTGCTGATGCCAATGGGGTTCTGTGCCATTCTGGGTGGAACAATGACCATGGTGGGGTCGTCCCCTCTGATCCTGCTCAACGACTTGATCCTGTCGATCAACGACACCCTGCCGGCTGATGCGCAGATCACCACCTTTTCACTGTTTTCCGTAACCCCTATCGGCCTGTGTCTTTTGGCGACCGGCTTGATGTATTTTATCATTTTTGGCCGGTTCGTTCTGCCGAGCACCAAGTCAACAGACGGGCCAGCGGGCAACTCAATGTTGGACTATGTCAACGGCACCTACGGGCTGGATGGGCAGATCCATGAGATACGCATCCCCGAAGGCAGCACGCTTGTCGGTCACAGCATCGATGAGGTTCAGCGCAAGTACCACCTGCAAATCATTGCCACACACTATCAGGGGCGCACTTATCCTGCGCCGCCTCGAGATACTGAATTGGTCGCCCCCGCCACAATCGCCGTGATCGCAGCGGAAGAGGCCGTAACCGCGTTTCTGGATGAATACGGTCTGACTGAAAGTTCGGAGCTGGATGAATTTGTCGAAACGCTGGGAGCTGGAAAGGCAGGTATCGCCGAGGTGGTGATCCCGCCCGGCTCTGGTCTGATTGGTCAAACCGGCAGGGGGCTGTGGTTGAGAAAAGTCTATGGCCTGTCACCTCTGGCGATCTACCGCGGTGGCGAAACATTGTCGCGGGACCAGGAAGATCTTGGCGAGATCCCGTATCAGGCCGGTGATACCCTGGTCTGCCACACTGCTTGGGAAGCACTGGCACGGCTTGAGAAAGACCGCGATTTCGTTGTGGTCACCACCGATTTCCCCCATGAGGATCTGCGCCCGAAAAAGATCGGCTGGGCTTTGTTGTTCTTTGTTATTGCGGTGTCGCTGATCCTGTTTTCCGACCTGCGTCTCTCGCTGTGCCTTCTGGTCGGCGCGATGGGCATGGTCGTCAGCCGTGTTTTGTCTATGGATGAGGCCTATAACGCGGTCAGTTGGACGACGGTTTTTCTGTTAGCCAGTCTCATTCCATTGGGACAGGCGGTGCAATCTTCGGGGACGGCAGCCTGGATCGCTAATCAGGTGCTTGTGGTTCTGGACGGCATGCCGGTCTGGGTCATTCAGGCCAGCGTGGCGGCGCTTGCGACCTTTTTCACGCTGGTGATGTCAAATGTCGGCGCCACGGTCCTGCTGGTGCCATTGGCCGTCAATATCGCGCTGGGCGCCGGTGCTGATCCGGCAATTTTTGCGCTGACTGTGGCGATTGCCACCTCGAATTCGTTCCTTATCCCGACCCATCAGGTCAATGCGCTTTTGATGGGGCCGGGCGGTTACCGTGTCGTTGATTTTGTGCGCGCTGGCGGCGTCATGACCATCCTGTTCCTGATCGTTTCGATCGCGGCGCTGAACCTGTTCTTCTGAGGTTCAAGCCAATTGGTCGCTTACAGAGCATGCGTCAACGTACCAATCAGGCTTCCTGAATAGAGGAAATTCTGCAGTGCCACGCTGACAGCGGCCTCTTCCGAGGTTATCGAGCTTTGCATGATGATGTCGCGGGCATTGGGTCGTCCGACTTTTTCAAGTCCGTCAACAAGGCCCTGGTAGTAATCAGCCTGACGCCCCACTTCACCGGCGACGATGACACTTTCGGGATCGAAAAGAGAGAGGATCGCATCAACGCCATAAGACAGCTGCGTGCCGGCATCGCGAAAGTGGGTTCGAACACTCGGGTCACCGGCGTTCGCGGCTTCTATCGCTTTTGCCAAGCGCGTCGCAACGCGTTGCGAAGGCGCAAACTCGGAACCGAGCGCGTTCAGGATGGCTTTCCCCGAGGCGGCAACCTCCATACACCCAGTGCGACCACATGTGCAAAGTTTGTCCGAATGCGATGTCGAATAGTGCGACAGATCCCCAAACCCGTGATCCGAGGTGGTCAGAAATCTACCATCGAAATAGGCGCTGTTGCCCAGGCCAAGAGCTGCATTTATCAGATAGACGCTTTTTAACTCTTGCCCCCCAAGAAGTTCACCGCACAGGATTGCACTAGCGCGATGTTCCACCTGCACTGGCAAATTCAGCGACTGCGAAAGCGTGTCTCGCACGGGGACGTCTTTCCAGCCCAAAGGCTCTGAACTGATGAGGCCGTTACCCGAGCTGCTATCGGGACCTGCTGACATGGCAAAAGAAACCCCGACACCCAAAAGGCGATCACGTTCCATCGCTTCGTCAAAGGCCAACGTCTTGGCCCGGTTTCCCAATTCAGTAAGAAAGGCTAGCGGATCATCTATGGGTATGTCGCTGCAATCCGCTGCCCGCAAAACTTCACCATCAGCGTTTGCCAGGCTTACACTGCGACGGTTGGCGGTCAGCGAAATTCCCAGAAAAAATGCCCCTGTGGGATTGATCGACAGGTTGTATTCCCGTCGGCCCACCCGGCCGGGTACGGCGATGGGGTCTCCTTCTCTGACCAGTTTGGCGTCGATCAGTTCGCGCGTAATTCGGGAAATTGCCGCGCCAGTCAGACCGGTCAGACCTGCGAGGGTACCACGCGTCACCGGCCCGCTGCGGGCAATGAGGCTGACCAGCCATTCCCTGTTATGTCGCCGCAAGGCCGCTGTACCCTTTTCGGGCTGACCGTGTTCTTGGGGCTTGCCATCCTGCACAGCCACTCTCCTACAATTCACTTCTTCAAATGTATTCTAACCGTGTTGCAATTAATTAAAGACGGTAATTAAATATTGACTACACGTAAGCGCAGAGATAATCTGTTTCTTAAGATTGACCTTTGGTGGCAATGACTTGAGGCGGCAAAAGCGTCATTTTCTGCGGGGAACACAGCAAGTTACCCTGCTTGCGGTTCGAATTTATTGCTGCCCAGGTACTTAATACCCGCGAATAGTGCCGGCCTGACCCGGTGCAATTCGCGGCGATATGCCTCCTGCGGATTGGGCTGGGGCGAATTTCGGGACTGAAAGCTGAACGAGGCAAGACAATGGCAACTGAACAACCGAACATTTTGTTTATCCAGGCGGATCAGATGGCCGGACCGGCCATGCCTTTTCAGGGAAACAAAACCGTAAAGGCCCCGCATATGGCGCGTCTGGCCGAAGAGGGTGTTGTTTTCGAAAACTTTTATTGCAATTTGCCCATGTGCGGACCTTCGCGTGCATCGATGCATGCGGGACGATTGCCGTTTAATATTCGCATGTATGACAATGCCAGCGAGTTCCAGTCATCGATTCCCACATTTGCGCATTACCTGCGGTCCCTAGGATATCACGTTGAAATGAGTGGTAAGATGCACTTTGTTGGCGCCGATCAGTTTCATGGCTACGAAAAGCGGCACACGACCGAGATCTATCCTGCAAACTTTGCCTGGACAGTCGACTGGACAAAAGGGCGCGAATATCGCCCGACTAACCTGACCATGGCACCGATCCTTGAAAGCGGCCCTGCGATCCGGACCATGCAGATGGATTACGATGACGAGGTCGCTTACAACGGCGTGCAGGCGATTTACGATTTGGCACGCAAGGGTGACGGTAAGCCTTGGTATCTGACCGTTTCCTTTACGGAACCGCATTCTCCTTACGTCATCTCTCAGGATTATTGGGACCGTTACGACCACGATGAGATCGAATATCCGGCGGTCGATGAGATTCCGTTGGATGGGAAAGATCACCTAAGCCGGAACCTTCATTATTGTCAGGGCCGCCACGAATTCACGGTAACCCCGGAAAACCGCAGGATCGCGCGGCATGGCTATTACGGCATGATTTCATATGTCGACGACAAGGTGGCTCAGCTGCGCGAGACGATTGAGAAATGTGGGCTGGCCGACAACACGATTATCATCTTGACCGCTGATCACGGCGACATGATGGGTGAGCGTGGCATGTGGTACAAACAGCATTTCTTTGAGTGGGCGGCAAAGATACCGTTCGTTGTCCATGCGCCCAACCGTTTCAAGCCGGGGCGTGTAAAGCAGAATGCTTCGCTGATCGATCTGATGCCCACGTTGCTGGATCTGGCTGCAGGAAAACCGTTCGATGATTATGCGGGTGGCGGTATTGACGGTGAATCGCTGGTGCCCGCGCTGAACGGCGATACCTCCGGGATGGATGACATCTGTATCTCTGAATTCGCTGCCGATGGGTCGACTGGTGTCAGTCGTATGGTGAAGAAAGGGCCGCTGAAATACATGTATCTCGAAGGCGTGGATGAGCTGCTTTATGATATCGATGCCGACCCCAATGAGTTGAACAATCTGATCGACGATCCTGCCCATGCCGAAGCCTTGGCCGAGCTGCGTGAAATCGCAATGCACAATTGGGACCCAGAGGCACTGTCCAAGGAAATCGCACTGGATCAGCAGCGCCGCCTGATGATTCATCGCGCCACCGGTGGCAGTCCGACCTGGGTCAACATCGTTCGGGCCGACGATGACAACCGTTATATTCGAAACGCGGGTGCCGCTGATACCAAAGCAAAGGCGCGGCTTCCTTATGTTCCTCCGGCAAAGCCTGATCTGGTCTGATCCTAGCTGGGCTTTGTGTCTGCGGCCCGTTTGCGCGGGCCGCTTTTTTGTCTTCAGGCAGCAGCGGCAAGCCAGATCCAGAATGGTAGCGTTGCGATTGCCGCCACTGTCTGCCACAGCAGGGCTGCGGAATAGGTCCGGATGTCCCCGCCAAACTGCAGCGCCAGCACAAGGCCGTTGGGTGCGGTTGGCAGGGCGGCAAAGATCACGGCAATTAACAAGTGCAGTGGTCCCAATGCCACCATCCACCCGAATGCCAGAACCAACATCGGCAGTGCGAGCAGCTTGGCTATATTTGCGGCCACAACAAAGCGCATTTGCCCTTGTATTCGTAGCCCGTCCAGTGATGCCCCGATCCCCACTAGCATTGCTGGGGGTCCGATCTGGGCGATGATGGTTAGTAGCTCGGCCGGGGCTGCCAGAAGGTCAACGCCGAATAAAAGACACCCGAGCCCCGCGGTGCAGGCGATGACCAGCGGGTTGAACGCGGTCATGCGCGCGATGGTCAGGACCGAGGAATGTGGCGGCCGATGGCAGATCATAATAATCAGAACATTAGCGAAATTGATCAGAGGTACGGTTGCGATAATGATCGTTCCCACGGCCGCATCCGCTGATGCTCCGACCAGAGTGGTAGTGAGCAACACCCCAGCAGGTACGTTCAGTCGGGTGGCAGTCTGCACCATGCTGCTATAGGCATCGGTATGTTGGCGCAGAGCGGAAATGCGCAAATAAGACAGGGCAAGCGCCGTGAACAGGATCAGATAGGCAGCAAATAGAACCAAGCCCAGCTTGAGCGATAAGGCGGCCAGCGCTCCAGCCCTGACAAGCAGGGCGAAGATGGTCAGCGGCAACAGCACCAGATAACTTATCTGATTCAGCCAGCGCCAGAAAACCTGTGATCGTGGGATGGCCCGACGCAGCAGGTAGCCGACGATCAGGTAGCCCCACAACGGCAAAATTGCCTGAATGATTGTGGTCGTCATTCGGCGCATCCCCGAGCGAAAACTCTACGAGAAAAAAGGCCCCCCGGCTTAACCGAGAGGCCCATTTTGTCTTCATCGGTTACCGGGGTGCCGTTAGCGCACAACCATTCCCAACTTATCCGCCACTTCGCGGAATTTGTTATACTGGGCTTCGACAAAGATCTTGGTGTCCTCTGGTGACATGACCTGCGGGATTGAGCCCAGCTTTTCTGTGGATGCGATCCAGCTTTCATCGGTGGACAGGTTTTCCAGAACTGCGACCCACTTGTCCGCAGCTTCCTGCGGCATGTCTTTCGGGCCCCAGACGCCGGACCAGCCTACCACCGCTTCAAGCGCCGGGTGACCGGCTTCTGCGGCGGTCGGCGTGTCGGGCAGAGATGGTACGCGTTCGGTCGTGCTGGTCAGCAGGGGGCGAAGCTGACCACTTTCGATCGGACCGATCAGACCTGAGAGGTTGTGGAAGATGAAGTCGGCATTTCCGCTGACAACACCTGTGGTTGCTGCGCCGCCCCCTTTGAAGGGCACGTGGATCAACGCCTCGGGATCGACGCCCAGATCATCCAACAGGATCAAAACAGCCATGTGCAGCAATGTTCCGACACCAGCGGAGGAATAGGTCAGACGTTCACCGCTTTGGATCGCGTTGGCCAGATCTTCGAAGGACTGGTATTCGGAATCCGCGCCAACTGCGATCACAAAGGGGTTGGTCTCCACCAGCCCCAAAAAGGTGAACTCGTCCCACGTGTAGGGAATGGTGGTGTTCATGGCGGGCACCGTAGCCTGCGAGCCAACGCGTGACATCAGCAGAGTGTGCCCATCAGGGTTCCCCTTGGCCACCATGGTTGAGCCGGTGACGCCACCGGCACCGGCCTGGTTAACCACAAGCACATTGCCGCCAAGGTATTCCGGGGCCTCGGCGCCGATGATGCGGGCCGCCAGATCAGCTGCGCCGCCTGGGCCGTATGGAACAACCAGCGTGACGGGTTTGGATGGATACTCCGCCATCGCCGCAGATGCGGTAAGCGCCACAGCGAATCCGGCGGCTGCAGCTATTTTATTTAAAAAAACCATAAGGTTACCTCCCTTAACTAGGTTTGTTTGGACGTGTTTTTTTTATTGCCCTTATCAAAACCATATGTTATTTACTTACCGTTGGCAACTATTTAGTGAAACGCATCATACCGTCGGAGGGTTTGGGTGAGGTGCGATTCCGGACGTCAACGCGGAGGCGAAAGTCAAAGGTGGTGTGTCTTTGCGGACTTTGCAGATGACGGCCATCCAGGGAGGAAACGAAATGCAATTCACCAAAAGCAGAGACCTTTTGGCCGGGGTCATTTTTTGCGCGGTGGGGCTTGCGGCGATATTCTTGTTTATTCCAAAAGGCGTTGCGGTGCCGGGAAGCGTGAAGATATCGGCGTTGTCTCCGGATTTCTGGCCAAGAATAATCGCCTGGGGGGCAGTGCTCGCATCAGTGGCCCTAATATTGGAAAGCATTTTTCTGCAACAGCCCCCGGCTGATGATGAGGAAGATGCCGAGGCGGCAGCGCAATACAAGTTGGCCACACTCCCGGCGGTGTTGCGCACACTTGTTATGATCGTCGTCCTGTTCGGCTTTTATTTCAGCCTGACGACCCTTGGCATGGTGGTGACATCGGTGTTTCTGATTGCCGCGATGATGCTGTTTTTTGGCGAACGCAAATACGTAATGATCGCCTGTCTGAGCATCGGGGTGCCGGTGTTGCTGTATCTGTTCTTTCGCTATGTCGCCAACGTTCCAATTCCGCTTGGCATGTTTGGGTGAAAAGGAGTCGTAACCTATGGATATCATTCTCGAAGCCTTTTCGATTTTCTTCAGCCTTCAAAACATTCTTGTCGTAGGCATCGGTGTTGCGATTGGGACAGTGATCGGGGCAATCCCCGGCATGACCACGCCGATGGGCGTGGCGCTGGCGCTGCCATTTACGTTCAGCATGCCTCCGGTGGCGGGCATCTTGCTGTTGCTGGGTGTTTACAAAGGCGGCCTTTATGGTGGCTCTCTGACCGCGATCCTGATCAAGACGCCGGGGACGCCGGCGGCATCCTGTACCGTTTTGGATGGCTATCCGCTGACACAGAAAGGGCAAGCACGTAAGGCACTGGACATTGCCCTGTATTCGTCCTGTGTGGCGGATCTGATCTCGAACATTGCGCTGATCCTGTTTGCTGGCGTTCTGGCCAGCTTCGCGCTGCGGTTTGGTCCGCCAGAATTCTTCACGCTGATTGTCTTCTCGCTGACCATCATCGCCGGTGTATCCGGTCCCAGCCTGTCAAAAGGCATCGTATCCGCGTCGCTTGGCCTGATCTTGGCGACAGTCGGTCTGGATCTGATCTATGGCACGGAACGCTTTGTCTTTGGCGACTATCGCCTAATGAGCGGCCTAAGTTTTATACCGGTTCTGATCGGGCTCTTTGCCTTGCCCGAAATCATTGACCGTGCGACGCGACGTGCCCGACCGCCCGGAGCGTCTAAGCAGGAATTGGGCACAGGCGCGACTTTTGCCGAGTTCAAGCGCGTGCTGAAGTCCGTTGTGCGCGGCAGTATCTTTGGCGTTATCCTGGGTGCAATTCCCGGGATCGGGGGTGCGCCAGCAGCGTTTCTGTCCTATTCCGAGGCGCGCCGGAACTCGAAGAACCCGGAAAACTTCGGTAAGGGTGAAATCGAGGGCATTGCCGCCGCTGAGGCGGGCAACAACGGGGTTGCCGGTGCAACCATGATCCCGTTGCTTGCTCTGGGTGTCCCGGGCGATGTGATTACGGCGGTTATTCTGGGTGCTTTCATGATCCACGGCTTGCGCCCTGGTCCGCTGATGTTCGACCAGAACCTGCCAATGATCTACGCCTTGTTCATGGGCATCCTGCTCAGCTCGGCCTATTTGTTTGTGGTCGGCAAAGTCGCGATCAAGTTCTTCAGCCGGGTCGCAACGGTGCCGAACAGAATCCTGTACCCCATCGTTTTCGTACTGTGCGTCTACGGTGCCTATGCGGTGAACAACACACTGTTTGATGTCTTCATCATGCTGTCGATGGGGCTGGTCGGTTATTTGATGCTTAAGCTGGATGTTCCAGTGGCACCTTTCCTTATCGCCTTTGTGCTGGGGCCGTTGCTTGAAGACAACTTCCGACAATCGCTTTTGATCTCTGATGGTGATCCGACGATCTTCTTCCGCAATGCGATCTGTATTGTCTTCTGGGGTCTGACTGCACTGTCGGTATTTGTCCTGATCCGCAGTCGGATCGAGGCGGCACGCACTGGCAAGGCGTCAGTCTTGACCACGGGCGGCTGAGCGATGGCCATTCCACAAAATACACATCTCGGCGAGCGGGTTTTTTCGTTCGCCGTGATCTCCGATACACATGTCAATGTCGATGAAGACAGCTGCAATTCACCCTTCCCTGTAAACGCGCGCGCGAATCGCAGGTTCCGGCACGTGGTGTCCGACCTCAACCAACGTGACATCGACTTTGTTCTGCATCTGGGTGATCTGGTGCACCCCGTTCCCGAATCCGGACCGATATACAGTCAGGCCGCCGACGCATTTCGCAGGATAGCCTCGGAGCTTTCGGTGCCGATCTATTTCACACCGGGAAACCACGATATCGGGGATACACCCGTCTCGGGTGCCCCTGCCGCCCCGACCACGCCGCCGATGATCGCGGCCTGGACGCAGGAGTTCGGGCCGCAATACCAAAGCATTGTCCATAAGGGCATCACATTTGTGATGTTCAATGCCCAACTGCTCAATTCGGGCCTGCCCGAGGAAGCAGAGCAACGCCAATGGGTTGAGACCACTTTGAAACAGACAACTGGGCGCATTGTCTTAGCCTATCATCACCCGGCCTATATCTGCACGCCAGATGAGTCTCCGCATTACGACAACACAGATCCTCCGGGCCGAGAGTGGCTGCTTGGATTGCTCAAGACACACAAAGTGGATCTGATGTTCTGCGGTCATGCCCACAACTTCTGGTATGACCGCGTGTTGGGGACTGACTATTACCTTGCGCCCGCAACCAGTTTCGTGCGGCAGGACTACAGTGAAATGCTGCGCGCTGCGCCGCCGGAAGGTACCGAGTATGGTCGGGATGACCGGGGAAAGCTTGGCTACTTTGTCGTCAATATCTACGAAAATGGGCATACGGTTCAGATCGTCAGAACGCAGGGGGCAGAGCAGGGGGCCGAACAAGAGGCTGCACTGGCATGTCCGGCAGGGCCAACCCCATTGGAAAACAAGCGTCCATCCATCGGTTTCGACCTGCGGGCCAACTGGGCTGAAATCAGCGAAATCGCCCCGTCCGGCGGATTGGATGAGTTTGACCGCAAATTGGCCCGAAATGACTATCCGCTGCTGGCCCTGATTGAGATGGGTGTCCGCGATATCAGAATACCCATGTCCGACATCCGACGCCCCGATCGCGTCGACAGGCTGCGGGCGCTGCACGGTTTGGGTGTCCGCCCGACCTTGTTCAGCTTTGGTGCCCCGACGGAGGCCGATGTTGGGTTGGCCCAATCGTTGTACGGAGTCCTTACGGGTTGGGAGATCACCATCGATTGGGATAAGTATGAAGACTGTCTACCTGCAATTTCGGTTGCGCAGGCGTTCACAGGGCTGCCGATTTATCTGTCCCGGATGAGGTCCAAAGATGATCTGGCAGCTGGATCAGTGTACTACCATGTGATCAATCACGGTTTTTCCGCATCTGATACCGGTATGCTGGACACATTGGCCGCCCATCGGGACAAGGGGATATCGGGGGCTGTTTTCCGGCTTGGTTCTGATCAGGATGTGCCGTCGGGCTTGGCCGAGATCAATGCGGTTACATCGGCACGGTGTCTGCAAGCCTCGGTACATTTCAAATGCGGTGCCGCGAACCCGGCTGAACCTGCGACGGACCGGAAGAACCTGCTTGGACGTATCGAACAGGTGTTGGCGTTTTCTGAACGGCCTTCATCGCTACGGGTGTATTGCGATACGCTTGCGGATGTGGATCGCGGTTACTTCGCAAGAGTTGGCGCAATTGATCCCTGTGGCAATCCGACAGATGTATCCCGCCGCATTGCCGCCCATCACAAGATGCGGTTGCGTTCGGAACAATGACGTATCTGTTTAGAAGCATTTGAGCTGACCTTTGCGGGCCATGTGCGCATATGAGCTATGCCTTTAGGTCTCGGGTCTGAAATCTTCCTTGCTATACGTCAAAGGCACCCGAACAGGTCCGTCTGAGGTGCATAGCCAAACCGACGATACGTGGTGATCTATATGTCCGATCATGGCATGGCTTCAGGCGAACATGGCTTTTGGGGTCATGGCGAAGATAGCCGGCCGTCAAATACGCATTGCGAGGCCAGCCACATCCCGATGATCATCAAATCACAGCACGCGCCGCGCCGTGGACAGGTTTGCGATCATCTGGTTGGGGCAACGGACATCATTGCCACGATGCTTGATTACACAGGCGCTAAACCATTGGAGCGAGAGAAAGCCACGCGCGTACGATGCGGCCTCTGCTTGAACAGGATACGGCGGATTGGGCCGATGAGATTTTCATGGAGCAGGAGGAAATTCGCTCGACCCGAACCTGCCGATGGAACTTCATGCGCCGCTTTTAGCCCACCTCTTTTGGATTTGGACATACGCTCTTTGATTTGGCGAATGACCCTGATGAACGTGTGAACATGGCAGATGATCCGGAATATGCGTCTGTTGTGAAAGAGCTTTGTGCTCGGTTGGATCAGCAGTGGGGGCCATATTCGGATCCGAAATGGGCCCTTTGGAATGTGGGGCATGTCAAATCGAACTCGCCCCGATCTTTCCTATGGCGTGAGGTCTGGGGAGAGGATTGGACACCCGGCTTTTAAAGTCCGGACAGGACAGTGCCCTTTGCATTCATGCAAATTCTGGCTGTCCTATCGCGCGGTATTCCACCTGATGCCGAAATCCGAAAGATGTCTTTGAACTCGTCCGGGATAATCCGACACGATTGAATCCACACCAAGATTGATCATCCTGTCTATGTCGTCGGGTTCGTTGACTGTCCACACTGCAACACACAGGCCCAACGATTTTGCATGATCAACATTTTCTGCGGTCACATCTGCAAAGTACGGGCACCAAAGCCCACCACCCGCTTCCTTGACCAACTTTGGAATTTCATCGCGACGGCCACGAAAGTCCGGACAAACTGTTTTTGATGAGTCCTCGCCCACATCGGCTGCGTTCTCTGGAAGCTGCGTCAGGTACGAAGACGGCATATCGGGGGCCTGTCGCTGACATTCTTCCAATAGAGTCCAGTCAAAACTGTGCAGAACCGCACGCGATGACAATTTCTTGGCGCGAACGTCTTGAAGAACCCGCCCGACAAAATTCTCTCTGTAGGGCGTATCATGGGCCAGATCGGGATCTGACTTTAGTTCGAGCATCAGACAGGCATCGCTGTATTTTGGGTCATCGACCAATTCCAGCAGGTTCATCAGCGTTGGAACACGAACACCATCCATTTGGGCCTGGTCTGGAAAGCGACGACCATAAGCCGAATGCCCGTCCAACCGCCCGATGTCGAATTGCTGAATCTGTTCGACGGTCAACGAGGAAACCTTTGGCTCTTCTCCCACCAAAAATCGACCATTGGCGTCACGAAATGTCGGTGCGTGCAGTCGGTGGTTGTGGGTTATGACCGGAACGTCATCTGCCGTAAGCACGACGTCAAATTCCAGGAGCGGGACGCCGATGGACAGCGAAAAGTCAAAGCCGATCATGCTGTTTTCAGGCAGAACGCCGCGTGCGCCGCGATGACCCACAACCCGGATCAGGTTTTCACCGCCACGAAAGGCTTCAACCTGTGGAAACGTCATCAGTTTTGCAGCCTTTCACCGGTTGAATGGTCAAACAGGTGCATATTCTCTGAGGCGATCGAAAACCGCATGTTCGGATGCTGGCCTTCGATTGGGTGGACACCCGGAAGGCTTATCGTAATCGCGCTGCCAGTGCCTATGAGTTGGCCATGCAATAGTGTGTTTGCCCCCAACGGTTCCGCAATCTGAATCGTAGCTTCCAGCGGACCGTTTTCATCCAACAACAGATGCTCTGGCCGCATGCCCAATTTTACCTCGATATCAGGCCCCTGGGATGCACCGATCTCAATTTCTCCGATCTTGACCATCCCGTTTTCACGTCGGGCATCAAACACATTCATCGCAGGGCTGCCAATAAACTGCGCTGCGAACAGAGTTCTGGGTGTTTCGTAAACTTCCAGTGGCGTTCCAATCTGCTCGGCGATACCGCCATTCATCACGATCATCCTGTCCGCCATTGTCATGGCCTCGACCTGGTCGTGCGTAACGTACAGGGAGGTGACTCCAAGCTTTTCCTGAAGCTCTCGGATCTCCAGGCGCATCTGAACACGCAGCTTGGCATCGAGGTTCGAGAGCGGCTCATCAAACAGGAAGACAGCTGGTTCGCGGACAATGGCACGGCCCATGGCCACCCTTTGGCGTTGACCGCCCGACAGCTGTCTGGGCTTACGATCCAGCAAGGGTTCCAACTGCAATAGCTTGGCCGCGGCAGTCACCTTTTGATCGATCTGATCTTTGGGAAGTCCGGCAATCTTCAGGCCGTAACCCATGTTCTGACGCACGGACATGTGCGGGTAGAGCGCATAGTTCTGGAACACCATCGCGATGTCCCGATCCATTGGCTCTTTGTCGTTGGCCCGTTCCTCGCCGATCCGGATTTCCCCGTACGTAACCGTTTCCAACCCTGCCACCATTCGCAGCAGCGTGGATTTACCGCAGCCCGAGGGGCCGACGATCACGATGAACTCTCCGTCTGCGATATCGACATCAATACCGTGGATCACATCCGTCGGGCCAAAGCTTTTTTTGACATTTTCAAGTGTTACTGTTGCCATTTCTTACTTCTCGCTATCGACAAGGCCGCGGACAAAGAGCTTTTGCATCGACACCACCACGATGACCGGAGGGATCATTGCCAGAATTGAGGTCGCCATAATTGTGGGCCAATGCGCAAAATCATCACCCGATGGGAACATCTGTTTGATGCCCATCACGATGGTGTTCATTTCAGGGTCTGTCGTGATCAGCAGCGGCCACAGGTATTGGTTCCAGCCGTAGATAAACAGGATTACAAACAGCGCCGCGATATTGGTTCGACTCATGGGCACTAAAATGTCGATGAAGAACCGCATCGGTCGCGCGCCATCCACGCGGGCAGCTTCGGCCAGTTCATCAGGGATGGTCAGGAAGAACTGACGGAATAGAAACGTTGCCGTGGCGGAGGCAATCAGGGGAAAGATCAGACCGTAGTAACTGTTGAGCATGCCAAACCCGGCCACAACCTCGAATGTTGGAACGATCCGCACTTCGACCGGCAGCATCAGGGTCAGAAAAATCAACCAAAAGAACGTCGTGCGGCCGGGAAACTTGAAGTAGACAATCGCAAAAGCGGACAGTAGCGAGATGATGATTTTGCCCACCGCGATGCCAATGGCCATCACCAGACTGTTGAACAGCATCGTCGCAACCGGCACGTTTACCCCTGAGAACAGCGCCGCTTTGTAGTTCACCCAGAACTGATCACCCGGCACCACGGGCATGGGCGGCGAGACGATGTCGGCCTGGGTCACGGTCGAGGCCACAAAGGCCAGCCAGATCGGGAAGAAGATTATCAAAACGCCAAGGATCATGAACGCATGGGTCAACCAGATGCCCGCACCGCGTTTCTCGACCATTCCGTGTTGTTGGGCCGCCATCAGTAATGCACCCTCTTTTCCACGTATTTGAATTGGATCACGGTCAGCAGGCCGACCACGATCAGCAGAATGACCGATTGCGCCGAGGATGAGCCAAGGTCTTGCCCGACAAACCCGTCTGAGAAGACCTTGTAGACAAGAATTGTAGTCGCCTGTTGCGGGCCGCCGCCGGTGATTGTGTGGATAACGCCGAAGGTTTCAAAGAAGGCGTAAACAACGTTGACTACCAGCAAGAAGAAGGCTGTCGGAGATAGCAGCGGCAACACTATTGTGAAGAACCGGCGCCAGAAATGCGCGCCGTCAATTGCCGCCGCTTCGATGACCGAGCGGGGAACGGATTGCAGCGCTGCAAAGAAGAACAGGAAGTTATAGCTGATGCGGCCCCAGGCCGAGGCGACAACAACCAACCCCATAGCTTCGGTGTCGTTCAGGACATGGTTCCAGTCATAGCCAAGCTGGCTGAGATACCATGACACCACACCAACGCGTGTATTGAACATGAACAGCCAAAGCACACCGGCCACAGCGGGGGCCACGGCATAGGGCCAGATCAGCAATGTGCGATAAACACCCGAACCTTTAATGAGCCTGTCCGCGATAACTGCCAGAAATAGCGCCGGAATCATTGAACAGAGCGTCACAAGCGTCGAAAACACGGCGGTTGTGACGAAAGATGCGCGATAATACTTGTCGCTCAGCAGGAACTCAAAGTTGCCAAGCCCCACAAACTGCGACGACAGACCGAACGGGTCGGGAATGAACAGGGACTGCCACACCGCCTGACCGGCGGGATAAAAGAAGAAGACGGCGGAAATGATGACCTGTGGGGCGATCAGCGCCAATGGCAATAGCCAGCCGCGAAAGGTGACGCGTTTTTCCATCCTGAAAGTCCACTGGAGAATGACTATGCGGGCCCGAGAAGGGCCCGCATGAAGTTATGACTTATTGATTGGCGGATTCGAAGCGGCGCAGCAGCGCGTCACCACGTTCCTTCGCGCTATCCATCGCTTCCTGAGCAGTTTTCTCACCGGCCCAGACGGCCTCAAGCTCTTCGTCGATGATACCGCGGATCTGGTCGAATGACCCCAGACGCAGACCTTTGGAATTCGCGGTCGGCTCTTTCGCGGTCATCTGGATCACTGCGATGTCGGTGCCGGGGTTTTCGTCATAAAAACCTGCCGCACGGGTCGCATCACCCGCTTCGGCCGTGATCGGAAGGTATCCGGTGTTCTGGTGCCAGGCCGACTGCACATCAGACGATGACAGGAAGCTCAGAAACTCTCCGACGCCCTTGTACTCCTCAGGGTCATGACCTTCCATTACCCAAAGGGATGCGCCACCGATAATGGTGTTCTGCGGCTCACTTGTGACGGCTTCCCAGTAGGGCAGCGGGCGGACGTCAAAGTCGAATTCGGCCTCTGCCTTGATGCCCGCGTAACCTGCCGAACTTTCAGTGAACAATGCGCATTCGCCTGACCGGAAGTTCGCACCACCTTCGTTTCTGCGACCGGTGTAGATGAACTTGCCATCCTTGGCCCAGTCACCCATCGCGGTCAGGTGTGCCACCTGCGCTGGACCGTTCAGCATCAGTTCGGTATCCAGACCGGCAAAACCGTTGTCCTGAGACGCGAATGGAACGTCGTGATAGGCCGACATGTTTTCAAGATGGATCCAGCTTTGCCATGCGGTGACCAGCGGGCAGTCTTCGCCCCCGGCCTTGAGCTGTTCAAGTACGTCTCCAACTTTTTCCCAAGTGGACAGATCCGTGTCTGGATCAACGCCTGCCGCTTCGAACGCATCGCGGTTGACCCACAGAACCGGTGTGGATGAGTTGAAGGGCAGCGAAAGCATGTCCCCGTCAGTGGTCGTATAGTATCCTTTGACGGCACCGATATATGCGTCGGGATCAAAAGACGCGCCACTTTCAGCCATCACTTCGTAGACCGGTCGGATCGCACCTTCGGCTGACATCATAGTTGCCGTGCCGACCTCGAATACCATCAGGATTTGCGGCTGCTCACCGGCGCGGAAGGCAGCAATGCCTGCGTTCAGGGTTTCCGAGTAGTTGCCCTTGTGGCTTTCAACCACGACATACTCGTCCTGACTGGCGTTGAATTCTTCCACTTGGGCTTTGACAAGCTCACCAAGGCGGCCGGTAAAGGCGTGCCAGAACTGAACCTCGGTTTGTGCCATTGCCGCCACTGGGGACAATGCAGTTGTTACGGCGAGAGCGCCGAGAAAATTCTTTTTCATGATTCCTCCCATGCATCAGGTTCGATGCTTCGTTGAATACCGACCGCAACGGGTAAACGGCACACATGACGATTTCACGACGTTAACGTTACAGAAATATAATTCAAGCCCAATTTACTGGATAAAAAAATAACATAGTGTTATGAGGCGAGGGCGGCAGATTGGGATCGGTAATGAGTCAAATTCTTAGGGTCCGGCAGTTAGAAGCCCTTATGGCTGTCACCACCAACGGCTCTGTCACGGCGGCAGCGGCCGACCTGGGGGTGAGCCAGCCAGCCGTCAGCAGGTTGCTTTCGGATCTTGAAAAGTCACTTGGGTTTCAGCTTTTCGATCGTCGCGAAGGCCGGTTGGTGCCAACGCAGGAGGTTCGGTATCTTTTGCCCAGCGTCGAGCGTGTGCTCGAACTTATGCGCCAGATCTCTGACGTCAGCCAGGACATCACACAGCGCAAAGCGGGTCATATCCGTGTTGCATGCCTGCCCGGTTTCGCCACCAGCCATTTGCCCGACGTTGTCGCCAGATTCTTGAAAGATCGGCCCGGCGTCACTTTGACGATTGAACCTGACAGACCCGAGCGCATTCTCGAATGGATGATCGGCGAGCAGTATGATTTCGGGATCACAGACAGCTTTAACGGTCACCCCGCCGTCGAAAGCTGGGATATCGAGGTCCGGACGGTTTGTGTGTTCGCCACCGGAAGTGAATTGGAAAACCTCACCGAGGTTACTCCGACGGACCTCGTAAACCGCAAAATTATCCACACGCGACGCGACAGCGACTTTTTTGGACGGCTCTCAAAAGCGTTTCAAAGTGCCAACGTGGAATTGAATTCCCATATTGAAGTCAGGCAGTTCACGGCGGCATGTGAATTGGCCGTGAAAGGCGTTGGCGTTTCCGTCGTGAGCGAACTGGACGCCGTCCAATACGCAGCCCACGGGTTAAGCTATCGACCGTTCAAGCCATTTCTGCCGCATACTCTTTCTCTTGTTCGACCAATTTTGAAGCAACCTTCACTGGTGACTCTGGAATTCATCGAACAGTTCCGAGATAGCCTTGAGCCTTTCAAGGCAGAATAGGGCGGTCGAAATTAAATGTTGCAACCGGTTGCAAAAATATTGATTGTGTCACCTGAGAATTGATTCGGGGGACCGTATGTTGAAGATCGGATTGCTGGGGGCCGGACGTATTGGTCGCGTGCATGCGGAAGCGATTTCGGCACACCCCAAAACCGAATTGACAGCTATTTCAGACGCGGTGAATGATGCCGCTGTCGGATTGGCTGCTGAGTACGGAGCCAGGGTGCAAAGCTCTGACGAGATTATCGGTGATTCCACCATTGATGCGGTTCTGATAGCAACGCCTACCGATACGCATTCCGATCTGATCGAAGCGGCAACGCAGGCCGGCAAAGCGGTCCTGTGCGAAAAACCCGTCGATCTGAACCTTGAGCGAGCAAAAATTTGCCAAAAAGCCGCGGGCGCGACTGGTCAACCGGTCATGCTTGGCTTCAACCGTCGCTTCGACCCAAATTTCCAGACGCTGAAAGCCGCCTATGATGCGGGCGAGGTCGGTAAATCTGAACTATTGTCCATTACGTCGTTTGATCCGGCGCCGCCTCCGGTAAGTTATGTCAAGGTATCAGGCGGGTTGTTCCGGGACATGATGATCCATGATTTTGACATGGCCAACTACCTGACGGGACAAATTCCTGTCACCATTTCAGCCGTGGGAACCTCGGTCGTCGATCCGGAAATAGGGCAGGCCGGTGACGTGGATACGGCTGTGGTAACAATGACTTATCCGGATGGCAGTCTGGCCGTGATCAAGAACTCGCGGCGGGCAGCATACGGGTATGATCAACGGGTCGAACTACTAGGCTCAAAAGGTCTTTTGCAGGCGCATAATGTCCTTGAGAACTCAGTTGTTAAATCAACAGCCGACGGCGTGACCGGAGCGAAGCCAACATACTTCTTTCTTGAACGCTACATGGCCGCTTATCGCGCCGAATGGGATGCGTTTACGCGCGCCATTCAGTCCGGCTCGGACGTGCCGGTAACACTTGAGGATGGTGTCGCGGCGTTGGCGATGGCCGAAGCTGCAACGCGCTCGGCGCAGTCCGAAAGGCCCGTTGCGATGGAGGAAGTTTTTTGAAACCGGTTGCAAAATGATCGGATATCCGGAAACTGAAGGAAGCCCGATCACCGATCGGAGCAGACGAGATTCGGTTTAGCCGAATGGCCGGGCGGACCCGGCACCAAGATTGAATTTTCTATTGGGAGGAATGGAAATGAAAAAAATCGTAAAAGGTGTGCTGATGGCCAGCGCAGTCGCATTTGCCGGCGCCACAGGTGTTGCGGCGGAAGGCGAGAAATATATTCTGGTCAGCCATGCTCCGGACAGTGACAGCTGGTGGAACACCATCAAGAACGGTATTGCCCTGGCGGGCGATCAGATGGGTGTTGAGGTTGAATATCGCAACCCGCCCACCGGTGACCTTGCCGACATGGCGCGGATTATCGATCAAGCCGCCGCTTCGGGACCCAATGGTATCATCACCACGCTTGCCGACCCGGACATTCTGGAAGGTCCGATCAAAGCCGCCGTGGATTCCGGTATCGACGTCATCATCATGAACACCGGCACGCCGGAAAAGGCGCGCGAAGTTGGTGCGCTGATGTATGTCGGACAGCCGGAATATGACGCTGGATTGGCTGCTGGCCAGCGCGCCAAAGGCGATGGCATCAGCTCGTTCCTGTGCGTGAACCACTACATCGTGCAGCCATCCAGCCAAGAACGCTGTCAGGGCTTTGCAGACGGTCTGGGCATCGAACTGGGCGAGCAGATGATCGACGCAGGACAAGATCCGGCCGAGATCAAGAACCGCGTTCTGGCATACCTGTCGGCAAACCCCGACACTGACGCCGTTTTGACACTTGGCCCGACTTCGGCTGACCCGACCATTCTGGCACTGGAAGAAAATGGCATGGCCGGTGACATCTACTTCGGCACCTTCGATCTGGGTGGCGAAATCGTCAAAGGCATCAAAAGCGGCGTGATCCAGTGGGGCATCGACCAACAGCCTTTCCTGCAGGCCTACCTGCCAGTTGTCGTGATGACAAACTACCACCGTTACGGCGTTCTGCCGGGCAACAACATCAACTCTGGCCCCGGTTTTGTGACCGCTGACGGGTTGGAAAAGATCGAAGAGTTCGCGGGCGAATACCGCTGACCTTCAAAACGGTGCGGACGCATGACGTGTGTCCGCACCACCTGATGCAAGCATTCAGACGAACGCGCCAAGGAGGCAACAATGGCTGAGTCAGCGCAATCCACAGTCGGCGGCGACGAGCGGGTAAAAGAGATCTCACCCCTGCGCCAGGCCCTGATACGCCCCGAATTGGGCGGAATGGTCGGCACAGTCGCGGTGTTCACGTTTTTCCTGCTGTTCGCTTTTGACAGCGGCATGTTCACCAGCCAGGGCGTGATGAACTGGTCCGTGGTTTCCGCGCAGTTCATGATCATCGCTGTTGGTGCCTGTTTGCTTATGATTGCGGGCGAGTTTGACCTTTCTGTCGGCTCAATGATCGGGTTCGCAGGCATGATGATCGCGATTTTCTCGGTTACTCTTAGCTGGCCGGTCTGGATTGCTATTATGGTGACCTTTGTACTTTGCGTCTCGATTGGGGCCCTGAACGGCTTTATCGTCGTGCGCACCGGGTTGCCAAGTTTTATCGTAACGCTGGCCTTCCTGTTCATTCTGCGTGGCTTTACCATTTTCCTGCCGCAAACCATCGAGCGGAAGACCATCATTGGCGGCATCCGGGATGTGGCCGAAGGTGACTGGCTGGCATCGATGTTTGGCGGCAAGATTGGGCAGGGCTTTTTCGTCTGGCTGGGCGATAATGGCATTATAGAAACTTTCGAACGCGGTACGCGCGAGGGTCAGCCGGTGGTTGATGGGATCCCGATGCTGATCATTTGGGCCATCTTGATTATCATCTTCGGCCATGTGCTTCTGACCAAAACAAAGTTTGGCAACTGGATCTTCGCCTCTGGCGGTGACGCTGAGGCCGCGCGAAACTCGGGCGTTCCGGTGAACAGAGTCAAAGTTCTGATGTTCATGTTCACCGCCTTCTGCGCGACGGTTTTTGCGACCTGTCAGGTGATGGAATTCGGTTCCGCCGGTGCGGATCGCGGGTTGCTGAAGGAATTCGAGGCCATCATCGCCGTGGTGATTGGCGGCGCGCTGTTGACCGGCGGATACGGCTCGGTTTTGGGTGCGGCCCTTGGGGCGCTGATCTTTGGCGTGGTGCAGCAGGGGCTGTTCTTTGCCGGGGTCGAAAGCTCTCTGTTCCGGGTGTTCCTGGGTGTGATCCTGCTGGGTGCCGTGATTCTGAACACCTACATTCGTCGCATCATCACAGGAGAACGCTGAGATGACCGAAGATTCAAAATTCCACCACGGTGATGCACAGGACAAAAAGCCGATCATCCAGATGATCGACATCCAAAAGCACTTCGGTTCCGTAATTGCTTTGGCTGGGGTCAGCTTTGATCTGAAGCCAGGGGAGTGTCACTGTCTGCTAGGCGACAATGGTGCGGGTAAATCGACCTTCATCAAGACAATGTCCGGGGTCCACAAGCCGACAGCAGGTGAGATCATCTTCGAAGACAAACCTATGCACTTCGAGGACCCGCGCGATGCCATTGAAGCTGGTATCGCAACCGTGCACCAGCATTTGGCGATGATCCCGCTGATGAGTGTCAGCCGGAACTTCTTCATGGGCAACGAACCCACGCGCAAAGTCGCTGGGATGAGCTTCTTCGATAAGAAGCTGGCCGACGAAATCACCATGGAAGAGATGCGCAAGATGGGCATCAACCTGCGTGGGCCAGATCAGGCCGTCGGCACTTTGTCCGGGGGCGAACGTCAGACGGTTGCGATTGCACGGGCCGTGCATTTCGGTGCCAAAATCCTGATTTTGGACGAACCGACATCGGCACTGGGTGTGCGTCAGACATCAAACGTTCTGGCGACCATCGACAAAGTACGCAGCCAGGGTGTGGGGGTTGTTTTCATCAGCCACAACGTGCGTCACGCGCTGGCTGTGGGCGATCGCTTTACCGTGTTGAACCGTGGCCAAACACTGGGCACCGCAAAACGCGGCGAAATCTCGCCCGAAGAACTACAGGACCTGATGGCAGGTGGTCAGGAACTGGCCCAGCTGGAAGGGTCTTTGGGCGGAACGGTCTGACGCGATCCTGCGCAGACCCAGCTTTCGAAAAACTGGTATTCAACGAATTGGCCTGAGTGGCCTCAAGTTGAAAGGGATCAATATGGGCAAGACTATCAGATTGACCGCAGCGCAAGCTCTGGTCCGCTACTTGGGCGCGCAGATGAACGAGGCCGGAGAGCCGTTTGTCGCAGGTGTCTGGGCTATTTTCGGCCACGGCAACGTGGCTGGCCTGGGTGAGGCGCTGCATGCTGTAAAAGACAGCCTGCCGACCTATCGCGGCCATAACGAACAGACGATGGCGCATTGTGCTATCGCATATGCGAAGCAGATGCGGCGCACGCGTGCGATGGCGGTGACGTCGTCCATTGGACCGGGTGCGACCAACATGGTGACAGCCGCCGCCTTGGCACATGTGAACCGGTTGCCGGTGTTGATCATCCCCGGGGATATCTTCGCGACGCGCGGTCCTGATCCTGTGTTGCAGCAGATTGAGAGCTTTGGGGACGGAACGGTCAGCGCGAACGACTGTTTCAAACCTGTCAGCCGTTACTTCGACCGCATCTCAAGGCCAGAGCATCTGCTAACCGCTCTGCCGCGCGCCTTCCGCACGATGACAGACCCCGCTGATTGCGGGCCGGCAACACTGGCCTTCTGTCAGGATGTTCAGGCCGAGGCCTATGACTATCCCGAAAGCTTCTTTGAGCCCCGCGTCTGGTACCAGCGTCGCATTCGCCCCGACGAAGGCGAACTGGCCCGCGCCGTCGCTGCCATCAAAGCGGCAAAGCGCCCGGTCATCGTGGCCGGGGGCGGAGTTCACTATTCGGGCGCGACGGATGCGCTGCAGAGTTTTGTGGAAACGCACAATATCCCGATCACTGAGACACAAGCAGGCAAATCCGCCCTGGCATGGGATCATCCACTGAACCTTGGACCCGTGGGCGTGACCGGTGGCGAACCGGCAAACTCGGTCTGCGCTGAAGCGGATCTGGTGCTGGCCGTTGGCTCGCGCTTGCAGGATTTCACGACCGGCTCATGGGGTTTGTTTTCGAACCCACAGCGCGAAATGATTTGCCTGAATACCGCTGCCTATGATGCTGAAAAGCACGGCGCGATGCCCCTGCAGTCAGATGCGCGCGTTGGGCTTGAGGAGCTGGGTTCGGCTTTGCAAGGATACCGTGCCGATCCTGTGGCAGATACGCTTAAGGCGGATTGGTACGGCAAGGTCGACAAACTGACCGATGCCCCTGGCGACGGCAATGCGCTGCCGACCGATATGCAGGTGGTTGGTGCGGTCCAGCGTGCCTCGAACAACGATACTGTCGTCATGTGCGCGGCGGGCACCATGCCCGGAGAACTGCACAAGCTGTGGAAAGCGCCGCGTTCGGGTGCCTATCACATGGAATATGGTTTCAGTTGCATGGGGTATGAGATTGCCGGTGCGATGGGCATCAAGATGGCGCAACCGGATCGCGATGTGATCTGCTTTACCGGCGATGGCACCTATATGATGGCGAACTCGGAAATGGCTTCGGCTGCGATGATGGGTATCTCGTTCACCGTGGTCATTACCGACAATCGCGGCTTTGGCTGTATCAACCGTCTGCAGATGGGCACAGGTGGAGCCGAGTTTAACAATCTGCTGGATCATGCTGTGCACGAGAACCCCTCGGCCATCGATTTCGCGGCCCACGCCGCGGCAATGGGCGCGACCTCGGTCAAGGTCAGCTCGATTGCGGCACTGGAAGACGCGCTTGCCAAGCGTGGCGATGTCAAAGGGCCTTATGTGGTGGTCATCGACACCGATCCGTACCCCTCGACCGAATACGGCGGGACGTGGTGGGAAGTGGCGGTTCCGGAAGTCAGCATCCGCCCCGAAGTGAACGAAAAACGCGCGGCCTATGAGCTGGCGATCAAGGAAAGAAACACGAAATGAGCGTGAAAATCGGGATTTCTCCGATCGCCTGGCAGAATGATGACCTGCCGGACCTGACCGCTGCGTATACGATGGAACAGGCGCTGAAAGAGGCGCGCGAGATCGGATACACCGGTGTGGAGCGTGGTCAGCGGATGCCCAGCGATACCGAAGGGTTGCGTGCCTATCTGGAAGGCAGCGACATCGCGCTCTGTGGCGGGTGGTGCTCGGGTGCCTCGCTGGTCAATGATTTCGCTGCAGAACGTGAGGCTGTGCGGGAACAGGTTGAACAATTTGTGGCCCTAAACAGCCCGTGCATCGTCTATGCGGAATGCTCGAACACCGTGCAGGGTCAAGCGGGTACGCCGGTGAACAACCGACCCAGGCTGACTAAAGACGAAGTGTTGGCCTATGCCGCCAAGATCACTGAGCTGGCTAAATGGATGGCCGACCAGGGTATGCCGATGGCCTATCATCATCACATGGGCACGGTCATCGAGACAGAGGATGACGTGAACTGGTTGATGGAAGGGTCTGGACCCGAAGTAAAGTTGTGCTTTGACACTGGTCACCTGCTATTCGGTGGTGGCGATGTGATGGCAACGCTGAACCGTTGGGGTGATCGCGTGCATCATGTGCATTTCAAAGATATCCGCCCGGCTGTGGTGCAGGACGTAAAGGAGAATGATCGCAGCTTTCTCGATGCGGTCGTCGCCGGAGCATTCACCGTGCCGGGCGATGGTTGTATCGATTTTCAGGCCGTGGCGAATGCGCTCAAATCCTTGGGTTACAACGGATGGATCGTTGTCGAGGCCGAACAGGACCCGGCCAAGGCACCGCCATATGAATACTCCAAGAAAGGTTACGAGCACATTCTCGACGTCTGTGGACAGGCGGGTTTGGAGGTCCAGGCGTAACGACTCTCCCTACGGGGTTAACACCTAAGCCATGAAAAAGGAGAAGATCATGGTAGATCAACAGTTAGGTTTTATCGGCTATTTCGACCGGGAATCCTGTGATCTGGATGAATTCAAGGTGTTGACCTCGCAGAACCTTACAGCCGATGTCGTCCCGTACGCCACGACGATCGAAAAGAACGTTCCAGTCTATGACATGGACGAGCTGCGCCCTGCGCTGGAAAACGTAGGTAAGCGTAAGGCTCTGCTGGCTGAGTGGGGCCATGTGTTGGACAAATCGTCGGGCGTGATCGTTCTGAAACGTGCGTTCGCCGATACGTCCGTGATTGACCGCGCAACCGATGTCTTTCGCCAGATCATAGTTGACGAAAGCCAAAGCGGCGCGGGAGAGGGTGACCACTTTGCAGCGTCCGGGGCCAATGATCGGATCTGGAACGCCCTGCAAAAGCAATGCCTGCGCGACCCCGAGGGCTTTGCCCTCTATTTCGGGAACACGGCTGTTGCTGCAGCCTGCGAGGCGTGGCTGGGGCCAAACTATCAGGTCACGGCACAGATCAATCAAGTGCGTCCAGGCGGTAACGCGCAGCAGGCGCACAGGGATTACCACCTTGGATTTCAGAGCGCAGAAAGTGCTGCGCGCTATCCCGCACATGCACATCTGGTCACGGCATCACTGACGTTGCAGGGGGCGGTCGCCCATTGCGATATGCCGGTCGAAAGCGGGCCAACCAAGCTGCTGCCGTTCTCGCAGCTTTATCCGCCGGGCTACCTGGCGTTTCATGACGAGGGCCACCGCGCGCATTTCGAAGACTGCTATATCCAGCTGGCGCTGGACAAGGGGGATGCTGTGTTCTTCAATCCGGCACTGTTCCATGCGGCAGGTGAAAATCGCAGTGCGGATATCGACCGGATGGCGAACTTGTTGCAAATCTCATCCGCCTTTGGCCGCGCAATGGAAGTTGTTGACCGACGGTCTATGTCCGAGGTGGTGTTTCCGTCGCTTGTTGCGTTGAAACAGCGCGGCGCGTTGGTCGCTTCCGAATTGGACGCGGCCATTGCTGCCACAGCCGAGGGGTATCCCTTCCCAACCAATCTGGATACGGACCCGCCCGTAGGTGGCAACGCCCCGGAAAGTCAGGCCGACATTTTGCGTCGTGCTGTGTCAGAAGGCTGGACCGAACAACAACTGGCCGAGACATTCTCGGCGCTGCAAACAAGGCAAGCTGCCTGAAGGAATACGGGCGGGCATTTCAAGCCCGCCCCACACGGAGAAAAACACATGGCCGACTTGCTCAAAAAGCCCTTTGGGACCAGAGGAAAAGTGCATGATATCACCCCGGCCAGCGCAGGGTGGCGCTATGTGGGGTTTGGGCTTTACCACCTTCGGGCAGGCGATACAGTGGCCGAGGCAACGGGTGATCGCGAGGTCATTCTGGTCGTGGTCGAGGGCAAGGCCCGCATCGCCGGAGCTGAGCGGGACTGGGGTGTTCTGGGTGATCGGATGAACGTTTTTGAGAAGACGCCGCCACACTGTCTTTATCTGCCGAACGGCACAGAATGGACGGCCACAGCCGAAACGGATTGCGTGATTGCGGTGTGTACAGCCCCGGGCAAGAGTGGCCACTCTGCGCGACGCATCGGCCCCGAAGGCATTACGTTGACCGAGCGCGGCAAGGGCGTAAATACGCGCTATATCAACAACATTGCGATGGAGAATGAGGACTTTGCCGATAGTCTTCTGGTGACCGAAGTGTTTACGCCAAACGGGCATTGGTCATCGTATCCCAGCCATCGACATGATGAAGATGATTTTCCGCGGATCACCTATCTGGAAGAGACCTACTACCACCGTCTGAACCCGGCGAATGGGTTCGGGATTCAGCGTGTCTATACCGATGATGGGCATTTGGATGAGACTATGGCTGTATCCGATGGCGATGTTGTTTGCGTGCCCCGCGGTCATCACCCATGCGGCGCACCTTATGGGTTCGAGATGTATTATCTGAATGTTATGGCCGGTCCGCTGCGCAAGTGGCGCTTTGTTCCGGCCCCCGAAGTTGAATGGATCATGGAGCGAGACGCGTAACGCCCATGCCTACCTTTGTGCGGGGGCACCAAAGGCCCGAATGACCATGCGGGCTGCCGCCTCAACCGGGTCGTGGGTCTCTTTCAGGATCGTCACGCGGTCAAATCTGTCAGGGTCTCGGTTGACTGCCTCGCGCAGCGCGTTGCCAAATGCCATGCGCAGTTCTGTCCCGATATTGAACTTGCAGATCGACGTTTCCCGCGCCAACCGGCTGCGTTGTTCCACAGGCACGCCAGAGCCGCCATGAATGACCAACGGAACACTTGTCGCAGCGTCGATTTCGGCAATGCGGACCTCATCCAAACCACCTTCTTTGTTCTGTTGCAGATGAACGTTTCCGACTGAGATGGCCATTGCGTCCACACTGCTTTGACGAGCGAACTGCGCGGCCTCGTTTGGATCTGTCCCGTTCGATCCTTCGCCGCCGGAATAGCCGACAAAGCCGATCTCACCTTCGCAGGAAATACCGGCCGCATGGGCCATTTCTGCAATGGCTGCTGTTTCGTCGATGTTTTGCTGCAATGGCTTACGCGATCCGTCGAACATCAACGACGTGAACCCGCTGTCCAATGCGATCTTGCAGTCCTCGAATGTATAACCGTGATCCAGATGGGCCACGACCGGAACCGAGGCATTTTCGGCCAGGAAGCGAAACATCTTGCCCAAAACAGGCAGGGGTGTGTGCTCGCGACAGCTTGGGCCGGCTTGTAGGATCACCGGCGCATTTTCAGCCTCGGCTGCGGCTACATAAGCGCGCATATCCTCCCATCCCAGCGTAACAAGCCCGCCAACAGCGTAGCCGTTTTCGTATGCGGGGGTGAGGACGTCTTTGAGCGTGGCGAGGGTCATTTGAATTTGGCAATCATGTCTTTGATGCCCGGAATGGTCTCGACCTGATAGGCATGGATTGGTTGAAAGTACTGAACCAGCGAACGCTGAGTCAGACCGCCCAGGATGGTGAAATAGTACATCTCGTATCCCGGCAGAACACAGCAGGGGTGGTACCCCTTGTCGATGCAGATCGTTGAGCCGTCGACGATGTGGTACGCATCGCCCGGTTCGTTGTCCTCACGCTGCAACATCTGAAGGCCCGATCCCCAGTTGGGTTTGAAACGGAAATTGTAGGTCTCGTCGTGCCGCGTCTCGTCGGGCAGACGGTTCGTGTCATGCTTGTGGCTGGGGAAGCCGGACCAGCCGCCCTGACCCACGGTGAACAGCTCACTGATCAGCAGGCGACCCACTTTGTCGTGCTGTTTCTGGCCGAGGATGTGTTTGATTTTGCGATGAGTTTTCGTGTCGTCGCTGCCGTATTGCACAAGGTCGTGTTCACGCACATCGAACGGATCCAGTACCTTGTCGTACTTAGCGCCCGCTATGAAGATTTCGGTTTCATCTGACACGCAGACCAGTTGGACCTTAGCGCCGACCGGCACATAAACGCCTTCCGGATCCCCATCCCAGACGTCTTCGCCCCGCTTGCCCAGCTTGGCGAACTGCTCGCCTTCTACATCGATATCGACACTGCCCGTGGCGGGTACGATACACGTCTCATATCCGGGCACCTGATATTCAAATGCTTCGCCCTTTTTCAGTTTGACGATGTTGAAGTAATTCAGCGGAACCGTTGGATCATCGGCGTCGACGATCGGTTTGTTCTGATTGTCATAGGGAGCGATGTGCATGAGAGGTTCCTATGTCGTTGGGCCGGGATGGGCGGCAAGAAATGCGTCCAGTTCCGGAGTTGTTGGCATGGCCGGAGCGCAGCCGGGCTTGGACACGACGATTGAGGCGCAGGCTGAGCCGCGCATAACTGCTTCTTTAGGATCGCTTCCAGCGGCGATCGAGGCCAGCAGGCCGGCCATGAAACTGTCGCCAGCACCGTTGGGTTTGACTGCTGTGACGGGATAGATGCCGGTTTCGATTTCCTGATCATCGAGCAAAGTGACCGCGCCCTTTTCGCCCATCTTGTAGATCACGATCCGGCCGGGTTTCGCCGCCAGTTCTTTAGCTTTGGCGAAACCTTTGTCGATGCCACCTGCCATGAACCCAAATTCTTCGTCGTTACCGACGATTAGATCGCTTGCTTCGCCTGCGCGAGACAGGACTTCTGCGGCGACCTCAGGTGATGGCCAGCTGTAGGGGCGGTAGTCTATGTCAAAGATCACCGGCAACCCCGCCTTGCGGGCGTTGTCGAACGCGCGAAACGTGGCGCTGCGCGAGGGTTCAGCGGCAAACACCGTTCCGGCAGATATCACGGCTGAAAATTTGCCGTAGTCGACCTTGTCCATGTCATCCTCGGTCACCTGAAAGTCGACTGCGCCGTTGCGGTAGATGACATTCTGGAATTCTTCGATCCGGCTTTCGTAAACGGCCAGAGACATGCGGTATTCACCACCGACGACGCGGATATAGGACGTGTCTACACCGTAGTGAGCAAGTTTATTCAGGCAGAAGCGGCCAACCGCATCATCTGAGACCGAAGTGATCAAGGATGCCTGGCTGCCCAATTTGACCAGCCCCGCGCAGATATTTGCCGATGAACCGCCCAGATCGGCGTGAAACGTGTCGGCGTCTTCGCTTTTAACACCAACGGGATCGGCATACAGGTCCATGCCCGCGCGTCCAAAGACCGCGAACCGGTTTCCTTTGATACCGTCTATCAAAGCGCTCACGTCATGTCCTCCGGCAAAAATGGGCTGGCGAGGATCGTTGGTCCTTGCGTTGAATCGATTCACACGATACTGATTTTGCAACCGGTTGCAAATACATTGTTCGGAGCCGTTGCAGATGCCTGAAATCGGAATTGGAATAATCGGCGGTGGCTATATGGGCAAAGCTCATTCAGTCGCGATGTCAGCCGTAGGCGCAGTGTTCAACACAGCCTTGCGGCCACGACTTGAGATGATCTGCGCCTCCACGCCCGAAAGCGCCGAGCGATACCGCGCGGCTTACGGCTTTCGTCGCGCGACCTCGGATTGGTCTATGCTGGTCAATGACCCGGCAGTGGATGCTGTCGTGATTGCCTCGCCTCAAACAACGCACAGACAGATTGCAGAGGCCGCGTTAGCCTTGGGCAAGCCTGTGTTGTGCGAAAAACCCCTCGGATCTTCTTTGGATGATGGGCGCGCAATGGTTGCCGCGGCCGAAGCCACGGGCGTCACCAATATGGTCGGGTTCAACTACGTCAGAACGCCCGCAACACAGTTTGCCCGTCAGTTGATCGCCAACGGTGAATTGGGGGACATAACCTGGTTTCGCGGCGAGCATACTGAGGACTTCTATGCCGACCCCGACGCTCCGGCTACATGGCGAACGTCCGGAATGGCCAACGGTACAATTGGGGATCTTGCCCCACATATGGTCAACGGTGCTTTGGCCCTGATCGGTCCGATTGTCGAGGTTATGGCCGAAGTCGAAACGGTTCATAGTGAACGCCAAGGCGGCACTGTCACCAATGATGACCACGCGCAGATCATGTGCCGTTTCGCCAGCGGCGCGATGGGAAATATCTTTGTCAGCCGGATCGCGACGGGACGAAAGATGGGCTATGCCTATGAAATTACAGGCACCAAAGGCGCGATCCGGTTCGATCAGGAAGATCAGAACGCCCTGTGGCTCTATCGGCGCGAAGGACCAGAGGAAGAAAGGGGCTTCACCAAGATCCTGACGGGTCCGGCGCACCCCGATTATGAGCCTTTCTGTCAGGGCCCCGGTCATGGAACAGGTTATCAGGACCAGATCATCATCGAGGCCAAAGATTTTCTTGAGGCCATTCACACGGGCAAAACGATTTGGCCCACATTCCGTGATGGGCATGAGGTCAACTGCGTCCTTGCCGCCGCGCTGAAATCGTCAGAGCAACGGCAGTGGCAGGACGTCAGCACTGTCTGAACACAAAAACTAAGAGATCATCTAAGAGAGACGAGAACCATGGCAAAGCTGAAATGGGGCATGATTGGTGGTGGTGAAGGCAGTCAGATCGGACCCGCACACCGGTTAGGAGCGTTGGCGGATGGGATGTTTGAATTCGCTGCGGGTGCTTTGGATCACCGACCCGATGTTGGGCGAGAATATGCGCAACGACTTGGAGTGGCGTCGGACCGTGCCTATGGCGACTGGCAGGAAATGCTGGCCGGGGAAAAGGACCGTCCCGACCGGGTCGACCTAGTCACGATCGCCACGCCGAACTCAACCCATTTTGAGATTGCCAAATCGTTTCTTAAGGCCGGGTTCAATGTGCTTTGCGAAAAGCCGATGACGATGACCGTAGAAGAGGGCGAAGAGATTGTCCGCGTCGCGGAAACTTCGGGCAGGATCTGTGCGGTGAATTACTGCTATTCCGCTTATCCGATGGTGCGTCAGGCGCGCGCGATGGTGCGCGCCGGGGACATTGGCAAGGTGCGTCTGGTCGTGACGAATTTCAGCCATGGTCACCATGGCGACGCGACCGATGCCGATAACCCGCGCGTTCGCTGGCGCTATGATCCAGTGATGGCGGGTGTGTCTGGCCAATTTGCGGATTGCGGTATCCACGCGCTGCACATGGCCAGTTTCATCAGCGATGATGAGGTTAAGTCCCTGTCTGCGGATATGGCATCAACCATTTCAAGTCGCGAACTCGAGGATGACGCCATGGTCAACTTCCGGACAGAGGGCGGCGCGGTTGGCCGATTGTGGACCTCGTCCGTGGCGATTGGGCGGCAGCACGGGTTTGACATTCAGGTCTTTGGCGAAACCGGAGGTCTTCGCTGGACGTCCGAGCAGCCCAATCAGTTGATCTATACGCCTGTAGGTGGCCGCACGCAGATCATCGAAAAAGGCGAAGGCGGTCTTCACGATGATGCGCAACGATTGTCCCGTGTGGCGATCGCCCATCCCGAAGGGTTCCCGCTGGCCGTCGCCAACATCTATTGCGATCTTGCCGATGCTATTCGCGGAGAGGCGCGTGATGGTCTGCCTACACCTGCCGACGGAGTGCGGTCGATCGCAGCCGTGCATGCCGCAGTGGCGTCTGCGAAAAATGACGGGGCATGGACGGACGCGCGCCCACCGATGTTTCGCTGATCAGGGTCGGGGCCGCAATGTGCCCCGCTCGATCACACGGCAGGGGAAAATACGGGCCTCGGGGTAACGCTCGGGGTCTTTCAGCATCTCTTCGACCAGATCGACGGATGCGGTAATGATTTGTTTGATCGGCTGATGAATCGTCGTCAGGTCCACGCTTTCCCAGCGCGACATTTCCATGTCGTTCAGGCCGATGATGCCGATGTCTTTGCCCGGTTTCAGCCCGTGATCGGACAATGCGGACAGGGCACCTATGGACAGAATATCGTCGCCGCAAAAGTACCCTTCTGCAGGGCCTTCCGCCAGTTGCTGAAGCATTTCTTCTCGCCCGGCTTCAAATGAATAGGCGCCTGCGAAGCAATGCGTCACTTCGAGTTTCGGGTGCTTTTCAACTTCTTCCATGAAGCCGCGATACCGATCCATCGCCGATGTCGCATCTTTTGGGCCGCCCAGATAGCCGATACGGCGATACCCCCGCGACGACAGCTCGCGCGCGGCCATGCGTCCGCATTCAACGTTGTCTATGCCTACAACATGCACCTCAGGTGACGTCGCAGATCGACCGAAAGTGTGCACTACCGGAACACCTGCATCGTGGAACGCCTTGGCAAAGCTGGGGGGCAAGGTAGATGAGGCGACGATGGCAGCATCCACAGAATACTGCCGCAGCATTCGGACCGAATTTGTCGGCTCGGTTTCGTCGGTCAGGTTCACGATCAGCGGACGCAGGCCGCGTTCCTGCAAAGCGCGGGTGAACTGGTCAAAGACCTCAAGAAAAATGGGGTTGTGGAAGTTGTTAGAAATCAAACCGATCAACTTGGTGCGTCCGGTTGTCAGCGAAGAAGCCAACGCGTTTGGGCTGTACCCCAGTTCGGCTGCAGCCTTCTCCACCTTACTACGTGTCTTTGGTGATACGGACGCGCCTTCGGTAAAAGTCCGCGATACGGCAGAGCGAGATACACCGGCCAGTGCGGCCACTTCTTTGAGGGTCACACTCATGGCTGGCACCGATGGGTTCGGGGGTGGCTTTCAGTCAAATTCATGGGAAAATACTACGCCTTATTGCGTCGGGTTTGCAATCGGTTGCAACGCTGTACTGAAAAGACGTTGGTTTCCTTGCAAAGGGGCATGTCAAGGCTTTGGCACTCCGACTTGGTTGCAATCTGTGGGTCCAGGCGTTGTGTCGAAGGTGGTATCAGCAGGCGCACCTTACTTAACAACACTGACATTACGTGGCCAGCAACTTGAGAATACCCCTTTTCCGACCTCATTGAAGCAATGACCATTCAAGACGGTTATCTCCGCACACTTCAGCCCGAGCGCGCATTGCCCCGCCTTTGGTGGGCATAGTGACGATTGTGCCTTCTTTGACGGGCGACAAGGGTGTTGTCGTCCATTGCAGTCTTTGTTCCGGGGTAACATGCTTAAGAGGGCGCTGCAGGCTGGGTTCTTCGTAAAAAACGGGGCGATGAGGTGCATAAACGTTCAGGGAAGTCATCTTGTAGGCGGTGAACACATCAAACGGCTTACTCTGTTTTATGGCCGCCCGCACGGAATACCGCCACGCATCCAAACCTGCTGGTGACACATAGAGAATAGCTACTGCGCCGGCCATAGAATGCAGCCTCAGCCAATTACTGTTCTCAGTCGAAGCGAGTGCAAGGTTGTAATACGCGCGGTGGCTGAAACGTTGAACATAGCGACGTGTCCAGGGAAAGCAGCCGAAGGGCGAAACCCCCAAATAAACAACGTCCGCATCTTTTGGAATTTCAGGAATGGTCAGGTCTTCGGTCGACGCGGAGACATCATCCTCCAGAACCAATGCCGGGAGCGTTTTGATTGTCTCAAGCGCTGCAAGGTGGGCGCGGGCGCAGTTTAAGGCATGGCTTTGTCCGGCGCTGCCTTCTGAAAATGAAAAACTGATGTCGTGCCTGTTCATCAAGTTGGTCATATGAAGCCGTCTGCTATTGTTATCGGGTAAATTGATGACCCGGCAGTCTGCGACGATTGCGCTCAACTTTTTCATTTTGGTGTCCGTCAGCTGCGCCACGCAATTCGCGCAGCCCATGAATGATCGTGGATCGGGGGTTTCAAGATGCTTGAGCATCGGCTCTGTTGCAATCGTTGCTTTGGCCTATGCATGGCATGGAACATGGGCCTGAATCTGCCTGACAACGACTGTCAGGCAAGAGACAAAGTTGGGCTGTTCTTGCATAGCTCGGACGCCTGCCAAAACAGGACGTCCTCAAAATCCTGAAGCGCCTGAGATTTCTCCTGCGTTGCGGGGTACAACAAACCAAAGGTCATCCAGCGCTCTGGTGCGATTGGAACCAGGGCCAGACGTTCTTTTGTTTCCTGTGCTGCGACCAACTCGTCAGCAATGGTTATACCGGCGCCTTCCGCGACAAGCGAACAGGCAAGCTGGGACGCCGCGACTTCGCAGGTATGTCTGGGATTGACGCCCGCAGACCGGAAGATGTCATCAAGCTGTTCGCGTAATAGAAGCCCGTTCATCAGTCGAATGACCGGCTCGCGGGCGAGATCAGTGGCGGTTACCGACTTGCGATCAGACAATGCATGCGCAACAGGCAAAACAGCCTGCGCCCGGACCCGCAGCAGGGGTTTTGTCCTGACGCCCGGATGCTCGACCGGCAATGCCCCGATGCCGATGTCATATTCACGTCCGGCAAGCCATTTGCTGGCTTCGCGCCGCGCCCGGATATCCAAGGTTACGTTTGTATCAGGGTGGGCTTGCAAAAACATCGCAAGTGCGGGGGCCGAAATTGCCCGGGCGATACGCGGCATCGTGACCACGCGCAGTGTTTCTGTACGTCCGGCTTTGATCTCTGCAGCGATGCGGGGCACTTCATCAAGGTTGTCCAAGATACGCCCCGCTTCACGGTAGAACGCCAAACCTTCACGTGTCGGCGTCAAGTTGCGGCCACTGCGGTCAAACAGGGTCAGGCCCAATTCTGCCTCAAGCCCGGAAATCAGTCGGCTGATTGCAGGCTGACTCAGGTGCAGGATTTCGGATGCGGCCACGAGCGTTCCTTCGGAAAGGGTTGCACGAAAGGCGCGAAGGGCTTTGATATTCATTAGGCGGACTCTTTACGATTTTGCAAGATAAGATAACATCTTTGCATTTTTATTAACACTGAATTTAAGCTAATTTTGATCGCATCTTAGGGAGGATGCTATGAAGCGTAGAACAATTCTCACTGCTGTTCTGGCGGCAGTAACCGTGACTGCAACAGCAACAGCAAGTTTCGCAGCCGACTGGCCGAAACGTCCGATCAACCTGGTTGTTCCTTACAAAGCCGGCGGCGGTACAGACGCTTATGCCCGCGCTATTTCGGCAGCAGCCGAAGGCATTCTGGACGTTCCAGTTGTCGTCGTGAACAAGCCCGGTTCGGGCGGTCTGAATGGTGCGAACTCGGTCGTGGGTGCACGCCCTGACGGCTATACATTGATGATGACTTCGGGCGGTTCGTTCCTGTTGTCGACCATGACACGTGACACCGATATAGATGCGCTGGACAGCTTTGAGTTTGTTGCTCAGGTCGGTCAGCTGCAAACGTCGCTGATGGTGCCGCTGAACAGCCCGTTCGAGTCCGTTCAGGACGTGATCGACGCGGCCAAAGCCAACCCCGGTCAACTGCGTTGGGCCCATTCGGGTCGCGGAGGCTTCCACCACGTTGGCGGCATGGGCTTTCTGGCCAGTAACGACATCGAAGCTCAGGACGTACCGTTCAAAGGTGGCGGACCGACCCGTGCGGCACTGATCGGTGAACAGGCTGACTTTGGTTTCCTAGGTGTTCAGCAACTGGCCGGGTTTGAAGAGCAGCTTCGCGCCCTGGCGGTCAACAGCCAAGAACGTGATGGCATCATGAAGGACGTGCCTGCGTTTGGTGAGCTGGGCATCCCGTTTGCCGCTGTTTCTTCGCCGGTGATCGTGTTCGCCCCGAAGGGCACACCGGCCGAGGTCGTTGCCGCGATGGAAACTGCGCTGGAGCAGATCGCCGCGAAACCCGAATTTGCCGAACTGCTGGCCTCGCGCGGAACAGGCCCGGTCTATCAGAATGGTGCGGACGCCAAAGCAACGCTGTCCGCCATGAAAGAGGACGCCGCTCCCCTGGTCGAAAGTCTGACCAACTAAAGTCCTCGGGGCCGGGTGGATATTCTTCCCCCGGCCTTTTTGTATCTAACGCAATCAGGGAGGAACGATATGCGCGCCTATGCAGAAGGCCTTGTGCTTGCCCTTATTTCCATCGTTGCCATTTGGGGCGCCTGGCAAGTGCCAGCAGCTTCGCCAGGGGATACCTGGGCTGGCATCGTACCATTTTCAGCATCCATCGCACTGCTGTTTCTTTCCGGCCTGTTACTGTTAGGTGCCGTCCGTCAACCGGCTGGCGATACCGGTCAGGAACAGGATAACGGCGCAACCCTGCAGATCATCGGTCTGTTCATCATCGCCCTAATCTATCAGCAGTCATTCCGCTGGTTTGGTTATCTTTTGCCAACAGCGATCGCTGCGCCGGTCGTTTTGTACTTCTTCGGAGTTCGCAGCTGGATCGGTCTGGCGGTTTCCGTCGTTCTGTGCCCGTTGATCTTCCACCTCATCTTTTTTGTGCTGCTTGGTGTGTACCCGCCCTATGGCGAGGTCTTTGACCTGCTCAGCTGGATACAGGGGTAAATCGTCATGGAAATTTTTCCCGCACTTCTTTCGGTCATAACCGACCCCAGTTTGCTGTTTGCCATCGTGTTGGCCGCAGCTGTGGGCATGGTCGTTGGGGCCACGCCCGGTCTGACCGCATCGGCAGCGATTGCCATGCTGCTGCCCATCACCTTTTACATGTCGCCACTATTCGCGCTCGCCTTCCTGTATGTGATCGGTAAATCCGGTCGCTATGGCGGATCGATCGCGGCAATTCTGTTCAACACGCCGGGCACTGCGGCCAGTGCCGCGACACAGATTGACGGTTATCCCCTTGCGCGCGCTGGGCAGGCTGGAAAGGCGATGAAGGTCGCGACCATATCATCAGTCATCGGTGACCTCATGGGGGATATCCTGCTGGTCGTCGGTGTCGGTTTCATTGCGGCTATTGCCCTGAAGCTTGGCCCGCCAGAAACCTTTGCGATCTACTTTGCAGCCTTCGTGGTCATCGGTTCGGTCATCGGCAGCTCAATCGTCAAAGGATTGGCATCTGCCCTGATGGGTATTTTGATCGCCATGGTCGGATTGGACCCAATCTCAAGCGAAGAGCGCTATACCTTTGGCTCGTTCGACCTGTCCAACGGGATTGGCCTTGTGCCCCTGATGATCGGTGTATTCGTTTTGGGAGAGGTCTTTGCCCAGTTGGAAACGCGCCGCAAGGCAACCGGTGAAACCAAAGAAAATGAAAGCACGGAAGACGGCAACAGCCTGACATGGGAAGAGTACAAACCTTGCTTGCCCCATGCGTTCCGCGGTGGCTTCATCGGTGCAGGCATCGGTGTGCTGCCAGGTCTGGGTTCAGCTATTGCGGCCTTCATTTCATACGGTGAAGGCAAACGCCGCGCCAAAAATCCCGAGAAGTGGGGCAAGGGCGCGCTGGAAGGTGTCGCAGCACCCGAAGCTGCAAACAACGCGGTGTCCGGTCCGTCGATGGCCCCGCTGCTGACGCTGGGCATCCCGGGTTCGACAATTGGTGCGATCCTTTTGGGTGTTTTCCTGATCCACGGCATCCAGGTCGGACCAACCCTGTTCCTGACCGACAAAGAGCTGGTCTACAAACTGTTCGCCTGCGGGATGTTGGGTATCGTGGCCTATGGTCTGATCGGTTACTTCGGTGCCACTCAGGTTGCGCGAATTATCCTGAAGATCCCGACCAATGTCCTGTACCCGCTGATCTTCCTGACCGCGTTTGTCGCAGCTTATTCTGCACGTGGATCAATGTTTGACGTCACAGTCATGACTTGCGCGGGCTTTGCCGGATGGCTGATGCGGAAATACGACTTCAACGTTGCGGCATTTGTCATTTCGTTCGTGCTGGCCAAAGGTGCTGAAGAGACATTCCGTCAGTCGTTGCTGATGTCGGAGGGTGGCGCCCTGATCTTCGTTGAACGTCCGATCGCTTTGGCCTTCCTGGTCATCGGCGCAGGGGCAATTGCCTACCGTATCCGCGGGATCATGAAAGAGCGCAAGATCGCGAAGGGAGCATTAGAAGATGCTTGAGCACTCCCTCTATCGCGACTGCTTTTCCAGCGCCGATATGCGGTCCGTCTGGTCGGAACACGCCACGATCTCGGCCTGGTTGAAGGTTGAACAGACACTGGCCCATCACCAGGCGTTGGAAAACCTAATCCCGCAAGAGGCTGCAGATGCGTTGGATGCGGTGTCAGTCTGCAATCTGGATACCGAGCGGTTGCACGAAGACATGATGCTTGTCGGGCGCCCGATCGTTGGTCTTGTCGAACAATTGCGAAGGCAGGTCGGCGACCATGCGGAAAAGGTCCACTATAGGGCGACAACGCAGGACATTATGGACACCGCTCTGGCCCTGCAAATGAAGATCGGTCTGGAGCACATCCAGACCGGACTGCAAAGACTGACCACCGCTATTGAGCAACACATCGATCAGCTTGGTGATACTATCATGATCGGTCGCACGAATGGACAGCATGCCTTGCCTATTCGGGCTGAAACCAAACTGACCGTCTGGAAAGTTGAACTGCAGCGGCGTTCACAAGCGTTGGAAGAAGCGGGCGTTCGCGGTTTGAATGCCCAGATTGGTGGCCCCGTTGGCGATCTGCGCGGTTACGAAAACGGGACCGGACATCGCATCAAGGAAGGCGTTGCGGCCACTTTGGGTCTGAATGTAGTTGAACCCCATTGGCAAAACGCCCGTGACGGGCTTGCCGATGTTGTAACTGCGCTGGGAGGGCTGTGTGCGACGCTGTGCAAGATCTCGCATAACGTCAATCTGTTGTCTTCATCGGATATTTCCGAATGTTCCGAGGTGCATGAAGCCGGTAAAGGCGCGTCTTCGGCTATGGCGCACAAACAGAACCAGCGCGCGTCAGAATTCGGAGAGGCCGTCGCCCGGCTTGGACGACAGCGGGCTGAACAGATCGGCGAATTCACCACCCATCAACACGAACGTTCGGGTGGTATGTGGATCGGCGAATGGATCGTCATCCCAGAGACGTTCTTGCTGACTTCGGGCGCTTTGTCATGGGTCGAAACGATCTTTGCGAACCTGGTTGTGGACTCTGAATCCATGGCCCGCAAGGTTTCCGACTTTGAGTATAGCACGGCTGGGAAAACGCACTGAAGCGATAAGATTGGTCATATCACCGCTCTTTTTTCGAGCGGTGATTAACGACGTGGGATAAGATCACAGGGTCCTGCGCCTGAACTGCGGTTTTCGCTTTTCCAGAAAGGCATTCATGCCTTCTTGTTGGGCCGGCAATCCATAAAGCGCGTGATACATCTGCCGCTCGAACCGCAAACCCGATTCAAGTGTGCTCTGGTCGGCCATGTTTACGCAGGTGCGCGCCATATTGACGATATCATCAGCGTAATCTGCAATGGTTTCGGCCACCTCTTGTGCTGTGTCCAAAAGGGTATTCTGCGTGACAACTCGACTGACCAAGCCCATCTGCAGGGCCTCTGACGCGTCGATCATGCGCCCGGTCAGGATCATGTCCATAGCTCTGGCACGACCGATCAGCCGTGTAAGCCGCTGCGTGCCACCAATGCCGGGAATGCAGCCGATTTTGATTTCGGGCTGGCCGAATTTGGCAGTGCCCGAGGCCAGAATGACGTCACACATCAGCGCAACTTCACATCCACCGCCCAAGGCATAGCCACTGACCGCCGCCACCTTGGGCAGGCGAAGCGCTGCAAACTTATCCCATTCGGCAAAGTAGTCACTTGCTTGCATAGTTGCGTAGGTTTGCACCGCAAGCTCGCCGATATCTGCCCCGGCGGCAAAAGCACGATCACTGCCCATAAGGATCAAGCAGCCGATGCCGGGATCCTTGTCGAACGCGGTCGCGGCGGCCAGGACTTCGTTCATTAGTTGAGTGTTCAACGCGTTCAGCTGATCGGGACGGTTGAAGCGGATCGTTGCGACCCGCCCCCGTGTTTCGGTTTCAATTGTCTCAAACATGATCAGCTATCCCAAATTGCGCCATAGGCGGGAATGCCAAGGCTTTCCATGTCATGCACTACCTTGCGGGTCAGCTTTTGGTTTGAGATCACGATGACCGCCTCAGCCGCACTGTCGCGAACGGCTTGCAAGGCAAGGGCCGAAAGGTTCGGTTTGCCGTCTTCGTCGGTGTCCCAGATCAAAGGCTGCTCGGTGTTGGCCTCGATCTCATCCACCAGCGCGTCACCATAGGTTTTGCGTGGGCTGCGGGTGGACCAGATCAGGCGGTTTGGCACCTCTTTAGCCAGCAGATGCGGCAGGATCGGTCCGATGCCTGAACCGGTGCCTACATACACCACCTTTTTGAACAACACTTCGATCCGTGCGACACCTGATGTGGTGATACCCTTGACCCAAACCTTCTTGGGCGGATTGTCGATAAAACGCGCGGTCCAGTCGCCCGCACGGCTGATGGCCAATCGGTAACCCGGCTGGTCCGGGGATGGGATATTGGCGAATGAGTGATACTCGCCAAACGGGGTGTGGCTGATCGCGTTCGAACTGCCGGGGAACGGAGTATCTCCATAGTCAAACTGCGCAATCACCGCATGGTTTGACGGCTTTTCGATCCGGACATTCACGCGTTTCAGGGTCAGCCAAGGGGACAGGATCGACAAGGTGACCAGGCAGAGCATCCAAAAGGCCGGGCTGTGCAACAACATGCCCCCCATGTCCTTAGTGATCGAGATCGTCTGCGCCCAAAACAATCCTAAAACCGTCCAGCCGACAAAGCGGTGCGTTTTCTCGAATGCATTGTGAAACCGGGCGCGGATCGGGCCGAGGGCCGAAATCACCATCAATGTCATCAAGACAACCATTGTGGCGCTCAGGCCCAGTGTCAGGTCTGAGGGCACGGCGGCGCCGTTGGAGCGGTTCCAAATCATCGCAAACAGAAGAAAACCGAACCAGATGGTCCCAGTGACGGTGCCGCCGGAATGCAACCCGCCAAAGTGGAACACCTTGCCGGCCCCCCAACGGATCCAAAGTGGCCATGATGTGGGAATGCGTGTGGCCAGCCAGAACAGGGCGTTGACCACCCGCTGTTGTCGGATCAGGATACCGAGGCTGAGGTTGATCAGCGCCATATCCGCAATAGGGCCGAGCGTGAATGCATTCTCAGCGAACCAAGTCCCATCGCGCAATCCAAACCCAAAGGCGGCCAGATTCACCAATGCAACAAGCATCACCAGGCGGCGGTATTCCATCAGGGCCGGGTGGCGGGTCACCCGCCGCCAGTTCAGGCCACCTGTGTCAAGATTTGTCGTCTGTGTCGTCATCAGCTCAACTCCGCACCAGTTGTCGCGATATGGGTGCGCGCGAGATCCAGCAGTAGACGCTTGTCCAGTTTGCCGCGCGGAGTGCGGGGCAGCGTGTCCATCGGGACTACAACGGCGGGGCTGCAGTAATATGGCAAGCGATCCGAGACGGATTGTGCCGCCTGCTTGGGGCAGGCCGACGACGGTGAGATAAAGCTGACCAGATTGCGGCTGTCATATTGCAACGTCACCGCCTGCTGACAGCAGGGCGAGGCCTCAAGCGCGGATGTAACGCCGTCCAGCTCAACCCGAAAACCCCGTACTTTGACTAGGTCGTCAACGCGCCCGAAATGCTCTAACTCACCGGTCTTAGTCCAGCGTCCCAGATCACGGGTGCGGAACATCATATGTCCCGGCCGGAATGGGTCGGGTCGGTAACGCTCGGCCGTCAGTTTGGGGTTGGCGAGGTAACCGGCTGTGACGCAATCGCCGCCAGCCCACATCTCGCCCTTTTCGCCGATGGGCAAAGGGCGCAGGTCGTCGTCCAGAACATAGACCGTGTTGTTTGGTGTCGGGCGCCCGATCGACAGAACTGGTTTGTCGGGGTGATGCGGTTCGGCCGTATTGATGATGGTGGTCTCGGTCGGACCACAGGAATTGTAGAAAGTGCAAAAAGTTGACCAGCGATCGGCCAGCGGTCGGGGGCAGGGTTCGCCCGCTACGGCGACAGCTTTGACCTGCGTACAGCGGGTCTGGTCCAGTGCATTCAGGATCGAAGGCGTGGCGATCAGCACATCCACCTTCTCGGCCGTTTCCTGAATCGATTTGCCACGGATCACCAAAGTTGCGCCATTGGACAAAGCGCCAAGGATCTCCCACGCTGCCATGTCGAATGAGATCGACAGGATCTGTCCGACCCGCAAGCCCGGTCGCATCCCCAGATCCCCGGGGGCGGTCAGCAGGATGTTGGCCAGGTTCTGATGGCTGACCTGTACGCCGTTTGGAACGCCGGTAGTGCCGGACGTGAACATTATCATCGCCAAATCGTCGGGGCTGGCCCGATAAGCAGGGCCGGGGGCCGGGGCGTCCAGTATCGGGTCGAACATCGTCGTATCAATTGTGATCAGGGTCTGGTCTAGTCCAACGAGGATTTGATCTGCCAGTTTGCTCAGGCTGAGTATGATTTTTGCACCAGTTACATTCGCAACATGGCGTAAGGTTTCCGTCGGCGCGACACCGACATGCTGCGGAATATAAGCGGCCCCAAGCTTTATGGCGGCGACGATACCTACGACCATTTCGACCGAACGATGCAGGAACAGGCACACCGCGTCGCCGCGTTTCACGCCATGGGCGCGCATGACATTTGCCAATCGGTTCGAGGCCTCGTCCAGCGCCCGGTAGCTAAGGTTATGGTCCGCGCATTCCACCGCGGTGGCATCGGGTTGATCTCGCAACGACTGGCGCAGCGCGTCGGCGATGGTGGCATAGCGTGGCGGAACCTGCGGGCCCCAACCAAAGGATAGAAACAGCTCTTGATCTTCGGGGCTGAGCGCGTCCAACGCACCCGGTTTTTTTGTGCGGGTTAAATCGGTTTGAGATAGGGGGGGGTAGTTTGTCTGGGGATCGGTTGCGATAAGGTGCATGGCATTCTCCAGTTCAAGAAGGGGTCACACCTTAGTGATAATGGGAAAAATTCCCATTAAAGATCACATTCGATCACATTTTGAACACGAAAGCGTTGAATTCGTTAATTCTAGGAAAATGTTATCAACTACCAATCCGTGACGAGTTCCCAAATGTCGAATGATCCCAAACCTCCTCTTGAAACCGCCCTGTCTGCGTTGCTGGTCCCACTGGCGCAGGCAATGGTTGCGCATGGGGTCACGCTTGGCACCGCGACCGAAGCGCTCAAACAAGCCCTGCTGACGGCAGCTGAGCAAAGCACAGACGGAAAGCTAAGCGACAGCCGCGCCAGCCTGTTGACGGGCCTGCATCGCAAGGATGTCAAAAGGCTGCGCAACACCGACGATGATGCCCCTTTGAAACGCAGTTGTAATGCGGCGGCACTGGTCATCAGCTTTTGGTCGACGACGCCCGAATTTCTGGACGACTTGGGCGCGCCACGGCTGCTGAGCCGCAAAGGCGACGAAACTGGCCCAGGATTTGATGATTTGGTGCGGCGCGCGCGTGTGGACATGGCCCCAGGTACCGTTCTGGAAACCTTGATCGACCAAAAGAACGTGGAACAGGTCGGCAAAGGCAATCTTCGCCTGTTGTCCCAAGCCTTTCTTCCTTCTGCTGGCAGCGCTGAACAAGTGGCGGCCTACGAGGCGACACTGTCTGCGCACCTTGCGGCGGCAACACAGAACCTGCTGGCCGAGCCGGATGTACCGCGAAATTTCGACCGCGCGGTTCGGTATTCTCATATGTCGCCTGAATCAATTGAAGAGTTGCGCCAATTTTCGTCAGATCGGGCGCAATCATTGTTGCTAGAAATCAATGCCCTCGCTCGCGCGTTACAGGAAAAGGACAGTGACGGCGATCACAGCGGTCGGTTTGCAATGGGCGCTTTTGTCCTGCCCTCTCCGCAAAGGGTGCCAAGTAAAAACACGAAAGAGGATGAGTAGGCATGGGTGTGTTTCTTCGTGTGCTCGCGGCGTTTTTTATGGTGTCTTGGCTGCCTGCTCCGACTCAGGCCGAAGACAAAGGTGAAACTGATCGTGAAGGTGGCATTATCGGCACCGGTATCGTGGGCACGATCACCCATCTGGGCAGCATCCATGTAAATGGGCAGCATATTTTGTTCGATGGCCACATGCCGGTTGCCGACTCGGTTCCTCTGATCACTGCGGGCGAGTTGAAGCCGGGTCATACCGTTGCGGTTGTTGTAACTCAGGAAAATGGTGGGTGGCACGCAAAACACATCCGTCAGGTCCTGCCGCTGGTCGGACCAGTGTCTAGCGTGCAGGACGGCACGATATCGGTACTTGGGACCGACGTTGCGTTCGAACGGCGGGCAGACATTCAGGTCGGCGATTGGGTCGCTATCAGCGGATTGTGGCAAGGTCAGTCAGTGCGCGCTTCACACATTGAAAAACTGACAAGCAATGGGCATCAGGCGCGGTTGTCCGGCACATATCTTGGGTCTGACACCCAGGACCGGACTGTGATCGGGGCAAGCGTTGTCAGTGGGCTTGAGCCGCAACATCTGTCGGCGGGTGATCTTGTCCGGGTCGCCGGGCAGCCAACACGCGAAGGGATCGAGGCCGAGCGTCTGGAAGTCGGACTGTTCGCCGGTGCGGTCGGCATTGTTCAGGTCCAAGGCTATTTCTCGGAACCCCAGCCCAGCGGGCTGTATACGGTGCTGGGAAGCGGTTTGATCGCCTATAGCGATCAGCCCGAGATGATAGACCCGAACACCCGTGTTATCCGCTGCGGCGATGGTGGCGGGTTGGTGAATGCGGGCAGCACAGGTGTCTTTGCACAGCTGGGATGCTGAAATGGGAACTACGGTATTTGGCGTACGTGCGACTCCTTTGGTCCGGGGGGGCAGGGGGTGCCCTCGATCCAATCACGGGGTCGGATCAGCATGGATCAGGTCGGAGCATTGAAAGCACGAAAGCGTGTCAGAAATGAAACGCGAGGTGACTTGCCCCAAAGGCAAAGCTGAACTTATCGTCGCAGGTAGGATAAGCGCCCTGCGGGCATCGCAGGGTAAAAACTCTGGGAAAGCAAGTTATCAAAAAGGTATGCCAGATGTCTGAAAGCACCCCAACGCGCGACGTCGCACTTAGCCAGGCGCAATCCGACAAATATTGGGAGGATGGGTTTCTTTTCCCGCTAACCATCTTTTCCGAAAACGAGGCCGCCGCAACCCGAGCTGAGCTTGAGCGGATAGAACAGGACTGGCTTGGCGCAGACCTGCCCTTGCCGCTGAACACTTATAAACGGGTCAATGCGCATCTGGTGATGCCGCTGGCGGCACAGGTCGCGATGAATCCTCGTGTTCTGGATGTGGTCGAAGGTGTTCTAGGGCCGGACATCATGGTCTGGTCCGCCGAGTTCTTCATCAAAGAACCCCACACCGCCCACACCGTTGGGATGCACCAGGACTTGACCTATTGGGGGATGGGCGAAACCCCGGATCAGGTCACCGCCTGGATTGCGCTTTCGCCGGCAACGGTCGAAAGTGGATGCATGGATTTTGTGCGCGCCAGCCACAAGAACCCGATCCTTCCGCATAACGATACGTATTCAGACACCAATCTTCTGTCGCGCGGACAAGAGGTTGCAGTGGATGTCGCCGAGGAAGACAAGACCCACATCGAATTGGCACCAGGGCAGATGTCCCTGCATCACGGGCTGACGATCCACGGTTCGGGTCCCAATCAATCGGGTGACCGGCGAATTGGTCTTGCTATCCGTTATCTCAACCCGAATGCCAAGCAGCTGGTTGCAGAGCGAGACTATGCCATGCTCGCGCGCGGGCAGGACGGCCAAAGCAACTTTGTTCACGTTGAGCCACCAACCGAGTTGTTTTCTGCCGATGCGCTAGCGCTGTATGAAAAGGTTCGCAGCGATCAGAGCAAAGCGCTTTCGGAAGGCGCAAAGGGATCGGTGCCTCTGTACGCGTCGACCTGAAACTATTTGCGCAGGCGTCGGTCAACTCATGTGAAATCAAAGCCCGACCGCGGCGCAGGGTTGCATTCAGGAGTTTATTGCTGTTTCAGAGGCTGCAAAAAAGCAAATCAGATATTCTCGGAATTCGGCTATGACAAAAACAGCATTGGTTACTGGTATTACCGGGCAGGACGGATCATATCTTGCCGAATTTCTGCTCGAAAAAGGGTACGAAGTTCACGGGATCAAGCGCCGTGCGTCTTCGTTCAACACACAGCGTATTGACCACATATATCAGGACCCGCATGTGCCCAATCCGCGCCTGCACCTCCATTACGGTGACCTAAGCGACACATCGAACCTGACGCGCATCATTCAAGAGGTGCAGCCGGACGAAGTGTATAACCTTGGCGCGCAGTCCCACGTGGCGGTCAGTTTTGAATCGCCGGAATATACAGCCGATGTCGATGCGATAGGTACTCTGCGCCTGCTTGAAGCGATCCGGTTCTTGGGTCTTGAGAAAAACACGCGCTTTTACCAGGCGTCTACGTCCGAGCTGTACGGGTTGGTCCAGGAAACACCCCAGCGTGAAACAACGCCGTTTTATCCACGCTCACCTTACGCGGTGGCCAAGCTGTATTCCTATTGGATCACAGTGAATTATCGCGAAGCCTATGGCATGTATGCCTGCAACGGCATCCTGTTCAATCATGAAAGCCCGCGCCGGGGCGAAACCTTTGTGACGCGCAAGATCACCCGTGGTTTGTCCAACATTGCCCAGGGTCTGGAAAGCTGCCTGTATATGGGCAACATCGACAGCCTGCGCGACTGGGGGCACGCCAAGGATTATGTCCGGATGCAATGGTTGATGCTGCAACAGGACGCCCCCGAGGATTTCGTTATTGCAACGGGTGTACAGTATTCGGTGCGTCAGTTCATCGAATGGTCCGCCGCTGAACTGGGTGTGACGCTTGAATTCTCAGGCACAGGTGTCGATGAAGTTGCCACTGTCAAGTCCGTCGAAGGCGATAGTGCACCTGCATTGAAACCTGGTGACGTGATCATGCGCATCGACCCGCAATATTTCCGCCCGGCAGAAGTCGAAACATTGCTTGGCGATCCATCGAACGCCAAAAACAAACTGGGCTGGGAGCCGGAACTGACGGTTCAGCAGATGTGCGCTGAAATGATCACCGAGGACCTGAAGACAGCCAAACGTCATGCCTTGCTGAAACAGCATGGTTACGAATTGCCGGTCACACTGGAAAATGGCTGAGGCCGGGGGCATGCGCAAGATTTACGTCGCCGGGCATCGCGGCATGGTCGGAGGCGCAATCCTGCGTCGCTTGCAAGACCGCCAAGAATCAGGTGAGTCACTGGAGCTTGTGACACGGACTCATGCGGAACTTGATCTAACCAATCAGGCCGCTGTCGCCGATTTCATGCAGGCCGAGCGGCCGGACGTTGTCATTCTTGCAGCGGCCAAAGTCGGCGGTATCCACGCCAACAACACCTACCCAGCGGATTTCATTTACAAAAACCTGATGATTGAGTGTAACGTGATACATCAGGCGTTTGCTGCGGGAGTCAAAAACCTGCTGCAATTGGGCAGTTCCTGCATCTATCCGCGAGCAGTGCCGCAGCCAATGCGCGAAGATGCCCTGCTGACCGGTGTGCTAGAGCCGACAAACGAACCTTACGCCGTGGCAAAGATTGCCGGTATCAAGCTGTGTGAAAGCTACAATCGGCAGCACGACGTGGACTATCGTTCCGTGATGCCGACAAACCTGTACGGACCTGGTGACAATTTTCACCCTGAAAACAGCCACGTTCTGCCCGCCCTGATCCGCCGATTTCACGAGGCACAGCGGGATGGGCTGGACGAAGTTGTCATCTGGGGCACAGGTAAGCCCCGGCGCGAGTTTCTGCATGTTGACGACATGGCTGAGGCGTCTTTGTTCGTAGTGGACCTGCCCCGTGCTGCGTATGAGGCAAATACCCAACCCATGCTGAGCCATATCAACGTGGGATGTGGCGAAGATATCTCGATCGCGGAACTGGCGGCGATGGTGGCAAAGATCACCGGGTTCACCGGGCGGATTACGCAAGACGTCAGCAAGCCGGACGGTACTATGCGGAAGCTGATGGATGTTTCCCGGCTGGCCGACATGGGATGGCGCGCGACTATCGGGATCGAAGACGGGATTCGCGAAACCTATACCTGGTTTCTGAAGCAAGCCGAGGCAGAACTTCGCGCGAAGTGACCGCCCGGACAAAGACCCGGGCAGTCTGGCGGATCAGAACCAGCGGCCAATAGCTATCGCCGTTGGTGGTAAAACCGTCGCGTCAGAAGCAGACGAAAGAACTTTGTACACGACCTGAGTTTCGGACGGTTCATCAAAACCCATGAACCTGCTGATCGCGCCCCCGCTGCCGCTGAGTGCCGGGTTCGTGCCGGCCGCGAAGGCAACTGGAAAATCCCATGCTTCCGACGAGCTTGCGAACAGTGCACCTGCGGTGTTTGAGCAGGTCGTTGCATCCAGTGTAGCGGTGCAAATCTGGGTGCCATCAGCAAACCGGACGAAATCACCACTTGGTGTGGCTCCTCGCTCAATCACAGCGCCGGTCGGGGTTCCGCCACTTTGCATGACCGCCCCCAAGAGATTTCCGGGCCCATACCCATAGTCAGCCCGCATCAGGCGGCCCGCTGTTGTGTCCTCTGCGCTGTTTTGCACGGCCGTGCCAGAGGCCACCCCGGACGCTGGATCAAAGCTCAACGCCTCAAACCAATTGTTCCCATCCGGCGAGACCTTGATGGAAAAGCCCGTGCTGCCGGACAGACCCATTTCGGCATGCCCGGTCCAATTGGATTGAAACAACAGGGATGCGGTCTCATCGGCATTTGCCTTGTTGATCTTCAGTTGATGCCCGGCACCCTCGTGGCTTAGCAAGGTTGCCGGAGCGCGCACCGACAGACGGTTGGTCGTGTCGTACCCGGTGGCGATTCCGATGCCTGGCAGGTTCTGCGTTGTAGTCGGGGGTTCGATCCATGCTGACCCGTCCCAAATTGTCAGACGGTTATTCTCTTGGTCCCACGCGCGCCAGCCGGATTTGGGGGTTATAAAATGCCAGCCATTGTCCAACCAGGCTGCAAGGTCTCCGGCATGATCCGACCAATCGCCGATGGGTGTCGATCCAAGGGCATAAAGCTCACCCTGTGCCGGAACTGCGGGCGGGGTTGAGGCATTAGTAGACGCAACACTCAGCTGGACGATCAGATCAAGGCGTCTCAGGGCTTCGTTATGTGTGATGTGCTTTTGCGCTTGCGAAGGTTGCAGGAATGGCAGGTTCAATTTGGGCGAATTTTGGGACAAAGGGCATTCTCCGTTGGTTGTCGGATCGACAATTGCGTTGCGCGCCAGACTGCCGTGCCTCACATGAATCCCACCTGACCGGTAAGAACGCTCGGTTAATGTCGTGCCAATATTCTGGCTGAGTGAAGGGCTGTCCAATCGCCCCCTGGGCCTTTCATCCACACCGAAAGAAAAAGGCAAACTGCAATGCCCGCAGTTTGCCCTTTAAACGATACCGTTTACCTCGTCTTCGAGGCCGTCATCCCTGGTTACTGAGCTGCCTGACCCGTGGCGACAACGTCGTGCAGGTATTTCTGCAAATCCTCTCGAAGGTCATCGCGCGCCAGCGCAAAGGCGACGGTCGCCTGCAGGAAACCCGCTTTGGACCCGCAGTCAAACCGCTGCCCATCGAATTTGTACCCGAAGACCGGGACACCGTTTCTGATGTCTTCGGCGATTGCGTCCGTCAGTTGAATCTCGCCGCCACTGCCCTGCTTATTCTGGTTGAGGTTGTACAGCACCGATGAACGCAGAATGTAACGGCCGATAACCGCCAGATTGGACGGTGCTTCCTCGGGTTTCGGTTTCTCGACCATGCCGCGCGCGCGGACAACTGTCCCGATGTTATCGCCTACATCCAGAACGCCGTAAGAGCTTGTCTTTTCTGCTGGAACTTCCATGGTGGCAACCATATTGCCGCCGGTTTCTTCATAGGCTTCTATCATCTGCTGCAAGCAGGGCTTTTCCCCCGCGATGACGTCGTCGGGCAGCATTACCGCGAATGGTTCGTCTCCGATCAGGCGGCGTGCGCACCATACGGCGTGACCTAAACCCAAAGCCTTGTGTTGCCGGATATAGGCGATTGCCCCGCTTTCCATGTTGGTCGCATGTAGCGTTTCCAACAGGTCGTCTTTGCCCTTTTCCTTAAGCGTTTGTTCAAGGATTTGGTTGTGGTCAAAATAGTCCTCTAGCGCCGACTTTCCGCGGGACGTTACAAAAATGAATTCGGTAATCCCGGCCGCACGGGCTTCGTCGATTGCGTATTGAACCAGCGGGCGATCGACCAGGGTCATGATTTCCTTAGGTACCGATTTTGTCGCGGGCAGAAAGCGAGTACCAAGACCCGCAACCGGAAAAATCGCCTTTGTGACCTTACGTGCCATGCTACCTCTCAGCAAATAGTTTTGTCCGAATGAATGCGTTTTGTTGACGCCACCTCATAGTGCGCGCGGCTAGAACAATCAACGCAAATAGGCAATGCCAGCCAAGTTGGAGAAATCGTGCCACCGTTGAATTGGGAAGTCAAAATGCCTTGTTCAAGGCGGCCAAATCATAGCCTCGGTTGCGGCGCTAAATTAGTATAAAGCGCGCTTATCGGCATGTATTGGCTTCAAAAAGGAAACAATGTGGCGTCCTTGATATTGCCAGGAAGAACCTGCCCCGAATGCAAGGACTTGCTTCGGGGCAGGAAAGTTATGCCTTTGCCATGATCGCTTCGAGCGAGTCGTGCTCGGCCACAAAATGATTGGGCTTTACTTCGCTAAGTTGCGGAACATAGTCATTCTCACCAGCCGCCAAACGACTGGGCAGGAAACGCAACGCGGCTTTCGGATCCATCGGTGAGGGCAGTTCGCCGGGCAATTTCAGGCGTGTGCGACTGCGCTCTACGTCCGGGTCCGGAATTGGCACGGCCGAGATCAGCGATTTCGTGTATGGGTGGATCGGATCGGAGCAGATCACTTCTCCGTCACCCAACTCCACGATCCGGCCCAGATATAAGACCATGATCCGGTTCGACACAGCGCGTACCACGGAAAGGTCATGACTGATGAAGATCATCGACAGACCAAATTCCTGCTGCAACTCGCGCAATAGTTCCACGATCTGCGCCTGAATTGACACGTCCAATGCCGACACGGCTTCGTCACAGATGATCAGCTTGGGTTTGTTGATCATCGCCCGCGCAATGCCGACGCGCTGGTTCTGACCGCCCGAAAGCTCGTGCGGATAGCGGTTGATCATGTTGGCTTTCAGGCCAACCCGCTCCATCATTTCGGCGACCAGCTTCTTGCGTTCCCGCTCGGTCAGGTCAGGGCGATAGGTCTTCAGCGGTTCCGCAATTGAGGCCGAGATGGTCATCCGCGGATCGAGGCTGGCCAGAGGGTCCTGAAACACGATCTGCAAGTCCTTGCGGTACTTGTTCAGTTCGCGCCGTTTCAACCCGACAATAGGATGGCCCAGCCAGCTGACATTACCCGCGCTGGGTTCGATCAACTGCAGAACAGCCCGCGCCAGCGTTGACTTGCCGCAACCCGATTCGCCTACAACGCCCAATGTTTCACCCTTGCGGATGTCAAAACTAACTCCATCAACGGCTTTCAGCGGGACTTTGTGCCCGAACAATCCGCCCGAGACATGGATTGGAAAGTGCACTTTGACATCGTCGACTTTCAGCAAAGGGTCATCAACTTTATCAAGAGCCTTGGGCGCGTCGCCGGCATCAATACGGGGCATCGCTTCCAGCAATGTTCGTGTGTACTCATGCTTGGGTGCACGGAAGATTTCGCGCGTCTCACCGGCTTCGACGAATTGACCCAGACGCATGACCTGAACGCGGTCGCACATACGCGCGACGACGCCCATGTCATGTGTGATCAGGGCAATCGCCGTGCCTTCGTCCTTTTGCAGGCGTACCATCAGGTCCAAAATGTCTGCCTGAACGGTCACATCCAGCGCGGTTGTGGGTTCATCCGCAATCAACAGCTTCGGGTTACACAGCATGGACATTGCGATCATCACGCGCTGGCGCATACCGCCTGACAGTTCGTGGGGATACTGGTCCAGGCGCCGTTTGGCCTCGGGGATGCGTACACGGTCCAGCCATTCCAGGCATCGCGCCCGAGCAGCCGAACCTTGCAGCCCTTCGTGAACCTGCAGAACTTCGCGCATTTGTTGGCCAATCCGCAGGTGTGGGGTCAGGGCGGTCAGCGGATCCTGGAAGATCATGCCGACATCGTCGCCACGGATCTGGTTCAGCTTGTTGACCGGCAGGTTCAGAATTTCCTGACCGTTCAGCATGGCGGAACCGGTTGCCTGCCCGGCAGGTGGCAACAGGCCCATCGCGGCCATGAATGTCTGGCTTTTGCCGGACCCACTTTCGCCCACGATGCCCAGGCATTCGCCTGGATTGATGTCAAAACTGATGCCTTTGACGGCCTCGACCACGCCATCGGCGGTGTTGAACTGGACGCCCAGGTCTTTTACGGAAAACAGGCTCATATCAGCGATCCTTCGGGTCCAGAGCGTCACGCAGGCCATCACCAATGAAGAACATGGTGATGATGATTGCGACGTAGAATGTCAGCGGGAACAACAGTTGCCACAAGGTGCCATAGCCCATCGTCCCGGCCCCTTCGGCGATCAATCGACCCAGCGACGTGTAGGGTTCAGAAATCCCGAGACCGAGGAAAGAGATGAAGCTTTCCGTCAGGATCATTTCTGGTACCAGCAGCGAGGCATAAACAATCACCACGCCCAGAAGGTTGGGCAGGATATGGCGATACATGATGGTGAACTCGCTAACCCCAGCTGCGCGTGCGGCCTCAATGAACTCGCGATTTTTTAGGGTCAGGGTCTGGCCTCGAACAATCCGTGCCATCGTCAGCCAACCAACCGCGCCAAGTGCGATAAACAGCATGACGAACGACCGACCCGCGACAACCAGCAACAGGATGATGACCAGCGTCGCCGGAATGGCCAGCAAGATATCGACGAAGCGCATCATCACGCCATCAGTGCGGCCTCCGATATAGCCCGCGGCAATACCGTAGCAGGTCCCAACGATCAGGGCCGTCGCGGCACCGATCAGACCCACAAGCAATGACGTTGTCGTCGCCTGAATGACACGGCTGTACAGATCACGACCCAGATCGTCGACACCGAAGAAATGTCCGGTCTCTGCGGACGGCATTCCCATGCCGCGAACATCGCCCATGACATTCCAGTCGATTTCCTCGTTGCTCCATACGGCAAAGTAAGGACCAATGATTGTGAACAACACGATCATTACCAGAATGAACAGGCTAGCCATGGCCGCCTTGTTGCGAACAAAACGCATCCGTGCGTCCTGCCAAAGTGATCGCCCCTGAATGACCGTGTAATCTGTGATGTCTTCGGCCAAGTGGGCGGCTTTTTGTGATTTACCAAGCATTGCCAGCCCCTCAGTAACGGATTTTCGGATCGAACCAGGCATAGGCCAGGTCGGTCAGCAGGTTTACGAGTACGGTCAGGACGCCATATAGGATCGTGACACCCAACAGCACCGCGTAATCACGCGATAGCGCGGACCCCACATAGGCCTGCCCCAGTCCACCGGTCGAAAAATAGATGTCCACAAAGACCGAACCCGTCAGTACGTAGACGAAAACCGGACCCAGATAAGACACGACGGGCAGCAAGGTTGGTTTCAGCGCATGGCGCCAGATCACGGTTCTGGTTGGCAAACCCTTGGCGCGGGCCGTGCGGATGAAGTTCGAGTTCAGAACTTCCAGCATCGATGATCGCGTGATCCGCGCAATGGATCCCATATACGAGGTGGCAAGCGCGATAACCGGCATGATCAGATACGGCCACTGGCCGCCATTCCAGCCGCCGCCCGGCAGCCATCCGAGCCACAGAGTGAAGGTCAGGATCAGAATCGGGCCCATGATGAAGTTCGGCAGCGCCTGTGCCGCGATGCCCAGACCAACAGCGAAGTAGTCGATCCAGCTGTTGTGCTTGATCGCAGCGGCAATCCCAAGCGCGACTCCGACGGTTGTTGCCACCAGGAAGGACAGCGAACCGTAGGTCAGCGAGATCGGGAAACCCTGCGCGATGATGTCGTTCACGTCCCTGTCCTTGAATTTGAAGGACGGGCCGAAATCAAAATGCACGACGATGTTGTACAGATAATCCCAAAGCTGTTTCCACAGCGGCTGGTCCAATCCGTACCGCGCCTCGATATTGGCCAGGACCGCGGGCGGCAGAGGCCGTTCCGAGGTGAAGGGCCCACCTGGCGCGAAGTGCATCAGAAAGAAACTTGCAACGATCAGCAAAAGGATCGTTGGGACGGCGATCAGCAATCGCCGGACGATATAGGCAAGCATTTCATGCCCCCATTATTGGCTTTGCCCCGGAAAGAACTCCGGGGCAAAGCTTGGTCTAAGGAAGATTATTCGGCGGTTTTGTAGAGGTTCTTGGAATACCAGTTCTGCTCTACGTTTTTGACCGGCCAGTTACCGACATCGCTGTCCATCATGTAGACGCCAGCATAGTGATAGATCGGGATAACGGGCGTCTCTTGCGCGATGATACGCTCGACCTCGGTGTACAGAGGTGCGGCATCGTCAGAGGTTTTGGCTTCGGACAGCAGTTCATCAACGCGGGCGTTGTTGTACTTGCCGTCGTTATAACCGGAATCCGACTGTAGCAGATCGAGGAAGGTCGAGGCTTCGTTATAGTCGCCACACCATGCTCCGCGTGCCATATCGAAGTTCTGGTTGCCACGCTCTTCCAGGAAGATCTTCCATTCCATGTTGGCCAGCTCGGCATTGACGCCCAGCTTTTGCTTCCACATCTGGCTCAGGGCCACGGCAACTTTTTTGTGCGCTTCCGAGGTGTTGTAAACCATCTCAAAGCTCAGTGGGTTGTCGGGACCATAACCAGCTGCGGCTAGCAGTTCCTTGGCCAGTTCGTCGCGCTCGGCCTGCGACATGGACGCCATTTCTACGTCTGGAACGTCAAAGCCAGCGGTTGCTGCCGGGGCAAAGGTATAAGCCTGCGGCTGCCCACCTGCCATTATGTTCTCAGTGATGATCTTACGATCAACTGCCAGGGACAGCGCCTGACGGACGTTCGGGTCCTTGAAGGCTTCGGGGCCACCATCGGACAGGTTGAACGTGTAATAATAGTTACACAGGCGCGGGAAGCTGATTGCTTCTTCCGGGTGCTCTTTTTGCAAGCGTGGGAACTGACCTGCGGGAACTTCTGTGCGGTCCAGCTCACCTGCCAGGTAACGGGTCAGCGCGACGTTTTCGTCGTTGATGACCAGTGCCACGACTTTTTCGATGATCGTGTTGTCGTTATCCCAGTAGTTTTCGTTCCGCTCACGAACCGAACGTTCCTGCGGCAGATGCTCGGTCAGGACGTATGCACCGTTCGATACGATGTTTTCAGGCTTGGTCCAGGCGTCGCCAAACTCTTCGATAACTTTCTGCGGGGCAGGGAAAGTGGTCGAATGCGTGGTCATTTGCGGGAAGTACGGCAGCGGTGCGCTGAGCGTCACTTCAAGCGTGTGGTCGTCGATGGCTTTAACGCCCAAGTCGTCAACCGACTTGTCACCTGCGATGATTTCAGATGCGTTCTCGATCGACATCAGTTCCATGAACCATGCATAGGGCGAGGACAGGGCGGGATCGACGGCACGTTTCCAGGCGAAAACAAAATCGCTGGCGGTTACCGGATCACCATTCGACCACTTCGCATCGTCGCGCAGGGAAAAGGTGTAAACGTCTTTGGAGTCGTTGGTGGTGTAACCGGTGGCAACACCGGGGACCAGATTGCCGTCTTCGTCCTGGTTCATCAGGCCTTCGAACAGGTCACGCACGATCTCGGCGCCGGAAACATCCTCAACAACTTGAGGATCGACCGAGCTGTGTTCGTCCAGAATACGATAGGTAAAGGTCTGGTCATCCGCCAACGCTTCGCCGGTAGTCGGATGGGTTCCGGCGGCAAATGCAGCACCGGTTATCATGGTCGAGGTCAATAGCCCCGCAAGAGATGTACGAATATACTTGTTCATGTTTTTCAACTCCCGTTTTTTTTTCAGCAACCCACGCGCATCCCTTCAGGATGGCTGAGGGCCACCATGTTTGTCCGACCCAGAAAGAGACCGGGACTGGTTCGAATTTTGCTTTTTCAGATCGCAATGAACACCGCGTCGCAGTCTTTCGGTTTGCAGTCGGGAACGTGTTTGCAAAAGTCGCCTTTCACTGATGTCGAACGTGGCATTATTTCAAAAAAGGTTAAAGCCTTTGCCTTAAAATTGGGCAACCAGAGGTGGAATGTGAATGGAAACGGGGGTGCAGTGGAAATTTTATGTTGAAACTCGGAGGCTTCGTGACATTTTCGTGAAGGGTGCCGATTTTCGTTTGGTTGTTTCCGTCGGGTCAAACAGCTGAGGGGGCTCTGGAACAGGGCGAATCGCTACTGTTTCAGGCTGGCCTTCATTCCCGCATCAGGAAAGCAGGTCGGAGTCTGGCCGATCGATTCTTGCCAACGCCCGATCGAGCGGCGGGTTTTAAAACCCGGTAGGCCATCTGCCCCGCCCACGTCGTGTCCTTGTTGTTCCAGTGTGCGTTGCATGGACGCTATGTCAGACCGGTACAAATTTCCCACCTTGCCCCAGCGTCCTGTGAAATCGCCAACGCCATATTGAATGCGGTCTCCGACGTGTCCAACGAACAAGGCATAAAGATCGCTTTTGTTGTATTCCTTGAGGACATAGAAGTTTGGTGTGACGACAAAGGCAGGGCCGTTCCGCCCCGCGGGCATCATCAAATACCCCTCTCCGGCCATTTCATGTCTTGGAAACGGCTTGCCTGACACACGGGTAATTCCCATTTCGGCCCAGTCCCGAATGGGTCTGCCTTGGTCAGGGCCTTCCAGTGCGCAGGATATGGTGTCAGGAACTATGACCTCGAACCCCCAATCTCGCCCGGTCCTCCAACTATGCTGCGCCAGATAATTCCCGATAGAAGCAATTGTATCTTCGGCTGAGGTCCAAATGTCGGCCTTCCCGTCCGCGTTCCCGTCGGCCGCATAGGTCAGGAAATTGGAGGGCATGAATTGCGGTTGACCCAAAGCGCCCGCCCAACTGCTTTTCATTGTGCCCGGTGGTGCATCGCCCGCCTCGGCGATTTGCAGTGCCGCGATCAGCTCTTTGGTAAAATAGTCAGCGCGGGTACTCATGAACCCTTTGGTGCCCAACACCTGGAACGTGTTGTGCCGAATGGGAACTTGCCCATAGCCGCTCTCACGACCCCATATGGCCAGAATGATGCGGGCGGGCACGCCTGTTTCGGCCTCGACGCGCGACAAGGTTGCGGCGTGTCGCCGGGCCATTTGCCGCCCGACTGATGTCGCACCCTGTACGGAACCCGCCTTGAAGTAGCGACTCGGAGAGCCAAATTCAGCCTGTTTTTGCCGTTTCGGGGTTTTGATCGGTTGCCCCGGCGGCACCAGATCGGGCAATTTCCAGTTCAGCGTCACACCGTCAAAGGCCTGCTGCATCGTGCGCCTGGAAACACCCTTGGCCCTGGCCTTCGGCCAGATGGTGTCTTGCAGCCAAGACTGGAATTGTCTTTCAACCGCAGCACGATCTTGTGCGGTTGCGCTTGTGGACAGGCACCAAAGACCCAGGACGAACATGATCCATCGCATCGCTTAAGGTCTGGCTTGGTCAAAGCCGCAAGTCAACAGCGGTTTTCCTGAGGTTTTGTCTGCGCCCATCCCCACCGTTGATCCGGGTCGGTAGCAGAGCACCGACCTATTTGGGAAAAAGCCTTGAGAAATTTCATTTGTCTGCCGATAGTTGGCGCGAGAGCTTGCTTTAGGAGGACAATCAGGCGTGGCCCTATTCCGAATGTCACCAAAGGCGATGCAAGTTGTGATTGTCGCTGCGGCTCTCTCTGCTACGGCGCAAGCTGCCGGTGCAAGTGACAGTTTCATGGACCCACAAGGTCCGATTGCCGCTGTCCAAAAAGTGCACCTTTTCCGGGCAACTGTCCTGATCCTATTGGCGGTTATTCCGGTTCTTGTTCTGGTGCCGCTGATTGCTTTTCGGTATCGCCGCCGCAAAGAAGGCGGAGCCACATACCGGCCCAAGTGGGATTTCTCCGGTCCGTTGGAGTTCGTTATGTGGGGCGTGCCGGTCCTGATTGTCGCGCTGCTGTCTTTCTATCTGTACGCGTCGACCCACCGATTGGACCCATATTCGGATCGCTTTGGCGAAATGCCTGCGCTGAACGTTCAGGTCGTCGGATTGGATTGGAAATGGCTGTTCATCTACCCTGACCTAGGCATCGCCAGCGTCGGAGAGCTTGGCATTCCCGTCAAACAGCAGGTCGCAATGACACTGACGACCGACACTGTGATGCAGTCCTTCATGATCCCTGCTTTGGCTGGCCAGATTTATGCAATGCCCGGTATGACGACAGAACTGCATGTCGTGTCGGATGTGGCTGCAACAATGCAGGGCGAGAACACCCAATATAACGGGCGCGGGTTCACCAAACAGAAGTTCCAAACCGTCGCCATGTCCGCTGAGGAATTCAACGAATGGGCCGACAAGGTCCGCAGCAACGGCATTGCGCTGAATGACGAGACCTATCGCATTTTAGCCATGCGGACGGACCGGGACGAGGTGCAGGCCGCGTTGGGAACCGCGCAAATGCCAGATAACGCGTTGTATTTCACGCTGGAGGACAGCAACCTGTTTCATTCAATTGTGCATCGGTATCACGGCAACAATGCTCTGACCGCCGACCAGCAGCCAGGGACGGTAGAATTCGGACGGGAGGCGCAGCAATGACCACCAATGGTTCTGGCTTCTTCGGCCGCCTGGATTGGGACGCGTTTCCGATCACAGGGCTTATTCAGGATCCCAACACAAATGAGATTGTCGCCAACACGGCCGCTGCGATAGTGATCGTCGGTGTCATCGTCGTCGTCGGATCATTAACGTGGTTTCGTCTTTGGGGACCATTGTGGCGCGATTGGCTGACCAGTTCGGATCACAAGAAGATCGGCATCATGTACATCGTCTTTGCAATCGTCATGCTGGCGCGCGGTGTGTTGGAAGGCGTGGTAATGCGTGCGCAGCAGGCGGCAGGGCCGGGCGACGGGTTTCTAGAGGCCGAGCATTTTGCCGAGCTCTTCAGTACTCACGGGACCATCATGATCTTCTTCGTCGCCGTACCATTTGTGTTCGGTCTTGCGAATTTCCTGATACCGCTGATGATCGGCGCTCGCGATGTGGCTTTCCCCGTGATGAACCAAATCAGCCTTGGGCTGACCGTCTCAGCCGGGATGATGCTGATGGTCTCGCTTGTGGTGGGCGAGTTTTCGACTGGCGGCTGGACAGCATACCCGCCGTACACTGGTGCGGCGTTCAATCCCGGTGTTGGCCCTGACTACTGGATCTGGGCGATCGTCGTCTCTGGTGTCGGAACCACACTTACGGGCATCAATTTTGCAGTCACGATCTATAAGCTGCGCGCGCCGGGCATGAAATTCATGCGGCTGCCGATGTATTGCTGGACAATCATCTGCAGCTCAATCCTGATCGTCTTTGCCATGCCGCCTCTGGGCGTTGCCGCACTGATGCTTGCAGCGGACCGGTATCTGGACTTTCATTTTTTCACCAACGACCTTGGCGGCAACATGATGAACTATGCCAATATGTTCTGGCTGTTTGGTCATCCCGAAGTCTATTTGCTGGTTCTGCCGGCCTACGGTATCTACTCTGAGGTCTTCGCAACCTTCTCGGCCAAGCGCCTGTACGGCTACAACTCGCTGGTAATCGCCACCATGTCGATTGCGGTGTTGTCATTCACTGTCTGGCTGCACCATTTCTTCACCATGGGTCAAAGCGCGCTGATCAACGCCGTGTTTGGCATCGCTACAATGCTAATTGCTATCCCGACAGGGGTGAAGGTCTATGACTGGATGGCTACCTTGTTCCGCGGGCGAATCCGGTTTTCGGTGCCAATGCTCTATGGGTTGTCTTTCTTGATGTTGTTTGTCATCGGCGGGCTTTCCGGTGTGATCCTCGCAAACCCAACAGTGGACTATCAGGTTCACAACACACTGTTCCTGGTCGCCCACTTCCATAACGTCCTGTTGCCAGGCGTGCTGTTCGGACTGCTTGCCGGATACAACTATTGGTTCCCCAAAGCATTCGGGTTCCGCCTGAACGAATTCTGGGGCCGCGTCTCGGTTGCGTTGTGGACCGTCGGGTTCATACTGACATTCCTGCCGCTGTATTTCGTCGGCCTGATGGGAATGCCACGCAGGTCATTCAGCTGGGAGGACCCGAGCTTCCACCCGTACATGATCGTCGCCGTCGTCGGCGCGCTGATCATATTGGCGGCTTTGCTGTCGGTGATCGTGCAACTGTGGGTTAGTATCCGTGATCGGGAAAAGGCACGCGTTCCGGTCGGTGATCCGTGGGATGCGCATACGTTGGAATGGTCTATTCCGGCCCCGCCGCCTTCCTACAATTTTGCCATCATCCCCCATGTGACCGATCGCGACGATTTCGCTGCCGCGAAAGAGCGCGGCAGCGCGTACCCGTTGCCTGATGCCTATGAGGATATCTCGGTTCCGCTGAACACTGGAATTGGGTTCAGTCTCTGCGTACTCAGCGGGGTTTGGATGTTTGCGCTGGTCTGGTGGATCTGGTGGCTGGCGGCGCTGATGACAATCTTTATGCTCGCGACCTTTATCGCATGGACGTTCAAGGCCGAAACAGAGCGGGTCATTCCGGCAGACGACGTGCGTAAGCAGCACGAAGCCTGGTTGGATCTGGTTCACAATTCTACGCCCGTTAACCGTGATCACGAAACTGCCCCGGAAAATCGCGGATTAGCCCGCCCTGATCTGGAGGCCGTGACATGAAACGCGCGCCCACCCACAGCTATCCCGGCCTGAACCTTGGACGGCGGCACGCAAGTGCCGACAAGGCAAGCGAAGTCGTCACCTTCGGGTTCTGGGTCTTTTTGATGAGCGATCTGGTCTATTTCGGGCTGATGTTCGCGATCTACATCACGATGATCGACGCACAGGCAGGCGGACCCGGGCCGCACGAGCTGTTCGACCTTAAAAGCATCTTTGCGCAGACGCTGATCCTTTTGACCAGCAGCCTTACCGTGGGTCTGGCGATGCTTGCGCTCAAATACAATCTTCCGCGGTGGCGGATCATATTCTGGTTCTTCGTGACTCTGGTTCTTGGTCTCAGTTTTCTGGTTCTGGAGATCCGCGATTTCATGGCGATGGCGGAAAAGGGCGGTATCCCTCAGCGTAGCGGTTTTCTGTCCGCGTTTTATGGCTTGGTACCCCTTCACGGCCTGCACGTTACAGCAGGGTGCATTTGGCTGATCGTGCTGGGCATTCAGCTAAGGGTCTTTGGCCTGACCGATCTCCTGATGTCACGCGTGGTGCGGCTGGCGTTGTTCTGGCACTTTCTGGACCTCATCTGGATCGGCATCATCACGATCGTTTATTTCGGAGGGCTGACTTATGGATAAACGTAGCGAAATGCATCGCCGCGAGCGCCGCCGTTATGTGATCGGCTATGGTGGGTCGCTTTTGTTGACCTTTGCAGTTTTCGGAATCGCTTATCGTTACGGCATTGAGACAAAGGGCGTTTACCTTGCAATCAGTCTGCTTGGGTTGGCTCAGCTGATCGTACAGCTGGTTTATTTCCTGCACATCGACCGACGTCGCAGCAGCCGCGAAGATCTGGACCTTATCCTGTTTTCCACGATGGTGCTGCTGATCATCATTCTTGGAACTGTTTGGATCATGGGTAATCTGGCGGTTCGGATGCACACGTTTCCAATGTGACGTTCGGCCAAGCCAAATGAAGGGGGCTGGTTCATGAAATCTCTTAAGGTCGTTGGCGCGGTGGTCATCTTGGGCGCAATTGCCGTCGGGCTGCTGTTGTACTGGCGCCATCAGGAACGATACCCTTCGACCGATGACGCCTATGTGGGGGCGAACATCATATACGTGGCACCACAAATCACCGGTCAGGTTGCCGAAGTGCTTGTGATTGAGAACCAGCCGGTCAAAACCGGGGACTTGCTGTTTACGATCGACGATACGCAATTCAAAGCTTCGGTCGATCAGGCCAAGGCCAACCTCGACAGCGCGGTTCAGCAGGCGCAGTCTTACAGTACACAGATCGCGGCTGCACAAGCGGTGGTCAACAGCACGCAGTCGGCCTACAATACGGCTCAGAGCAACCTGGAACGTGCTAAGGCGCTGTTTTCAGATGGTGATCTGGCGCAGGCGTCACTGGATCAGACCAGTTCGGAATTTGCGCGCGCCGCGGCGCAGCTTACCACAAGCCAATCCGCTCTATTGGCCTTGCAAAGCGGTCTAGCGGCAAAACAGGATGATATTCTGTCATCGCAAGCCCAAGTGGAAATTGCGCAGGCCAATCAGAATTGGACCAAGATTTTCGCATCGGCAGATGGGTGGATCGCCAACTTGACTCTCAGGCCCGGATCGTCGGTTTCAGCTAACGCGCCGCAGTTTTCGATCGTTGAGTCGTCTGATTGGTGGGTGGACGCCAATTTCAAAGAGACATCACTGCCGCGCATTCGTCCGGGTCAGCAGGTCACGGTAAAGATCGACATGATGCCGGGCGTCACCCTGACGGGCAAAGTTGCGTCAATCGGACGGGGGTCGGGGGATACGTTCTCGCTGTTGCCATCCGAGAACGCCAGCGGGAATTGGGTCAAGGTCACGCGGCGCTTTCCGGTGCGGGTTGAACTTGATCCTACGGATGCCCCATTGCGGGTGGGTGGCAGTAGCAAGGTGACCGTGGATACCACACCGCAGGCCCAAAAATGACATCCCCGGCAGCAGGCCACATCAATCCGGTGATTGTGGTTGCTGTTGTCCTCAGCGCTATTCTTGAGGTGCTCGACAGTACAATCGTCAATGTCGCGCTGCCCCATATTCAGGCGGCGTTCGGCGCAACAACCGATCAGGCCACGTGGATACTGACCAGTTATATTGTGTCGGCCGTTGTGGTCATGCCACTGACGGGCTTTGTCGCCCGCCGTGTCGGCCGTCGACGTCTGATCCTGACCGCTGTGACCGGGTTCGCGACGATGTCGGTCATGTGTGGCCTGTCCTGGAGCCTTGAGACCATCGTCGCCTTTCGCCTGGCCCAAGGCATGTTCGGGGCGTTTCTGATCCCGTTGTCCCAATCCATTCTATTCGACGCCTATCCCCGTGAAAAACGTGGGCAGGCGATGGCGGTCTTCGGTTTGGGAGTCGTCGTAGCACCGGTGTTGGGGCCCACAGTTGGGGCGATCCTGACCGAGTATTTCTCTTGGCGAATGGTGTTTTTCGTGAACCTGCCGGTAGCCGCGATGGCGTTGCTTTTGTTGGCCGGAGAGTTGCCGGATGACGAAACCGAAGAGGTTCGCATCGATTGGAAAGGCCTTGCTCTTCTGGCCATTGGCATAGGCTGCCTGCAATTTGTTCTGGATCAGGGAGAGACCAAGGACTGGCTGTCATCACGGGTCATTCAGGTTGCCCTCATCGCGTCGGTTTTGGGCGCGGTTGGGTTTATCATCCATGTGCTGACCACGGAAAAGCCGGTTGTGGATTTGCGGTTTTTCGCGGATCGCAATTTCGCGCTGTGCAATCTGGTTATCGCCGGATTTGCCATTTCCCTGTTCGGAGGTATCGCGATCCTGCCGACTTTCGTTCAGAACTTGCTGGACTATCCAGTCATCACATCGGGCCATCTTTTTATCCCGCGAGGGGTCGCCGCCGGGCTGTCGATGGTCCTGACCGGCGCTGTTCTGGTTACGCGTTTCGATCCGCGTGTTCTGGCCGGGCTGGGTATGCTTTTGACGGCTGTCAGCAATTTCATGATGGGGGCGCTCAACATGGATGCTGGATTTTGGGAGCTTGCCTGGCCAGGGGCGGTAAGCGGTCTGGGAATGGGGCTGGTGTTTGTGCCGATGTCGATATTGGCGTTTGAAAGCATCTCCAAGTCGCGGCAGGACGAGGCATCTGGCCTGTTCAATGTGACCCGTCAGCTTGGATCATCAGTCGGAATTTCCTTGGTCGGAACTTGGGTCGTTCGGGGCCTTCAAACAAACACGGCAGTTCTCAGCCAAAACGTGACGCCTTATAACCCCGCCGCACATGCCTATCTTGCGCCACTGAACCTGACACCGGACAGTGCGCAGGGGGCCGCCATTCTGGGGCAGGAGATCGCGCAGCAGGCTGAACTGATTTCATATCTAACCGTCTTCAACAATCTGGGGCTTTTGGCCTTGGCGACCATTCCGCTGCTGTTCTTTTGCAAAGCACCTAAACCTGGAACGCAGACGTCGGTGCCTGCACATTAACGCATTACGAACAAGCCAAATGCCAATGCCGCCCAGCAAAGACCCAGGCTGAGCAATATATTGCCCGCCGCCAGCGCAACGGTCCGTTCGCGTCTGAGTTCCAGCGACTGATAGGCAAAACTGGAAAAAGTCGTGAAGCCGCCACAAAAGCCAAAGACCAGGCGTCTTTGTTCTTCGCCCATCTCATTTGATCCTCCGAGGTATCCGATCCACAAACCCAGCAGCAGGCTACCCAGAACGTTTACGATCAGGGTCGAAAACGGCAGGTCATGAACAATCCGCAGTGCGATCCAGTGGCGCAAAACGGCCCCTAAACCGCCGCCCAATCCGAACATCGCGTGCAGAAACAATTCGCTCATTCGGTCGCCCTTGGTGGAGAAAAGCGTCTTCCGATAGCCTCACCCAGAATGGCTGCTGCCAGTCCCGCGACGATTTCCAACGCGGCGGCTGAGGCTGCGATCCAGATGTTGGACAAGGCTAACCGCTCCAATTCCGCAACAAATGAGGAAAAGGTCGACAGGCCACCACAAAAGCCGACAGCACCAAGATGCAGAACATGGGCATGGACGCGGTTTCGCACCGAATAAAGCCACCCCAGTATGAAACAGGCCACGATATTGATGCCAAAGGTCTGCGTCAGAAAACCGGCACCCGGTATATTCACCGAGAACAACTCGCGCAGTAGCGACCCAACTGCGCCGCCAATGAACACGGCTCCGAACATCAATGCCGTGGTCCGAACATGCGTTCGTTTCTGTGTCACAGCCTGCCGTCCTGCCCCTATCCCGTTTCCTCGGGCATAATAGCTGGCGTTGCCCGGATCAACCGTGACCAATTTCCGGACTACATTTCACATCTTCGCCCGTTTGCGTGAAGGCGGGCACAATCGCTTGCAATCTAACAGCGATTTGCCCCACGTTTGGCGAACACCTCGGCTGCTACCGCAGGCCGGAAAGCACGCGACCCTGGGAGAGCACGAATGATTGTACGCAGACTCTATTACTTCATTGCATATGTGTGTCTGCCGCTGACCCTGTTGTGGGGTTTTTTCTGGCCGCCCGCCCATTGGTTGCTGGTGGTGCTCATTCCATATGCCGTGATCGGCCTTTACGACATGCTGACGACCAAACACAACGTGCTGAACAACTATCCGGTCCTGGGGCATTTCCGGTATATGCTGGAGTTCGTCAGCCCGGAAATCCGGCAGTATTTTGTGGAAACCAACGAAAGCGGCCGCCCTTTCAATAGGATCGTACGATCACTTGTCTACTCGCGGGCCAAAGGACAGGTGGATACGCAGGCCTTTGGTACGCAATACGACGTCCTGTCAGTCGGATATCATCGTGCTAACCACTCGCTTGCGCCCAAGCATGTGGATGAAAGCGAAGAACGGATCATGCTGGGTGGCCCGCAATGCACGCAGCCATACAGTGCGTCGCGGCTGAACGTCTCCGCCATGAGCTTTGGGGCGCTCAGCGCCAATGCGATCCGGGCACTGAACGGCGGCGCCAAGGACGGCGGATTTGCGCATAACACGGGTGAGGGCGGCCTGTCCCCGCACCATCTGGCCGAGGGTGGCGACATCATTTGGCAGATCGGAACAGGCTATTTCGGCTGCCGCACGCCCGAGGGTGGTTTTGACAAGGACCTGTTTGCCGAAAAGGCAAAAAAGGACGTTGTCAAAGCGATTGAAATCAAGCTGTCGCAGGGGGCCAAGCCATCGCATGGCGGGGTGTTACCTGCCGCAAAGGTGGATCAGGAGATCGCTGAAATCCGTGGCGTGCCCGAACATCAGGACGTGATATCCCCGCCCACCCACTCTGCCTTCGAAGGCCCGACCGGTCTGATCCATTTTGTACAGCATCTGCGGGAAATGTCTGGCGGTAAACCAATCGGGTTCAAGCTGTGTATTGGCAGACCGTCCGAATTCATGGCGATTTGCAAGGCGATGCTGGAAACAGGAATCCTGCCGGACTTCATCACGATTGACGGTGCCGAAGGCGGTACCGGTGCTGCCCCGGTCGAATTCACCAACCGTTTGGGCATGCCGCTGAACGAAGCGCTGATTTTCGTCAACAACTGCCTGCGTGGCGTCGGTTTGCGCGACAAAATCCGGATCATCTGTTCGGGTAAGGTAGCCACCGGCTACGACATGGTCGAAAAATTCGCGCTGGGGGCGGACATGTGTAATGCAGCGCGCGCAATGATGTTTGCCGTGGGGTGCATTCAGGCGCTGCATTGCAATACGAACCGCTGCCCATCAGGCGTAGCCACCCAGGACCCGATACGGGGCAGGGCGGTCAATGTTCCCCAAAAACGCGAACGCGTACACCGCTTTCACGATGCGACATTGGAAAGCTTCCGCGAACTTTTGGGCGCTATGGGCAAAGACAAGGTGTCGGACCTTCACCCGGTAGATATCCGCCGTCGTACGGCAGACGAGCGGGAACGGTCTTATGCCGAACTCTATACCCTTATTGACGAAGGCGTTTTGTTGACCGACACAATTCCGCCCGACTACGCGGCCGATTGGAAACTCGCCTCGGCGGACCACTTTTAATTTTTTTGGCGACATCGCCAAGGATTGACGTTTTCGATCCGTCATACTCAGTGTGATGCGTATGAAAACATCGGATGAGGACTTGGCCAGGGCCGCTGCGGACGGGGACGCTGATGCGTTTGCGACCCTGTTGCAGCGCCACTATGACCGGATCTTTCGTCTGGCTTTTCGCCTGACCGGACGGGCTGATCAGGCCGAGGATCTGGCACAGGATATCTGTGCGGCGTTGCCCACCAAAATCGCGGGTTTTCGGGCGCAGGCCAAGTTCACAACCTGGCTTTATCGCGTTGTCGTCAACGCGGCCGAGGACGCCCGGCGTCGCCAAGCAAGTCACAGTCGCGCTGCCGCAGGGTGGGGTGATGTGGAGCAATTGCGACGGGCAGAAGCGACCGAGACGGCCCAAGCAATGGATTGGTTGCAGCGCGCCATGCGGTCTCTGCCACTCGATTTGCAAGATACTCTGGCCCTGACATTAGAGGATGAAATGACACACGCCGAAGCTGCAGCAGTTCTGGGCGTGTCCGAAGGCACCGTGTCCTGGCGCATGTCGGACATTCGCAAACGTCTGCGCGCCCTGCGACAAGAGGAATTGGCACCATGACCGATGATCTTGATGACTTCAAAGCCTTGATGGATGCTGCGACGCCGGCACCAGATGCCGAACGGCGGGCGCAAAACTTAAAACGGGCTCAGAAAAATTATGCACACAGCCAAGGATCGCATGCTGCGATGCGTCCGACTGTTAAGCGAGGCCCAATGGCCCGCATGACAGAAGGAGCGAAATCCATGTTGAATGCTTTGTCCCATCGCGGCGCCCTAACCGCGACAACCGCAATTGCCGCTGTTGCGCTGATTATGTTCGTGCCGCAATCCCGCGACATCGTTGTGCAGCCCCTATCGCGCAGCGAAAGCCCTGCGCCCGCACCCGAAGCAGATTCTGCCGTATTGGAAGAACCCGTCGTTGAGGCCCCGGTCGTTGTTGAAGAGTATGCCGCGCCCGTGCGATCCAAAGCGGCCGCCCCTCAGCAAGGCGTTTCGGGCTTGGTTGCTGGAAACACTGCGCGACTTGGCGTCACTTCGGGCGATGCTACTCATATGATGGTTGAACGCGAGGTGGGAATTCTGCCCCTCTCGGATACCGAGGCGTTTTCAAACGCTGAAGCCAATCCTCTGAAAGTCACCAGTGAAGAGCCTGTTTCCACCTTTTCAATTGACGTCGATACGGCCTCGTATTCGATCGTCCGGTCCTCTCTTATGCGCGGTCAGCTTCCACCCAAGGATGCCGTCCGTGTCGAAGAGATGGTAAATTATTTTCCTTACTCCTACCCCGCGCCAGAAGGGGACGCGCCGTTCCGGCCGACGATCACAGTAACACCGACGCCTTGGAATGAGGGTACTCAGCTTGTGCATGTCGGTATCCAAGGAGCATTGCCGCAGATTGAGGACCGACCACCGCTTAATCTGGTCTTTCTGATCGATACGTCGGGATCGATGCATGATGCCAACAAACTACCACTGTTAAAACAATCGTTCCGTTTGATGCTGTCAGAGTTGCGAGATGAGGACGAGGTCTCGATCGTGACCTATGCCGGAAGCGCGGGGCAGGTTCTGGAACCCACTGCGGTCGTGGAACGTGACAAAATCCTCGGCGCGCTCGACCAGTTGGAGGCAGGCGGTTCGACCGCAGGTCAGGCCGGGTTGCAACAGGCATATCAGGTAGCCGAAAGCATGAGCGCCGACGACGAGGTCACGCGCGTCATCCTGGCAACGGATGGCGACTTTAATGTTGGCTTGTCTGATCCTAATGCGCTGAAAGACTTCATAGCAAATAAACGTGACAGCGGTACGTTTCTGAGTGTTTTGGGTTTTGGCCGGGGTAATCTGGATGATGCCACGATGCAGGCACTAGCCCAGAACGGAAACGGACAGGCCGCGTATATCGACACGCTGAGCGAGGCGCAAAAAGTCCTGGTAGACCAGTTGACCGGCGCATTGTTCCCAATTGCCAACGACGTCAAAATCCAGGTTGAGTTCAACCCGTCACAAATAGCCGAATATCGCCTGATCGGATACGAGACGCGCGCGTTGCGTCGAGAAGATTTCACCAATGACAAAGTTGACGCCGGTGATATTGGAGCAGGCCATTCGGTCACGGCGATTTACGAGGTCACGCCTGTTGGTTCAGACGCCATCCTGAACGACCCGTTGCGCTATGGTGCCCAAGCGGTGCGCGATGGTTCGGATGAGATCGGGTTTTTCAAGCTGCGTTACAAAATGTCGGGATCTGACCAAAGTCAGTTGATCGAACAGCCCATTGCGGCGCTGCAGGGCGAGGCTACAGACGATGTCCGCTTTTCCTATGCTGTCGCCGGATTCGGGCAGTTATTGCGCGGTGCAGAGTATCTGGGGAACTGGTCCTACGACGATGCGATCGGATTGGCGAACGCGGCGCGTGGCGAAGATCCCTTTGGGTACAGGGCCGAAGCTGCCACGCTCATGCGGCTTGCACAAACACTGTCAAGGTAACAGCGGGCAATGGGGCGCTGCGTTGGGCAGCGCCCGTGTCCCGTCAATACGATCTTTGGTTGTTGGCCGCATGTGTATTGATCCGGCGCACGCTCCACTCTACGGCGTCGCGCATGGTCCTGCCCAAAGCATCGTCAAAGGCTTTCACAAGGTCAGGCGTCGCATCGCTAGCAGAGGCAACAACTTCCCGAAATGAACTGGACGCGATGATCTTGTCTTCGAATTCATCAATGATCTTAATGTTCATGCGCACTTCGACGCGAATGGTTTTTGTCCCCTCAACATCGCTGACGACGAACCCCTGAAATTCGCGCAGGTCCGGAACGATGACATAATCTGCGCGCAGACCCACGGTTGAGCGACCAACAGCGGCCACCTTGCCGCTGTTTTCATAGCTTTCGACCAACAGCGCCTGTACGATAAGCGGTGCACGGTCGACCCATCTGGCGCGCGGTAGATATTGCACCTGCAATGGGGTTGGCTGAACAGCGATCTGATCGGTATTGACCGCGGCCGTAGCCGTCGGTTCCTGTACAACGATTTGTTTTTGCACACGCGGTAACGAAGACGAAAAGGTGCTTTTGGGCGTCAAGAGATACAGGTCGTTTGGCTTGGAGGCCTGCCTCAGCGTACCCAACCCGGTGCATGCGCCCAGCGACACCAACGCCAGAACCAAAAGAAACAGCCTGATCATTGGCGAAACTCCGAAGCTTGGGTTCCCAGTAAGAACCTTGCTGGGTCACGTTCGACTTTGTCCACCAGCCGATCCAGGCTGATCACCAGTCGTTGCGACTCTTCTATGAAACGTGTGAATTGGGGCAGGCCGACGCGGAGGAAGTCGGACAATTGCCGCCGATTGTCCTGGACGATGCCGTCGATGGTCCCCAGTAACTCGGATGCCGATCGCGATGCATTGAGGATATCTGCCGAAATCTCGTCCAGCTTGCTTGTGACATTAGACACCGTCGAGGCGACCTGATTGGCCGCATTGCGGATATCGTCCATGACTGCGCCGACGTCTTTGTTGATGACCTCATTGGCCGAGTCAAAAGCGCGTTCCGCAGAAGCCAATGTGGTGTTTGCCGTATCCATCGCTGCCGTGATCGACCCCAGTGTTTTGTTTGCATTCACAAAGGTCTCGGTCGCGGTCGCCAAAGCAACGCTGCCTTCGTCGGACAGGCCGGTCAGGCGTTCTGCCAATGTCGAGGCGCGATCGATGAAGGGTTTCACGTCGTCCTGTATTATGCGATCGGCCGATTCAATTGTGGTCTTGGCGCTGTTCAGTGTTTCCGTTGCGGACTCGGATGCAGTTTTTACGCTTTTGAGTGTGTCTGTCCCTGTCGTCAGGGTGGTTTCGGCTGTGTCGGCCAATTTATCAAGCCGCGTTGTAAAGTTGCCCAGTTGCTTGGCAGCGCCGCCAAGGTCGGTGGACAAGCTTTCGAAATCTGTCAGCGTTTTGTCCAGCCTGCCGGATGCAGAAGCCAGGTTGTCCAAAATTTTGCTGACGGATTGGCGGTTCTTGTCGTCAACGACCGAATTCAGACTCTCAAGCAGGGTAACCGCCTCATCCAGAACTTTCGGGGCACCTTCGAACAAGGATTGAATCGCGCTGCGCTTGCTTTTGATTACGCTGTTTTCCGGCAAGGGTTTGTCGCTGCTTTTGCCACCCGTCAGCTCAACATAACTGACGCCAGTTACGCCCAGAGATTGTAGCTGCGCGATGGTATCTTCGGTGACGGGTATGTCGGCATCTACTTCAAGCTTAACGCGCACCTTTGACGGATCGTCCTCGTCCAGGTTCAACGAAATCACCTGACCAACGGGCAAGCCGTTGAAGCTTACGCCGCCCGCAGAGGAGAGGCCCGATACGTTTTCGAACAGAACGTCGTAATATGCGTATTGGCGCGACACCTCGAATTTCGCGAGCCATAGGAAAAACCCGAAGGCACCAAGGATGCCCGCGATTGTGAACGCGCCGATCAGGATATAGTTTGCCCGGGTTTCCATAGCCTTTACCTGTCCTGACCCTTCTCTTGCGCCGCGCGGGCCCGGGGGCCGGTGAAATACTCTTGAACCCAAGGATGGTCGACTTTGGTCATTTCTTCAATCGGACCTTCAACCAGAACCCGTTTTTCTGCGAGCACTGCGACCCTATCGCAAATGGCATAAAGACTATCGAGGTCATGCGTGACCATAAAGACCGTCAAGCCTAATGCATGCTGCAATTCGCCGATCAACTCGTCATACGCAGCCGCGCCGATTGGGTCGAGACCCGCGGTTGGCTCGTCCAGAAACACAATTTCCGGGTCCAACGCCAAGGCGCGGGCAAGGGCGGCGCGTTTGCGCATTCCGCCGGACAATTCGGAAGGCAATTTCCCGCAACTCAGTTGCGGCAAACCGACAAGGCTGATCTTCAGGTTACCAAGCGCGCACATCAGGTTTTCGCTCAGCCCTGTATGTTCGCGCAGTGGCGCCATCACGTTCTGCAAGACCGTTAGCGAGGAAAACAATGCCCCATCCTGAAAGGCAACGCCCCAGCGACGCTCAATCCGGCGGCGTTCCTGCTCTGGGCCATTCAATACGTCGACACCCAGCACCTCGATGCTGCCCGCCGCGGGTCTGTTCAAGCCCACAATCGTGCGCAGCAGAACCGATTTGCCAGTTCCCGATCCGCCGACGATCCCCAGAACTTCACCACGCCACACATCCAGATTCAGATTCTGATGTACAACTTGAGGCCCAAACTGGTTTGTAAGATTGCGAACGCGGATAACCGCTTCGCGTTGAGCGTCGGATTTAGAAGTTTGTTCCAGCGTCGTACCGTCCAACTCAGACCTCCATCACCGAAAAGAAGATCGAGAACAAAGCATCCAAAGCGATCACCAGAAAGATGGATTGCACAACCGAAGCCGTGGTTCGTTGCCCGACGGATTGGGCAGACCCCTTGACCTGCATGGCCTGCCAACAAGCAATTACGCCGATGACCAAAGCAAAGAAGGGGGCCTTGATCATGCCAATGGCGAATTGCCAAATACCGGTGTTCTCTTTCAGGCGTGTGACGAACATGCCCGGGCTAACACCCAGGTCAATCCAACTCATCAATCCGCCGCCGATAAGGGCGGCAAGGTCGGCGATGAAACCAAGGATCGGCAGCATGATCAACAGGGCAACAACACGCGGGATCACCAACACCTCGATTGGGTCCAAACCCAACGTGCGCATTGCGTCGATCTCTTCCTGAACCTTCATCGAGCCAATCGAGGCGGTAAAAGCCGATCCTGAACGCCCCGCAACGATGATTGCGGTCAGCAAAATGCCGAGCTCACGCAAAACTGAGATCGAAATCAATTCGACCACGAAAATCTCGGCGCCGAACTGCTTTAGCTGGGTTGCGCCCTGAAAGGCCAGTACGACGCCGATCAGGAACCCCATAAGGGCAACGATCGGGATGGCCTTGAGTCCGGTCTCTTCCATTTGCGAGACCAAGGCCGCTTTGCGCAGACGGCGCGGCATTAGAATTGTACGGACAAGGCGATGCAGCGTCAGACCCAGGAAGCCCAGCAGGGATAGCATGTCTTTTCCGGCCTGGGCGGTGCGTTCCCCGACACTTGCGACCCAGTCGGTAAAACTGCGCTTTTCAGTTGCCACACCGGGGTCGTCGGGAATGTTTTCCGCCACGGTGTCTAAAAGAGCGGAATGGGCGGGCTTTAACCCTTCATAATGTACGGTCGCGCCACTTGCCTTTGCGCGCCGTGCAACATCGGCAATCAGCCATGCGCCACCGGTATCCAGTGCTCCGACCTTCGAAAGATCGACTGTTAGTTCGTCTCTGTCAGCGCTAAACTCTTCAAACGCCTTTTCGACCGTGTCCAGGGATTGAGTCACCAAATCACCCGAAACCCGCAGGTAAACGCCGTTGGCGTCACGGTCCGACTGTATCACTGGCTGCGTCATGAGCGTATGTGATGGCAAAGGACATTGACCTGCAACGGATTTTTGCGAACTGTGTTGTATTTATTGGCGCTCAATAGCGTCTAAGTGACATCTCCAGACACGAAGGTCGTGGTTGTGGTTGGTTTTGCGCTCAACTGGGCCGACCGGCGCAAGATCATTTCAAATAAATCTGTTGCTTCTGTTGCATGGGCGCGCCGGGCGAAAATCCGATGGGTCGTGACTCAGGTGTTGCGGGGTTCTGCGAACCAAGACAGAGTTCGCTCTGGCGCCACTGACGTGGAATCAAGGAGAGCGAAATGCGGCACGCTAAGAATGTTTTGTTCATCATCATAGATCAGTTGCGCGCCGACTGTCTGAACGGCGCTTTAGCGGCCCATGTCGATCTGCCAAACCTGCGTGCATTCATGGACGAGGCGGTGACGTTTGACCGGCATTTTTCGGTGACCAACCCCTGTGGTCCATCGCGTGTGTCAATCCTGACCGGGCAATATGCGATGAACCACCGATCGGTTCGCAATGGAACCCCGTTGCGGCATGACACCCCGAACATCGCGACCGAAATGCGCAAAGCCGGCTATCTGCCCATGCTGTTTGGATACACGGATACATCCGCCGACCCTAGGGTACATGACCACAACGATCCGATCCTGAAATCCTATGAACACCCAATGGCTGGGTTTCATGAGGTCCTCGAAATGCGGTTGGAGGAATCCTATCCTTGGCGCGGACATCTGATGCAAAAGGGCTACGCGTTCGAGGATTACTGGGATGTTCACAAGCCGGTCGCGCCGGATGGGGGTGAACCCCGGTTGAATGACCCGGCTATGTACCGGGCTGAAGACAGCGATACAGCCTTTCTGACGGACGTGTTCTTGAACAGCATGGCGCCTTATGTTGGCCAAGACTGGTTTGCCCATCTGACCTATATTCGACCACACCCGCCATTGGTCGCCCCGGCACCCTACAACGATATGTATGACCTAGCGACCCTGCCTCGGCCCGCAGGGTTCTCTGATCCGATGGATGAACGGGCGATGCATCCGTTTATTGGCCCGACAATTGACAATACGTCCGCCGGTGACTTTGTTTTGGGCTTTGAAGGGGTAGAGCCGACGCTTGAAAACATCCAAACGCTGCGCGCGGTTTATCTGGGTCTCGCAACCGAGGTTGACCATCACATCGGGCGTGTAGTCCAATTCCTGAAGGATAGTGGCCAATACGACAACACGATGGTTGTCATTACTGCGGACCACGGAGAGATGCTGGGCGACCGACACAGCTGGGGCAAGATGGCGGTCTTTGACGCCGCCTATAAAACGCCATTGATGATTAGGGACCCCAACAATCAATCGCATGCCGGGTCGGTGATCTCGGTACCGACGGAATCCATCGACATTACGCCGACTATTTTGGATTGGATCGGCCAGCCGATCCCAAATTCCATGGACGGTCGATCGTTGCTGCCGCTGATGCAAGGGCAAATCCCTGACGATTGGCGCAGCTATTCCTTCAGCGAGTTGGATTTTGCCGAACCAGAGCAACCTACGATCTGGCAGCAGGTTTTGGGTACGGGTAATAGCGATTCATGTCTGGGCATCCTGAGGGATGAGCGTTTCACTCTGGTCGAGTTCGCCGCAGACCTTCCGCCCATGCTGTTTGATCACCAGGATGGTGGAGAATTGCGGAACAAGGCGAATGATCCCGAATATTTGTCGGTCTTGATGCGCCTATCCAGACAAATGTTGCGCCATCGGATGAAAAATATGGATCATACACTGTCTCTGGATTCCATTACGGCGGATGGTCCCAAGACCAAATCCAGGTATTGATCGCAAAATATGTGCGACCCGTTTTTCCAACCTGTCGCGCTCTTGCCCTCTACACCTGTAACAGATCCAGTGTTACGCATGTGTCGCGGGGAGGATGGATTTGGAAATAACCGAGCAACAGATAAAGTCCATGACGACGGCTGGTCTGAATCTGATCGGCCAGGCCCTGTCAATTTATGACAGCCAGCTTCGGCTGGTGGTCAGCAATCGACCGTTTCAGACGATGTTTGATCTGCCGGACCATCTTGTACAGCCCGGCGCCTTGTTCAGCGACACAATCCGGCACCTCGCATCCAGTGGCGAATACGGCGATGTCGATGATGTCGAAGCGGCTGTCGATCTGCGCGTCAATCAGGCGCTGACATTCGAACCTCATTACATCGAACGCGTTCGGGCCAATGGTCAGGTTATTTCGGTTGAAGGTGCCCCCTTGCCCAAAGGCGGATGGGTGGCGGTCTATACAGACATCACCAATACGAAACAGGCTGAGGCGCTGTTGCGCGCCCGTTCCGAGGAGCTTTCTGGTCAGTTGTTCGACCGGGCTGAAGAGCTGTCAGCAGCGAACAGAAAACTGGCGGCCACAAACTCGGCTTTGGAAGAAGCCAAACGCCAATTGACCGAGATCGAAGCGCGCACCCGTATGACGACCGAGATGATGCCGGCCCATATTGCTCATCTGGACGCCAAAGGCTGCTACGATTACTCCAACCGGCGGCTAAACTCGGTCATGCCAGGTCGCCCGTCCGAGATTTTGGGTATGCATATTTCTAAGGCTTTGGGCTCTGCCGCTTTTACACGGGTCCAGGCGCATCTGCAAAAGGCCTATGCCGGAGAAACCTCTGTTTTCGAATTTACCGAGGATCAGGATTCCAGGCGCATTCGCGTATCCTTCACACCTGATGGCGAAGGTGGTGTTTACATCATGTCCGTCGACATCACTGAGGAAACGCAAGCGCGCGTCGCGCTGCAACAAACCCGTCGCCGCGCGATGGCCGCACAAATGACCAGCGGGTTGGCGCATGATTTCTCGAACCTTTTGACCATTATTCTGGGCATGCAGTCCAGGCTGGAAAAGATGGATTTGCCGGAAGATGCTCGTGAGCTGATTGACGCTACCAAGCAGACAGCGCGCAGGGGTGGGCAACTGTTGAATCGCATCGCCGATATGACGGGTAACCGGACACCTCAACCCAAAGCGACGGACATGCGCGGATTGCTTGAGGATTTGCGCATTCTGGCCTCTCCATCCCTGCCGCGCGGGGTCGGCTTGTCGGTGGTTAATACGTTGCCGGACAAAGCTCTGATGCTGGATCCCGGGATGGTTCAGGACGCCTTGCTGAACCTGGTTTTGAACGCGCGGGATGCTTGTGGAGAATCCGGCCAGATCACAATCAGCGCCCATACCATTGGTGAGATATGGACCGAAATCGCAGTGTCAGACACTGGCCCCGGGTTTTCGAAAGATGCATTGGAAAAGGCGTTGAACCCGTTTTTCACAACCAAAGGCGACAAAGGGTCGGGTCTTGGTCTGCCGATGGTCTACGACACCGTCAAGCTGGCCGGCGGCGACCTGAGTTTGCGCAATACTCCGTCAGGTGCATCGGTCATTTTGCGACTGCCGTACCGAGCAGCCCTGCCAGTACAGGAAGGGTTGGTTCTGTTGGTCGAAGACAGCGACGATCTGCGCAGTCAGTTCCGCGATATGTTGGTCGACATCGGGTTTGCAGTGATTGAGGCGACGTCTTGTGACGAAGCCATCACCCTGGCAAAAGATGTCAAAGACATTGCTTTGGTGCTGTCCGATATTCGCCTTGAAGGGCAGGAGACGGGTTTGGATCTTTTGGCAAAACTGGAGCCCGCGTTGCCCCGTATCCTTATGACATCCTTGCCTTATTCCGATCCGTTGTATCGCGAGGCGCTGAAACGCGCGCCGGTGCTGCGGAAACCCTTCACCCGGGCGCAACTGTCTGCCCTGATCCGTGACGAGGCTGCCTGATGACCCAACCGCTGGTAACCATTGTCGATGATGAGCCCGAGATACGGCGCATTCTGACCGACGCGCTTGAAGAAGCAGGGTTTCGCACCCAGAGCTTTGCGCGCGCGCGGGAATTCGAAGCGTCGCTCAAACGGGTTACGCCGGACGTATGTCTGGTTGATTTGTCCCTGCCGGATACGGATGGGTTGGCACTGGTCCATCGGCTGGCATTGGAGCAGGGGGCTTCGGTCATCATCATTTCTGGTCGTGCGCAGGTACAGGATCGCGTCACCGGTCTGGAACTGGGGGCGGATGACTATATTACCAAGCCGTTCGACCCGGCCGAAGTTGTGGCACGCATTCGGGCGCGGTTGCGATCCCCCAAGGCGCAGACCGCACAATCTGACGTGGCACGTTTCAACGGCTGGACGGCCTACTTTGATCGCTACATCCTAGAAGACGGATCCGGTGCCGAAACTCCGTTCAGCCATGCAGAGGGCGAAGTTCTGAAGCTGTTTCTGGAAAGTCCCAAGCGATTGATCAGCCGCACTCAGATGCAAGATGCTCTGGGTGGTGCTGCCGGCGACAGTTTTGATCGTGCGATGGATGTCAGAATTTCCAGGTTGCGGACCAAACTGGGCGAAGACCCCAAAAACCCTCGCCTGATCAAAACTATCTATGGTGCCGGATATATTTTTTTGGGCGATGTTGAATGGTAAGCACTGGTCAAAACGACGACTTGCCGCACAAAAAGACAGGGCGCTGTTCCGGTCGTGTCGCGGTTTTTTGACTGAGGTAGAGGTAAACGCATGCCTTGGTGCTTGTTGATGTTAATCAATCGCGAGCAGGTTTCTGAGTGATTTCCTTGAAAGGCTGCCACTTACCCACGGGATTGGATGAAACCTATCTGCGAGTTCGCGGTAGGTGGGTGCAAATTTATTGAGGCGTCAACATAGCATGAAAAAGTCAGTTCACACCCGGACTCCCTCTGTTTCTGCGGCTTGCTCAATTGGCAAGGAGCAGCGCCACTTGAGCGGTTCAAATTGAAAGTTAGTGCACGGTTGGCTTTGACCTCTCCCGGTTTCCGGTCAGGTATTCATGCGGCCTTTCGGGTTTCGGTTAGTTGGCCACGATTACGTTCAGCGTCAAGTTTCCGAGCGAAGAATATGACCTGTTTTCATAATAGTCGTGCCTCCAGTTGTTGATCTGGGTTTGCGCGCCATCTATCGGCAATAGCCATGTCGCGTCCTCGTCTGACTAGGCGGGCAAAACGCCTGCCTATTCCTCACGTCCCGCTACGATCAATCCCCTGGACCGCAGAAGTTCGGTCAATGGTCCGTCTTCCAGACCAACATCCAGAATCTCGTAGTTTTCCAGTGCCGTAGCATCGGCATTACCCATCCGGCCGAGAGTCAGGGCCGGAGTGCGGGTTTCAAGCTGTATATCACCTTAGGCCAGCGCAACGCTCCAGCCTGATCGATCACGCGCCAAAGCCGGTAATTGCGTTCGGAGGGATTCATAACAACTTCATTATTCAAGACATCGCAAGGGCGCGCTGGTTACGCGTAGTATCATCTCTTCTACTTCACGCAGGCTCGAATTGAAGCAAAAAAGAGAGCCACACCGTGTGAGTGTTGTCCTAACGAGGCAATCGATAGCGCAAGTAGCAGACTAACGAAAAATTCATCGAAGTCATCAATGCACAATTGCCAACATGTGCAACTAAACGACGGTCAGCGTGACGGCACCGACCGAGTTGCCCTGCTGATTTCTTAGAGTGAATCTCCGTCGTGAATTGTGTCAGAAAGGGGTTTTTGCGTGCAAAACACTTCCGATAAATTTTTAGTAATGATTTGAGACTCAATGTTGCATTTTGGCAATGAGCGCGGAGTAACTCCAACAGAGCGAATTTAATTCGAATTATCGCCTTAATCTTGTGTTTATTTTATTCCGATATGTGATGGGGAAATTCGAATTGTAGGTTGCCGTTCTGCGCGAACGCGGTTTGCCCCCATGTGTTGTGACTAAGTCGTATGTGGGGTGCAAGGGTGTCCAAGAAGTCAAGTTTGCTGCTGGCTGTTTCTTTTTATACTTTAATTTCAACACCTTTATTCGCAGCGCCCACGGCAGACTCGAAAGTAGGCGACACGGTGGCCAACCCGGTGACAGGTATGGATACCACTGTCAGCGCACTGATTGTCGACCCGGCCTCGACGCCCACAGCCGGAACAACAGCATTTGTAGAGACAGCAGATGGATACGTTTTCCTAGTCAAAGATGCCGGGGACACAATCTACAATTCCGACAATCCTCCGCTAGCATTCGAAATTGTATCCATTTCAGGAACAACGGCTCAAATTAGCAATTCCGGAGCATCCGGTACGGCCGGTTTGTCCACTCAATTGACGCTGTCGCAGTACAATAGCAATTTCAACAGCTCTGGGACTCCAGGTGCGGTGACACCACCTGAAGATGTGTCGGGACCGAACGGCGTGAACCAAGTTGTCTATGGTCAGGATGGGAGCAATGGCCGTGACGGCGCGTTGGTTGTACCGCCTAGCTCAGGCGGCAATGGCGCAACTGGTCCGACGCAAACAAAGACCCTTAGCAGTGATGTCAACGCCACCAGCAACATAGGGTGGCAGGTCGGCAGCGTCGGCGGCGATGGTGGCAATGGTGGTGACTCCTACCTGAGCTTCTGGGACGGACGCGATGGCGGCGATGGCGGCAAGGGCGGCACCGTCAACGCAACACAGTCCAGCAGCAGCACAATCCAAACCTCGGGCAGTGGCAATTACGGCATTTTCGCATTCAGTCGAAGTGGCGAGGCTGGGAATGGCGGCAGCGGGTTCGCCGCCCCCGGCGGTGGTACTGGCGGGCATTCAGCGGATGGCGGCAATGTGACCGTCACGCAGAGAGGTGAGATTTCGACGTCCGGAGATTCCGCCGATGGTATCTATGCCCTGAGCGTTTCGAACAATGGTGGCAACGGCGGCGCGCAGTGGGGCCTGGTAGGATCTTCAGGTGACGGCGGCTATGGCGGAAGCGGCGGAGCTGTGACAGTCAATACCACATCAACCGGCAGCATTCTGACAAGCGGCGACTATGCGAACGGGATTTATGCACAGTCGATTGGGGGTTCGGGTGGGTCCGCAGGGACCAGCGGCAACCTATTGGTGTCCTTGATCGGCGGTGCCGACAACGGCGGTAACGGCGGGACGGTCACGGTTTCCCATGCTGGCGCCATTGAGACACAGGGAGACTTTTCGCGCGGGATTGTGGCGCAGTCCATTGGCGGCGGCGGTGGGTCTGGCGGAACAGGTGGTGGCCTGGTTTCGCTGTCTCTGGGCGGGGTCGGATCGAATGGTGGCAGCGGCAGCGCCGTTAGCGTGACGGTTCAGGGCAGCGGCAGCATTCTGACCTCAGGCAAAGGTGCCGATGGGGTCATGGCGCAATCTATTGGCGGCAGTGGTGGCACGGGTGCGAACTCATACGGGTTGGTCGCAATCGGTGGCACCGGGTCAAGAGGAGGCACAGGAGCTGCAGTAAGCGTCAGTAACTACGGACAAATCCAGACCGGGGGCGACGGCGCGCGCGGAATCATCGCTCAGTCGATTGGCGGCGGTGGCGGCGACGGTGGCTCGTCCGCAGGAATGGTATCCGTTGGCGGAAACGGCAGCGGCGGTGGCGCTGGATCAACTGTGACCATCGTCAATGACGGGATCATTACCACGACCGGAGACGATGCGATGGGCATTCTGGCCCAGTCCATCGGCGGTGGTGGCGGCAATGGCGGTTCTTCCGGAGCGGTCGGCGCATTCGTGGGCGTTGCCATCGGCGGCGATGGCGGGTCCGGAGGCAAGGGCGGCGACGTGAACGTCACATTGTCGAACACCGACAGCAGTCAGCCATCTGCAATTCAAACCTCAGGCGATCGCTCCACTGGTGTGTTCGCACAATCCGTCGGCGGCGGTGGCGGCAATGGCGGCGGCGCTGTTTCAGTAGCGGTCGGTGCCTTTGGAGCGGCTTCGGTCTCGGTTGGTGGCTCGGCCGGCAGTGGCGGCGACGGCGGCGATGTGTCAATCAGCGGCAGCGGGTCTGCATCTGTGCAGACCGGTGGCGACGATGCAATTGGCGTCATGCTGCAATCCGTTGGCGGCGGAGGCGGCAATGGTGGATATGCGGTTTCTGTTGCAGTGTCTGGCGGCCCGGTTTCGGGCTCTTTGGCAGTTGGTGTCGGCGGCGATGGTAGCACGGGTGGCAAAGGCGGCACGGTCACGGTCGGCCAGTTTGGCGGCAGTGGCTCTCCGACGGCTGCGGGGTTTGAAGGCACCGTTGTCACAACCGGCAACCGCTCGACCGGTATGCTGTTTCAATCCGTTGGCGGCGGTGGTGGTAATGGCGGCTTGGCTGTGGCGGCAACCGGTGGTGCCTCGGCGCTGTTTTCCGGCAATGTCTCTGTTGGTATCGGCGGTGAGGCTGGCAGTGGCGGCGACGGCGGCGATGTGCAGGTCTATACCAAGGCTGACATCACAACGACGGGAACCAGTTCGAGTGCTTTGATCGCACAGTCCGTTGGCGGCGGCGGCGGCAATGGCGGTGGCAGTATTGCAGCCGGTGTCAGCGCAAGCGGCGTGGCGGCAATTGGGATCAACGTGGGTGTTGGCGGAGATGGCGGCGGTGCCGGGATCGGCGGCGACGTCACCCTGATTGCAGGCGGGACAAACATCGAAACCAGGGGAGCATTTTCCAGCGGTGTTGTCGCACAGTCCGTGGGTGGCGGCGGCGGCAATGGCGGCTACAGCGTCGGCGCGAGCGCCGATATTGGCGGGGCGGCAGCTGGGTCTGTCAGTGTGGGCCTTGGCGGCAAAGCCGGCGGTGGCGGTGACGGCGGCGCAGTAACCGCACAGGTTGACGCAAACGTCACAACGCGGGGCGATGACTCTGGTGCTGTTGTATTTCAGTCCATCGGCGGCGGTGGCGGCAATGGCGGCTTCAGTGTCGCCGCGGGTCTGGCCGCAGGCGGAGCCGGTGCAGGAACCGTTGGTGTCGGGCTTGGCGGCGAAGGCGGCAGCGGCGGTATCGGCGGCAGCGTGACCGGTGTTCTTGTCAACGGTGATGTCCGCACCGAAGGTCTGCGCTCGACAGGTGTTGTGATCCAGTCCATCGGCGGTGGCGGTGGTAACGGCGGTTTCAACGTGACGGCCGGTGTGGCCGCTGGCGGTGCAGGCGCTGGTTCGATTGGTGTCGGACTTGGCGGAGGCGGTGCAACAGGTGGCAATGGCGGCATTGTTGAAGGACAGGTCGTGGGCAACGTGACCACGCTTTCCGACAATTCCAGCGGTGTCGTATTCCAATCTATCGGCGGCGGTGGCGGCAATGGCGGTTTCAACGTAACCGCCGGGGTAGCCGGTGCAGGCGCTGGTGGCGGCGCGGTTACGGTTGGCTTGGGCGGCGACGCGTCCGGCGGTGGGATCGGTCGTTCAGTGACTGGTCGGGTTACCGGAACTGTCAGCACGACTGGTGCGGATTCGACAGCGGTTCTGGCGCAATCCGTCGGCGGCGGCGGCGGTAATGGAGGCTTTAATGTCAGCGCCTCACTCGCGGGCGCGGGTGTGGGCAGCGGTGCCGTTTCAGTTGGGCTGGGCGGCAGCGGCGGCACAGGTGCAACCGGTGGCACGGTAAATCTGACAACCACGGATGCAATCGTAACGGCTGGGGACAGGTCGTCCGGCGTAGTCGCTCAGTCCATTGGCGGCGGCGGCGGCAATGGCGGCTTCAACGTCTCGGGCACAGGCGCAGGCGCCGGTGTCGGGTCCGGTGCAGTTAGCGTGGGGCTTGGCGGCGACGGAGCTGGAGGCGGCGATGGCGGCGCGGTCACTCTGACCTCCGGCGGGACAATCCTGACTCAGGGCGACTCGGCGACGGCGTTTCTGGCCCAATCCATCGGCGGCGGCGGCGGCAATGGCGGGTTCAACGTCAGTGCTTCGGTCCAGGGATCTGGCGTTGGCGGGGGCGGAGTTTCGGTTGGCCTTGGCGGCGATGGTGCTGGCGGGGGAGATGGCAACACCGTCATCGCAACTTCGAACAATTCGGTCGAAACCCGTGGTGATCAGTCCTCGGGCGTAGTGGCGCAATCCATCGGCGGCGGCGGCGGCAATGGCGGGTTCAATGTTTCTCCGGTTCTGTCAGGTGCAGGAACTGGTAGCGGAGCCGTCAGCGTCGGGCTCGGCGGGTCAGGCGACACTGGCGGCAATGGCGGCAACGTGACACTGACGTCGAACGGTACCATTCTGACCGACGGCTTTGCCTCTGGCGGTTTTGTGGCGCAGTCCCTTGGCGGTGGCGGCGGTAACGGCGGCTTTAACGTCTCGCCAACCCTGTCAGGTGCAGGCGTCGGAGCGGGTTCAGTTTCGGTTGGGCTAGGAGGTTCAGGCGGCGGCGGCGGCGACGGCAGCCTGGTAACCGCGAGCACAACGGCCAACGTAGTGACCAAGGGAGATGCTTCAGTTGGTATTCTGGCACAGTCCGTTGGTGGCGGCGGCGGCAATGGTGGCTTTAACATTTCACCTGCCTTGGCAGGTGCGGGCACCGGGTCAGGCGCGATCAGTGTCGGACTGGGCGGGTCTGGCGGTAGCGGCGGCACCGGCGGTGTCGTTGGTCTGACCGTTGCGAACAGTGTGCAAACCGAAGGCGCGCAATCGAGCGCGGTTGTTGCCCAATCCATCGGCGGCGGCGGCGGTAACGGCGGCTTCAATGTCTCGGCTTCAGTTGGCGGCGCGGGCACAGGTTCTGGCGCAGCAGCCGTTGGGCTAGGTGGTCGGGGAACCGGCGGCGGCGATGCCTCAGCGGTAACCGCAAACGTGACCGGGAACCTTGTGACGTTGGGCGAAACCTCGACCGGTTTGCTGGCGCAGTCCGTCGGCGGCGGAGGTGGTAATGGCGGAATGAACATCTCAGTCGCGGTTGCCGCGGCAGGTACGGGATCGGGTGGCGCATCCGTTGGTCTGGGCGGCGCATCTGGAACGGGCGGCGACGGAGGAACGGCTGAGGCCTCTTTGAACGGCAACGTTTCGACGCAAGGGGACGAGTCCGGCGGTTTCATAGTTCAAAGCCTTGGCGGCGGTGGCGGCAACGGCGGCATGAACGTCTCTGCCACAGTCACGGTTGCCGGAACCGGCAGCGGTGGTGCGTCTGTCGGGCTTGGCGGCAGCGGGGGTAGTGGCGGTGATGCCAATACGGCCGACGGCACGGTTGTGGGTGATGTCACAACGGCCGGCGACAATTCGGGCGGTGTTTTGGTCCAGTCCGCCGCGGGCGGCGGTGGTAACGGAGGGCTGAATGTCTCTGCGGCCATGAATATTTCGGGCACCGGCGGCGGCGCTATTGGCGTTGGTATCGGTGGATCCGGCGGTGACGGCGGTAATGCAAGTGCGGCCACTGGTTCGGTAACCGGCGACGTTACCACCAGCGGTGAAAACGCAACCGGCGTTCTGGTTCAGTCTGTTGGCGGAGGCGGTGGCAATGGCGGCGTCAACATCTCGGGTGCGCTCAGCATTGCGCGCACAGGGTCCGGTGCTGCAGGAATCGGAGTGGGCGGCTTTGGCGGTAGCGGCGGTACCAGTGGGGCCGTCGACAATACGTTCTCGGGCAATGTCAGCACTTCGGGCACACGCTCGGCTGGTATTATTGCCCAAAGCCTCGGCGGCGGCGGCGGCAACGGTGCCACGAATATTTCCGGCGCGATTTCGGTGGCCAGCAACTATTCAGGCGGTCTCGGGATTGGTGTTGGTGGCTTTGGTGGCGACGGTGGTGATGCAAACAATGTAACGCAACAAGTTACCGGCAGTGTTGTAACAACAGGAGACGACTCGGTCGGGATTCTGACACAAAGCCTTGGCGGCGGCGGCGGCAATGGTGGCACTAACATCTCGGCCGCGTTGTCCCTGTCTCGGTCGGCCAATGCGGCCGTGGGTATCGGCGTAGGCGGCTTTGGTGGCGGCGGCGCAAATGCCGGTGCCCTGGTTCAGTCGACTGTTACGGGCGGTGTTGGCACCGTCGGCGATCGCAGCACAGGTATTCTGACACAGAGCCTCGGTGGCGGTGGCGGCAATGGCGGCACGAATATCTCGGCCTCGTTGGGCATTAGTCAGGAAAATGGCGGCTCGGTCAGTCTGGGCGTGGGTGGCTTCGGGGGCGGGGCCGGTAACGCCGGTGACGTGATCAGCACCCTGCGGTCCAGCACGGATAGCAGTGGCACAACCTCGGTGGTCACAATAGGGGCGGACAGTATCGGTGTCATGGCGCAATCCGTTGGCGGCGGCGGCGGCAATGGCGGCCTCAACGTCTCGGGTGCCGTTAATCTGACAGGTAAATCCGGTGCGGCGGTGACTTTGGGCCTTGGCGGTTTTGGCGGCGGCGGCGGCGATGCCGGGGCGGTAACACTGGATGTGGAAAGTGATGTAGTCACGGCTGGCGACGGGTCACATGGCGTATTTGCACAGAGCCTCGGTGGTGGTGGCGGCACAGGCGGCGTGAATATTTCGGGCTCTCTGGCGCTGACAAAGCCCTCGGGGTCGGACACAATCTTTTCGGTCGCGGCTGGTGTTGGCGGCTTTGGCGGATCGGGTGGCGATGCCAGCAATGTTGATCTGGACTACACCGGCAATGTTCAGGCCGTTCCGATGGTCAGGCAACCCGACGGCACATTTGCCGTCGACCAAAGCAAAGGCGCCAGCGGTATTATCGCGCAATCGCTGGGCGGTGGCGGTGGCAATGGCGGCACCAATGTCTCCGGCGGTATCGCGATCAGCGGCAAGCCAGGTGCGGGCCAAACGGACAGCAGCAAGTCCTATGCGGTGGTCGTGGGCGTCGGTGGGTTCGGCGGCGGCGGCGGTGATGCCGGGAATGTCGATGTGAATATCGGCGCAGGCAGCACGATCAGGGCGCACGGAACCGGCCAATCCGGTCTGTTGGCCCAATCCCTTGGCGGCGGTGGCGGCAATGGCGGCCTGAATGTGTCGGGTGGTATCGTATCCGACAGCTCGTTGATTGTTGGTGTTGGGGGTTTCGCCGGTGACGGCGGCAAGGCAGGAGACGTCACGGTCACGTCGCAGGCTGACATCACAGTCACAACCAACCCGGACGATATCTCTATTCCCGATACGACAACATTTGAAGACAAGCTGCGCGATTTCCTCGGCGACACGATTGTCGACGACACCGAAGAGCTGGCCTCGTCCTTCGGGCTCGAACGTTTGTTCATCGATATGGGAGTTTTTAACGAGGAAAAACCAGATACCGATGGTTCAGCTGGACTGATGGCACAATCCATTGGCGGCGGGGGTGGTAACGGCGGTCTGAACGTTTCGGGCGGTATTGCGCTGAGCAAAGATGGCAAGATCCCTTCGGTTACCTTTGGCGTCGGCGGCTTTGGCGGCGACGGCAATGTTTCGGGTGATGTGACCGTCGGCCATACCGGCACCGTTTCGGTGGCAGGTAACTGGAAGCACGGTGTTTTGGCACAGTCCATCGCTGGCGGTGGTGGTAACGGCGCATTGAACGTGACCGGACAGCTGAACTATGGCGACTCTAACAACTCCGACGGTAAAACCGATCTGAGCATTGTGGGCGGTCTGGGTGGCCACGGCGGTACCGGCGCGGATGCTGGTGATGTTTCAGTTACGCAATCTGGAAACATTTCGACAAATGGCTATCACGCGCGCGGTGTCTTTGCCCAAAGCATAGGCGGCGGCGGCGGCACCGGTGGGATTAATGCGACCTTCGTCGGCACGAAAGACAGCTCGCCAATTGCTATGGGTATCGGCGGCTTTGGCGGTGGCGGCGGCGATGCAGGCGATGTCACGGTTGCGCGTGGATCCGCGGCTGCGGCTGCGGGTACCATCACGACTGACGGTGCCGGTTCGCACGGGATCGAAGCCTCAAGCATTGGCGGCGGCGGCGGTGATGCCGGTATCAACGCGGTTGTGGGCATCAGTAAAACCACCGGAAGCAAGAGCAATGGCGGAACCGGCGATTCAACTGACCGGAAAACGCCCACCAACACGGGCGTCGATGACTCGGTAATTGCCAACTACAACGCCGTTCTCGATGAGTTGGAGGGCAAGGTGAACCCTGCCGACTCCTCCGGCAATAAAACCGGCGTGTCGGCTGTTATCGCCATAGGCGGTGATGCTGGAACGGCCGGGGACGGCGGCACCGTGGATATCGATCACTATGGTGACATCGTTACGCTGCAGGACGGCAGCCACGGGGTCTTTGGTCAATCCATTGGTGGAGGCGGCGGCAACGCGGCTTTGAACCTTGGTATGACGTACGAACTGGCCTCAGACGCGACCAACAAGGGCTTTGGCCTGGCTGTCGGTGGCGGTACGGGTGAGGGCGGTATCGGCGGTTCGGTCGATGTTCGCAATACCGGGGACATCACGACCAGCGGCGCGGACTCTCATGGCCTTTTTGCCCAATCCGTTGGCGGCGGCGGCGGCAATGCGGGCTACAACTCTGCCTCGACATCTGTAGATGGCGGCAACGTGAATATTCAAATCGGTCGGACCGGTGGTACCGGCGGAAGCGGTGGCGATGTCTATGCAAGCTCGAATGGCATCGTCCGCACTGCTGGTAACCGTTCATACGGCTTCTTCGCCCAGTCCATCGGTAACGGCGGCGGCAATTCGTCCTCGACATCAGTCAGCATAGGTACGCCCAAGACCGGCGACAGCAAGGGCAACAAAGCCAGCTTGTCAGTCGGGCTTGAAGGAGGCACTGGTGGCGAAGCGGGCGATGTGACAACAGTTGTCGCCCGAACAGTCGTTACTGAGGGGACGGATGCTCACGCCGTGTTTGCCCAGTCCGTTGGTGGTGGCGGTGGCAATGGTGGCAAGGCCAGCAATTCAGCCGGTAAGGGTACGTCTGTTGCGCTTTCCATTGGCGGCACAGGAGGCACAGGTGGTGTAGGCGGCAAAGTCGACGTGTCCAACACCGCGCGAATTGCGACTTTCGGTGATCGTTCCGTCGGTTTGATGGCGCAATCTATCGGTGGCGCGGGTGGCACCGGCGGCATGGTTCAGGCGGGTCAATCGAACCTCGACACCATCAAAGCCGTGGTCAATCCGTCGACGGTCGGCACGACAATTTCGGTTAACATCGGCGGCACAGGCGGCGACGGCATGACTTCGGACACCGTGACCGTAGTCAGCGATGGGATCATCACGACCGAGGGCACGATGGCTCATGGCATCTTCGCTCAATCCGTTGGCGGCGGTGGCGGTATGGGTGGTTTGGTTGAAAACCGCATCATCAGCTTGCGCAAAGACATCGGGAACACAGCGACGCTGTCCATTGGTGGCACTGGCGGAACCGGAGCAGTGTCTGCAGCGGTTTCCGTCACAAATCGGGACCTAATCCAGACGACGGGCGACAAGTCCATTGGCATCTACGCGCAGTCCGTCGGCGGTGGGGGTGGCGATGCGCAACAGGTGCGCAACATCATTCTGGGCCGGTCCTCGGACGGAGCAACGACAAATGCCATTCTGATTGGTGGCACGGGTGGCACTGGCGGGTCTGGCAGCACCGTAACTGTCGTCAATGAAGCTGATGCCACTATCCGCACCACCGGTAAGGAGAGCCATGGCATCCTTGCGCAGTCCGTCGGTGGCGGCGGCGGCAATGGTGGCTCTACGATCTCGGTCGACGGGCGCTATGGCGGGGCTGAGGCCAGCACGCGGCGGGCACTACAATTCGGTCTTGGCGGATCGGGTGGTACTGGGGGCACGGGCGGCAACGTCTTGGTGACCAACGCAGGGACGATCGTGACAACTGGTGAAGCCGCGCATGGTATCTTCGCCCAATCCATCGGTGGTGGTGGTGGCAATGGTGGAAGTTCGATCACTGGGACGCTGCGACTGAAGACGGGCGACAGCAGTTCTCCGACCGCGCAGTTGAATATTGGCGGTTCCGGAGGCAGCGGCAACATCGCCGGTAACGTGGTCGTAACAAACAGCGGTGACATCCGCGTTGATGGCGCGGGTGCATACGGCATCATGGCGCAATCCGTTGGCGGCGGTGGCGGCAATGGCGGGTTGGCTGTTGCGATGGATGTAAATGACCTCAAGAACACCATGACGGGCAAATCTTATTCGAAGATCGCCATCGGCGGATCGGGCGGGGACGGCTCAGATGGCGGAGACGTCACAGTCAACCATACAGGCGCGATTGTCGTGAATGCAGAAAACGGGTTTGGCATCTTTGCGCAATCTGTTGGAGGCGGCGGCGGAAATGCCGGATATTCGGTGTCATCCCCTCTTGTCTCGGCGCTGGACTACACGGTTTCGCAATTGCTTGGTGCGCGTGAGGGTGCCAATGGGTCCGTTGGAACCGTTACCGTCAATTCGACCGGGGACATTCTTGTGAATGGGACAGGTAGCGAGGCTATTTTCGCTCAGTCCGTGAATGGCGGTGGTGGTAATTCCGAAACATCAGTCGATTTCACAACCGAAACTGCCAGCGCTGGAGGAACCGGCACTTCCTATATCAGCGACATCTCTTTGGGTGGCGATGAAGTTTCAGACATGGCTGGCAGTCAGGTCGCGCAATCACATACAGGCAATATCGCGACGACAAGCGACCGCTCGACCGGCTTGATGCTGCAGAGCGTTGGCGGTGGTGGTGGTATATCAGCGAACAACGTCAATGTTCAGGACGGTGACGGTATCGACATCACCGCACGTCTGGGTGCGATTAACACGGATGACGCCAGTGGCGGCGACGTGACCGGCAGCCGGACCGGAGATGTGGGCACAGACGGCGCATTTTCCTCGGCGGGTGCAGCGCAGTCTATCGGAGGCGGCGGTGGTAAGCTTGTGCTGAACAGCGCTGGCACCGCGAATACAAACAAAGCTGCTTCGGTGATCCTGGGTTCCGACCCAAGTTTCCGCAATGACGGCGGTGATATCGACCTCTCTCTGGACGGAGACATTACCACTACGGGTGATCGGTCATTTGGTCAGAGTGTTCAAAGCATTGGTGCGGGTGGCGGTGAGGTCGTTGTTGCTGGACTAGGACGTTTGGATGTAACTTTGGGTGCACAAGACGATTCAACCGGTGACGGCGGAACTGTTGGTCTTACTAATATCGGGGGCATCACCACCAGCGGCTCTGGGTCTCATGGTTTCGTAATCCAAAGCATAGGCGGCGGCGGCGGTCTTGTCTCTACAGATTTGGATGCAAGCCAAATCACAGTGAATCTCTCGCCTGCTAATGGTGGTAACGGTGGCGACATTACGTTCACCCAAAACGGTAATATCGTCACCACCGGTGAAAACGCGATTGGTGTTGTGGCGCAGTCACTGGGCGGTGGTGGTGGCATGGTGGATTCGGCTTTCCGTGGATCTGCGGGTGGTGCTGGGGCCGGTGGCACCATCGACATGGCGCTGAATGGCAATATCCTGTCCGTGGGCGAAGGCGGCATCGGCGTTCTGGCCCAATCCGAAGGGCGCGACGGAGCGGGTGCAATCACGCTTGGCTTCGATGGCGTCGTCATGGGCGGGACCGGGCAAGCAGACGCAATTGCATCAATCGTTGTGGACGGCGGCGCGAACAACGCGCTGACTTTGTCCAAGGACACAGTGCTTCTCGCCGGGAATAACCAGTTGGTGAACGGCGGAAACGGCAATGAACAGATTTCGTTGGCGGGTAAGGCACTGGGCAATCTGGACCTTGGCGCGGGTACCAACGGTCTGACCGTCGAGGAACAGGGCGCCTTTTATGCGCTGGACACGATCAATCTGGGCGCTTCTGGGTTGATGCAAGTGAATGGCGACTTTGTTTTAGGGGCGAACTGGGGTCTGAATACGGACATGACGCCGACTGTTAAGTCGGGTGACTTTGTCTTTACCGGTAACGTCAGCCAGACCACGAACCTGACGGGAAGCCTAGCCTTTGGTGCGACGGCATCCTCGACCTTCGACGTATATTACCTCACCACGGGTGCATCGGGTGGCAATAGCGATCTGGTTAATGTCAGCGGTGACGCCACAATGGGCGGCACACTGACACCACGGCTCAATACGCTTCAACGGGCGTTACCTCTAGTCATCGTCGACCCGAATGGGACAGCTGCGGATGCGGGCACGACGATTCAGGACACAGTAGTGTTGGATTACTCGATTGGCTTGAACGGCTCGACATCGGACGGCAGTTCGATTGATCTGGTGATAACTCCGGACTATTCGACCGCGAACATGAACGCGAACGAGGCGGCCGTTGGTGACTACATCAACCAGGTGCTGAATGGGCAGGGCTCCGCTGCGCAAGGTGAGTTGTTCGCCCTGATCGGGAACATGACCTCCGAAGCTGATGTCATCGCGGCAATCGGTGCATTCACTGTGGCCGACTACGCTGCGGATGCAGTTGATGCCTACTACGGCACCCGGGTATTCGCAAACGCACTGCATAACTGCGAGCGGTTTACCGATTACCAAGCCGGAGACGATCCACGCAATTGTGTCTGGTTCTCCGGAGGAAGGTCTTTCTACGACCGCGAGCAGACTGGTATCTACGATGAGTTGGACATCAACAATACCAACCTGTCTGCCGGTGTCCGTTTGCCGGTTGGGGATGAGCTCTATGCCGGTTTCGCGTTGGGTTACGACCAAATAAGCCTGCGGAATGGTTCGCAGTACAATGCGACCGGTGACCGGTTCAATCTGGGTGCTTCGCTGACCAAATACACCGGCCCGTGGGAGTTCGCGGCCATGCTGTCAGCCGGCTGGTCAGACTATGACTCCGACCGGTCCGGTGGGATCAGTGGTGTGCTGCCCAACGGAAACGTGGTTAACACCGTTGGCGTCAGTTCGATCAAGCACAAGATGAACCAGCAGAACCTGCGGTTGAGTTTTGCCTATGATCACAGATTTGCCGGTGGCAGTTCTTATCTGCGACCCGAGATCGCTGTTGACGCCACCCGTCTGGCGACAGAAAGCAACGGTGATGCAACTCTTTCGGGGATCGTCCTGCAGGATGATAGCGAGATGATCTACTCCCTGACCCCATCGCTTGAGATCGGGACAGAACAGATTCTCAGCGCCTCTCAAAAGCTACGCGTAAGCTTCCGCGCCGGCGCCATCATCTCGTCGAACGACACAGTATCAGTAAGCGCCGGTTTTGCAGGTGCAAGCGCAGCTGATGGTGGGTTTACGAATACCAGCTTTATCGGAGACGCCCATGGGCTGGTTTCGGCGCGATTGGGGCTGTATGCGTTGGATGACAGCAGCTTTATCAATCTGAGCCTGGACCATATGTTCGGGGACTCAACCAAGGCTCTCCAGGTTGGTCTGGGCCTTGGGGTACAATTTTGAGCAATGAGGGACGGCAGTATGAAAATTTGGCTTGGCGCGCTAGGAATCTCACTGGGTTTGACACACCCTCTTGCCGCGCAAGAGAAAGGCACACTCCCGTGGTCGGTAAATTGTGGAAATCCGGGCAACGGAACCGAGCTGGTCTGTGAAATGTCCCAGAGTATTGTTTTGACCGAAAACAACCAGAGGCTTACCTCCGTTGCGTTCGTGAAGCCTGCGAGGAAAGATGAGACCGAAGCCGTGCTGACCTTGCCGTTTGGTCTTCTGTTTTCCGAAGGGGTGATCGCAAAGGTCGATGACGTCGAAGTCGCCCGTCTGGAGTTTCTGACCTGCGAGGCTCAAGGCTGCTTTGCTCGTTCCGCTGTCTCAACAGAGTGGATGTCTGCGATGCGGGCGGGTAAGCAATTTACGATCGAAAGTAAAAACACAGCAAGAGATCCAATCTCCTTTGGTTTCGATCTGACGGGATTCAGCAAGGTATCAGATATTCTGCCGTAACGACTGTTTTTTGCATACAGGCATCTGTCTGGTGCTGGTCATCGAAATCGGACCCTTGATCGTGCCGGGCATGGAACATTGATCGAACGAAGGCCGCCATAATCGTACCGGGAGCAGCCATACCCCACAAACGCCATTCCAAATCATGATCAAGGGCAAGAGATCTGGAAGGAAAAGTTCCTGTACCAAACTTGACCGGACAGACACTGCCGGAAAAACAGCCAACGGTCAGATCACATAGGAACCGCTACAATTGAAGTTGCCAACATAGTTCTAAAACGCCAGTTACCCTAGCAATTCAACAACCGGATTTCGGGTGTTGGCCGAGATTGCGGGATAGGTGTGCCCTCTAAGAAGCCGACTTTGTTCACTCAAAAAACTCGCGGTACAATCGCTGATCCTGCGTTTCACACAGCGCTTGATTATTCACGCAGGGCGCGATCTTTGATCTTGATTACGGGTTGCAAAAGGTAGTCTAGAACCGTTTTCTTGCCTGATAAGATATCCACTTCCGCAATCATCCCCGGGATGATCTCGACGGCTACGCCGCTTGCGTCCAAAATAGCGTGACGTGTCTGGATTTCGATGACAAAGACCTCTTCATCATTGCGTTCGGGCCTTGTCACCGTGTTGGCGCCTATGCGGGTGATCTCACCGTCCAGCGCGCCGTAACGCGCAAAATCATAGGCCGTAATTTTCACCTTAACGGGCTGGCCTGCGTGTAGAAACGCGATATCTTCGGGGCGAACATAGGCCTCGACCAGAAGCCTGTCGTCCAATGGAACAATCTCGATCAGTTCTTCACCGCTGCGTGCCAAACTGCCAATCGTTGTCCGGTGAACGCGATTTATGATTCCACGCACGGGTGATCTGATCTGTGCGCGATCCGCGCGGTCTTGCAAGGCCGGTAAGGACGGCCGAAGTGCCGCGAGTTCGGCTGTCGAGACCGCAAGGTCGGTGAGCGCTGCGCTCCGGAACCTGCTATGTGCGGCTTGAATACGATCGTCGATTTCTTTCAATCCGGTTTTCAACCTGTTGGTCACTGCAACTGCACGGACCTTGCGACCCTCCCATTCAGCGGAACTGCGGCGCAGCGACAAAAGCGTTGTCGCAGGCTCCATCCGTTTTTCCACCAAGGGGGTAATGATGGCGCGTTCTTCGGCCAGAATCCCAAGCGTCTCTTCGGCTGTCACCTGGTCTACCAGCCCTTCCTCATATTCGCGCTGGCGCAGCTCACGCTGTCGCTCCAGAATGGCAATTTCAGCGGCCAGTTCCGCCTGACGGCCCTGATACAAAGCAGTTTCGGATTTGACCACTTCTGGCGCGCCTTCAATGAGCTTTTTTGAGAAAGTAAGCTGGGTGCCGTCAATCTCTGCCTGCAATCGTTGGGCACGAGCCGTCAATCCAAATGCGCGCTGTTGTTCCTGGCTCAACTGACTGTCGATCTGCGTTGTGTCGAACTCCATTAACAGCGTTCCCTTGTCGACAACCAGCCCTTCCGCGACGTGCAAGTATTGTAATACTCCGGGTTCTGTTGCCTCAATCAGCTGCACGTCCGCCGACGGCACAATCCGGCCATCCACGCGGGTCACGTCGTCGAGTTCCGTCATGTAGGCCCAAAGCCCGGCGGAGACGAGGCAGGCAAGGATAACAAGCAACAGGAGAGATCCCCCCAACGGAGATTTCCCCCGCATTTCTCTTGCCATCATGGCAAGGTCAGGATGCCGCGACATTCAGATGCCTCCCTGTTGCGCGCGCGCGCTGGGTCAGCATGCTTTTTGGACCGTCTGCGCCGACCCGGCCGCGTTCGACCACAATGACCCTGTCGACCAGATCAAGCAGGCTGGTCCGATGTGTGACGATAACCATTGTGGTGTCTTTGGTTTCTTGTTTCAGACGCTTGATAACCTCGGCTTCGGTCTTCACATCCATTGCACTGGTCGGTTCATCCAACAACAACACTGGTGGGCGTCCAATCAGCGCGCGGGCCAGCGCGATGGCTTGACGCTGGCCGCCCGATATTCCTTCGCCACGTTCTGCCAGTTGTTGGTCATAGCCGTTGGGGCAATGCGCGATAAAATCTTCAACCCCGGCCACGTGGCCCGCTCTGATCAAATCTTGATCCATGGGCCGGATCGCACCGCTGGCAATGTTTTCGCGAATTGAGCCGGAAAAAAGCCAAACGTCCTGCAAAACCGAACCGACATTGCGACGTAAGTCGCCGGGGTCAATCTGACGGATATCGACCCCATCCAGCATTACCGAACCGGTCCTCGGCTCGAATAAACCGAGCATCAAACGCGCGATGGTGCTTTTCCCGGATCCGATCGCGCCCAGAATGGCAACTTTTTCACCCGGTTCTATGTCGAATGAGACACCTGAAAGGGCATCATCGGCTTGTTCAGGATAGGCAAAATGCACATCTTTGAAAGAAATGCGGCCTTTTGCATGTGGTCGACTGATCCAGTTGCGTCCTTCGGGCCGCTCATTTTCCGCCTGCATCAAAGCGTTCAGATTGCGATACGCGCTGCGCGCCTGGTTCACACGTGTGAGTGTCTGGGCAAGCTGCCCCAGTGGCGCCAGCGCGCGTCCAGTCAGCATTACAGACGCAATTAACGCACCCATACTTGCCTGCCCTTCAGTGATCAGGAACACGCCGAAGAAAACAATCAGGACCTGCGCCGCCTGTTGCGTGAATCCTGTCAGGTTCAATGCGAATTGGGTAACTGTCCGGCTGCGGATTCCGTGGGAGGACAGCCGCTCGATAGCATCTTCCCATCGCGCCCGCATTTGTTTTGCCGCTGCGGTTGTTTTGATGGTTTCAAGACCGGAAACGGTCTCGACCAGTACGGATTGTTTTGACTGACCGTCCGCAAAACTTTTTTCGGCCAAACGCGATAACATTGGTTGCACTGCCAGGCCCGCAATCAAAACAATCGGAACGGCAAGGGCAGGTATCAGCGCCAGAGGTCCACCAACGAGGTGAATGACCAGTAAAAAGAGGGCGATGAAGGGCAGGTCCACGAGTGCGACCAGAGTTGCCGATGTAAAAAACTCGCGCAGAGTTTCAAATTCGCGGATCGTGCTGGCCATAGCACCGGTCGATCCGGTCCGCGATTTCATTTTGATGTTCAAAACCTGGTCAAAAACGCGCCGCCCCATAAACATGTCTGCCTTTTGCCCGGCCCGATCAATAAAGCCAGCGCGCAAGAGTTTGAGGGCGAAATCGAAAGAAAGGGCAAGACCAACCCCTGCGGTCAGTGCGATAAGGGATTCCGTCGCCTCATTCGGAAGAACCCTGTCATAGACGACCATGATGAAAACGGATGTGGAAAGACCCAAAAAATTCGCTACCGCTGCGGCAAGCACCACTTGCGCATAGGACCAGCGGTTTGCCAACATGGCCGACCAAAACCAATGCCCGGATGCGGTCCTGTTTCGACCTGGTGTTTCCTCATTGTGGCTGCGCCGAAACAAAAGTGCGTAGCCGGTGTAGCTTTTCCCTAAAACTGTTTCTTCAACCTCACCGATGCCTTCACCCATCTCAGGGTCGAAAATCAGAAAACGGCCGCTCTTGGTACGCCCGTGAAATACAACTGCTTTATTGTCGTCCAACAGAAAAATTGCTGGGACCAGTGTGTCATCGAAATCCGCAAGTCTTCGCGACCCAAATCCCGCCTGCAACCCGGCATGGCGGGCAACCTCAATTGCATCTCGCTGGCTCAAATGACCTGTTGTGCCGGATTGCGCAGCGTGAAGTGCCCCGACCGTGATTGAGCGACCAAGATGCGAGGCGACGTGCCGCAGGCAAATTTCCAACGGAGAAAGCTCTTGTTTAGGTGCCAAAGGGTTCAACGCGGCCATGAATCTTCACCTGTGTTTGCAATTGAAATACCGAGATAATCCAGAATGTCCCCGGTCAGGCTGAGGGCGGCGTAGTTTGTGAGGAAGAAGCTTTGTTCCGCCAAAATCAGCCTTTGCTGCGCGTTCACATAGTCTCGCTGTGCATCCAGTATCTCGACCAAGCTGCGTCGGCCGATAGTGAATTGGGCCCGCGCAGCTTCCACGCTTTCGGCGTTGGCCTGGGCAGCTAAACGAGCCGCTTGCAGGCGAACCGCTCCCGCGTCCTGATCTGACCGGATGAACTCTAACTCGCGGCGGATTTCTCGAATTAACGTCTCACGGGCGAATTCGGCCTCTTTCACCTGAGCTTGGGCTGCAGCTATGGCAGCCTTACGTTGACCGGTGCTGTCCAGTTCATAGTTTACGGACAGGTCGACACCGAAATTAGCATCATTGCTGTCATCGCGATCTGCAAATGCCGCGATTTCTACACCTGGCTGTCGCCGCGCAATGGCTGCAGTTTGCTCGGCCTTTGCAGCGATCAAAGCGGCATTCGCACGCCGTACTTGTGGGCTGTCCAAAACGATTTGCGAATCCGTTCTGGCCAATTTGGGCGCAGCGACCGGAGCGGTAAGTGCCCCCGGTGGGCGTCCGAAGACTTCCTGGTACTGTGCCTCCGCCCTGTCTGTCCGAGCCTCTGCATCGGCAAGCTGCGTTCGCGCGTCTGCCATGCGCGAGCGTGCGGTCAAAACGTCTGCATTTGAGCCCACGCCCTGCGTGCTGCGTTCGGTGATCTGGCGCACGATCTCGGCGTGCACCTCAACATTCTGGGCTGAGATTTCCAGGATCTTGCGTCGATCAAGGACCACAACATACGCTTCGATTGCGGCAAGGGCCAGCGCCGCAGCGGTTTGCAGTTGACCGCCCCGGCTTTCGAGGACGCGAGCCTGAGCCGCAGCCAGTTCGCCCGACGCAGCGCCTCCGTCATAGACGAGTTGCGAAACGCGCAGATACGGGGTGAAGTCTGCAATATCGGAATTCACACGCTGTGATCGCGCATTGATTCCCATTGATACGCGAGGAAGAAAAGCACCCTTGGCCGCATTTTCGTCAGCGTCTGCGATTTCCAGTCGTGTCGCGCTTTGTGCGAGGTTTGGGTTGGTTTCGACAGCCGCCCGCACCCGTTGACCAAACTCGCTTTGCGTCAGACGTGGAAGGGGGGGCTGCGCGCCAGCCCCGACAGAACCTGCTGACAGAGAAACCTCTACGCCCGTAAGGTCGGGTGGAGGTGCGCAGGCCGCCATCAAAGGAATACACAAACAGGCAAGATACTTTAGGCCAGAGTTGCAGGAGATCAGAGGCATTTTCACACCTCACCAGCCATGAAAAATTCGTCATTTTGCGCGTGTGCCATGGCGGTGAGGAAACGCGAAATGTCTGAATTTTCGGTATATTGGCTTTGAAGTTTGGGCTTCGTCAGCTGCTCTTGCGCCTGCGACAACCAAGAAATGTGCGAAAGTGATACTTGATGGGCGTGCAGCAATTGAATTGCACCGACATCGAACAATGCGAGTTTCTCTGCCTGCGAAAGAGCCTTCAAGCGTCGGGCATCCAGGACCAGAAACCCTGCCGGCAGCGCGACGTTATCGTAGCTTGCCATTTGTTCGAAAAGACCCATCCCTTGAATGACGTTACACACGGACCTTATGTCCTTGGCCGAGGCCTCTCGTGCTTGGAAAAATCTTAGGACGTTTGAAAGTTCAGCGGTCAACTCACCAGCATCGGTAAAGAACGGTTCGTCCTTCGGAGCATCGGTGACTAGACCAGAAGATTCATCGACCAGAAGTTGCGGATCACAACCCGTTTTACTCGGTAAACCCGCTTGAAATGGCGGGCACCGCAACCCAGACGGGATGTAGGCGGCCAGCCATCGGCCATCGTCGGACACAAAAGGGGTTGGCGCGTTGGGGTTCAATGACAATAGTGCTATAGGTTCAATTTCCCCCCCGGTTTCGCGAAACATTACCGGATACGTGGCCGCGACGAGCAGAATTTCTTTCTCGACAATTGAGCAAGCCTGCTGGGTTTCCGCAAAGTGGTAAGATGAAAAACGCTTCCAGTATTTGTCACCGTGCCGCTCATATGTGACTGGAAACAGGCCGTTCTCTGCCATGTTTGATCCTTTGAGTATGGAGTGGCTGCCGGTCGAAAAACGGCAGTCCATGTTTTGATCAAGCCGTTGCTCCGGTCGGGTCGGCGATCAGGATATTGTCCGCGCTCAATCCGCTCAGATCGTCTAACCCCGAAAATTGCGCCATGGTTTCAACGGTGGCTGCAGTCGGGGAGGAATAGTCGACCCTGACCAGAACGCTATCGTCTCCATCTGTCGCGAGTACGTAGATCTCGTCACCCGCCTGAAGTCCCGTCAAACTTTCGACTGCAGTTTCAATTGTATTGGTCGACAGGTCGGCCAGAACTGTGGTTAAGCCGATGACGCCCGTGTTGGCACCAACCGCGCCGCCTACATTTAATGTCTCAATGCCCGTGCCATCGCCGCGCAAGGTAGAGTGATCGAGGCCATTGAACATCAACGCATCTGCCACATCCGCTGCCGCTCCGAGTGAAAAGCCGGTGATCGTGTCTACCCCGTTGGCCGCAGGGGCGGCTTCGAACACAACGACGTCGCGACCCGCGTCCGAGACATTGATGGCGTCGTCGCCGTCCTGACCACGAACAAAGCTGTCCACATCGCTGGCGACCAAAGTGTCATTTCCATCAGTGCCGAATACGACGGTCGTCGGCCCCCCATCCGGGGTGGTAAGCGACAGTTCAACCGGTTTGCTGGGGTCCTGAACGGTCATGGTGAATGTCACCAACGGTTGGTTCAGATCCGTAAAGCTGGTCGCGACACCTGCAAAGTTGACCACGGAGCCCCCAACCGGGTTGGACAGATACAGACCGAAAGCCCCGTTCCCAACATCGGATCCGGCGTCGAAGGTCACAACTGACGGATCAAATCCCAACTCGATCGTCATCGCTAGCCCGCTGGAAACGTCGCGGTCAGCGTCTGCGAAGATTTGGTACGTGATAGTCGAACCACTCTGATCCGCTTCTGCAATGACATATGCGCCCGGTACATGCGCAGTCGCCTCACCGGTTGCCGGTAAAGGATCAGGGCCGCCCGAAACCGTGGCCTGAGCCTGAAAGTTCAGGTCATCACCTGCTGAAATACCTGTGAAATCTGACGCCGGAACTGCAAGCGACCAGGTGCCATCGGCTGCGACAGTAGCGGTGCCGACAGAGTTATTGTTGAGTGTTACATTCACCGCTTGGCCAGCGGCGAGGCCAACGGATGTTCCAGATACAACAATGCCAGAACTCTGCGCGTCGCCGAGTGAAACTGAGTTGTTCGTCCCTATAGAATTCAGGTCTAACAGCGGTCGGAAATCCGTAGCGAGCGTTGTGGTAGCTGGACTGGCGCTATTGCCGGCCAGGTCACTGACCGTTGCCGAAATGGGGAAATTTGTACTGTCCGCCAATCCGGAAAGATCTGCCGCGGGTACGGTGACCGACCAAGTGCCACCAGTAGCGACACCCGTATACGATTGGCCATCCAACGTGACAGTGACTGTTTGCCCCTCTTCCGCCGATGTCGCCCCTGAGATGGACAGATCGCCTCCCCTTTCGGAGACATCCAGAACCGATCCGACAGCCAATGGGTTGATCGTCACAGTCGGTGCTGTGAAGTCTGTTCTAAACCCAGCACTCGCGCTGGCGCTGTTTCCAGCCGTGTCTGAGACCGACGCATGCACACTGTAAATTTCATCGTCTTGCAGGCCATTTAGACCGGCCGCCGGCGAAACCAACGTCCAGGTGCCGCCACTGACCGTAGTGGTATTGCTCAGGTCTACAGTGCCATCTGCCCTGACGATTTCCACGGTGATGGTGGTGCCGTCCGGGGCATCCGATGCGCCTGAGACCGTCAGATCCGTGCCGCGTTCCGCCAAGTTCATGACCGGGCCGTCGGACAAATTGGTGATGGTGATGGAATGAGGTGAGAAATCAGTGTCAAAACTGCCGCTTGCCTGCAGCGCTGGGTTTCCGGCGGCATCTGTCACGTCTGCAATCACCGGGATTGTTGCGCCATCGGACAGTGCCGTCAAATCTGCCGCGGGTACAGTCGCGCTCCAGACGCCACCAGAGACGGTACCAGTATAATCCTGGCCGTTTAACGATACGGTTACGGTCTGTCCGTCCTCTGCATCAGTTGATCCCGTGATTGTCAGGTCCGTATCACGCTCAGCGGCATTTAGGACGGCACCATCAGAGTATCCGTCGATGGTCAAGGTTGGGGCAGTGACATCCTTGGATACGGGTGCATTCGCCTGGTTGGCTGCGAGCCCGTCCGTATTGGATACATTTGCGGTGATGGTGAATGTGCCCCCGTCTGCCAATGCTCCAAGGTCGGCCGCTGGGATGGTCACCGACCAGCTGTTGTCGGATACTGCGCCGGTGTAACTCTGACCGTCCAACATGACTGTTACCTGCTGGCCGTCTTCTACGTTCCCGGTAATTCCCGAAAGCGTTAAATCCGAACCAACGTCTACGGTGTTTAAGGCGGACCCAACCGACAGGGGCGATATAGAAATTGCAGGGCCAGTCAGATCCACCGGAACCGAGGCCGTTGCCGGAACCGAACTGTTTCCTGCTTCATCGCTGACAACGACCCTTACCGACACAGGAGTACCTGAGGGCAGATTTGCAAGATCAGCGGATGGAATAGTGACGCTCCAACTACCGTCAGAGGCGGTCGTCGAATAGGATTGCCCCCCAAATTCGACCATAACTGTCCGGCCATCAGCTGCTGTTGTCGATCCGCTCAGCTCCATATCGTTCTGAACGTCGACCAATTCGATTTTGTCGACGGGGAGAGGATCCAAAGTTATGGTCGGTGCCGTAAAGTCTGTCTCAATGCTGTCACTGATCTGTGCTGCCGGGTTCCCCGCCATATCTGAAACATCTGCGGTCAACACAATGGTTTCCCCATCCGGCAACGCGGCAAGATCACTGGCAGGCACGGTGACGACCCATTGCCCGTCGGCTACGGTGCCTGAGTATGTGCCGCCGTTCAGAGTGACCGTCACGGTTTGACCGTTTTCCGCGTTTGTCGTCCCCGAGACGGTCAGATCCGTTGCGCTTTCCGCCGCATTTATAACCACACCGTCCGACAAACCGGAAATTGTCAGAGTAGGGGGGATTGTGTCGATGTTGTAAGATACAGTCTCGACCGAAAGCTCTTGCCCGCCGCTGTCCAAGTGGCGAACCGTGACGTTCTGAACACCTTGTGGCAGACTGGCCGCTTCGACAGCTGTCAGCGAAATGCTCCAACTTCCATTGGGCTTGAGTGGCACGGATTTGACCAAAGACCCGATCGTAAGTTCCACTGTTTCGGTTCCACCCGGGACCCTGATATTCGCCTCTGTGCTGCTGAGCGCAGTGGATTGTGCTTGCGCGAGGTTCAAAACCTGAGGTGGTGCCTGCGGCGAGGGGTGAAAATCACCATCGTCTCCACCACCCCCGCCGCCGGCCCCCGCCGCGGCGGCGCCAGCCAGGCCCAATCCGCCCAATGCAGCGCCGACGCCACTAATGCCGCCGCCCGCCGCAGCGGCACCACCTGCTTCGGCGGCCAGACTGAATTGCGCAATTTCGCTCACGGCATTTTCGGCGATCATGATCGCGCCACTGTCCAGAACCTGAACGTTTTCCGCGGCGACAATCATCGTACTGCCATCAATCATCTTCAGCAGAACATCCCCGTTTTTCAGCAGCTTCACTGACTGTACGCCGGGAATCGTTTCTGCAAACTGATAGGCGTACAGCTCTTCTATCGTTGCCTGCGCCAAGGCGGGTAGCGCCATGAGCGTCGAACCAAGCCCCCCGGCAATACCGCGCCCAACCCAGCGTCGCATTTTGCCATCAATCCACCGGCGAATGTGGTCCCTGCGACCATTGTCTGATCCGGGTTCTGCAGTTTTGGCTTTGGGATCATGTTCTTTGGTCATCTTACCCTCACATGTGATGTCTGTGTCCGCCTGGGTGGGCCAGGTTTTGTTCATCAGTCTTTCGCGTTTGTGACTCATGCGGTCGGACCAGGAAAAATTGTGTTAAACTGAAACCGAACTCCTCGTTTTCACCACAATTCCGCTTTGGTATCGGGCCGGGCATCGGATCATCCTGCAGTCATTGCCAAGTTTGGCGTGGGGTGATTTGGTATGATGCTTCAGTTCGAAAGCGTGGTTGCAACAGGAAGCGCAGCGCTCGATTCAGGTATCCGTGATACGGCTTTAAAAACGTTTAACGGGACCACGTATCTGTACAGTTTGACCGGCCCCGGCGGCGGTGTTGCAGTTTGGAAGCTTGTCGATGGCGCGGTTCCGCAACTGGTCGATACCGAGTATTTCAGCGGTTCGATCACGTTTCAGGTGGGCCGCACGGGGACTCCGGTTTCGTTTGGTGGCAGTGATCAGCTCGTATTGGATATCGACACGGCAAATGGGCTGGTGGGGTATGATTTGAACCCGGATGGGACCGTTGGATCCTTGCGGGAAACCGGGATATTGACCGGCGGCGGTGACATTTCGGCCTTGGTGAAACTGTCGACCGGGTCCGGCGATCTGCTGATGATGGCGCATGAAGATACCGGGCGGATTGTCACCTATACCGTGAATGGGGACGGCACATTGACGTCCTCGGGCGTGATCGTGGCACGATCTGATTCGATGCAGTCATTGAGCATTGGCGCAGACAACTTTGTTATTGCGACCGACGGCGCCAGCAACACTGTCTCGACTTACAGGGTTGACGGGGGAACCGCAGCCATAGCAGTGGTAGACAACAGCGAGGCCCTGACGACTTTGGGAATCGCGACGCCCACAGCGGTTGAAGTGATACAGGCATATGGCAAGTCCTGGGTGGTGGTCGCGGGGGCTGAAAGTAGCTCTCTCAGTGTCATGGAACTAGCCGCCGATGGCCGTCTAATTCCAACCGACCATGCTCTGGATTCGCTGCACACACGGTTCGAGTCAGTTCAGGACCTTTCTGTGGTCGAGGTCAACGGGCATGTGTTCGTTGTCGCGGGTGGTGGCGATGATGGAATAACCTTGTTCGCCATGACGCTCGGTGGACAGTTGGTGCATTTGGACAGTTTTGCCGATACGCTTCAAAGCGGTTTGCAGAATGTGAGTTCGTTCAGCGTCGCGCAGGTCGGTGATGAGCTACAGATTCTGGTCGCTTCGCAACAGGATGCGGGGCTGACCCAACTAACGGTGGATGTCGCAGAACTGGGTGTCGTGCGTAGTGGCTTGGGAACAGTTAACGGTACAGCTGGTAACGATATGCTCAGCGGCAATATTCTTCCAACGACCCTTATTGCTGGGGCCGGGGATGACATTTTGATTGCCGGTTCTGCCGCGACCACAATGTCGGGTGGGTCGGGTGCGGACATCTTTGTCATGCAATACGGAGCGGAAACCACCACGATCACGGACTTTCAGGCTGGTATCGACCGGTTGGATATGTTCGATTATCCGCTGCTCAGAACGCCTGGACAGTTGACCTTTACCGCGACGGCGCAGGGCGCCCGAATTGAGTACCTCAACGAGACGATAAACGTGATTTCCGCCACTGGTGGTCCGCTGACCAGTGCTCAGGTGTTTGGCGAGGGTTTTGGCGGCCCCGATCACATTCCTGTCGATTTCGGCGATTTCGGGGGGCTCGATCCGGGCAGTTCCGATGGGGCTTTGGGGGACGTATCAATCAATTCAGAAACCGCCAATCCCAGCCTCAGTGACGCAGAAATCAGCTTTACCCCAAATGGCGGAGCCACAATCAGTGTTCGTTCAGACAGCAATGGGCGGTTCGATTTGAATTTACCGTCTGGCACTTTCGAGGGTGAATTCGACGTCATCAAGACCTATTCTACCGCGAGCAAGGACATCAACGCATTGGACGCGCTGCAGGTTTTGCGGATCTCGGTCGGTCTGGACCCGACATGGGGTCCAGCCTCGCCGGAAAATTTGATCGCGGCAGATTTCAACCGGGATGGTTCGGTGAATGCGCTCGATGCATTGTCGATTCTGCAAGTGGCGGTCGGACAGCCCACTGCCGTTCGCCCGGAATGGGTTTTCATCGACAGTGACGCGGACCTTTCAGGGATCACGCGCACCGACGTTTCTTATGATACCGGGGCAAATGTGGTGGCTGTGGATGGCGTGATTGCCTCCGACATGACCTCGATCCTGCTGGGCAACCTCGAAGCGCCTTAGTGCGACCGGGCGGTCACTCTCGGAACGCCCGGTTGAAGTAATCTGCCAGTGGTTTGACCAAATAAGACATTGGCGTACGTTCGTCCGTCTTGATCAACGTTTCCACTGGCATACCGGGCAGCAGTTCCTGCCCTTTCAGACGATCAACTTGCCCGTCTTGTGGAACGACTTCGGCGCGATAGAACGTCTGGCCGGTGTTTTCGTCGGTAAACGTATCAGCCGAGACATTCATAACCTGTCCGTCAATTTCAGGCGTTTCACGCTGATTGAATGCGGGAAACCGTAGCAAAACGGGCTGGCCAACATGCAACTGGTCCACGTGAATTGCATCGACGCGCGCGGCGACGACCAGGGGCGTATCCTGCGGTACCAGATACATCATAGGTTCCGCGGGTTGGATCACGGACTGCAGGGCAAAGACCTGACTGCCGTAAACCGTTCCCGAAACTGGGGCGCGGATATCCAGTCGCGAAAGGCGGGTGTCCAGCGACAGACGGCGCTCGGCCAATTCAGCAATCTGGGACTGAATATCACGCAGGGTCGTGATGGCTTCTTCTCGCCGTGTTGCTTCAAGCTCAAGGATCGAGATTTCGGTCGCTGATATCTGGCCTCCTAGGCGCGCAGCGGCGGCTTCCAAACGACCGATATCCCCTGTGAGGCTGGCCTCTTCACGCTGTAGGGCCGAAACACGGCTGGCCTGGGTAAGGCCGCGCTGAAGCAAGCTTTGCTGATCGTCCAGTTCGGTTTGGATCAATTCAACCTGACGCCGCAGCGAGACAAGCTGCGCTTCGGTACCGTCGATTTCGCTTTCGATTTGAACGGTCTGTTTGCCCAGTTGCTCAGTTTGCTGGTCCAATGTATTCAATCGCGCCTCGAACAGGCGTTGCTGACCGGCGATCAGATCAGGGTCGATGTTTTCCTGTTGCTGAATCTCAGCCAACCGGGTGGCCAAAGCTTCGGCATTTGCGCCATCGCGCTCGACTTCCAAACGTGCCCGGCGGGCCAGCAGTTCGAACAGCTGGGCTTCGACAATGGTTTTCTCGGACGACAGAAACGTATCATCCAATCGCAATAGTAACTCGCCGCTGGTGACGGCATCGCCATCGCGCACATAAATCTCACCAACAACGCCGCCGTCGGGGTGTTCAATCACCTGACGGTTGCTTTCGACCTCGATAATGCCCTGAGAGATAATGGCCCCGGCCAAACGCGTGTTGACTGCCCAAACACCCAAACCGCCAACAAGGATGCCAAGGGCCGTAAATCCGACCAGGGCAGGGATGGTTATGCGCCATACGGGGCGCTGACTATTTGTTTTGTCCTGCATCAGTTGCCAGCCTTGCTGAGGTTGCGCTTGATCGATCCGGCGTTTTGAACGACTGCACCCAAAACCTCATCCCTTGGGCCGGATCTGACAACCTGTCCCCGTTCGACCACCGCAAGATCATCACATTCCGAGATCGCTTGGGGACGGTGAGTCATAATGATCGTAGACTTTCCTGCGGCCTTAAGATCGCGGACAGCGGCGTTCAGCGCCTCGGTTCCATCGGCATCCAACGCCGAGTTCGGTTCGTCCAGAATCAACAAAACGGGGTCTCCGTACAACGCGCGCGAGAGCGCGATCCGCTGCTTCTGACCGCCTGACAGCTGACTGTCATTGCCTTCCAGAATGGTATCGTAGCCTTTTTCCAGCGTCAGAATCAGCTCATGCGCATTGGCTTTTTTGGCGGCCGCTACAACGGCTTCCGGGTTTGGGTCTTCCGACATACGCGCGATGTTTTCGGCGACAGTTCCGTTGAACAACGTAACTTCTTGCGGAAGGTATCCGATATGTTGGCCCAGATCAGTTGGATCGTACTGATCCAGCGTTGCGCCTCCCAGACGGATCTCGCCTGCTGCAGGACGCCAAATACCCAGAAGCGCCTTGGCCAAAGTGGACTTTCCTGACCCGCTTTTTCCGATTACACCAAGTGCCCGCCCGGGCTCGAGGTTCAATGAGACGTTGCGGAGGGTTGGAGTATCCGCTCCAGGCGGGATGACCGTCAGACCCTTGGCCGTCAGCCGGGCTTGGGGCACAGGCAACTTGGTGCGCTGTTTTTCTGGCGGCGTGGCATCCAGAAACTGGCTCAACGAGTTCCACGCCGTTCGGGCGCGTTCAACGACAGCCCATTGCCCAACAACCTGCTCGACGGGTGCCAAAGCACGACCCAGCAGGATCGAACCTGCGATCATCGCGCCGGGGGTCAATTCATTGCGCAGAACAAGCAAAGCCCCAAGCGCCAGCATTGCAGATTGCAAAAACAGCCGCAGCGATTTCGTCACTGACGTAAAGCTGCCGGTCCAGTCACTGGCGGCGATTGTTTGTTGCAAGGCGTCTGTTCGTTGACGCTGCCATCTACGCGTGATGTCCTCTTGCATGCCTTGCGAGTGTACTACCTCGGCTGCCTGTCGGGCATGTTCGGAAAAGATGTTGGCTTTTGCCGACGCTGATTGAGCCAAGGCGACCTTGCGACGAGTCAGTATTTGGTTCAGCAACGCGATCACAACTAAAAGCGAGCCACCACCAACGGCCAGCCAACCCAGCAGAGGATGGAACAGAAAAATTGCCGCGATAAAGATAGGCGTCCAAGGGATGTCCATGACGGCCAGCAGAACTGGAGAAGAGCACAGGTTTTGGATCGACTCCAGATCCCGCAACGCCGTTGCCGGCGCGGCGCGCGCGCGCGGGTGCAGCGATCGGCGCAGGGTTGCGTCAAACACCCGTTCGTCCAATTGGGACTGAAACCGAGCGCCGAAACGCGCCACGATTCGACCCCGCGCAAAATCGAGCATAGCCATAAGGCCGTACAATAACGCGACCAGCAAGAACAGCGCCGCCAAGGTCTCGACCGCTCGGGACCCAAGAACGCGATCATAGACCTGCAACATGAACAAAGGTCCGGTCAGCATCAACAAGTTGACAAAGATGCTGAACAAAAACGCAAGCGCCAGGAATGTGATCCCCTGGTTGCGCGCAGATTGCATTTCACGTCTTGGCTGTGCTGCCATGTGGTTCTTAATATTCACGAACGAAGCTTCTCGTTTTTGTTGCGCAGGTTTGGAATGGGCTAGTATTTGCGCGCATCCTAGACTGATGTCCCAATAGTGGAAATACATCTCGTTGCAGATTGTCCATATACCGCCGACCAAGATCCCAATCGGTGTTTTGGCAATGGCTTATCGACATCTGACTTGCGCGTTGACTGAAGTGAAACTCTCTTTATCTCTACGTAGTGCAATTGAGGCGAAGACCAGGTGGCAAACATCTCAGACCTTACTGCCCGTGTGATTTTTGCGGTCTCGTCCGGCCTTAACCTGGCCGCTACAATAGTGTTTGCCGATCTGTTTCGCGCGACCAACAAATTGGATGGCAAGCCCTAGTTTTCAAGAGGCTTCTTGGCCGAGAGAGGCGGCAATTGTGTCGCAAGCAATGGTGCAGGGAAAAGAAGGGTTGTCTTCGGTGACGTTGATGTGGCCGACATCGTAGTGGTATTGACAAGCTGGACATGAGGGCATTCATGCCGGCGCGGTCCGGACTTCTGAATGCGCGGCGGGCGACCGGTCACTAGGAACATATTGATGGCTTTCAGGGGTTTTACTCGGTTATTGAAGTGGTCGAAAACCTGTTGGTGATTGATGAAAACCGGGTTTCATGTTGTGGCGGCAGCGCCTCGGCGAATATTTGGGTACATCGGTTCCCGCCAAGCTCAGGGCGGCCAATCCGGCAAGGGAAACTAATCTGGAAGATCCGATACCATCGCCCGAGATTTGCATGAGGGCTGGTATATCGCATAGCCGGTTGAACTGGGCGTTCGAAACATACATCAAAAAACGCCCACGTTGTATTGCTGGGATATCCGTTTGGATCGGGCACGCAGTTTGTCGGATTGTCTGCACTATGAGCGGGCCAACGGGTCGATGCCGATATTGATGCCGTGGCTGAAACGATCCGAAATCGCGATAGGCGGCGAACTGGGCGAACAGGCCGGATTCTTCTACCCGCCGACGGTCGCAGTGAATGCCAACAACAATGCGGAGATTGCGTATAATGAGGTGTTCGGACCAACTGTCACCCTGTCGCACATTGGCAGGGCGAAAAACGCTCGTCGGATCGCCAACGCCAGGCGCTATGGTCTGGCTTCGACAGTTTTGACCAAGGATGTTTCGATGGCGATGAAAATGACGTCTCAACTGCGCTGCGGAAAGACCTGATGTAAGAAGCATGAGTGGCCCGCGGCGGAAAGGCAATGGGCCGCAATGAAAGGCACAGGCGCGCTTTGCAACATATCGGTCCCTGTTTTGGACGCCCCCACGTCAGCGCGTCTTGTGTTGGGTGTACGCTGATGCGATTGGTAAGAAAACGAGCGCTGGCTACCGGTGGCCGGCAAGGGATCGGGCGCGGGTCAGAATCCGAAGGGTTGTAGGACAACATCATCTGGATCCCGCTGGATGCGTTGGTTGCCAGCCCAGCCTTGGGTTTGACGCTGGGATAGATGCAACAGGGCTGAAAAAAACCCCGCCGCTTTGTTTTGGGGTGCCCGTTCGAACCCCCGCACCTGATGCCGCTGGTCGGGGTTCTGGGGAATGACAAAACCGCCTACGAGGTCATTGAGGCAGCTCAATCGTTCTATGAAAACCTAGGCACGACAACAAAGAAGTGTCTGGATACGTGGTCAATCTCTTGCATGCTGCGATTTGGCGCGAAGCAATCAATCTGGGGACAACGGGTCACGGCGTGAACCGGCAACTGGTGGACAACGTAAAAGCCGCGGCATGCGGAAATACTCCGGCCGCGGTGTCGGAACAACGCGACGCTTTTTTCGTAACTCTGCAAAAGCCCGTTGCAGGTTTGGGTTGAGAACCGCCATCTATGTAACCGTTTGCTACGACCAAATCGGATCTGGTCAACTGCTTTCGCCCATAACTTTGATGGCCCCCAACAACCGCGCGATTTCTTGTTCCGTGTTGTAGTGACAAAAAGAAATGCGGATACAATCCGACAGGCCCAGCGGTGTAAGAACGTTGCCGGAATAGTGGTCAGCCTTTCGAGTATGGGTGCGAATGCCCTGTTGATTCAGTGTCTCGACCACGTCCTCGGATGCATGACCCTCGACCACGATTGACACCAGCCCTTCGCGTGCCGGGTTATCGGCGCCTGCCAGAATGGTCACGTGATCCATATCACGCAGCCCTGGCAGATTGCCGGTGCCGTTGATAGCAGTATCGGTCAAGTGGGTTTCATAGGCGTGAATGGCTCGGCCCGCAGCCTCGATCCGTTTGCGCGGCTCGGTCTCATCCGAAACTTCGCCACCGAGCCAGTCAAAATACGCTACTACGTCTGATACGGCTGCATACGATCCCGTATCGCGGGTCCCGAACTCCCACCCGGTTGCGGGTGCGTCGATCAACATGTCATGTGGCAAAGCGCTGAGTTTGTCGGAGATCCAGGCGATGCCGTATCCGTGGCGGGAAAACACTTTGTAAGGTGAAATCGCGTAGCCATCGACATTGTAGGCGTCCAGGTCCAGTTGCCCGTGGGCCGCATGCTGAATGCCGTCGACGATTATCAAACAATCCGGTGCCACAGCACGGATCGCCGCGGAAATCGCGGCTACGTCCATGCCCATGCCTGTCACGGGCGATGCATGCAGGATCGTTGCCACTGCGACATCTGGCGTTATCAGCGCAGAATAATCCTCGGCCGTAACCAATCCGGCGTCGTTGTCGTGGGGCACATTAACGTACTCCAGCGCGGCGATTTCAGCCCAGCGACGTGCTGCGCTTCGGGTGGCCGGGTGCTCGATTGATGAACCTATCACTTTTGCACCTTTGGGGGCGACCAGACACGCGGTGCGGATCATGCGAAACAGCAGCTCGGTTCCGCTTTCACCTGCGAAGAACTGCCCAGAAGATGCGTTCATGAACACGGCCAAGTCGTCTTTGGCCTTGTTGATGACGCCTTGGGTTCCCTGACCTGCAGGATTTATGCGCCCCGGATTGTCCGGGATTGCTGCATAAAAAGCCGAGGTTTCAGCGACGGATTTCAATGTCAGTGCTCCGCCCGCATTCTCAAAAAAGATGCGTTCGCCTTGAAAGGGACAGGTGCCGACATGGGCGAACCGGCCGCGTACGGCCTCGATGAGGGCAGGGTTGTCTTGGATCATAGGTTTGTCCTGTGCTTAGTCAGAAAGCGGTTCACGATCGTGCGGCAGAGCTAGGCCACCGCGATAAGGTTTTGTCCGGAAATCGTTGACGTTTTCATCATAGATTCGGCGAACTGAATTGATCAGGCCGCATGCAGCCATCCTGTCAAGCGACAACGCGACACGATCAGGGAATATTGCAGCTATTTTAAGCTATCGCGTCTGCTTGCTATCCAGTTTGCCTCGGAAAACCAGATCTTTGGAGGATTGGGGTGCGGAGGAAGTTTTGATGACGTATTTACGATACTGCTGGCTGCGCTTGTTGCTCCAAACTGGCATGGGCACAATCTGGATGCGCTGTGGGACAGCATTGCCGGTGACATCAATGACGTAATTCCACCTTACTCTATTGAAGTGAGAGGGAAAAACGAAGTGACTGATGTGGTGGCTCTATTATTATTTTAGATGCAGTCAATTTGAAGAAGCCAGAGCCAATCAGGTTATTGGCGTTGGCTTCAAGCTTACCTGTAGGGCGCGCTGTCTTCTGCGCAGCTGCTATTTTTGCACAAACTCAGGTTCTGGTGCCGTCCTTCTACTGGCCCGTGTTCTCGGTGGCTGACCGGGCTTACTGCCGTTGGGCTGTAACCCATCTTTTCGGAATTTGTCCTCACTTTGGGTTTTGGGGAGCTTGTTCCTGCATCTCCTTGATATGCGCCAGCACAGCCCCGAACCGCTTGTTCTCAGTGACTGCGGCGTGGGTGACGCGTTGGTCCATTTCGAAGATCCGTTAGGGCAGGGCCCGGCCTTCCCAGCGCACTTCAAACCGGCTAGCCTCAACTCTTTGACGAGTCGATCCTGGAGCGTGCGGTTGGCGCGTTCAACCCGGCCATTGGCCTGAGAGTTGTTCGCACACAGGATCTCGATATTCAGCGCATTTAGCGCACGGCCGAACTGGGTCATGCCAGCGCCGCCCTTGGCATCTTTTCTGGCCACACGGAACACCGTGTTTGTCGCTGTAAAACGCCACCGGGCGGCCATGTTTATACTGATAGCTTTCAAGCATATCGAAATAGCTGGTGGTGCTTTCTGACTTCACAAAGCAAAGTTCCATCAAGGTGCTGGTCGCGCCATCCATGAAGACGAGAAGGGTGCAGGGGTCGCCACGATCCTCGAACTAACGGGTGATCGGAGCCGTCGACCTGGATCAACTCACCTTAGCATTCCCGCTGCAGGCGCGGTTGATGGAATGTTCGGCGCTGCTTGCGAGATAGCCAGCTTCAATCTTCCACCATCCAATTGCGCAATGTCTCACGTGAAGCCGTGATGCTCAGCTAACTTCTCTGCGGCCAATGTCGGCCCGAATTCGGACTAACTCTCTTTGACCAACATCAAGGCATAATTGCACTTCGTTTGTGAATCCACCCCGGCTACAACTTCAACTCATGCAATGGACAATATGGTAGGATAAGGCGAAGCGAGCGGTAAGTTCAGCGAACTTCATTGCCATACGCATCACCGGCGACACCACACCGCGCACACTGATGAACAGACGCGCCTCCGGCGAAACGAACTAGCCATCTATGTCCAAGAAGTCGGCAATAAACTCGCCTCATGCCATGTATCCTGTTCCTGATTCAATTTTTTAGAAGATCATAAATCTCTGCAGAAACCCGAGCACGCTGACCGCTGTTTTTGGGGTTTCGTGGGGCGGCACATCACACTCAATACCCCCTCTAAAATCCGGTTGGGAAAACCAGTACGTGCTAAAATAGACATGCCGCCCACAATCTCAAAATGACATCAGGAGATTATTGAGTCCATTTTTTTCTTGGAAACTCACCGTTGACTCCAATGAAACAAGGCTTTGAAAGGACGTCCGGCATTCCCCAGGCTACAGATCAAAACTGACTGAACATCCTTGATAATTCCTTCTCCGACCGGCTTTGGCGGTCTCTGATAAACGAGTTGCTAAGTACCGACACCTACTGCCACAATCTTAACTCACCGAGGCTAAATTCCTAGAAACCGCAAATGCGGCCCCGTCCTTTACCGAGTATGAGGCATTTGAACCTGGTGCAGCTCACTGCAGCCATCCTCGAAATTGAACGGTGACGATCAGAGAACCTGACCAACATTGAGGTCATACCATGCTAGAATCCCTGCATCAGCATATCGACCGCGACAGTGATCTGATCGAACTCGTCACTCAAGTCGCATACTTGGGACTTTAGAATTCCAACCGGTACTGCGGCCATGAATTGTGTGACCATGACGACTGGACCACCATCAATGTCAAAAACCGGATTGAGACGTGCCGCTGGCCTTGGTGCGTTTGACTTCGGTAGCAGCGGCACAACAACACGCGTATTCAGATCGCTTAGGAGGTCGGTCTGGACATCCAGAAGGTAGCCATCGCCGGATGGATTAGGGTAGACGTCGTATTTTGGCATCAGAACTGCCTGTAACGTTCCAGCGGAAGACCATGCCGCTCAACATATGAATTGGAACTTCTGAGTGCTGCAGCATTTTCGGCTTTCCAGCGCTCAGACTTTGCTGCGATGACTGCGGCGCGCACGCCCTCCTCGGCCGCGCGGGACAGATTTACCTTCAGCGCTTTGGCCTCAGACAGTAACGCGCTATCGAGCGACAGATTCGTGGGCTTTCGCGTTTGAGCGTTCATTGTATTGCTCTCCCTATGCACGCACTGTATCGCTATGAAATATGCGCGTCAAATATGCGCATGCTTGTAATGCATGTTTCGCAGAATTGAACCGACTGACAAGTTCCATCAGCGATGCCATTAACCAGCTAACACAATGAAACGGTAGTATTGCAACATGCAGAGGCGAGAAACGACCCAATAGGCCGCTCACAACGAGGCTCTTCAATTCCCGACACGCGGACTTTGCCGACATTCGCCGCGCCTGCAAGCCATTGGGCAATACAAGGGAAAAAGTGCCACTAAATGACCTCAGTTTGGGTCGCGACGTTGGTCGGAGTGTCCTGGCCTTTGGTTGACTTAGGTCCGCATCATCACATCAAACGTCTTGCATCTCTGGGCAGGTCGGCCTTGTCAGGCGGTCGGCTGCCGGTATTCCTGTTGTTTTGTCAGCATCACCCAGATTATCCAGGCGCTCCGGATGCTTCCTGCCCTTCAGCGCCCGTGACGTCATGCCGGTGATCAGGAGTTTTCGGATGTATCGGTCGCCTTTCTTAGTGATCTTGCCTAACTTTTCCTTTCCGCCGCTGGATTTGTTGAGCGGGGTCAGCCCCAGCCAGGCTGCAAGGTCGAGGCCGGTCCTGAATTGCTTAGCATTCCCGATGGTTGCCACGATGGCGGAGGCGGTAATACGGCCGACGCCCGGCATGCGCATCAGGCGCCGGGCATCGGCATCAGCGGCGTCGGTCTTGCCGCGCTTTACATAGGGTTTGACATAGGCTGCTGGCATCAGGCGGACGTCACGGCCCAGCCTGCTGAGTTCACGGCCCTAATAGTGGGCGGAGCCGCAGGCTTCCATGCCGACAACACAGCGCGGAAGTGTCTCGAAAAACGCAAGCAGCTTCGGGCGCTTGATCTTCTTGTTGAATATCTTGCAGCCAGCAGCCGATAATCCATGAACCTGGAACACGTCGTTGGCCAGATCCAGTCCAGCTGTTTTAACCGTCATTGGGTGGCTCCTTTCCGAGCAGTCCAAGACAACTGTAGTATGGCGCATCGCGACGCCAGTGGAACAAGAGCCACCCACTCCATCCGCTAAATACCTCGGCAATCTGTATTTGCGCGATGTTCCCAGAAAGGTGTTGTTATGATCTTTTCCAAAGTTGAATATGACCTCCCAACCAAAGGTGTCATTTTTGGAACGCAGACTCGCCGCCATACTCGCCGCTGACGTTGTTGCATACTCTTCGATGATGATCGAAGACGAAGATGCCACATTGATGCACCTCAAGACCCATCGCGAATGTGTTTTTGATCCCAAAGTCAGCAAATACAAAGGCCGGGTGATCAAGTTGATTGGGGATGGCACATTGGTTGAGTTTCCCTCAGTCGTGGATGCTGTTCGGTGTGCCATCGAGATCCAGAAAGAACTGACGGTTCAAAACTCAGCGATAAAACTGCGCATCGGAGTGCATCTGGGCGACGTGATTGTTGATGAGGGCGATGTCTATGGGCACGGTGTCAATCTGGCGTCGCGCCTGGAAGCCGCAGCAAAAGTGGGCGGTGTTTGCATCTCTTCTATAGTTTATGAAAGCCTGGGAAACCTGATTGAAGAAACCTTTGAAGATGGCGGTGCCCAGCACCTCAAAAACATAACAAAGCCCGTCAAAATATACCATTTGTCACATGAAGGTTCTAAAAAATACGAGTCAAATCAAACTGGACGGGATAAGCCCTCAGTCGCGGTTTTGCCGTTTTCAAACGTAAGCGGCAATGCTGAGCAGCAGTTTTTCAGTGACGGTATTTCCGAAGACATCATTACCGGACTGTCCCGCTTTCGGACCTTGTTTGTGGTCGCGCGCAATTCGTCGTTTCGGTTTCGGGACTCAGATCTGGAGATTGGTGAAATCGCGGCAAAGTTGGGGGTACAATACCTTGTCGAAGGCAGTGTTCGAAAAGTCGGTAACAGAGTGCGCATTTCGGCTCAGCTGATCGCGGCTGACTCTGGAAAACATATCTGGGCTGAGCGTTATGACCGCGAACTGGAAGACATCTTTGCGGTTCAGGATGAGGTGACCCAAAGCGTCGTCGCGGTTCTTCCCGGTCGCGTTCAAAGCGACGTGGCCAACAATGTCTTGAACAAGCCCACAGACAAGATGAAGGCATATGAACTCTTGCTGCGAGGGAAAGCACTCCGAGATGGGTTGAACGCCGCCGACAACGCCACCGCCAAGGGATATTTTGAAAAAGCGCTGGCCATCGATCCCAATTACGCGCGGATCTATATGTATCTGGCCGACACCTATGTCGTCGACCTTTGGCTCGGTCTTGCCGACGCCGATGCCCCCTCCCAGGCATTGGAAATCGCGCGTCAGGGCGCGGCTTTGGACAACAAGGACGTCTATATTCAAGACCAACTTGGATATGCGTACCTATGCGCGGGCCTCTGGGATCAGGCCGATACGCAGTTTCAAAAGACACTGTCATTGATCGAAAATGAAGCGGAATCGATGGCTTGGTGCGGATATGGGTTTCTGTTGTTGGGGCAGCATGAAAAGGCCCATGGAATAGTTGTCGAGGCCATGCGACTTGACCCCCTGCACCCGCCTTCTCTCGATTGGATTATCGGACAGGTATATTTCTTTTTGGGTCGATATGATGACGCTGTCAGCAAGCTGATTGGCGAAGCACGGCTGAACTCATTGGCTGTTGCGTTTCTAGTGGCAGCCTACGCGCACTCGGGCCGACAAAAAGAGGCGGAGTCCTCGTTGCAAGCCTTTGTTCGACACCGCCATCAGGAGTTTTCAAGCCGCGGGATGGCAGTTCCGGAAAACACGTTGATTGCTCTGGCCGGTGGCTTTCAACCGATGTGGCGCAATTTGTCGGATTGGGAACACATTGCCTCTGGTCTGCGCCAAGCTGGTTTGGCAGGGTAGGCGACGCCCATTTTTCTATGTCTTCGGTGATTGGCCGTTGCCAATTTCCGCTCCTTGCTGCGACCTGCCGCTGATTGTACAAGATGTTGAGGGTAGTGACGGGTTTTTCGAGGGAACAAACCTCTGACTGGAGTAGACGTTCACCAAAACAGGACCCGACTGGTGCCCGTGAACCAGTACTTTTGATTTCGCGGCTCCTTTCCAATTGAGAGCCTCTCAAGATTTGGTCCCTTTTTCAGGGGATACCTCGGCCTCATCCAGATCCAACACCGCGGGGTCGATCATGCGCTTGTCAGCGCTCATCTTGACAGAGTTTCGCATGGCCTTGCTTCGCCGCAGCAAGCGTCGGAAACTTGCCTCGTCGAGCATAAGCAGCGTCGACGGTGCCAATGCCCGCACGTTTACGCGACGCGGCCGTTTCAATAACATGGCCAATTGCCCGAACATTTCACCACGACCCAGCCGCGAGGTGTGCCGGCCGAGTTCCACTTCCACCGCCCCGGAAGCAATGAAGAATACACTCTGGGCGAATTCGTCTTTGGAAATGATGGTATCACCCGCGTTGGCATATCGGGTCCGCAGCGCCCGGCTGAGTTTCCTAAGCGAAGACTTGTCGAGATCGGAAAACAGTGGGAACTGCCTGACCAGATCCCGTCCTTTAAGAGTGATGTCCAACTTCGGACGCCCTTCAGTTAACGTACGTCTTGTCGCCACTTCCTGCATCAAAACAGAATAAAGTTCTTCGCCCACAAGGCCGTCTTCGCGCATGACCGCGTATTCACGTTCTTCAAGGCGCAACGCGGTTCGCTGGATGAATCGTCGCTCTAGCTTTTCGGCATAACCGGGAAATTGCAGTCGCAGGCCTTCAAGCGCCGTCTTAACCGCCTCGGATCGACGCGCCAACACTTCATCCAGCAATTCCGCAACCCGGCGGCCATGGATCCGGCGGATGCGGCCGCGGACGAACCCATCTAGGTCCTGCAGGATCAGACGTTGCATGAGCAATCTTTCGAACCTGTCCGTTGTGATACGCGTGAGTGGGAACGAAATTCGAAGCCGGTTGTGCAGAAACACGGCGATCCGAAAAGATCTGCCGTAAACGACCGACCGATTTGATGCGCGCTGATAGCCGATCCGTCCGCCAGTCCGTGCGCCTTCAATGAGCCGATCCGCATCGGACAAAATCTTCTCACTCAGAACCGATGACATGGTGCGTTCCCGCATCCTGGCCAATACAGAGTCCCGCTCTGCACCGGCCAGCGCAATAAGACCAAGCGTGACCCGGTCACGATCAAGGATCTGCGCGCTGTCCTCGGCGGCCTTTACCGCCTCGTCCAGGCGTTCACTAAACTGTTTGGCTTCGTTCCTGACGATATCGTGCGTCAGGTTATAGTTTTCTGCTGTGCGGGACACGTCCTCGCGAACCGATTGCAAGGCGACGGCGACCACCTGACGCGACAGGGCGGTATCAAGCGGAGAAAGCCTGTCGAGCCCCAGTTTTGTGATCACCATGCGCAAGGTTGTACCCTGAACAATCAGTGTAAACAGGGTAAAGCCAGTGGCCAGAATGCCGACCAGGCGCTTCGTCTCAAGCGGGATGTGTGTGCTTTCGGTGACTGCCAGAGCCAGGGCCAGCGTCACGGCACCACGCAGCCCACCCCACAGTATTGCGGTGCGATAGGGGCGTTCAACAGCGGGCGATAGTCCAATTGCTGTCAGCAATGGTAACAACCCGAACAGAATTGCCGCCCGCGCGAACATGGCGGCCAAAACCACCACAACTAGCAAGCCAAAATCAGACGGTCGCACCTCTTCCAGCAATCGCGGTATCAGCAATGCGGCAAGAATAAAAATCAGCGCGCCGGCCCAGTGTGCCAGAAGGTCCCAAACCTCTTGCAGATTTGTCCAGGCGACCGGTGACAAACGACCAGGGCCTGTGAGGTTGAGCGTAAGCCCCGCAGCCACCACCGCAATGACACCCGAAGCCCCAACGCTTTGTTCTGCAACGATATAGGCAAGGTATGGCAGCGCGATGGAAATGGAAATCTGCGCCATTTCCCAGCGGTCGACAAAAGCCATCGTCCAAACCGCCATGCGCGCCATGAGCCAACCAGTGAGTGCTCCGCCTGCGATCAACAGCGGAAACTGCCCCACGGCTTCACTTAGCAATGGATTGGGTCTTCCGAGCATGACAAAGCTCATGAATAACCCGAACAGAGCCACAGCAGCAGCATCGTTAAGAAGGCTTTCGCCCTCGATTATTCGTGACAGCCTGCGCGGTGCCGAAATCGACCGGAATATACTGACAACTGCCGAGGGATCCGTTGTTGACACAATGGCGCCGATCAACAGGCAGGCGGCCAGCGGCAGCGCACTTGCCCAACTCAGCGCATAGCCAATAGAGAGGGTCGCGACAATCACTGCCACAACGGCCATCATCAGGATGGGCATCCAGTCATCCAGCATCCTGCGCAGGTTCATGCCGAGTGTCGCCTGAAAGAGCAGCGTGGGCAGGAAAACATAGAGGAAGACGTCTGACCGGATCGGCAGATCTATGATCGCCTGCGCCCCCGGGTTCAATGCATCCGTCAGGTCTGTGTCGAGAAAGAACGTCGCGCCAAGCCCGATCACTATCCCCAGGACGGCGAGGATAACGCTGTAAGGCAGGCGCATTCGCGCGGCCAGCGGTTCCGCCACGCCGATGACAACAAAAAGAGAAGTGATGATGGTCGTAACGACGACGATATCCATAGTTTCGTATTACCTGAGAACTCGAGTAAGTGGAATCCACTCTTAAAGCCGGATCAAACACGTGGAATCAATATGCGCACCTTCGCTCGTCCAGTCTGGGCCGCCTACGAATGCAACCTATTGGCACTAGTCTCAATGGCTTCAGCGATAGCCAAGACACCCTCGAGTTCGACGCCGAGGTACTGGATTGTACCGTCCATCTTGGTATGGCCCAGCAAGTGCTGAAGCGCTCTGAGGTTGCCGGTCTTCTTGTAGGTTTGGGTGATTTTTGAGCGCCTCATTAAGTGGCTTCCGTATGCGCTTGCTATAAGGCCGGTCGATGAGACCCAGTCTCGAACAATCCGCGCATATTGACGCGTTCAGATGTGGATTCTGCCAGGCCAAAGGTATTCCGAACGGATCATGAGTTCATCTTTCATCCATTTCTGAACAGAGGCACGGGTGCCCTCGGATATCTCGAAGCGCACAGGTTTCTGTGTCTTACTTTGCAGTACTGAAGCGCGTTCCTTGGTCTGCCCCGATGACATGACAACGACCCCTTCATCTTCACCAGATCACAGCCGCGAAGCTTGCTGTCGATTGCCATGTTGCAGAGTGCAAGATCGCGATGGGTGCCAGCAAGCTCAAGGCGAACTCGGATGTTTTGGTTTCAGTGGGCGCTTTTTTACCAAGGACACGTCCTTTGCTACAGACTGGGCGAAGTGCCCGAATGGCAGGTAAGTTTGGTGTCTCCATGACTGAACCTCCGATCCGCCATGTCCACCTACAACGACAACCCGACATTGACGCGATCCAATCACACAGGATGCTGCGCAATCGATGAGCGGTGGTTTTGGCAGCGCCCGCGTATTCTTTGGGCCGTGAAAACTGAGCGACTACGGTTGCTCCGGTTTGACTAAAACGCCCTCAGCCAATTGCGTATTTCCGCCACGATTCGGTGTATCAGCGCAATCTGCGCCGCGGACCCACCGAAGCCATCATTCTTCTCCTGCCATCCAATGTAACATTTGTCGGAATTGTCCTTTACTCGAGCAGCTTGAAATCTGATTATCAGCATTCTTTGGTGGGCAGGAGGTTAACGTGACAACACCTTGCAAAGACCTCTGGCACCGATAGCTTGGCTGTTGTCTGCATGGATTGCGGATCAAGCTGCAAGCCGCCACCGCGCC
>NZ_JBXWMK010000011.1:0-168584 GCF_059609785.1 Ruegeria sp. YTSC003 | reverse complement strand
TTGGCGGTTACGATGAGCCAGAAACCCTCTCTTATCAAATCTACTTAAACTGTCCCATTGGTGCTGACGTCAGACACGTTGCTCGGTTGGCCCGACTGTTCACGAGCACGCCCCGTGATTTCTGCTCGGATCTTGGAATGCGATGGCCCCATATCTGCTCGGCGCATTTGGACCAGTTGGAGACGTTGTCACTGCTAACCAGTGTGCCGCTTAACACACTGGATCAAGGAGCGGCCAGGTTGATTGGTCCCTGCCGGTATCTCGTCGGGCTGTCATCAGCCACCAATGGTACGCTACGGCGTGCAACCATCCGCATTTGTCCGAGATGTATTGTGGAGGCTATGGAGGCTTCTGGTCCCGGGAGCGCGTTTCAACTTCTCGAGTGGTTGGTGCTGCCGATCGGGACCTGTGCCAAACACGGCGTTCCGTTACTCCAGCTTCCCAATGCACCGCATGCACATCTCACCTATGACGTGATTGAACAAGTGGAGCGTCATAGGGATCTGATCTTGGAGGCCGCTCAGGTCGCGAAAACACATGGGCGATCCTCGTTTGAAACTTACCTGAGCCGCCGTATCAAGAATGGAGTTTGTGGTGACTGGTTAGACTCTTTGGACCTGACACATCTTCATCAAGCCGCTCTTACATTAGGCATGACACTTGCCATGGGTCGAGGCGTTAGTCGTTCGGATTTGAACTTCGACCAGGAGCGTACCGCCATGTCGGCTGGTTTCGAGGTTTTGAAGAATGGACCGGACACCCTGAATTCTGAGCTGGCGCGTGCCAGGCGCCGACCTTCCTCCAAGCGGTCTTATTTCACAACAGATATGGGCGAATTCTATACTTGGCTGAAAGACACTGAAGAGGACCCGGCAACAGCGGAGCTCAGGGCTTGCGTGCAGGATTTCGTACGGGAGAACTATCCGCTGCAGACCGGCGCGAAAGTCCTGGGTACGGAAATCTCAGCACCCAAACTCATCACGCTTGAACGTGTACGGGAGCTATATGGAGTCGGCGAGGTTCGGGTGCGAGGCATTCTCGCCCATCTTCGCGGTCAAAACGCGAGCGACCTGCTAAACATGAAGGATGTCAGCCATGAGGATCTGGCTGCCGTGCTCGATTTCTGGTCTGGGTTGCAGAATATCAAATCCATCGCGACGCAGCTCAATATCCATCCGGTTCAGGTGAAGTCGCTGATCCGGCAGAATGTTCTGGAAGCCCATCGTTTTGGAACGTCTCTGCGCTATGTGACATCCTCCTCTGTGCAGACCTTGCTGACTCAGCTTGAAGGCCTGCGCGTTGCATCACCGACGCGTCATAGGCTGCCACTCGCAGAATACTGCCAACAGAGCTGGTTGCCCCTGGCTCGCGTTGTTGCTGATTGGGCAGCAGGCCGACTGACCGGTGTATCGAGAGACCCGGACGTTGACGGATTGGCAGGAATTCTGATCGACTACACTGAGACCTTGGAAAAATCGGAGCGCGTGTTTTCCGGCGATCTGTCGCTTAAGGATGCGGCGGCACGCCTGAGGATTAGCGTCGGTTCTATCCGACGGTTAAGGGATGGTGGATATCTGAAGCAGATAAAAGCACGAAACCCGGACACGCAGCACTACCGGTGTTACATCACTGAAGAGAGCATTCAGGCGTTTGCAGAGGTGTATGTGACGCTTGGCCAAATGGCAGAGCACATTGAGCTCGCAGCGATCCATTTGGCTCGGGCGTTGGACCGAAGAGAAATCGAGACGATCCCCTGTGACGCCGGGTTTGTTCGCGCTTATCCGAAAGAGACACAGGGAATAGTTCGTGAACTGGCGAACAGAGTTACGAGTTAATCTGATCCGACGGTTTCAGTAGCCACAGCGCCGTGGTTGCTCCCCCAGGTCTTGTTAACAAAACCATGATGTACCTTTCCAGATGGCCGTCTTGATACTGCGAGAAACCCAATGAACCGTCTAACTTTCGCGCCCAGCGTTTCGCCTGAGATCGAGCAGGTCATCCAATCTAAGCTTACCGCTTTAGAAGCGGATCATGATGTCCGAGTGCTGTTCGCCATTGAAAGCGGCAGCCGTGCATGGGGTTTCCCGTCTCCCGATAGCGACTACGATGTACGCTTCATCTATGTACATCGGCCAGACTGGTATCTGAGTATTGAGCCCGGTCGCGATGTCATCGAACTGCCCCTTGAGGGCGATTGGGACATAAACGGGTGGGATATTCGTAAAGCACTTGGTTTGTTGATCAAACCTAATCCCGTGATGTTGGAATGGTTGTCCAGCCCTATTAGGTACAGATGGAGTGACGCGGCATGTGAAAGGCTGATTGCCTTCGCAGCCAAGACGACTTTTGGAGAATCCTGTCTGCACCACTATCGCAACTTGGCACAGAAACAGTGGGACAAGCATGTTGGTGAGAGCCAGGAGGTGAGCTTCAAAACGTATTTCTACATACTGCGACCCGCTATGGCGATCTCGTGGATCCGGCAGATACCCGACACGCCACCGCCCATGAACCTGCATGATCTCATGAAATATCAGGACCTGTCTCCCAACCTAGTAGGGCACATTGACAGGCTTTTGACTTTAAAAAGCAAAACCAAGGAAATGGGTCGTGGACAGCGCATAGCGGTCATTGATGAATTCATACACGATCAAATAGCGTGGGCAACTGTGATGAAAAAGAACGAAGATCGCCTCGACCTTAGGGCCGAGGGCAATGACTTGCTGCGGCACATAGTGAGAAAAGACGCGGGACTCGGTTCGTGATCTAACGATGGCCGCAACGGGCCAAACTGCTTCGGTCGTCTCAACGGCCACCTGAGCCAAAGTGCGCGGCGGAGTTATGGAATGCTTCCGCCGCACATACTCACCAATAATAGTGGTGGGGCTTGCGCCCATCGGGCCAGACTAGGTCGTCAGGATCAGCGCCTTTCAGGATGCCGAACGCAAGAGCCTTGGTTTTGCGTCTCGTTGGACGCGTGTGACAGGTGATGTCGTGATAGCGTGGCCAATTGCCAAGCCACCGGACATCATCAAGGTCTTTTCCGAGACGACGGCTCAGACCTAGGCGTGAGTACCCGTTCCCAAGCACGGTACGGGGACGTTTGCGTTTGTAATGGGCCATGTCATTGGCCTTTCATGCAGTTTCTGAACTACATGGCACCCTCCATCGGTTGGCTCGTTGGTTTTGGGCTGGGCTCGGATAGACGGCCGAAAACGCAGCCGGTCTGAATATCGGACTGGGCGAACAAGATCAATGGGGCGGAAAAAAGCCGCTCAATGTGGTGTTAGGTGATTGGGCCGGTAGGCTGTGGACGGACGGACCACTCAACCAGAGATCGCTTCACATAACACCCGTACTGCGACGTTCGTGGATTGTTACGTCGCTGCAATTCATGCGGTGGTCGCGAAACCTGCCATTCGATATCCGATCGAAGAAGACCGCTCTGCGGACTTTTCAGTCTTTGACTCGAAACGTGTTAAGGCAGAAGAATGGATCAAACCGTAAGATGGGCAATTTGCTGGCCGTTACAATGTGTGTTGCAAGAGCGATCCAGGCTGAACTTGTTCGGGTACACGTAACCATCGAACTGAAGCTTGTTACACGATCCGCAAATAGTGGCCTCAGCAAAGCATCAGAGCTTAATCGCCACTATCAATCCAAACATTACTCGACCGGTGACCAATTAGTGTCTGGATCATAGGCAGTAATTTCAGCAGCAATACTGAGTGTTTCCGGGCCAAAATCTGCCTCGTAGACTATGCCGTTTTCGCCAACCAGAAAGGAATGGACACCAGTTTCTCCGTAGTCTGCCGGTATTGCCAGCAAGGCATGTCCTGCAACGAAGTGATCCCCGGCGAAATAAGGGTAGGCACCCCCGGGAGCGTTAGGGCCCTGCTCTTGCAGGATTGTGTAATAATAGCCAAGAAACGGCTCGGCTTCATAGTCAGCCTGACCGTCACTCCACCCCGAAGCTGCGGCGCGGGCAAGCGCCGCACCGACAAAGCTGTCTTTTCCAGGCCAGAAGAGACCGTTTTGCTCTTCGGGATCAGAAATGATCGTCTGAGCGAATTCCATAACGCCATTCCCATTATGGTCCACAAGCCGGAAAGCTGCCTGCAGATCAACATAGGCCTCAAGCAATTCGATCACTTCCAACTCATTCAAGCCTATTTCACGAGCTGAAAGTTCCTCGATCCCAGCTTCCAGGTCAAAGCGCCAACCATCATCTTTTCGCAAAATTGGGATAGGAAAAGGCCAACCGTCTTCACCCAGAAGAAGTACAACGCCATCGTCCTCAGGCCGGAAACGATACCCCTCGGCATACATGCCAAGCATTTCCTGCCTTCTTTCTTGATCTTCCGCCGGATCACCCGTTCCAACCAGATCCTCGGCTTCAGGCCCGAAAATTTCGATCAGCTTGCTCTGATCATTAGCCTTCAACGCATCAACAAAAGCATCCAGTGCGGTTTGCGGCGTATCAAATCTGGCTCCTTCAGAGAGAGCCGGGCTTGTGGTCGCGGCAAGCAACAAAATTGAAAATACTGATCTACGCATCTTACCGTCTCCGCTTGCCTTTAGCGGCGTGTCCACGATTGGACGCGCTTTGAGTTCTGCTGCCGGACGCCTTTTTCTTCATCGCTTGCCCTTTGGATGCCGCGGGCTTGCGCTGCGTCGATGCGGCTTTCTTCGCCTGCGGCTTTTTGGCGGTCTGCGGTCTTTGCGCGACTGGCTTTTTCGCCGCATCTGGACGTTTGGTACGATCAATGGCCTGTTGCTTTGCAGCGGCCTTATCCCGATTTGCGTTGCTCCGGTTCGCTAATGCCCCGCCTGCTACAGCCCCCGCACCGGCACCGACCGCAGCTGCTGCCGCCCCGCGGTCCCGGCTAATATCTGCAGCACCAGATTCTCGGCTCAACTTTGCACGCAGCTCATCCGTGCGACCGTCAGGACGGCTAACCGGCAAGTCGCCGCGGCCACCTTCAGGTCTTTTATGGTCCGCTATTTTGTTCCGGGCCTCCTGTTGCCGGTCAGGATCGGGGTTCCATCCGATATCCGTTCGGTCACCTAAATCTATATCATTGCCGATATTGACGTTGCCATCGACGTCTATGTCGATGTTTGGATTTCTGTAAATCGGACCACCGCCCCAGCCACCGCAATTTCGGCACCCCCAATAGTCATACCAATCATCGTCGTCGTCAAAAATTTCGTCGATCAGGGCAACGGCGCCAAACGTTAGTAGTGCTGCGCCCACAACATCCCCGGTTGACGGGCCAGTATAAACCGTCTCGGGATTGTATTGTGGGACGTATACCGTTTCGGGTTCTGTCGGTGTAATTACTACTGTGTCGTCGTCAGACACTTCGACAGTTTGCTCGGGACCTGAAACAAGAGCGCCGCTGTCAATTGCCTGATCCCGCATGACCTGCACCGCATCCATCACATCATCGGACTGGGCCAACATGGCTGTGCCGACTGTCTCGGTCCAGTCGATATGGGTGGCCATCTGACCAACAACTTCGGGAAACGCCGTCGCCAATACGCTGACAGAAGGATCCCATCCCATTGCTTCGATTTCCGGCTCAAGTTCAACGGGGTCGCGGTCGGCGTTATCCAGCAAATACCGCTCAGCCTTAACAATTTCCAATGGCTGGGTGGCCGCGACAAATATCTGTATGAGTAACGTGTCGGGATAAAGAGCAACCGGGGCGACCAATGTCTGCAACTCAGCATCAGTTAGCAGGCTGGACGAGGTTGCCGAGGTATCATCTTTTCCCGCCACATCTTCGGACGACTCTTGCGCTAACGCGAAAGTAGATACGCAAATACCGAATGCAATTAATAGAAACCTAAACATATTGCGATCCTTCGATTTCTTGAAGGATCACCTAAGACTGCGATTCTGGCAACCGGTCAGTCAAATAGACGGTTTTGGAATAATAATGTCCCCCAAACCAAGTTTGAGCGAGCGTTCGCTTTGGGCTCATAGCTGACGTCTGAAAACAAATGACCCCGCACAATTTCGTGCGGGGCTTCTCTGCATTTTCCTGTTGAGTTTAGTTCCCGCCAGTCACCGACCCAATCGACCAGAACATCGTCTCGCCCGAGGCATCGTCGACGCCGTCATTGTCGGTCATCACAAACGCCTCGCCCGAGGGCAGGATGGCCAGGCCTTCGATCTTGTCCAGAACGTAACCACCGGTCGAGGTCAGATCAGGCAGCAGGTCGCGGACCTCTTGCTTGCTGACCACGGGCAGGGGACCGCCCAACGGGGCCGGGGTCATCTCTAACAGCGGGATACGGTAGACCTTTTTGGTCACGGCGCGGTGGTCATGCTGATTGTCGCGTTCGATGACGTAGACGTGGTCGCCAAAGGCCACGATTTCCGACAGACCGACCCAGCCCTCTTCCGGGTCCGCCTTGAGATAGTGCACCGCGCCCCATTCCTTGGTCTCAAGGTTGTAGGCCACCAGTTTCACGTGGTTTTCAGGGTCGTCCTTCCATTCGCGCTGAACGGCCATCCACAGGGTGTTGCCAACGCGGGTGATGCCTTCAAACCCAAAGCGCTTTTCGACGGCCATGAGCTCAGGTGGCAGGCCGATCTCGCCTTTGCGATCCTTGATCAGGCCATCAGCGGACACGTGGTAAATCGCATGCGGGATAACACGGTCGGTACGCCCTTCGGAGGCGACGTAGAACCCGCCTTTACCGTCCAGCGTGATGCCCTCCAGATCCAGCTTCTGTGCCGGGTTGCCGTCCTGACGGTGGATGCGGATCACGTCCACGATGCGGGCGGGCTGCTGGCTGGGGTCGATCTTAAAGATCGAAGGCTGGAAGCCATAAAAGCTGTCGTTGACCGCGTAGATTATGCCGTCCTCATCAGCTACCAGACCGGACAGCGCGCCCCAGCCGATCAGCTCATCCGTGCCTGCGGACGTCAGATGCGGATAGGTGGCCGGGGCGTCCTGATATTCGTAGATCATCACGTGTGCACGCGGGCCACCGTCTTCGATCAGGTCCTTTTCATTAGCCGAGATCAGCAGGTTACGTTTCGGGATCGCAACATAGCCTTCGGGACCAATGCCTGAAGGCAGCAGCTGTTTCAGAACCGGGTTGGCCGGATCGGTGGCGTCATAGGCACCCACGACCGAGGCGCGCTCGGCTCCTACAAAGATCATTGGTGTGTCACCGAAGGTCGCTGCGGTCACACTTTCAGGCTCAACACCTTTGGCGTCCGAGCGTTTGTCAGGGTAGTGGCCGATCTGGATGATGGCTTTCTCGAAATCGGTGCCGTTTTCATATACGACTGTGCCGTCCTTGTGGAAGATCGTCCAGCCCCGCGAGCCGCCTTTGTAGTCACCTTCGTTGGCGGTTGCGAAATGGTTGTCGTCGATCCATTTCACCGCATCCGGCTCGCGCAGGCGATCCTTTTGGCTTTCGGTGAAGATCAGCGCGCCGCGCTCATCCGTGGCGTCGATACCATCCAGATCCACGCTGCCTGCCGAGAAATGGCTGATCACGTTGCCATCCTTGTCGACAACCGCGATGTGGTTGTTTTCCTGCAGGGTGATGACGGTTTCACCCAGGGTGTTGATGTCGACAAACTCAGGCTCGGGATCAGTGGGGGCAACCTCGGCCAGACCTGCCAGCGAAGCCATCTTCATGCCCGCGCATTCCAGTGCGCCGTCTTTCAGCGGCACCAGCGCCAGTGTCCCGGCGGGCAGCTGCGGGATGACCCCGTCGTTCAAGTCTTCGTCACGCTCATTCTCGATGGCTACGGAAACAAAGCTGCCATCCGGGGCAATCGCGACACTGTCGGGCTGACCACCCAAATCACAGGCGCCGGTTTCGGTCTTGCCCGCAATATCGACCGAGATCAGTTTGCCCGACGGGGCGGTGTAGCTTACCGATGTGTTCACGCCCACAAAAGCCGTCGTGCCAACGACCCCAACCGAGGTCGGTTCACCGCCCACCTCCATTGCGCCCAGAGGCGCCGGGTTCGAAGGGTCGGTGATGTCGACCATGCCAATCATGCCCAGCGGGCTGTCCGTATAGACCAGCGTCATGCCATCAGCAGTCGCTGCGATGATCTCGGGCGAGGTTTCGCGGGTGGTATCCGCGCCCTCGGCCATGTTCTTGACGACGGGGAAAGATGCAATTCGGTTGAAATTCATTTCTGCCACAGCCTGACCGGCGGTCAGGGCAAGGGCAGATGTCAGGCAGACACAGCGCAACGACATCGGGTGGTATCCTCTCTCACTTGGATGAGAGGGGGATGAACGGAAGGCATTGCAGGGATGTGACGGTTTGTTTGCACTTTTGTGACAAACGTAGTGGCCCCGGCGCTGTGCTCCGGGGCCTTTTCAGATCAGACCGACAGGCAGACGTACTTCATTTCAAGATAATCTTCCATGCCGTGATGGCTGCCTTCGCGGCCCAGGCCGGATTGTTTGACACCTCCAAACGGGCCAAGCTCGGTCGAGATGATACCGGTGTTCACGCCGACGATGCCGTATTCCAGCGCCTCGGCCACTTTGTATACGCGGCTCAGGTCCTTGGCATAGAAGTAGGACGCCAGACCAAAGATGGTGTCATTGGCCATCGCGATCACATCGTCTTCGTCCTCGAACTTGAACAGCGGTGCCAGCGGGCCAAAGGTCTCGTCCTGCGCGACCATCATGTCCTGAGTCACGCCAGTCACAATCGTCGGCTGGAAGAAGGTGCCACCCAGATCATGCGGTAGACCGCCGGTCAGAACCGCGCCGCCCTTGTCGGTGACGTCCTTGATGTGCTCTTCAACCTTGACCACTGCTTCGGCGTTGATCAGCGGGCCGGTGGTTGTGCCTTCGGCCAGGCCGTCGCCGATCTTCAGTGCTTCGACCGCCGCTTTCAGCTTGGCCGCGAATTCGTCGTAAACACCGGCCTGCACATAGATGCGGTTAGCGCAGACGCAGGTCTGGCCGTTGTTGCGGAATTTGCACATCATCGCGCCTTCGACGGCCGCATCCAGATCGGCATCGTCAAACACGATGAACGGCGCGTTGCCGCCTAGTTCCATCGAGCATTTCATCACCTGATCAGCGGCCTGTTTCAGCAGGATACGACCCACTTCGGTCGAGCCGGTGAAGGTCAGCTTGCGCACGCCGGGATTTTCGCAGAATTCCTTCCCAATCTCGCTGGCGCTGGAGGACGGCAGAACGTTGAACACGCCTGCCGGGATACCAGCCTGTTCGGCCAGAACGCCCATGACCAATGCAGACAGCGGTGTTTCCTTGGCCGGGCGCGCAACAAATGCGCAACCTGCTGCCAGCGCCGGAGCTGCCTTGCGGGTGATCATCGCATTGGGGAAGTTCCAGGGCGTGATCGAGGCCGCAACACCGATCGGCTGTTTCAGCACCATGATCCGCTTGTCGCGCTGGTGACCGGGGATCGTCTCGCCATAAACGCGCTTTGCCTCTTCGCCGAAGAACTCGATGAAGGACGCGCCATAGCCTATCTCGCCAACGGCCTCGGCCAGCGGCTTGCCTTGCTCGGCGGTCAGGATCTTGCCCAGATCTTCGGCGTTTTCCATCATCAGGTCGTACCAACGACGCAGAATCACGGCGCGTTCCTTGCCGGTCAGCTTGGCCCATTCCTTTTGCGCGGCCTCAGCTTGTGCGATCGCGCCGGCGACCTGCGCGCGGCTCAGGTCTGCGACTTCGGCTAAGACGTCGCCGCGCGCCGGGTTGGTCACGGCAAAGGTGCCATTGTCCCCGTCGACCCACTGACCGCCGATATAGGCTTTGGTTACAAGCAGATCGGGGTTTTTCAGGATTGATTTCAGGTCGGTTGTCGCGTCCAGCATGGGTCAGCCTCCGGCAATAAAAATTTGTTAGCACTCAAACATGTGTCTCCCGGATTGTCTATGGCCACCCGTGGGGTCAGATCAATCCAGTTTTCGTTTGGTAAACGTGACGTTTTTTGCCTACCGGGGCGCATTCATGCGATCTGAGGCCAAAGTGTCAACCCGCCTATCTTTTTTTGGCGGAGTTTGCCAAAGTTCCACAGGATTGGATGCCCAAGGGGATGTAAATGATCGTAACATCTCCTATCTTGTTGGGTGCATAATTTAAAAAGGAATAGGACAGATGTCGAACCAGCAGTTTGATGCGTTGATTGAGGAAACGCAGCAAAAAGTGCGCGAAAGCCAGTCTCAGATCGAAGGGCTGACATCCCGGATTGAAGCCGCGCGCTCTAAGATCGGCTCTGCCGAGGCCGACATCGACATCGAAAACGCCACGCTTGAGGATGTGCACGCCCATACCGAGGTGATGAACGCCAATATCGCTGAGCTGATCATGGGTCTGGACGACGTCACCAGCGCCTTTTCCAAGGATTTCGACGAGATGCGCTCGAAATCCGGGTGGGAGACGTTTGTCGGCATCTTCTCGAAAGGAAAATCCGAGTCGATGCGGCAGGAACGCATGCGCACGGCCAATATCGACGACAAGTTGCAGGACCTGATCGCCAAATCCGACGTAATCGTTCAATTGCTGCAAGGGCAGCTATCCTTGTTGGAAGAACAGCGGGTGAAGGTCGAGGAAAACCTGACCGGTACGCTGGACGACCGCGAGGCTACTGTTGCTGAACTAGAGGCGCTGCGGGCTGAGATTCAGGATATGGATCCGACGATCATCACTCTGGAAAACAAGATCAGTGTCGAACAGGACGCGGCCGCGCGGACCCAATTGGAAACCGAACTGGCCGAGCTGAACAAGCAATACAATGCCAAGGTTCAGGAAGAGCAGGTCAAGCTGGCCAAGTCACAAACGCTGGAGCGCTACATCGAAAAGGGCAAGACCTGGGTCGACTCCCTACAGAACCAGGCGGCGACGCAGATGGTGCTGATCAACAAACTGCAGACAGACACGCAACAACGCGTTGTGCTGTATGACGCCCTGACCAAATCGCTGAAAACCGCGCAACAGCAGGACGTGGCCCACCGCATCAACGAGATCGGCGTGCAGACCGACCAAGAGGCGCAAACCGCCATGGCCGCCATCGGCACCGCGACCAACCAGAAAATGGCCGATATGCTTGAGGCGCATGAGGACCATATGGTCTTTGCCCGTGATGTGCTGGAGAAAAAGGCTAAGGCAGATGAACGCTTTGCCCGCCGGTTCGCCTCGATTGTGGAGAAGCACGATAAGAATCTGTATGGGGGCTGAGGTAGTTGTTTACCAAAACCGTTCGCAACAAGATCGCCCGCATAGTTGGGTACTCATCGCTTTTTCTGTGCCTGTTAGGGATTTTCTTGGGGACCAACGCGGTTCTTGTCATTGGAATTTGGGGTTGCGCGTTCGCGTTTTGCATCGTGTCGCCAATACCGAGTGGCTCAGATGCAAGAGAGATTGGCGAAGAGCACAAAATTAGTTTCGCCAATGCAATTGCGGTCAAAGCCGTTTGGGGTTCAATGTTGAGGAAATATGGCTTTTCCATTGTTTGTTTGGCCATCGGCACCTTTGCGCTGCTCCGTTGGGGCGTACCGTGGATTGGAATTCTGGGAATCTATGCGACTGCATTTCTGAGCTTTTTCAAATCAGCCATAGTCGAAGTTGAGCAATCGCAAGTCAGCACATGACAGACCCCACCCAAGACCATGTCGGCCTGACCGACACCTTCGCCTCGCGCCGCTATTTCCGCAAATTTGAGGTGATCACCGTGCACCTCCTGCGCGTGGCCGCGACGATGGAGGCTGAGGGCGCGATCAGCAAGCAAGAGGTGCGGATCGTATCGCGCTACCTCTCGGGGCTGCTCTACACTTTTCGCGCGCTCAGCATGAAATACCTGCTGGTCGGGCGCGATACGGGCCGGTTCTTTGGCAGCCTGGCTATGGACAAGCGCGACAGCGGCTTTCCGGTGGCGGCCGAGCTGCTGACCATGGCCAATGACGCGCAGCAGGCGCAGGTGCATCTGGCGAATATGCCCTCGGAAGACGACCTGAAAACCGACATGGTGCGGACGATCATTGGCAATCAAGAAATCCCCACCAAACTGCAATTCGCCCTGTCGCAAAGGCTCTATTACGAGGAATTGCTGAAGGGTCAGCTGTTCTGGGCCCGCAACGATCCCGAATGCCACTGGATCGGGAATGAGGGCGAACGGCGCAAGTTCATGATCCACTGGGCGGTCTATGACAGCCAAATCAACCTTCCGGTCATCTACCTGATGCAACTTGAGGACAGCGGCAAAACCGCCCTGCCTAAAGACCAGCGCCGCTGGCCTGTAGTGCAGGCGCATCTGATGGCGCAAAGCTTAGGCGGTCTGAAACTGGTGACCATTGCCAAAGGCTTCGATCAGGATTTCGACGACCTGCACCCCAAACATCTGCGCCGCATCCACGTGGGTCCGATGTATTCCTCAGCCTATACCGAGCAAACCGGCCCGTTGCGGCAAGTGCTTGAGGACGCACAGGCACCGCAAGGTCAGGACTGGGCACTGGCCTGGACCACCGAAGAGCTGCAAAGCGAAGAGGTGATCGAAGAACGTGCCGGGTGGTTTTCCACCGTCGAGCGCGAGGTCTTCGCGCTGGACCCGTTCGGCGGGCAGGGGGCCGAAACCGGGGCCACACGCACACAGCGATCAATCATCCTGCCCCAACGCCCGTTTCAGGTGCTGGCCGAGCGCAACCCGCCGGGATTTGGTGATGTGCGCAAATTCGTGGTCAGCAAGAGCGGGCAGGTGCTGCGCTATTAGTTTGGCCTCCGGCGGGAGTATTTTTGAAAAGATGAAGCAAGGGCGGTTTTGAAATGAGTTTGACGTCAGATCAGATGGAATTGCGCGAGGACGATATTCGCAAGCATTATCCGGCAGCGACCGCCTTGCTGAATGGGTTCGAACACGCGCCTCGGATAGCCAAAGCGGTTGAGGTGGCGACCGAACGGTCTCCGGGCGTTTCCACTGGAGGGCGGTTCCGCTCCACAACGCCGGGGCTGGTGACACGCCGAACCGTGCGCGCAGCCGGGGTGCATCTGGTCGAACGGATCGAGGCCTCGGATGATGGCGATGCGCTAGTTTCACCACCGCAGGCGACCACGCAGCAGGCCATCCGCCGCGCCATTGCCATCGCCTTGGCTGTGGCTGAGACCTATGCGGAACAGACGTCGCTGGCTGATCTGAAACGCGCGAATCTTGCCGGAGACCTGCCCGCCGCGCGCAAGACCGAATTCTCGGAACTGCTGACGGCCGAGGCGCTGATCACCTCGCACACCTTCGGCAATGCGCTGGCGTACTTGATGTCCTCGCATCTTGGAGAGACCACTGTCGATATCGGTGAGGTCGAAGAGGTCCTGACCGACAACGGCCAACTCGCCCTGCACGGCGCGCTGTGGGAACTGGACCAGACCCTCGCCAAACATGCCCCCGACGATGCTCATCTGATTGCCGCCACCAGCGCCTATGCCGAGCAACTGATGGAAAAGGCCGCGCTGCGCGCGCAGTCAGCAGGCCATCTGGCCCCGTTCCAGAATGCCGCATGGCACATCGAGGCTGATGATCTGACGATCCGGGGGTTCGAACCGGCCTCCAAGGCCAAATCCACCACCCTCACCATGACGTTCAAGAAACCGAACGAGGTGGTCGGCAACCATATCGCTAAATATCAGGCGATGAAGCTGGCCAAGATGGTGATGGCCTATGACTTCGACCGCCGCCTGAACCCGTTTGCGGAACTCGGCGGGTTCATCTTCACCTTCATGGGCGACGGCAAACCGGGCACTGGCAAGACCACCCTGATCCAGATGATGGCCGGGCTGATCAACGACTATTGCCAGAACGCGGGCTATCCGTTCCGCTATCAAAACCTAAGCACCGATAATATCGACAGTTATCAGGGCAAGTCTGGCCAGAACGCCAAGGCCTTTATCAACACGATCATCGACCCCTCGGTCATCGGCTTTGGTACCATCGACGACATCGACCAATTGGCGGGCAAGCGCGGCGACCGGCAGTCGTCAGCCGGGCAGCTGGAAATCACCGCCGTGCTGATGGAGAGCTTTGCAGGTGCCAACACCGTCGTGCGCGGCAACTGCACCTTTGGTATGTTCTCGAACTACCCCGAGAATGTGGATGACGCTCTGCGCCAGCGGGCGGGCGCTCGGTTCCTGGTGGATGGTCCGCAAACGCGCGAGGATTACATCGACATCCTGCACCTGCTGATGGGCCGCAACCACGACATCCCGTTGGGCGAACACGAGGCCTATGCCGCGCAGGAAATCAAGAAGGCTGTCGCTGCCAGTTTCGAAAGTCATTCCCGCCCGCACGAAGAGGCTCTGCTGCAGGTCTATGACCGGGTCTCCGGCGATATCGGCCAGATGGATACGATTGCCAAGATGGGCACCTATCTCAAGGCAATCCAGCAGGCGGATGAGCGCTTTACCGGCCGCGCGATCAAGAACATCACCGACGCGGTCAAGGTCCGCGCGATGGATTTCGAACTGCCCGACGAATGGATGGAAAACCCCGACCTGTTCCTGTTCCGCGACTACGACACCAAAAAGGCGATGATCGAAGAGCTGCGCCAGCCGATCACGGTTGAGATGGTGATACAAGAGATCAACCGCTACGCCGACAGTGAGTTCCGCTATGCCGACAAGAGCGACGAGGTAGCCATCGAAAACGCCGTTCGCGAGATGGGCCGGATGGAAGAGGCCAAGCGGCGGTATTTGGAGGGGAAGAATGCGTAGCGTTATCGCGGCAACCATTACCCTACTCTGCTTACCGCAAAAATTCGAAAAATGGACTTTAGAAAAGAGGTTTAGGTATTCTCAGCGGTTATGGAGAAACTTAGACTCAACCATAAAATTTGCTATTTGGATAACAGCTAGCTTTCTTGTGCTGATTTTTCTTTTTTCCTTCGCGTCGGGTTGCCCAGAGGGGGCAGAGTGCTCCGGGTCAAAGTACTCTTATTTTTGGTCGGCCAGACCCAATGAGGTCGGTGACACGCTTGCTGGCGTAGCTGGTTCATTGGCCTTCTTTTGGTTGATTGTGACAGTAATGCTGCAGGGAAAAGAACTGGCCGCCCAAAGGAAAGAACTGCGTTTGTCGCGTCAGGAGTCAGCAAAGATGGCGGATGCACTTCAGGAGCAGGCTGGAGTGTTTCGGGACGAGCTGAAGCAACGTCAGTTCCTGCAGAAGAAAGAAGAGTTGGATGAGCTTCTTAAGGCGTTAATAAATAAATCAAAAATGGCTCGGAAGGAGAAGTATGTCTGGCACTTCCATGACCAGCCCAATTCGTTGATCAAAAGGAAGCGTTCTCTTTTGATCGTCCCGGATGATGAACCTATTGATCAAGTCGTAAGGAGAATATCTTTATATGTTAAAGGGACTTACCACATTTTGGATGAGGTTGCTTTTCAAGGTAAATTCTTGGAGAAGCCAAAGTATCCCGAACGGTTGTACGACCTCTTGGAGGTGTTGGAGAAAATAATACTTTTAAAGCGAGAGTTGTCGGCGGCCCAAAGAACCAGATTTTCGGAGCTTGAGGTCGAAGCGTTTTATGCCTCTTTGAGAGATATTCACGGCAACGACAGTTTTTGGGAGAGCGCATAACTGTGATCCGCCTCATCGAAAAAGGCCTGATGTTCGGCAACCTCGTCCACATCTCCAGCCCGGCTCTGGTCGAGCGGTATAACCGCGCGTTGCAGCATCTGGCGGGCAAGACCACGGCGCTGACGGATTTCCATGTCGATATCTCCGGCTATTCGCCGGAGGTGGGGATTGAGCTGGAGGATGAGCTCTACCTCAACCCCAACGGGGTCAACCGGCAGTTCATCCTCCTGACAACCGAGCAGAAACGCGCGCCGCTGCTGAACGTCAAATTCTCAACCTCGCGCGATATCCTGCGCGAATTCATCGAGATGAACGAGGCGCAACTGTTTGCCCTGACCGCCACCGATGCGGTGGCCGGAGAGCTGGTGAACTCGGTCATCAAACTCACCACCCCGCGCGATCTGCTAAACCTGCGCAAGATTGAGGTTGAGGCTGACACCGCTGGCGGCACCCTGCGCAAGGCACAGCAACTAGCGGGCATGGTCGAACGGTTCAAAACCGAAGAGGATGCCTGGTTCGACGATGTTCTGATCGCCAAGATGATCGAAACGGCCAAAGAAACCGGCGACGTCACCCGCAACCCCGTCCGCCTACGTCATACCGCGTTCGAGCAGCGCAATTTCTGGACAGCGCATTTCGACGGGCTCTACCTGTTCCCGGATCTGGATCACCCGGCGGTGATCTGTATGGGCGCCAGACCCGACGATATGCCGATCAAATACGTTTTTGACCCATCTCAGCGGAACCAGATTGCCAAGTTCCTCGGGCTAAACGGCTTGGTCGAAACGATCATCGAGGCGCGCGGTGTCAATTCCGCCGCAATCCTGCAGCAAAAAATGGACTTCCTGACCGTGGATGCCGCTGCAGATGCTGGCGTTGACCTGACAGGGTTGGACCGTGGCGATATGCGACGACTGGCTCGAAACCACTCGGACCGTCTGCCCGACGCCTATCACGGTCTGGCGCAGCTGTTGCGCTGGGCAAAGGATGGCGGGCCGTGGCCGCGCATCACCTCGGATCACCCGGCCTATTTCTATACGCTACGGGCGACCAACACACCGAACCGTGATCTGGTGAACATGTTGCTGGCGGAACTGGCCCCGTTGGACCCGCGTCAGGTGTTCATTTGCCATAAGGAGCTGTTCTACCGCACCTATGCGACTTGGCCCGAGGCCAAAAAAGCCTATGTTGCCGACTTCCTTGCGCGCGAGTATCAGGTGGATAAGGCTGGCGCCCGGGCCGCACTATTCGGCCACGAACCGGACATGAGCGGCAATGACCGGATCAGCGAAGACATCATCGCACGCGTCGGCCCCTGGGGCGCAGTAGGGAGAAGTTAAATGTTCGTCGCACTGCGCTTTTTGATCCCGTTGCTGGTCGTTCTGACGGTCATTTACGTGGGCGTATCAATCTATTCCCGTCGGGTGCGACGTGGCAAACTGATCGCCCATTGGGAGAAAAAGGGTCTGACCGGCGACCGCGATGCCTTTGTCCAGCGCGGGCTAAAAAAATACGACGGATCGTTTCGACGCAAACTGATCCTTGGGGTTTACGTGGTGCCGCTGGGCCTGATCGCAATCCTGATTTATGTTACGAATTTCATGTGAGGGTTTCGCTGATGCGTTACGTCAAATGGGCTATCATCATCATGTTCTGGGGCACGATTGCGGCGGTGTTGAATTACACCCTGCCGCAGCACGATGTGGTTCGGATTTCGGATACCTATGAGAAACGGATCGACCCCGGTGAGAACAGCATCTTCTGGTCGGTTCATGACGTCGGCAGTGATGCGACAACACCAAACCGCGATGTGTTTTTCATTCAGACCCGCAAGACCAACGGCAAGGTCATGGTTTATCGGAACGAAGACACCGGCTGGGGCTGGCCACCTTATTTCAAACTAAACTCGTCGAACCTGCAGGCCGAAGCAGCAGACTTGAAATCAACAGCCGAAGCGCCTCGCTGGGTGGTTGTTCGCCACTACGGTTGGCGCAGTGAGTTCCTGTCAATTTTCCCGAATGCAGTAAAGATTTGGTCAGTAGACAGCCAAGGCGTTCGGATCATTCCCTGGTTCAATATCATTTTTCTGACCGTTTTCTTCGCGATTGTTTGGGCCCTTTGGGTCCGCTGGCGCCGGTTTCGCGAGGCGCGGGTCGATCCCGTGATCGAGAATATGGAAGATGGCCTTTATGCCGCCGGCGACGCCATAGAAGAGCAGGGCAGCAGGTTCAGAAAATGGCTAAACAGCTGGAAATCCAAATAGGTTTTGGCGGGGCCATTTGGCCCCTCCGTCAGCCTTGGCGGTGACCTGTTGGGCTGAGTTCCTCAGCGTACGATAAATTCGGCGTGCAACGCTCCGGCGGCTTTGATCGTCTTCAGAATGTCGATCATGTCCCGGGGCGACACCCCTAGCGCGTTCAGGCCTGCCACGACTTCGGACAGGGTTGCCGCTTCGGGTATTTCAGCCAGCCCGGTGCCTTCCTCTTCTTCTATTCCAGCGATTGTTCTAGGCACCACAACGGTTTCACCGCGCGCGAAGGGGTTGGGTTGAACCGCAATCGGCGCCTCTTCAACCGTGAGTGTAAGATTGCCCTGCGAGACCGCCACGCGGGATATCCGCACTTCCTGCCCCATCACTATCGTGCCCGAACGCTGATCGACCGCGACGCGGGCCTTGGTTTCGGGTTCGACCAGAATGTTCTCGATTCGCCCAAGAGCGTGGGCAGTCGAAATTGCCCGCGTTGCCGCTATGTTCAGCTCAACTGTCCCGGAATCCCGCATGATGGCCACTGCACTGTTGAATTCGGAATTAATGGCAAGCTCGATCCTGCCTGCCGTAGTAAAATCAGGCTCTCGCAAAGCAAGGCGCATCTGGGTAAGCGCCGATAGTTCGAAATCGATTTCACGTTCCACCCTTGCCCCAGAGGGGATCACGCCGGATGTGGGAACGCCCTGCACCACCGAGGCAGCCTCTCCCTCAGCCGACACGCCGCCTGCCAAAACGGTGCCTTGCGCAACAGCGTAAATCTGCCCGTCGGCGGCGTTCAATGGGGTCATTATCAACGTTCCACCCAACAGGCTTTTGGAATCTCCGATGGCAGAGACCGTCACGTCGATTTGCCCGCCAACACGTGAGAAAGGCGGCAGGCTTGCTGTCACCAGAACGGCGGCCACATTTTTGGGGCGAAAATCCTCACCGTTGACGTTGACGCCCAACCTTTCGAGAATGTTGGACATGATCTCTTCGGTAAAGGGTGAATTTCTTAGCCCGTCACCGGTTCCATTCAGCCCTACAACCAGACCGTAACCGACCAGATCGTTTCCGCGGACTCCGTCGAAGTCCACCAAATCTTTCAGTCGGATAGCGCCGGCGGAGGCCAGGCCAGGAAGCAACATCAGAAGAAAAACAAGAACTCTCATCTCAGGAAATTCACTAGTGACAGGTTCGCGTTGCGAACGGTGACCGAATACAGGCTTTCCAGTTGGAACTGCACGGTTTGCAACTGAGTGGCGGTTTCATAGGGATCCGCCGCGATCAATGTGCTTCGGCTGCTTTGTAGGCTAGTCCGCGCCGCGTTATTTCGTGTTTGCGCCTGTTCGAATCGGGCCTCGGTCGCGCCGACATCGGCGCGCAGCCCCACCAACTGATCCTTGGCGTTGACCAGATCGACGCCCAATTGTTTGAACAAGGCCGTTCTTTGTTGCATCGGGACATTCAGACCGCTGTCCGCGACCACGGCTGCGACCGCGATGTCGCGAAGTGCAGCTTTGATGGCTGGGTCGGTCGCTGTCACAGGAATTGAAACGCTTTCATTCTCGGATATCTGCATGGGGGCCAGTTTTGTGCCGGATCCCTGATAAATTACCGCATCGAACCCGGTAGGATCGTTGAACCAATCCTCTGCCCTCTGCCGGATGTCCGCGACAGTAGCTGCGCCCGTCAACTCGGCCTCTAGCGCGGTGACCAGCGTGTCAGCGGACGGAAGCGGAGAAACATCCGTTGCGGTGCCCGAGTAAAGGCTGCGCCCTCCGGCGCGGGTGTTCAACGCGGACACGATTGCGTCCAGTTCGTTTCTGGCCTGAGCCGACGCGTTTTCGTGGGTCACCGCCTGATTCGAGGTGCCAAAGGACAGAAGTGAGGCGGTAATCCCCTCAACAGCGCCGGCAACTGTGTTCAGGCTCAGCTGCATCGCATCCGTGAACAACCCGGCTTCGGCGGTCGATACTTTGAACGCATCCAGTCTGGACAGGCTGCGATCCAGATCCAGCAGATGAGAGTAATCACCGTCCAGATGGCCAGGCAAGTCCTGAACCCGTCCGGATGACAATTCGTAGGACAGTGTTTCGATCTGGTTTTTGATCTCGGTCGACCGGGTTCTCAGCGTCAAACCACGCGCCAGATCACCAATGGATGTCAAATTCATCGTCATAACCTCAGCAAAGTGTCCATCATCTCATCCAGGGTCGAGATGAGCCGCGCATTCGCGGCGTATGTCTTTTCGATCTGCATCAGGTTTTGCAGTTCGGTGTCGGTATCCACGCCACGTTCAGCTTCGATCTTGGCCATTTCCAGTTGCGAGTGCTTGGCGAATGTCATGCGCCCCTCGGCGGCATGGGCGTTTGCCCCAGCCTTAGACAGCAGTGCCTCGGCAATTTCCGCAGCTCGCATGTTGCCGGTGCCATATAACCCCCCGGCAACAGGACGGGCATCGTTCAGGACCGCGCTAAAGGCCCTCAGCTGCGTTGCATCGCCTGGATCCCCCGGAGTGGCGGCGCCGAGGCCCGTCCGCAATTTCCAGCTGTCACCACCGGCATCGGGGTCCAACGCCACGTTCAAGCGTATGCGCGAAGCCAATCCGATTGCCGCAGTTGCGTCGTAGCGATTGCCATCATCGGTGAACACGCCGGGATCAGTTGCCGCGACGGTCGGATCAAGACCGGCGGTCTCGAACCGTTCGATCAGGTCTTGGGCGGCGGTGTCCAAGTGTACTTGAGCCTCAACCGCCAGTTCATCGCGAATCTCGAACTGAGCCGCCAGCGCACCGCCCCTAAGCTGCGCACTATTGCCGCCGGTACGCACAGGCTGCCCGTTCATTTCAAGACCTGACAAAAGGCTGTTGGCAAATGTCATGTGCGGCTTGGTTTCGCCGGTAGTCGTAAAACTGAATTCTGCTGCCTGCCCCTCTAAAAGGATCAGGCCGCCGTCTGAATATAGCGACACACGGTCGTTATCCCGCGCTACGACTTTGACCGGCATCAGCTCGTTCACTTGATCAATCAATACTTGACGCTGATCGAGCAAGGCATTGATATCGCTGCCGGAGTTCTTGATGCTGGGGATCTTATTGTTCAGCTTTTCGATATCCTGCAAGGACTGGTTCAGGCGGTTGACCTGCTTGCCGATGGTCCTGTCTGCGTCCGACCGCGCCTGACGTAAACCTTCGGATGCCGCGTTAAGGCTGTCCGCCAAATCCCGGGCAGCGCGGGCCGCCTGATCCAGCCGCACTTTGGAATCGGGCAAGCTGGCGGCCGTTGTCATATCGTTCTCAAATTCGGTCAACCGAGAGGCAAAGGATTTGGGGTCATCAACCGAACCCACAGCCTTATCAAAACGGGTGTAGAACTCTGAGATTGCGCTGGCACCGGCAAGACTTGCGTCGGAATCGCGCCGGTTGGCGATCAGGGCCGGGTCCTGATGGCGCGTCACACCGACGGTGCGCACGCCGTTGCCTGAGATCGGACTTGTTGCCAATTCCAGCGAGCGACGCGCATAGCCCGGTGTCAGGGCGTTGGCGATATTGCCCGAGACAACTGCGGCCCCGCGGCTTGCGGCGGTCAGACCGCCCAACGCGTTGTTCAATGCTGTCGTCATGTTCATCGGACAGGTCCTTTCCCTAGCTCAAAGCCCCGGATCAACGTTTGATGTTTGTGGTTTCCTGCAGCATCTCGTCGACGGTCTGGATCACTTTGGCGCTTGACGAAAATGCCCGTTGCGTCTGGATCATTGATGTCAGTTCAGTTGCAACATCTGTCGTCGATTCTTCGCGCGCAAAGGACACCAGATCGCCCGTTGGCCCATCGCCCGCGTTCCAAAGGAAGAACGTTCCGCTGTCGTGGGATGGGGCATGGGTCTGATTATCCAACGCCGTTAGCCCATTCGGGTTGGGAACATCGACAAGCGGAATCTGGTACACGCGCCGGCTAACACCGCTGTCGTATTGCGCGTAGACATACCCGTTTTCATCCACTTTCACGCCTGTCATCGTTGCAACGGGGGCACCGTCGCGCGTGATCGATACGGGGGCAAATGTATCCGACAGCTGGGTAATTCCATCTTTGTCGCCAATCTGACCGATATTAATCTCCATCGGCCCGCCATCCACGTTCACCACAAAACTGCCATTTGCCGGATCGTAAGCACCACCCGAAATGGTGGTCACGCTGGCCAGCGTGCCGCCTGCGGTTCGGCTGTCGGTGAAGGTCAGGCGGTACTCTCCGATCACCGCACCGCCAGATGCGGTATCGCGCAGTGTCATCGTCCATTCATTGCTGGAGCCCGTACCGGGCACGGTCGGGACCAATTCAATATTCACGGATTCCGATTTTCCGAGGTTGTCAAAATACTCAACAGACAAAGGCTGTGCGTCACCCGGTGCGCCGGCATCCGTCGCCGTAGCCGGAAGGTTCATGCGAAGGTTCATGCTTGTGGTCGGTGAACCGGTTAGTTGGTTGACGCTGAGTTTGACGGGTTCCAGCGCAGCTGCCGTATCCCTTGGCACATTAGGGATCGATCCGTCCGGGCCAGCGGGCCAACCCAACAAAACAAGCCCCGATTGCGTCACCAGATGACCCTGCTCATTGGTGCGGAACGAGCCAGTTGTGGTCAGAAGCATCTCATTCGAGTTTGACGCCACCTGAGAGCTGGGTCGCACGGGCAGCAGGCCACGGCCGCGCACTGCCAAATCGGTTGAATTGTTCGTTGTGACCAGCGATCCACGCTGGTCGATCATGCGTTGACTCGTGGTTCTGACGCCGCCTGCCGAATAGCTTCCACCCTGACCGGAGGTGACCATCGAGTGAAAGTCGGTCTCAACCCGTTTGTAGCCAAAGGTGGACGAGTTGGCGATATTGTCAGAGATGGTCGCCAGCCGGTTCGCGTTGGCCTTCAAAGCGGCCACACCGGCATTCAGCGAAGAGGAAATTGTCATTGGCACGCCCTTCTGTTGCGTCAAAACGTGATGCAACAGCTAACGTGCTGGCCCTTAACAGCACGCTAACAGGTAAAATGCGTTCTATCCTTTTGGGTCTAGGGCGTGCGCAGAAAAATGATCTCGATCCGGTTGTTGCGAACCGCCATTGGGTTTTTTGCCGTCAACTCGCGGTCCGCGTGGCCCGTGACCCGATCCAGCCTTTCGGCGGACAAACCCTTGCCTTGCAGCATCTGACGCGCTGCCTGCGCGCGGGCCGTCGACAGATCCCAGGCCGGGTTTTGCGCCAGGACAACCGGCGACGCACGCACATGTCCTTCGACGGCGACTGCATTCTGCACCAGGTCCGAAGACCGCGCCACCAGCAACGCCAGTGCGCGCATCATGGCGGTGGGCTTATCGGTCCCCGATTCGAACAGCGGCTGATCCTCGGTATCGAACAGTTCGACAACCAAACCTTCATCTGTGACCCGCGTGACGATGTGTTTCAGGACCTTGTCCGAGACCAGGCTTTCACCGGTGCGCCCCAAAAGCTTGGCTTCAAGCGTCGAGAAATCCTCAAGGTTTTCCTTGCCGCCCTCGGCGTTCACGCCAACCGAACCACGCGCCTGCCGCGCAACGGTTGGGCTTTTCTGGCTGGCACCCGAGCCGTCCATCACCATGGTTTTTTCCGAGAACATATTGTTGCCACCAAAGGCCCCGTCCCCGCCGCCTGACACCGGGTTCACGGGGATTGTCGGAGAAAAGTAATCCGCCAGTCCTTTGCGTTGTTTTTCCGTCGTTGCATTCAGCAGCCACATCAACATGAAGAACGCCATCATGGCCGTGACAAAGTCGGCATATGCGACTTTCCACGCGCCACCGTGGTGACCATCGCCACCGGACACACGTTTCTTCTTGATGATGATTGGCGCCGCATTGGATTGCGCACCCATCTCCACCACCTTTTTATCACCCGATACCGAGGTATCAGCGCAGGTCTTAAGGCAGGCTTAACGTTTAAAACTGTCGAGATATCTCTACTGAGCCAAAACGGTTCCTGCCCTACGCAGGATCAGCTGCAGGTGGTTGAAGCTGTTCTGGATGTCTTCCGTTTCGGTTTTGGCAAAAAAGCCGTCCAGGTCATCATGAACACGCACCGCTTGATCGAGAAGTGGGTCCGCGCCCTCGGAGTAAAGCCCGGCCCTGATCATAACTTCGGATTGCTCATAGCTGCCAACCAGTCGGCGGGTTTGGGATATCAACAGGTTCTCTTCCGCCGTGGCCGCACTCGGCAGGCTGCGCGAGACCGAGCGGCTCAGGTCAATGGCCGGAAACCGGCCGCGTTCGGCGATCTCACGGCTCAGGACAATGTGGCCGTCCAGAACGCCACGCAGGATATCGGCAATGGGTTCATCCATATCAGATCCTGCAACCAGAACGCTGAACACTGCTGTGATGTCGCCCTGCTCTTCCGTGCCTGTCCCGGCCCGCTCGCACAGGGCGGCAATTAAAGGGGTTACAGAAGGGGGAAATCCGCGCAGCGAAGGCCGTTCGCCCATAGCCACGGCAATCTCACGATGCGCCTCGGCAAACCGAGTGACCGAATCCGCCAGAAACAGCACGTTCAGACCCTGATTGCGCAGGTATTCTGCCACCGACATCGCGGACCAGGCACATCGGCGGCGGGCCAAGGCGGACTGATCAGACGTTGCGGCCACAACGACTGACCGCTTCATTACCTCGGAACCCAGTGCATGTTCGACAAACTCGTTGACCTCGCGCCCACGCTCACCCACCAGCGCGACGACGACTGCATCCGCCTGCATAGATCGCGCCAGAGTTGCCAGCAAAGTGGACTTTCCCACGCCCGAACCTGCAAACAAACCAACGCGCTGTCCCTGAACCAATGGCAGCATGGTGTTCAGCATAGCAAGACCAGTTTCCATTCGGCCACCCAGAGGTTTGCGATCGACTGCCGCTGGCGGGGATCGCATGATGTCGTACGTTTGGATGCCCTGCAGCAGCGGTTTTCCGTCCAGCGGCTGACCGAACGGGTCAATCACCCGTCCCAACCAGTACATACCCGGCGCAAAGGCGGGTGTTTGCAGCAGAATCACCCTGTCGCCAAGGCAGACCCCGTCTGGTGCCATGGCGGGCAGCACGTGGATCATATCCGATTCGACACGTAGAACTTCGCCTGCCAGATCCGGCCCATTGCGTCGGCGTAAAGTCACATGATCCCCGATCCGGGCATGGGTTTCGAGGCCCTCAACCTCTATGACCCCGCGCGCGACACTGGCCACTCGTCCCATATGGTGCATGGCAGTAAGGCGGTCGAATTCGCATTTCAAAAGCATCGGGTCAAGATCGGACATCGTGGGTTCTCCAACGGTTTCTGAAAACGGTTTTTAAAGGAATCGGGGTTAAGCCTTGATTGAAATTGATCGAGGGAGAAGCCCCGATGTTCTATGACCTGAACGTCTTTAAGACCGCGTACGCAATGGCAACCCATGCCGGGCAACGGCAATCCGTCATTGCACGAAACATGGCCAATGCGGATACGCCAGGCTACCAGCCCCGCGATATCGAGGATTTTCAGAAAGCCTTCGAAAGCTCGGGTCGTGAGGTCGCCATGACTGCGACGCGGGCGGGTCACCTCAACGGTATTGGCGGCCCAAAACCTTGGGCTGAGATTGAAGCCTCGCCTTCGGGTGACCCAAATGGCAATGGCGTTTCTGTCGAGGAAGAGATGCTAAAAGGCGTTGAGGTCAAGCGTCAGCATGACCGTGCCCTGGCGATCTACAAATCTTCAATGAACATTCTGCGCAGCAGCGTCGGCCGGGCATAAGGGGGCCATAGGATGAGTGACTTTTCCCATTCTCTGACGGCCTCTGCCAGCGCCTTGCGCGCACAGGCCGCGCGTTTGCGCCATGTGTCCGAAAACATCTCGAACGCGGATACGCCGGGTTATCGGCGCAAGACGGTTCCGTTTGAGGCCGTGAACAAAGGCGGCAACGAAATGGTGCAGGCTGGGCGGGTCAAGCTGGACCGCCGCGCGCTGTTTCGCATTTACGACCCAAGTCATCCGATGGCCGATGACACGGGTCACTATCGTGGCTCGAACGTCGATCTGATGATCGAGATCGCCGACGCCCGCGAGGCGCAACGCAGTTACGAAGCCAACCTAAAGATGTTCGATCAGACTCGTCAGATGTCGTCGAGCCTGATGGACCTTCTTAGAAAATAAAGGACACCAAAATGGATATCCGAGCAATCAATGCGGCCCAGAGTTATGCGGGCGCGCGCCCCGCAACGCAAGCTGACCCAGACCATGCCGGAATGGCCCAGGGGCTGCGGGCAGGGTTTCAGGACTTTGCCGCGACGCTGAAACAGTCCGAGCAGATGTCGCAGGCCGCAATGACCGGGCAGGCCGATCCGCATGCATTGGTGCAGGCGCTGGCGCAGACCGAACTGGCGGTGGAAACAACTGTGATCGTGCGCAACAAGGTGGTCGAGGCTTACCAGGAAATCCTGCGGATGCCGGTCTGACGCAATGCTCAGCGAAGGTCTGTTCTATGACATCGTACGTCAGGCGCTTTGGGTCGCGGTCATCACCTCGGTTCCGATCCTGGCGGTGGCGCTGGTTTCGGGCCTGATCGTTGGCCTGTTCCAGGCGCTGACCTCGGTGCAGGAGATGACGCTGACCTTCGTGCCCAAGCTGATCGCCATCGTCATCGTGTTCTGGATCTCAATGGGCTTCATGACCCAGACGCTGGTCACGTTCTTCGCAGGAACACTGATCCCTTTAATCGCAGAAGGTCGCTGATGGATACCGCCTATGTCACCCTGTCCCGGCAATCGGGTCTGATGAACGAAATGCGCCTGGTGGCGAACAATATCGCCAATGCCAACACCACCGGCTACCGCGCGCAAGGTTTGGTTTTCTCGGAATTCGTACGCGATATGTCCGGAAACCCGTCCCTGTCCATGAGCCGCGCCGAAGTGCGCAATACGTCGCTGCAGCAAGGCGTGCTGACCGAAACCGGAGGGCAGTTCGACTTCGCCATCGAAGGGGATGGGTTCTTTATGGTTGAATCCCCCGCGGGCAACCGTCTGACCCGAGCTGGTGCGTTCTCATCCAACGCGGACGGAGATCTGGTGACAATGGACGGGCACCGTGTGCTGGATAGCAATGGCGCGCCCGTTTTTATCCCGCCGGACGCGGCAACCATTGATGTCGGCAGCGACGGTACGCTGAGTGTCGACGGGCAATTGCTGGGACAAATCGGTGTTTACCGCGTTGCCGATCCCAAAACACTGGTGCGCGAAGGCAGCACGCAGTTTCGGGCCGAGGGCGATATTGAACCAGTCGAAGAACCTGTGGTCGTTCACCGTTTTCTCGAAGGATCGAATGTGAATGCCATCGCCCAGGTCTCGCGCATGGTCGAGATCCAGCGCGCCTATGAATTGGGGCAGAGCTTTCTGGAGGCCGAAGACGAACGTGTGCGCGGTGCGCTCAAGGCGCTGATGCGCTGATTTGTACAAGGAGAATTTGACATGCGGGCTTTAAAAATCGCGGCGACGGGAATGACGGCGCAACAGATGCGAGTCGAGACGATCTCGAACAACCTTGCGAATATGAACACCACGGGTTTCAACGCAAGGCGCGCCGAATTCGCCGATCTGCACTATCAGCAGATGGCACGAGCAGGCGCGGTCAATGCCAATGACGGTACGGTTTTGCCAACAGGTATCCAGTTAGGTCTTGGGGTTCGCCCGGCGGCGGTGACCGTGCAGCTATCGCAGGGTGCTTTGTCAGCCACCGGAAGCGATCTGGACATCGCCATCGAAGGGCGCGGTTATCTGGAAGTGACGCTGCCCAACGGCCAGTCCGGCTATACCCGCGATGGCAGCCTGAAACGATCAGCCGAGGGGCTGATCGTAACATCGGACGGGTTTGCCGTAGCGCCCGAGATCACCATTCCCGACGATGCGCGGTCGATCTCGATTAACCCCGCGGGTGAAGTTTACGCCTATTTCGATGACGCGCCAGAGGGGCAACTGCTGGGAGAGTTCACTTTGGCCAGTTTTTCCAACGCCAAGGGGCTCGAGGCGATTGGCAGCAACCTGTTCAAAGAAACCGAAGCTTCGGGCGCGCCCGTGGTTGGCGCACCCGGAGAGGATGGGATGGGCACGCTGCGGCAGGGCTATCTCGAGGACAGTTCGGTCGATGCGGTGCGCGAGGTTACCGAACTGATTGAGGCACAGCGAGGATATGAAATGAATGCCAAGGTCATATCCGCCGTCGATCAGATGATGGGCGCAACGACGCAGGTGCGGTGATGCGGGCTCTGAGTTTTGTTCTGGCCTTGACGGCTCCGATCCCGGCAATGGCTGAAATTGTGGTGTCGAAACGCACCATTCGGGCCAAGGAAATCATTTCAGCCACTGACCTGGAAACCAAGGTTCAGATGGTTCCAAACGCGGTGAGCAATGTGGACTTTCTTGTTGGGCAAGAGGCGCGCGTCGCCCTCTACCCCGGGCGTCCTATTCGTGAGGGCGATTTCGGTCCGCCTGCAATTGTGGATCGAAACGATCTTGTCGTTCTTGTTTTTGACCGCCGCCCCCTGTCCATCACCGCCGAGGGTCGCGCGTTGGGCCGTGGCGCGGTCGGGGATCGAATCCGGGTCATGAACCTGTCGTCACGCACAACCGTAACCGGACGTATCCGGTCGAACGGCCAGATCGAGGTAAAATGATGTCAGTACTTCCTAAAACTCTGTTGGTTGCCGTTCTCACCTTGTCGGGCTGTGGCCGTGTGGATCACCTTGGCAAACCACCAAGCTTTACGTCCAATGATGAGTCGCCGGAACATGTGGCGATGCTTTGGCCCGGCTTGCCTTTGCATACGCAGCCGGCGCGCAGTGTCGACAAATCCTCGCTTTGGAGCGGTGGTCAGCAGTCTCTGCTGGGAGATCAGCGCGCGATCAAGAAAGGGGACATCATGACGGTCGTGATCGAGCTGGACGAAAAGGCCGAGATATCGAATGACACCAACCGATCCCGTAGCGGCTCGGAAAGTCTTGAGGTGCCGGGGCTGTTTGGCTTACCGCAACGCGCGGCCGAGCACCTGCCAAATGGCGCATCCCTGGACGAAGCCGTGTCGATCGATTCCTCGTCGACCAGCAAAGGCAAAGGATCAGTGAAGCGAAAAGAAAAGCTGACATTGCGGGTGGCCGCGACCGTGATTGATGTTTTGCCAAACGGTGTGCTTTCGATCTCGGGCTCGCAGGAATTGCGCGTCAACTTTGAACTGCGTGAGCTTTTGGTCGCGGGCTATGTGCGCCCTCAGGATATCTCGCGTCAGAATGAGATTACCTACGACAAGATCGCGTCGGCGCGTGTGTCTTACGGTGGTCGCGGTCAGATCACTGACGTTCAGCAGCCCCGTTACGGGCAGCAAATTCTGGATTCCATTCTACCATTCTGAGGGGAGGGAGTGATGAAAATACTGATCCCGGTCGTCCTTCTTTTCGCGGGCTTGGGTGGTGGCATTGCGGCAGGCGTGTTTCTGGCCCCTTCGGACAAAAAGGCAGAAGGTGCCAAAGATATGAACGTCGAGTCAAAACAAGACAAGACTAAGAAGAAAGACCCGAAAGCCACGGCAAAAAAATCCGGCAAAGCGGACAAAAAGGACGGTTTGGGTTCTTATGAGTATCTGAAGCTGACCAAGCAATTCGTGGTTCCGATCGTGGAATCGGATCGGATTGCTGCACTTGTCACCATGTCGCTAAGCCTTGAGGTCACACCTGGAATGGCCGAGCCGTTCTATGCCTCGGAACCCAAACTGCGTGACCGCTTTTTACAGGTACTGTTCGACCACGCCAATACCGGTGGTTTTGACGGGAACTTCACCCGCTCGGATAACCTGGGGGTCTTACGCGAGGCGTTGCTGGATGAGGCGCGCAAGGATTTAGGGGACGATGTTTCAAAGGTTCTGATCATGAGTGTGAACCGTCAGGATACGTGACGGGTCGACCGGCCCTGGTTAGATCACGGGCAAGTCCTTATTGGGTTTTTTGCATAAATTGGAAACCGCCTGCTTGCGCCCGAATGCGACGCGCAGATTCGTAAGGGCTGTCAGCTTTTGTGCTCGTAACCGCGCAAGCTGCATGTTGAGCTGTCTGCGTGCCGCCGATTCCCACCCGTTCCAAAGAACATCCGTTCCGGTAATACGGTAACCTTCCGCAGACGCTGTCTCTTGCCGGGTTTGTTGGACTTGGGCGTCAAGTCGGGCCAATTGTTGTTGTACCCGTGCCTCGGCCTCGAGCAACGGGCGCAGGGATTGGAATTCTCGCTGAAACGCGGCTTCGGTCACTTTTGCCAGATCCTGCAGCTGCTTGCGTTTCATCAGATCTGCTCCTTCGCCCGTTTGCGCATTGCCTCAGCAAACCGGATCGCGGCGGCAACGGGGCGGTAATGTTCTTCCGAGATCTGCTGCCCGATCTCGACCGTGGCATGCAATGCACGTGCTGTTGGCGGATCCGGGTGGATTGGGACGCCGGCCTGCCCGGCGGCCTCGCGAATGGCGGCTGCAACTGAATCCACGCCCTTGGCCACGCAAACAGGTGCCGATCCGGCGGTCCGGGACCATTTCAGCGCGACGGCAAAATGGGTTGGGTTCACGATCACGACATCGGCTTTTGGCACCTCGGCCATCATTTGATTGGTTGCGATATCCTGGGCGCGCTGACGACGTTGCTGTTTTACATGCGGGTCGCCTTCGGCATCTTTGGTCTCATCCTGGATTTCCTTGCGCGACATCCGGTTCTTGCGCATGTGTTCGGCGTATTGCCAGATGTAGTCGACCACACCGATGGTCAGAGCCACCGCAATGACGATGAACATGAACCGAAACAGCAGATTCATCATAAGCATCACTGAAGACTGGGCTTGAGTCGCGCTTGCGGACAGAATCTCGCTGAGGTTGGCCCGCAGGAAAAGCGCCAGGCATGTGCAGTAAATCACCAGTTTTGCAAAGCTCTTGGCAAATTCGAACAAGCCGCTGCGCCCGAATTTGTTCTTGGCATTGGACGGTATCGAAATGCGCGACATCTTGGGTTTCAGCTTGGTGGGCGCAAAAACCAGCGCACGTTGTGAAATCAGGCTGAGCAGGACGGCGGCGGCGGGCAGGCCAAACAGGATCGAAACAGACAATGCAGCCGTCTGCAGCATCCCCCCGACGGGGCTGGACGCCGAACCTGTTGTCAGCAGTTGGCCAAAATCATCTGCCTGATCAATCAACACGACAAACAACGTTCCTATGTTGCGCACCGCGAATTGCCCCGCAGCAAGCATAGCAACCAGCAAACCGACATAGGCCGCCACAACGTTCAGGTCGTTGGACTTGGCGATTTCCCCTTTTTCGCGCGCTTTCTGCAGCTTTTGCGGTGTCGCCTCAAAGGACTTGTCACTGTCGTCGTCCTGACCGCTCATCTTTTGACCTCAAGCGGGTTCACAATGAAGGCGAACAAGGCATCGGACCACACTGACAAGATCAAAGGGATGCCAGCAAACAGCAGAAACAAACCCGCGAAGGTGATCGCGGGGGCACCGACAAAGGCCACCATCAACTGAGGCATCGCCCGGTTTATGACCCCAAGCGCAAGGTTATAGATCAGCGACGCGATGACGAAGGGCATGGCCAGGCTGAACGCTAGACCAAAACTGCGCGCGATGTGTTTCACGCCCCATTGCGACATATCCGGTGCCAGCGGAGCAACGCCCATTGGAAACAGCGTGTAGCTGTGGATCAGAAATTGCGCGATGCGGATGTGCAGGCCTAGCAGAACCGCCAATGTCAGACCTGCGAGTGTCAACAGATATCCCATTGCAGGAACAGGATCGACAGCGGCCCCGCCCAGAATCTGCGACAGAGATGCCGATTGTGCCGCGATGGACCCCGCAGTTTGCAAGGCCAGCACGAACAGGCGCAGTCCAATGCCCAGTGCCAGCCCGACAAGTGTTTCGGAGCCAATCATCCGCGCCAAAGGCAATAACCCTTGCCCGTGGTCAGGCGCTGGAACGGCGGGCGTCACGATCAGTGTAAATGCCGCGGCGATCCCCAGCTTGACGCGGGTTGGAATGCTGCGTTCCCCGAAGGCGGGTAACAGCGATACCAGCGCCGACACGCGCAGGAAGACGGCAAAGAGGTGCCACAGACCATCTGCCAGTTCCGGCAGCAACGCTGGAGGCACAGCGATCATGCGGGTATCGTTCCGACCAATGCGGGTCTGGCCTCGAGCCCGATTTCCTCAAAGGACAGGACCGGATTCGACACCCCCCGCGCCTGCATGATCTTGCGCAGCAATCGACGTCGGCGGGTTGAGGTTACGACTGCCGGGAACACCCCGTGATCGGCGGATTGCGAGACGGTTTCGACGACACCATCTGCCAGTTTGTTGAACAGGTTCGGCGGCAGGGCGACATCCAATCCAGCGTTGGGCGCGTCGATCTGGTACGAGGCAAACGTGTCTTCCCATTCAGGCGCAAGCTGGATCAGCGGAATGGAACCGTCCCCCCGCTTCATGTCGGCAACCAACTGGAATCCCAATCTTTGCCTGACCAACTCGCAAATCCCTTCGGGTTGCGTCGTGGTCAAGCGCGCCTCGGCCACAGTTTCAAGGATCAGGGCCATGTTACGGATCGAGACTTTTTCCTCCAGCAGCAGGCGCAAAACAGAATGTAACGTGTCGATTGGCACCTTGTCCGGGATCAGCTCGTCCAGCAGCTTGCGGTTCGCTTCGGCCCGAACCGGATCGCTAAGCCGTGTCATCTCGGACAGCAGGCGGCGCAGGCATTTCAAAGTCAGCAGCCGCGCGAAGTTCTGTTTGATGATCTCAAGCAGATGTGTCGCCAAAATCTCGGGGGGAGAAACGATGGTCGCGCCGCTCAGCGCCGCGGCTTCCTGATCCTTTGGTAGAATCCAGCGCGCCGGAGCGCCATAAACAGGTTCGGTCACATCATTGCCTTCAGGCAGCATGTCATGGCCGTCCTGCACCAGCGCCAGTACCAGATCAGGGTTGAGAACACCGCGTGCCTGTTCGACCCCCTGTACCTTGATCACATAGGTTCCCAGTGGAAGTTCCGCCCGGTCGGTCAGGCGGATGTCAGGCAGGATCAGTCCAAAGCCTGAGGCGACATATGTGCGCATATTGGCAATTCGTGCGTCCAGCCCGGTGCCAGGGTTGAGAACCATGCTGACAAGATCAGGGGCGAATTCCAGGTGGACGTCGTCCAGATCCAGAATGTCCCCGATGGCCTGCGAGACCGGGGTCTCATCCTGCGTCGAGGGCGCATGTTCCGCGTCGGCCTCGGCCTTCTGTTTGCGGTGCACCGAATAGGCCGCATAGCCCAGAACGCCTGCGCCAAGGATGAAGGGCAAAAAGGGCAGGCCGGGCACCAACGCAAATAACACCATCAGCATCGCCACTGTGCCCAGCGCCGCAGGGTGGCGCCCCAGTTGGGAGAAGATCGCGCTGTCGGTCGCACCCTGGGTTCCGCCCCGCGCCAGCAAAAGTGCCGAAGCGATCGAGATGATCACGGCGGGAATTTGCGAGACCAGTCCGTCGCCAACAGTCAGAATGGCATAGGTCTCAAACGCGGCAGAGATGGGCATTCCCTGCACGATCACGCCCATAATCAGGCCCATCACAAGGTTCAGAAGCGTGATCAACAGCCCGGCAACCGCATCACCTTTGACGAATTTCGAGGCCCCGTCGAGCGAGCCGAAGAACGTGGTTTCCTGTTGTTCACGTTCGCGGCGCTCTTTCGCTTGTTGATGATCAATGGCCCCGGCGGACATGTCGCTGTCGATGGCCAGCTGTTTGCCGGGCATTCCGTCCAGAGCAAATCGCGCGCCGACTTCGGCCATGCGGGCCGCGCCCTTGGTGATGACCATAAAATTCACGATCAGCAGCACACCAAACACGACAAGGCCCAGAAAGATGCTGCCGCCCATGACGAAGTTCGCAAAGCCTTCGATCACATCTCCGGCTGCGTTAGGGCCGGTATGCCCCTGACCGATGATCAGCTTGGTCGAGGACACGTTCAGCGACAGTCGCAGCATCAGCGAGGCCAGCAGGATGGTTGGGAATGACGAAAAATCCAGCGGGCGTTCGATGAACAACGTCAGTGTGAAGATCAGAATCGCCAGCGCGAATGAGGCGGACAGGCCAACATCCAGAACCCATGCGGGCATAGGCAGGATCATCATTACGATGACAGTCATCAACGCCAGCGCCAGCAGCACGGTCGGAGAGAAAAGCGAACGGGCGTCGATCTTGGGCACACAAAGCTCCTAGTTGAACTGTATGAAGGCCGTCGCGGCACCAGCCACCGGTACTAGCGATCCCATCGCGCCAGTGTTGGCAGGCTCTGCCCGACGTGGAATTAATGGATCGGCAGCCCCGGTAAACGGATCGCGCGTCGCAAATGCGTTTGGAGTTTGCTGATCCAACTGAGTCAGAACGGTTTGAAAACGCGCCACATAGGCGTTCGCCAAAGCGGGTGTGCGCGAGTGATAGGCCCCGGCGGCAGCTTTCCACGAGCCCAGCTCGGCATATAGATCTTTCAGAAACCGCGCGGCATATGTGGCGTTTTCATCTGGGTCGAACATGGCGTCGATCGAGCGGAACGCCTTGCCGTGCCAACGGTAATTGATCTGGAAGCACCCGATATCAAAGCTGCGTTTGCCTGCTTTGAAGATGTCGAACACATATGATTTTGCCTCGAACTCTGAGGTGAACCAAATGCCCTTTCCTTCAACATTGATCGTCCAGGGCCAGGGTTGCAGTGCCCCGTCAGCTGTGCGGCCCGTTTCAACGCGGACAATGGCGCGCATGACATCTTGTGGCACACCTTCGGACCGGGCGGCGCGCTGGGCGGCGTGGTCGCAGATGCGGGCTGTTCGGGTGTTGGGCATGGCAAAACCCTGCGGCGCAGCCAACAGCGTCACCAAGGTCAGTCCTAAGATCGTTCGATATGGCATTCTGCCGGTCCGGGATTCTGATCAGTCCGGGCCAAGCTAGCTGTGTCAGGGTTTACAGAGGGTTATCGGCCGCTCAGTTTCGGTCGATCCGGCGGCCGAACACGACACTGGTGTTGGTTCGCAAAACCCCGGGGATCTTTGCCAATTCGTCGACCAGAATGTCCAGATCCTCGATCCTGGGGGCTTCGGCGGACAGCAGCAGGTCGAATTCCCCATTGATCGACAGGCAGAGTTTGACCTCGGGATAAGTTTCCAGCCGCTTGATAATACGTTTGGTCTCTTTTTGCTGAACCTCAAGCAAGACAACGACCTGAACGCGCGGGGCGTCTTCGGGCTCGCTCAGAACCACCGAATACCCGGCAATCACGCCGCGTTCTTCCATCCGTTGGATGCGTTCATGCACGGTGGTCCGGGCCACACCGAGTTTCGCCGCGATCTTAGTCGTAGATTCGCGGGCGTTGTGCTGCAGGGCTGTGATGATGCGGCGGTCAAGCTGATCCATAGGGCCAAGGTGTAGTGCAAATACCTTGGGATGCTCAAGGTTTGTCAGCGTGTTCGCCCGACGTGATTTTCTGCCTGGAGCGCGGCCAGATCAGAAGCGCAACACCAAGCCCCAAAAGGGCCGCCACAGTCATCCAGATCAATGTCTGTTCGGTTCCTTTGGTGGTCATCAGCCACCCGGCCATCGGGTACAGTACCAGCCAGCAGGCATGGGACAGGGTGAACTGCGCGGCGAAAACTGCTGGTCGGTCTTCCGGGCGGGCCGTGCGTGTCAGCAGACGGCCGGAGGGTGTCAGAGTGGCTGAATAGCCAAAGCCAGCACCTGCCCATAACACTGCGAGCCCCCACAAAGTCATCTGGGTCGAGGCGAACAACCCCGCTGCAACGGCCATCGTAAGTGTCCCGAATGCTGCACCAGCCAGCATAACGCTGCGATCCTCGTAGTTGTTCAGAAGAGACGGCAGGATGAAGGCCGCCACCATCGAGCCGCCCCCATACCCGGCCAATGCTACGGCCACAGCGCTTTCCGACAGCCCAAGATCAGCGCGCACGATTACGACAGTGTTGACGATAACCATCGCGCTGACTGACGCGGCCGTCCAGGTCAACGCCAGCAAGCCGCGCAACCGTGTCGTACCAAGGTATAGGCGGATGCCACGGGTCGTCCGGTCGTAAATCCCCCTCCGTTTCGTCGGTTTGGGCCAAGGCAGGGCGACCGACACGACAAGGATTGCCGATGCAATGAACCCAAAGCTTGTGCCCCAGAACAGGCTGTCGAAGCTCATGATCAACAACAGCGCTGCAGCCAGAGCGGGACTGAGCAGGCTTTCGAGGTCATAGGCCAGCCGGGACAGCGAGAGGGCTTTGGTATAGTCCTGCTCATCTGTCAGAACATCCGGGATCGTTGCCTGAAAGGCAGGGGTGAAACCGGCAGAGGCCGATTGCAGCAGGAAGATCAACACATAGATCTGCCAGATCTCGGTTACGAACGGCAGACAAAGCGCAACGGCCGCACGCACCAGATCTAGCACCACCAACATTTTGCGTCGGTCCAGCCGCTCCGCAAACGCAGCGGCGAGCGGGGCGACAACCACGTAGGCCACCATCTTGATGGTCAGGGCGGTTCCCAGAACCATACCTGCCGCGTCACCGGCCAAATCAAAGGCGAGCAACCCCAAGGCAACCGTCGCCAGCCCGGTTCCCATCAACGCGACCACCTGAGCCGCCAGTAAATGCCGATAGACACGGTTCTTCAGGACGCTCAGCATCGGTCAGAGGTACTTTGTGATGGTTTTGAAGTCTTCCACGTCCGGGTCTTTGGCTGCGGTGGTTGGCGACAGGCAATGATCAATATGATCGTGGATCAAGGCCCGTTTGGCGTTGGTAATCGCCTTTTCAACCGCAAAAAGCTGCTGTGCGATGTCGGTGCAGGGCTCTTGATCTTCGAGCATGGATATGACCCTGGCCAAATGTCCGTGCGCCCGTTTCAAACGCGCATGGATCTGCGGGTGCGACTCGTGTTTGTGCTGTGTCATGTAATAACCCTATCCCCCCCATAGGGATATCGTCAACGTATCGTACGGGTCCCTGCCGCCCCGTTATGGATGGCGTTGAGTTTAGGGACCAAACCTCCTATCTCGGGGACGATACCGGACAAAGGACAAGCCCCGTGGCAAATCATCTTTACAAAAACGACCTGCCGGACGGGTTGGATATGGGCCCTGTTGTGGCCATCGACTGCGAGACCATGGGTCTGAATCCGCATCGGGACCGGCTGTGCGTGATCCAGATGTCAGGCGGCGACGGAAACAGCCACATCGTCCAGGTCGAAAAGGGGCAGACCGAGGCCCCGAACCTGTGTGCGATGCTGGAAAACCCCGACGTGCTGAAACTGTTCCACTTTGGGCGTTTCGATATCGCTGCGATGTACCACGCGTTTGGCGCGCTGGCGGCTCCGGTCTATTGCACCAAGATCGCCAGCCGGTTGGTGCGAACCTATACGGATCGCCACGGGCTGAAGAACCTGTGTCAGGAGTTGATCGGTGTCGATATCTCCAAACAGCAACAAATGAGCGACTGGGGCGCCGAAGCCCTGACAAATGCGCAGCTGGATTATGCGGCTTCGGACGTACTGTACCTGCATCAGCTGCGCGAGGCGTTGGACGGGCGCTTGGCCCGCGAAGGCCGCACCGAAATGGCGCAGGCCTGTTTTGAATTCCTGCCGATGCGTGCGAAACTGGACCTCGCCGGTTGGCCCGAAACGGATATTTTTGCGCACTCATGACCGATACCGAAGCATTCCTGAGAACCGCACGTCAGGTCATCACCGACGAAGCCCGCGCGTTGGACGTGCTGGCCGAAAGCCTGAATGAAGATTTTGCTGATGCTGTGCAGATGATCCTGCAGGCTCCGGGCCGCATCATCATCAGCGGTATCGGCAAATCGGGTCATATTGGCCACAAGATTGCCGCCACGCTGGCCAGCACCGGCACGCCGGCCTATTTCGTACACCCTGCCGAGGCCAGCCATGGCGATCTGGGCATGGTGTCGAAAGGCGATGTGGTTCTGGCCATCTCAAACTCGGGCGAAGCGCCGGAACTGGTCAATCTGCTGGCCTTTACCCGCCGCTTTGGCATTCCGTTGATCGGCTTGTCCAGCAAACCGGAAAGCACGCTAATGACGCAGGCGGATGTGCATCTGCTGATCCCGTCGCTGGGCGAGGCTTGCGGTTTTGGCATGGTGCCCTCGATCTCGACCACTTTGACCTTGGCGATGGGGGACGCGCTGGCCATTGCGTTGATGAAGTACCGTGATTTCAAGCCCGAGGACTTCCGCGCCTTCCACCCCGGCGGCAAGCTGGGCGCGCAGCTTTCAAAGGTGCGGGATTTGATGCACGCCGATCTGCCAGTTGTGTCTGAGGGTACCCCAATGAGCGAGGCGCTGCTGGTCATGAGCCAGAAAAGCTTTGGCGTTGTCGGCGTGACGGATGAGACGGGCCGCCTGATTGGCATCGTGACTGACGGCGATTTGCGCCGGAATATGGACGGCCTTCTGGACAAGACCACCAAAGAGGTCATGACCACCAATCCGCTGACCATTTCCCCGAATGCAATGGCGGAAGAGGCGGTGGCGATCATGAACGACCGCAAGATCACTTCGCTGTTCGTGGTAGACCCCGAGACACAGGGCCCAGCCGAGGGGCTGTTGCATATCCACGACTGCCTGCGCGTCGGATTGGGCTAAGCGGAGGGTAGTGCGGTGGACGGACACTCACGCAGGGTACAGTTCTTCAAGGTGGTGCTGCCACTGGTGGCTATCGCTATGCTGTCGACCGTGTTCCTACTGTCGCGCAGCATCGAAACCAATGTGTCCGTGCCCTTCAACCAGCAGGATATCGATGAACGTTTGGCGGATCAGGTGGTGACGCAGCCCAACTACCAAGGAACAACCCGCAAGGGTGAAGACGTTCAAATCGAGGCAAGCCGGGCAACGCAGGGTACTGAGGGCGAAGCGCCAACAGCGGCCGAGTTTCGGGGTCGTTTTGGCCTGCTGAATGGCGGCGTGATCACTTTGGATTCCAACTCTGGCATGATCCGTCCGGACAAGAATACGGCTACCTTTGTCGGGGATGTGGTTATAACAACAACGGACGGCATCGTCGTCACAACGGATCTGTTGAACACCGCGCTGGACGAAATTCAGGGCGACACGCCCGGTCAGGTCGACGGAACCGGTATTATTGGTGATTTTACTGCGGGCAGAATGACTTTTGGGACTGAAAAAAAAGATGGACCGGTCCATATTATTTTTACAGATGGCGTGAAGTTGGTGTATGAGCCTCAAAAAGCAGAAAGATAACCTGTGTTCTATTTTCGATTAGCCCTTGTAAGCGCTGCTCTGGTAACTGGTGCGATCTCTGCGACAGCGCAGGAAACTCAGGTTGCTTTCGGTTCGGCCAATGCCGACCCAAGCCTGCCGGTCGAGGTAACCTCGGAAAAGCTGAACGTAAATCAGGAAGACGGCTCGGCCGAGTTTCTGGGGAACGTGATCGTCATTCAGGGCGAAATGCGTCTGACGGCGGAACGCGTGCTAGTCATTTATAACGAAGACCGTTCAGGCATCGAACGGATGGAAGCGACCGAAGATGTGATTCTGGTCAGCCCTCCGGATGCGGCCGAAGGCGACTGGGCGGAATACACCATCGATTCAGGTGAGATCGTCATGAAGGGCAACGTTCTACTGTTGCAGGGTCCAAGCACGATCAGCGGCGACCAGATGAACGCCAACCTGACCACCGGCAAAGCGACGATGACCGGCAACGTGAAGACCATCCTGCAGCAGGGGGCCAACTGATGGCTCAGCCAAACCTGACGGTAGCCGAAGGCGCGTCTGGCCTGAAAATCGAAAAACTTCGCAAGTCGTACCGAAAAAAGACGGTGATACGCGACGTTTCCATGACCTTGGGTCGATCCGAGGTGGTGGCGCTGTTGGGTCCGAACGGGTCAGGCAAGACCACCACATTCTACTCGGTCGCGGGACTTGTGTTTCCTGAGGCCGGCACTGTTACGATTGACGGTCAGGTTGTCACAACGCTGCCTATGTATCGCCGTGCGCGACTTGGGATCGGATATCTGCCGCAAGAGATGTCGATTTTCCGTGGCATGAGTGTCGAGGACAATATCGCCGCCGTTCTGGATATTACCGTCAACCATGCTCACCGCCGAAAGGAGCGGCTGGAAGAACTGTTGTCCGATTTCTCGATCGAACACCTGCGCCGCGCACCCGCGCTGGCCTTGTCGGGCGGTGAACGCCGCAGGGTCGAGATCGCGCGCTGTTTGGCAGCAGACCCGAAATATCTGTTGTTGGATGAACCCTTTGCAGGTGTCGACCCGATCAGCGTCGGGGATATTCGCCATCTGGTTGCGGACCTGAAAAAGCGTGGAATCGGCGTGTTGATCACCGATCACAACGTGCGCGAAACACTAGAGATCGTGGATCGTGCCTACATCCTGCATGACGGTCAGGTCCTGATGTCCGGCACACCCGACGAAGTGGTGGAAAACGAAAACGTGCGCCGGGTCTACCTGGGCGAAAACTTCCGTATTTCATAAGCTTGCGCAGATTTTCGCCAGGCGCATGGCGGAAATCACGTATATACACGCCTGTTTTGATTGACTCTCCCGCCGTCTCTTGCCTCAATTGGACTATGGCATTTCTTCGGTTCCCGACTGGATCACGACGTCCCTTCCTGGAAGGGGGGCCGGTGCGGTTACCGCAGGATTTGCCGATGTCCCCCACCCGATAAAAACAAGCGCGTCGCATTACGTGACGTCAGAAATGGGTGTGAATTGTGAAGGAGATCACATGCGTTACCAAATCAGCGGAAAACAGATCGACATCGGTGCGGCCCTGCAGACTCATGTGCAGACCGAACTGGGCGAGGTCGTGGGCAAATATGCCCAACGTCCGACAGATGCCAACGTCGTCTTTTCCCGTTCAGCGCATGAATATGTATGCGAAACCACAGTGCATCTTTCCACTGGTCTGACCGCTCAGGCCAAGGCACACGCAACCGAGATTTACGCGGCGTTTGAGGGATGCTGCGACAAGATGGAAACGCAACTGCGCCGTTATAAGCGCCGACTGAAAGACCACCACAAGGATCGGTCCGAGCCTGTTGAACTCTTCGGAGCGTCGTCTTATATCCTCGCCTCTGACGAATCGGAGACGGCTGACGAGCCCGATACTCTGCAGCCCATGATCGTGGCTGAGATGGAAACCAAGATCCCATCGCTGAGTGTTGGAGAGGCGGTCATGCAGATGGAACTTGCCGGTGCGCCGGTGTTGGTGTTCCGGAACGAAAACAAGGACGGATTGAATGTCGTGTACCGTCGCGAAGATGGTAATATCGGCTGGATTGATCCGTAACAGGCAAGACTAGCAAGGCACGCCCCTGCAATTGCAGGGGCCCCGCCGTGGAGCGTGATGATGGAGCTTTCGAGCATATTAAAGCCCGAAGCAGTACGTGTGTTGTCCGCCGCTTCTAGTAAGAAGCGGTTGTTTCAGGAAATTGGAGATGTTGCCGCCGGAACTTTGCATCTGGATGCGCAGACTGTCGTCGATTGCTTGTTGGAGCGCGAAAGCCTTGGACCGACCGGGGTTGGACACGGTGTCGCCTTGCCACACGCTCGGCTGACAGATCTGGACTCTGTTTCGGGTGTGTTTGTAATGCTTGAAAAACCGATTGATTTTGGATCGGTCGACCGGCAGCCGGTGGACATCGCTTTTGCACTGTTTGCGCCGGAAGAGGCGGGTGTCGATCACCTTAAGGCGCTTGCGCTGGTGTCACGTACACTGCGTGATACGTCTGTTTGCACAAAGCTGCGGGCCAACCCTGATCCGGTCAAGCTTTACGCGATTCTGACCGAAGCGCAGTCCATGCAGGCCGCCTGACCTTGCTGAAATAAAAAAGCCCCCGAAAGGTGGGGGCTTTTTTCTTCGAGGCGGCTTTTGGTTACCCGCCTGCTCCCATTTCCAGCGTCCACCAGATTTTCCCGCCACTTTCCTGATGCCAAGAAAAGCCCATTTGTGAGGCTTTCGGGTCCATGATCACGGCTCGGGGGCCAGGTTCCTGCATCCAGGCGGCCAAGGTTTCGGTTTCGGTCTCATAGGTTTCCGAAATCGCCTCACCCAGGAAAGTTCCGTAATAACCAACGCGTTGCGCGCGATCTATGGGCGACGATCCGTCCGAACCGAAGTGCCATGGGCGGTTCTGGCGCGCCATGTCCTTAGAGTGGGTCGCGGCCGCGGCATTCAGCTGCGAGTTCAGCTGCACCGCCTGTAAACCCTGAGCCTGGCGCAAGGCATTTACCGAATCCAGCATACGGAACTGGAGCTTTTCGGGGTTGCCGCGGATTTTGTAGACCGACGGCAGTGGACGGCCATCCGATCCGTAAGTTGGGGTGCTGCTTGGGGTACATGCAGCCAGCGCAACAAAGCAAAGAAACAGTAATGTGATAATACGCGTCATGATCGACCTGATTATTGTGTCGACATACGGCATAGCGCGCCATGCAGCCTTCGGCAAACCTGCAATGGCTGATTCTTGCATGTTTCTGCCGGTTTGATTTGCGATTGACGCATTCTGGCAATAAAATACGTGAAAATTTCAGGACAACTTTCGCAAAGGACCGGTCACTATGGTCAAGAAACCCATTCATTCATCTAGCCGCCGAGCATTTCTGGCCGGCGCTTCGGCCTTGTTGGCATCGCCGGCGATTGCCCAGTACGTTCCTGGTGACCCACTGCGCCCAGCCCCCGAGGCCGAGCCAGACGTGCGTCGCAATGTCTCGGGGTTCCGCGCCCTGGATTGGCAGCCTTATTTCTCGAATACGAGAAATGGGGCCATTCTGGTCGATACGGTGTCCCGAGCGCTGCATTATTGGTCAGATGATCAATCTGTATACAAACTCTACCCCTCATCCGTTCCGCTGACCGAAGAATTGACCCGCCGGGGCCGCACCAGCGTCATCCGCAAAGTTGAGGGTCCCAGTTGGTCGCCGACACCTTCTATGAAGAAACGAAATCCCGAATGGCCGGACCATATTCCACCGGGCCCTGATAACCCATTGGGAACACATGCTTTATACCTGAGTTGGAAATACTACCGGATTCACGGAACGCATGACACGCGCAAAATCGGTCGCCGGTCGTCGAACGGATGCATCGGCCTGTTCAACGAAGATATCGCTGAACTGTTCTCGATGGCGAAGGTCGGCACGCAAGTGTTGCTAATATGACGACATTTTCGCGCACGAACCCGCTTGTGGCTCAAGTTGCAATTGCATTCCAGCCATATAGCTGATTAGAAAAAAACCACGAGGTAAGTCTTAGGTGTGCGGATCCGATTGATGGAGCCGTGCAAACTCTGGAGGTTAATATGAAAAAACTCGTTCTCGCCGCTGCATTTACTGCTGCTGCTTCGACCGCTTATGCCGGTAACCTGGAAGAGCCGGTTGTTGAAGCACCGGTTGTTGTAGAGGAAACTCAGGGTTCGTCGCAGGGTATCATCCTGCCGCTGGTCCTGCTGGTCGTAGTTGCCGCAGCTGTTGCAGCAAGCTAATTTGACGAGCTAAATCTAGAGAAAAGGCGGTGGAGTGATCCACCGCCTTTTTTCATATTTATTTGGTGGGAATCGGTCAGTCGAGCCAGCCCTTTAGATTGTCTTCGATTACCTTGCCCAGTGCGCCAATGTGCGAATCATCGTCATTGAGGCAGGGGATATAGGTAAAGGTCTGACCGCCAGCCTCTTCAAAGCTTTCCTTGATCTCTTCGTTGATCTCTTCAAGCGTCTCGATGCAATCGGCGGAAAACGCGGGCGCTATCACGGCGATGTTCTTCTTTCCCTGCCGCGCCAGATCAGCCACGTGATCCACGGTATAGGGTTTCAGCCATTCCTCGGGACCGAATCGCGATTGGAAGGTTGAGACCAGCTGATCGTCCGACCAGCCCAGCCGTTCCTTCAGCAATCGGCTCGTTTTCGCGCATTGGCAATGATAGGGGTCGCCCTGCTGCAAATAGCGCTCTGGCATGCCGTGATAAGAACAAACCAAGATATCCGGTTTGGTCTCCAGCGCGGAATAGGCTTTTTCCACTGACCCGGCCAAAGCGTCGATATAAGCAGGCTCGTCGAAGTAGGCTGAAACGGTGCGAGACGCAGGTTGCCAGGCTTCGTCCATCAGCGCGCGGAAGAACTGATCATTGGCTGTTGCAGTCGTCGCGCCCGCATATTGCGGGTAGAGCGGGAAGAATAGGATGCGGTCGCAGCCTGCGGCAACCATCTCACGCACTTTGGATTTGGTCGAAGGGTTACCATAGCGCATGCAGAAATCGACCATCACCTGATCGCCATAACGTTCCTGCATTGCGTCTCGCAACTTGGCTGTCTGGTCCTTGGTGATCGTCATAAGCGGGCTTTCGCCCTTGTCGTGGTTCCAGATCGACTTGTAGGCCTCACCCGAGCTGAACGGGCGCTTGGACAGGATGATGCCTTGCAGAATCGGCTGCCACTTCCACTTGGGATAGTCGATTACGCGCTGGTCCGACAAAAACTCATTCAGATACCGGCGCATCGGCCAATAGCTGTAGTCATCCGGCGTACCGAGATTGGCCAGCAGAATGCCGACGCGGCCCATTTTGACCTTTGGATGGTCTGCGGCGGCATGATCGGGGCGAGTGGCGTCAAACATCTGTTGCTTCCTGAGATTTCTCTGTACTGGCCTGAGATAACCGGAAAAGCCCGGTCGTCAATTGGACAGTTTACCTTCTTTTGTGCCCAGCGCATCCGCAAGCCGGGCTTTGGCTGATCCGGGGCGCAATGGTTTCTGTTGGCTGTCATCGGGAGACCAGCCGGTCAGGCAGATCAATTCATAGGTGGCGGCCAACCGCCCCCCGGGCGTTGAGAAGTTGTCGGCATAGACCTGCTGTGCGCGCGTAAAAACCTGTCGCTTGGTGGGTTGTTTCATGCGCCCGGACAGGCTGTTGGTCTCACCCATGGCGCGCAGGTCATGCATCAGGTGCAGTATGTCGCGGTATTCCGCCGTCAGGCGCGCGGTGTCGGCGACCGGCAGCGCAAACCCCGCCCGTTGCAGCAACCCGCCAAGATCGCGCAGCTCGGCCATCGGGACGATACGGGGGCTGAGGCCTCCGGTCACTTCGATTTCGGCCTGTCCCAGTGCGGCGCGCAGCTCGTGCAGTGTTTCACCGCCCAGACACACAACCAACAGCAACCCGTCGGGGCGCAGAGCACGGCGACATTGGATCAGTTGCCCAACAGGATCATTGGCCCAATGCAGCGCCATGGCGTGGATGACCAAATCATGCGCACCGGGGGTCAGATCCAGAACCTCATCATCCGCAACGATCCGCGTCCCGGGCAGCACGTCCTGCCAGATATGAGCAAATGGCGTCACGATCGCCGGGGCCGTAAAGGTTTTGTTAACCATGGAGAGCCGATCCTGCACTTCGTCCACAGCGGCACGATGCAGGAACAGGGCCTCATCCTTCGCGCGGGCGCGGTGCTGGGTAAGGACCTGGCGATCAAACAAAGAGGGTGTATTGGACTCAGGCAGTTTCATAGGGCGCAATTATCGCATGTGGCACCGGATTCAAACCGCTGTCGCGCTGATCTATCCGCCGCGCTGTCTGGGATGCGGGGACCTGACCGAATCGGATTTCGGGCTGTGTGGGCCCTGCTGGCGCGAGACGCTCTTTATCGGTGGAGTTGTTTGCGAAAGCTGCGGGGTGCCGCTACCGGGGGTTTCAGACGGTCACCGGATTGAGTGCGACGATTGCTTGGCTGCGCCGCGCCCCTGGCAAGATGGGCGTTCGGCCCTTTTGTACGATGGCAAAGCGCGGTCGCTGGTGCTGGCCTTGAAACATGGTGACAGGCCCGAACTGGCGCGCCCCGCCGCACGCTGGCTGGCGCGGGCCGGGCAAGAGATGTTCCGCGAAGGGATGCTGCTTGCGCCGGTGCCTTTACACTGGTCCCGGTTGTTGAAACGCCGGTACAACCAGTCCGCCCTACTGGCGCAGCACCTTGGGAAAGAGGCAGGGCTTGAGGTGTGCCCGGACCTTTTGCTTCGCCACCGAAAGACGCCTGTTCTGGATGGCAAAACAGCGGCAGAGCGGGCTGAAGTCCTTAAAAGCGCGATCATCGCCCATCCAAAGCGGCAAGACCGCTTGCGGGGCCGCGATATCCTGCTGGTGGATGATGTGATGACGTCCGGCGCAACACTGGCGGCTTGCGCGCGTGTCTGCCTTGCATCCGGAGCAAATCATATTTCCGTGTTGACCCTAGCGCGCGTTGCCAAGGATGCCTAATTCGCCCAAGATTATGCGAAACGCGAAGGTACGGAATATGAAACCGGTAGAAATCTACACCTCGCCGCTCTGCGGCTTTTGTCACGCGGCCAAACGCTTGCTGAAACAGAAAGGCGTCGAATTCAAGGAAGTCGACGTGCTGATGCACCCCAAGCGCAAGCCCGAGATGATCCAGCGCGCCGGTGGCAAACGAACCGTGCCACAAATCTTTATCGGTGCGCAGCACGTGGGCGGCTGTGACGAACTGTATGAGTTGGAGCGTCAGGGCAAGCTGGATCGCCTGCTCGCAGCTTGATGAAGACCGCGCTGCTGCAAATCACCTCGTCGGACGATCCGGTCGAAAACCTGGACAGGGTGCGCGCCATGATGGCCGAGGCTGCGGCACAAGGCGCGCGGTTCATCCTGACGCCTGAGGTGACGAACTGCGTGTCCACCAGCACAACGCGGCAGCGCGAGGTTCTGCAGCACGAAGAAGACGACCAGACGTTGGCGGGCCTGCGGGATCAGGCCGCCGCGCTGGGTGTCTGGCTGATGATCGGGTCTTTAGCGATCAAGACCCATGACGCGGACGGGCGGTTTGCCAACCGATCCTTCATGATTGACCCGCAGGGGCAGATCGTGGCGCGGTATGACAAGATTCACATGTTTGACGTGCAGGTTACCGAAACCGAGACCTTCCGCGAATCGAAAAACTACCGGCCCGGCGACAAGGCGGTGATTGCCGACACCGATTTTGGCAAGGTTGGCATGACGGTGTGTTACGACATCCGGTTCCCGGCGCTTTACGCGGCGCTGGCGCAGGCGGGTGCACGTATCCTGACGGTTCCGGCGGCGTTTTCGCCGGTGACCGGGGCTGCGCACTGGGAATCGCTGCTGCGTGCGCGGGCGATCGAGACCGGCTGTTGGGTGCTGGCCCCGGCGCAAACCGGCGAACATCCGAAAACCCGAGGAAAAACGCGCCATACCTATGGCCACAGCATGGTAATTGCCCCTTGGGGAGAGGTTGTCATCGACGCAGGGACCGATCCGGGCATTCACATTTTCGATTTGCGTGATAGTTCTGTGTCTGAGGCGCGCCGACGGGTGCCCTCACTTACTCACACCCGTCGCTTTGACGGACCCTGATCCAGAACCGGACCATGACTGACGAACACAATGCCCTTGCGGTCACGCTGTTCAGCGAAATCCTGACCGCCGATCAGCTGTTGCGCAACCGGCTTAGCCGAGTGCTGCCCAAGGGCATGGAGATTTCGCATTTCTCGGTGCTGAACCATCTGGTGTTCGTCGGAGATGAGCGCAGCCCGGCCCAACTGGCGGACACATTCCACGTGACCCGAGGGGCGATGACCAACACTTTGGCCAAGCTGGAATGGGCCGGATACATCCACATCCGCCCCGACTGGGACGACGCCCGCCGCAAGATGGTGGCGATCAGCCCGGCTGGCCGGAGAGCGCGCGATCAGGCGATTGCGTCGATCGCCCCACTGATCAACCGCGTGGTCGGAGAACTGGGGCTGGAGCGGGTCCGCAGCACGCTGCCCGTGCTGCGGGATTTGAGGTTGCAGTTGGAGGGGGAGTAGGAAGGTCATGCGTTGGTTTAGGAAGCGACGGAAATCCAGTGTGCTTTCAGAGAACGTGACTTCGCCAACCTCCGCTAACGAAGATCAACAAAATCGATCTCACCTGAAGACTTCAAAACCGAGTGGCGCAATCTGGGTTAGCGATGTTTACCAAAGACATGAGCTCAGCATTGGTTTTGTCACTGAACCAATGTGAAACAAGATCACTTCGATCAAGTTTCGCGACGAAGATGTCGAAATCGCTAAGAAACATAGTGACGGAAATAAGAAGAATGCCCGTGGCGAGCATGTCGACTCAGAAGCAGTGCCGAATGAACTCTATTGGAACCTAAGCGAGGCACCACCGAGCACTATACTTCCGGTGTTCAGTGCAGGGCACCCAATGTTACGTGCGGATGTTGCGGAGATTTTTGAGCACTATGATTTGGGCCAGGCACGCCTGCAAAAAACGCAACTTTTTGGTAATGATACAGAGGCCCCGCCTGATGGTGTGGCATATGCTCTAATTTTCAAGAATCAAGGTCATGCAATCGATATTGCAAAGAGCGATGTTGTGCATGTGTGGCCTGGGCGCGAGGTGTTTAAGCCTAAGCCTAAGCCTAAGCCTAAGCCTAAGCCTGATGCCTCACTTGCTGATTGCCTTGTGCCGGATACCAGATCGGTAAATGGTCCAGCAGTCTGGATTGATCCCAATATGTTCAGGTATTTTTTCCTTAGTGACGCACTTGGCAGCGAGCTAACAGCTGCTGGTTTTGGCCCTGCTTTTGGACTGACCCGTTTAGAGTTTTAAGAAATCGTAGGATGGGTGCTTGTACCCATCGCGTCTGTATTGTCGTTGGAATAATGGCTGCAAGCACCCATCCTACCCCGGTTTCACACTCGCCGTCACATAATTCACGCTCAGATCTCGGTCCGAGATCGACCAGCTCCACAGGATCGGGTTGAATACGAACCCTTTGCGATCCACCGGTTCCAGTCCAGCCTGACGCAGCAGGTCGAACAACTCATCCGGGGTGATGAACTTGTTCCACTCATGCGTGCCGCGCGGCAGCCAGCGCATGACGACCTCGGCCCCGAAAATGGCCATCGCATAAGATTTCGGGTTGCGGTTGATCGTGGAACAGATCAGCAAACCGCCGGGTTTCAGCAAGTCTTGCGATGCGGTCAGAAAACCAAGGGGGTCGGCCACATGCTCAACCACCTCCATGTTCAGCACCACGTCGAACTGTTCGCCTGCAGCGGCCATGTCCTCGGCAGTGGTGTGGCGGTAGTCGATCTCAAGCCCGGATTGTTCCGCGTGGATGCGCGCGACGGGCAGGTTGCCTTCGGCGGCATCCGCTCCGACCACTTCGGCCCCAAGGCGGGCCATCGGTTCGCTCAGCAGCCCGCCGCCGCAGCCGATATCCAGCAAACGCAGGCCCTCGAACGGCTTTGCGGCCTTCAAATCGCGATCGAATTCGCCCGCGATCTGCTGTGTGATATAATCCAGCCGACAGGGATTCAGCATGTGCAAAGGTTTGAATTTTCCGTGAGGATCCCACCATTCTGCGGCCATCGCTTCGAATTTTGCGATCTCAGAAGGGTCAACCGTGTTCGGATGCGCTTGCATTCCTGTCTCCGTATGCTCTTTTACGCTTAAGGACTATATAGGGCCATAATGGACAAGTACCCGGACCAAAAGCGCGCAGTTCAATATCTGTACCCGCCGATCGATCCTTTCGATCAGCGTATGGTCGATGTGGGCGACGGACACCGTATCTATATGGAACAATGCGGCAATCCCAACGGCATTCCGGTGGTGATTCTGCACGGAGGCCCGGGCGGTGGCTGCAGCCCCGCGATGCGGCGCTATTTTGATCCGGACGTCTATCGGGTGATTCTGTTTGATCAGCGTGGATGTGGACGGTCACGCCCGCATGCCTCGGTCACGGATAACACCACATGGCATCTGGTGGACGATATCGAACGTCTGCGAACTCTGCTGGATATCGACGACTGGATTGTCTTTGGCGGCAGCTGGGGGGCAACGCTTGCGCTGGTCTATGCGCAGTCCCACCCGGATCGGGTCAATCGCCTGGTGCTGCGCGGTGTGTTCCTAGCGACGCAGGCCGAGTTGGATTGGTTTTACGGCGGCGGCGCGGGAAAGTTTTGGCCCGAGCAATGGGCGAAGTTCACCGCTCTTCTTTCCGACAATGAGCTGAGTGACACCATAGGCGCATTTAACAAGCGCCTGTTCTCGGGGGATCGCGCGACCGAGATCCTGTATGCCCGGGCCTGGTCCAGTTGGGAAAATGCGCTGGCCTCAATCCATTCACATGGCGCAACCGGGGAAAGCCCCGGAGAATACGCGCGCGCCTTTGCGCGGCTTGAGAATCACTATTTCATCAACCGCGCGTTCCTTGAACGGGACGGGCAGATTCTGGACCAGATGGACAGAATCGCACATATCCCCGGCCATATCGTGCAGGGTCGGTATGACATGATCTGTCCGCCTCAGGCCGCGTGGAACCTTGCCCAGCAGTGGCCCAATGGCGAGCTGAAGATGGTGCGTCAGGCCGGGCATGCGCTGTCCGAACCCGGAATTAGCGCGGAATTGGTTCGCATCATGGACCGCGTGGCGGAGGGCGCATTATGACACGCATCGACCGTCGCGCTTTGTTTGCGTCTGGTGCTGCTGCCGCCTTGTTGGCGGCGACGGGCGCTTCGCTGGCGGATACGCCCAAAGTGGGTGGTACGCTGCGCCTTGCCGTGCCCCGCGATGACAGTTTGGAGCAGGTGGCCCGTGGGGCCGTGTTCGACACCCTGACCGAGATTGCACCTGACGGCACCCTGCGCGGAGAGCTTGCGACCGGTTGGCAAACTGATTCCCAAGCCCGCATCTGGAGCTTTGATCTGCGCGAGAACGCTCGTTTTCACGATGGTGCAGTCCTTGATGTAAGGGATGTGATGGCGGTTCTGGGCGATGTCGGGCAGGTCGACGCCTTGTCAGATAATCGCGTGCGTCTGGAGTTGGCTCAGGCCAACCCGGGTCTACCCTTCCTTTTGGCCGACAGCAGGTTCGTTATTACGCGCAACGGGCAAGGTGTCACGCCCTTGCAGGCGGCGAACGGCACCGGATGCTACCGAGTTGAACGGGCGGAGGATGATCGTCATTTCCTTGGGCGCCGTGTGGCGGGCCACTACAAGGATGGATTGGCTGGCTGGGCCGAAACCCTGGAAGTTATCGTGATTCCCGACGCTCGCGTGCGTACCGAGGCGTTGCGAGACGGCTTTGTGGATATCGCGGCACTGCCGCAGGGCGAAGGGTTCAGCCCGCACCGCGGATTGCGCTTTTTTCCAAGCGAATCCGATATGGCGCTGGCTGTAGCAGGGCATGTCGGCATGCCCCGTCAGATCGGAACGGATCGCCCCCTGGATGATGGCCGCGTTGCCGAGCGTTGGTGGTTGATTTAAACGCCGAAAATTCGCCTGACTTCTACTTTGTGCAAAATTTTGCTATTGTACGCGCTGTATTAGCTTAGTTGTTTCGAAAATGGGAGAATTCCCATGAGGGTTGAAAGCTTAAAGAATATATCAATATCCATTTTGTCCGTAGCATTGGCGGTTGTTGCGGTGTTTGCCCTGAAATCAGGTAAAGACGTTACCGTAAAAGTCAGCAAAAACGGGACGATAGAGCTGGATGCCCGCGAAGGGCAGTCGCTGACTCAGTTGCTGGACAAGGGTTTTGAGGCCGTAGAGGCGAACCCCGAAGATAGTGCAGAGACGACAGCGCGGAAACTGTCCGATATGCGGGCTCTGACCCGCACGCTGAAGTCGCATGGTTACTATGCGTTGAACGATTCGGATCTGGTTCACGAGATTAGAGGGCTGGAAAAGGAGGATCCCCTGTCGGCCGGGCTGCGCGACGTGCTGTATGATCTGGAAGGTCCGTTTTCGCTGCCCGGAACACTGCGTGGGGCGGACTCAAGGATGTGGCAGGCCATCGCTGATCTGTACGAGGGTATAAAGTCGGAACCGCGTGGTGACAGCCAGCTATTTGCGACGCTTTACACCAACTTCATTCAGCAAGAGACCGTGTTCAGCCCCTTCAAGCACGAGGTAACGGCCGAGGGTGTGTTATTGCATGACGCAAACGGAAACGAAAAACCGATGGTGTACACCTGCCCTGACAGTTTTTTGAAACCGGGGATTACCGTCCTGATCAAACCGACCGGCGGGTCATCCAATATCATGCGTCAGTTCACGGTGCGGCAAGATCCTGTTTTTCATGCCTGTGCCGCGCGGACACCGTTCGAGTTTTTGTCGGGTTCGGAAATGAAGCTGGGGCTGAACCGGGTGGCCTTTGATCAACTCTTCCCACCGCGGACGGCGAATGCCGAGCAGTTTCAGGGCAGGGGCACTCTTTCGGTGATTATCTACCCACGCAACACGCAGCCTGCGCTTTTTGCATCTTCGGCGGAATAGGAGCTTTCCATGAATAAACTTGCTGTTCTCGCTGCCACTATTGCACTTGTGACCGTCGCTCTGTCAGGCGTGGCACATGCCCAGGGACGTCAATGCCTGTTTGACGGCGAAGTCTACGAAGACGGGGACCGCGTTGGTCCTTACCTGTGTGAAAATGGCGAGTGGATTCTGTCAGACTGATATTGTGATTGCCCATCCGGGCGCTTGGGCTTGCAATCTTGCAGTCGCTTGGCTATATGGCCGTTAACAGCGGCGCGTCGGGCTTCGGTCCGGGGCTCCACCGGAAAAGATCGACGGGCCGCGCGCCCGTTTTTTTGTGCCCGACTGACAGGGTAGAGTACCAGATGACAAATGACCTGATAGCCAAAGCAGCCATCGACCGGCGACTGGCCGAGATCATCACCCCCGTGATCGAGGATCTGGGGTATGAGCTTGTGCGTATTCGCCTGATGAGCGGCAAACAAACCACGCTGCAGATCATGGCTGACAAGCCTGATGGCGGTATCGAAGTGGATGATTGCGCCGAGATTTCGAACGCGGTCAGCGCCACGTTGGATGTCGAGGATCCGATCCTTGACGCCTATGCGCTGGAAGTGTCCAGCCCCGGCATCGACCGCCCCTTGACCCGTCTTAAGGATTTTGAGGCGTTCGAAGGATATGAGGCCAAGATCGAAACCGCCGAACTGATCGACGGGCGCCGCCGTTTTAAGGGTGAGCTGGCCGGGATCGAGGGAGATGAGGTCTTGATCAATCTCGCCGAGGGGGACGAGACGATCACCATCGGACTGCAATTCGACTGGCTAAGCGATGCCAAGCTGGTCCTGACCGATGACCTGATCAAGGAAATGCTGCGCCAGCGCAAAGACGCCGGTGCCCTGAACGAAAACGCTTTCGACGAGATTGAGACCGAAGGGTCCGAAGAGGAGACGAACTGATGGCAATCACCTCAGCCAACCAGCTGGAGCTGCTGCAGACCGCCGAGGCCGTGGCCCGCGAAAAGATGATCGACCCCGGTCTGGTTGTCGAAGCGATGGAAGAATCGCTCGCCCGCGCCGCCAAGAGCCGTTACGGCGCCGAGATGGACATCCGCGTCAGCATCGATCGCAAGACCGGTAAAGCGACATTCACCCGCGTCCGCACCGTGGTCGAGGATGAAGAGCTGGAAAACTATCAGGCCGAGATGACCGTCGAGCAGGCCAAGCAGTATATGGAAACGCCTTCGGTTGGTGACGTCTTCGTCGAAGAAGTGCCGCCGGTTGAAATGGGCCGTATCGCGGCACAATCCGCAAAGCAGGTGATCCTGCAGAAGGTTCGCGAAGCCGAGCGTGACCGTCAGTACGAGGATTTCAAGGATCGTGCAGGCACCATCATCAACGGTGCGGTCAAGCGCGAAGAGTTTGGCAATGTCATCGTCGATCTGGGCGGTGCTGAGGCCGTTCTACGCCGCAATGACAAGATCGGTCGCGAAAGCTATCGTCCGAATGACCGTGTGCGTGCCTATATCAAGGAAGTGCGTCGCGAAGTTCGTGGACACCAGATCTTCCTGTCGCGCACCGCGCCGGAATTCATGGCCGAGCTGTTCAAGATGGAAGTGCCGGAAATCTATGACGGCATCATCGAGGTCAAAGCTGTTGCCCGTGACCCCGGTTCGCGCGCCAAGATCGCCGTGATTTCCTATGACGGTTCGATCGATCCTGTTGGTGCTTGCGTTGGTATGCGCGGCAGCCGCGTGCAGGCCGTTGTAAACGAGCTGCAGGGTGAAAAGATCGACATCATCCCGTGGAACGAAGATCAGCCGACCTTCCTGGTGAACGCGCTGCAGCCTGCTGAGGTTTCCAAGGTGGTTCTGGATGAAGAAGCCGGCAAAATCGAGGTTGTGGTTCCCGAGGAACAGCTTTCGCTGGCCATCGGTCGCCGCGGTCAGAACGTGCGTCTGGCCAGCCAGCTGACCAATCTGGATATCGATATCATGACCGAGGCCGAAGAATCGGCGCGTCGTCAGAAAGAATTCGAAGCCCGCACCCAGCTGTTCATGGACAGCCTGGATCTGGATGAGTTCTTTGCCCAGTTGCTGGTGTCCGAAGGCTTCACCAACCTCGAAGAGGTAGCCTATGTGGAAATCGAAGAACTGCTGGTGATCGACGGCGTTGACGAAGGCACCGCGCAAGAGCTGCAAACACGGGCGCGCGAATATCTGGAAGCACAGGCCAAGGCTGCGTTGGAAAGTGCCCGCGCGTTGGGTGCCGAAGACAGTCTCATTGAATTCGAAGGCCTGACACCCCAGATGGTTGAGGCGCTGGCCAAGGACGATGTGAAGAACCTGGAAGACTTCGCCACCTGCGCTGACTGGGAACTGGCCGGTGGTTGGACCACGGTCGACGGCCAGCGAATCAAAGATGACGGTGTTCTGGAACCTTTCGGAGTAACGCTGGAAGAGGCGCAGGATCTGGTCATGACAGCTCGGATCATGCTGGGCTGGGTCGATCCTGCTGAGTTGGAGCAGGCCGAAGAAGAAGTTACCGAAGAGGAGGCCGAGGCCTGATCTCAGGCTTCGGGTGGCGCAAATGGGTCGCGGTGGCGTCCATAAGGATCGGTCCGAAGGACCTGAACGCAAGTGCATCGCCACGGGCGAGGTTCAACCTAAATATGGGTTGATCCGCTTTGTGACGGGGCCGGATGGTCAGGTCTTTCCGGATGTCGCGGCGAAACTGCCGGGGCGCGGTGTCTATGTCGCGGCGGATCGAAGCGCGTTGGACAAGGCCGTGGGCAAAAAGTTGTTTGCACGTGGTTTCAAGGCACAAGTCAGCGTGCCTAACGATCTCGCGGATGAAGTTGAACGTCAGATTGCGCGCCGTGTGATCGAGTTGGTGAGCCTTGCGCGTAAATCCGGTGATGCGATCGCCGGTTACGAAAAGGTCAAGACGTGGCTGGACCGGGAAGAGGCCCAGATACTGATACAAGCCTCTGATGGATCGGGGCGCGGCAAGTCGAAACTGAGCACGCCGCACTTCGGAACATACATCGGCTGGCTGACGGCGGACGAGCTGGGACAGGCATTTGGGCGCCAAACCGTGATTCATGCGGCGCTCGCCTCTGGCGGACTCGCCAAACGTGTTGTAGAGGAAGCGCAGCGCCTGCGTGGCTTGCGCGAAACGGATGACGGCGGCAGGGGCCGCGCGGAAGGGTAAGAAGCTTTATGAGCGATAATGACGGCAAAAAGACATTGGGTCTTCGTGGCGGGGCACGCCCCGGAAATGTGAAACAGAGTTTCAGCCACGGACGTACCAAGAATGTCGTGGTGGAAACCAAACGCAAGCGCGTGGTGGTTCCCAAGCCGGGTGCCGGCAAGCCGGGTGGCGGAGCAACGCCCTCGGGTGATCCGTCGCGCCGCCCTGCCGGGATTTCCGATGCGGAGATGGCCCGCCGGATGAAGGCGCTGCAGGCTGCCAAAGCCCGCGAGGTCGAAGAGGCCGCCGCCCGAGAGGCAGCGGAAAAGGCGCGTGAAGAAGAACGCGCCCGTCGCCGCGCGGAGCAAGAGGCCAAGGAACGCGAACAGCGTGAGGCCGAAGAACGCGCACGCGCCAAGGCCGAAGAAGAAGAACGCAAGCGCAAAGAGGCTGAAATTGCGGCCCAACGCGCAGCTGCTCCGGCTGCTCCGGCAGAGCCCAAGGCGGCCGCTCCGCGCAGCCCAGCCAACAAGCCTGCTCCGGCTGCAACGCCGCGGAAAAACGATCGCGAGCGTGAACAGCGCGGAAATCGTGGCAAAGGCCGTGATGACAACCGCCGGTCCGGCAAGCTGACACTGGGTCAGGCAACGGGCGGCGAAGGTAATCGGCACCGCTCTATGGCGGCGATGAAGCGTAAGCAGGAGCGGGCGCGTCAGAAAGCCATGGGTGGCACGGTCGAGCGCGAAAAGGTAATCCGCGACGTGCAGCTGCCCGAGGCGATCACGGTGTCCGAGCTGGCCAACCGTATGGCCGAGCGTGTGGCTGATGTTGTCAAATCGCTCATGAACATGGGCATGATGGTCACGCAGAACCAGACCATTGACGCCGATACAGCCGAGCTGATCATCGAAGAATTCGGTCACAAAGTGACTCGCGTCTCTGATTCGGATGTCGAGGACGTCATCAAAGAGGTCGAGGACGACGAAGCCGATCTGAAACCGCGTCCGCCGGTCATCACCATCATGGGTCACGTTGACCACGGCAAAACCTCGCTGCTGGATGCGATCCGCGATGCGCGGGTTGTGGCAGGCGAAGCGGGTGGCATCACTCAGCACATCGGTGCCTATCAGGTGACAACCGATAGCGGCACCACGCTGTCTTTCCTGGATACGCCGGGCCACGCGGCCTTTACTTCGATGCGCTCGCGCGGTGCTCAGGTCACGGATATCGTGGTTCTGGTTGTTGCCGCCGATGACGCGGTGATGCCGCAGACGGTCGAAGCGATCAACCACGCAAAAGCGGCCGGAGTGCCGATGATCGTGGCGATCAACAAGGTCGACAAGCCGGGCGCGAACCCGGACAAGGTGCGCACCGATCTGCTGCAGCACGAAGTCATCGTCGAGAAAATGTCGGGTGAAGTTCAGGACGTTGAAGTCTCTGCCATCACCGGTCAGGGTCTGGATGAACTGCTAGAAGCCATCGCGCTGCAATCCGAGATTCTGGAGCTGAAAGCCAACCCGAATCGCGCCGCCCAAGGTGCCGTGATCGAGGCGCAGCTGGACGTGGGTCGCGGCCCGGTCGCCACTGTTCTGGTTCAGAACGGCACGCTGCGTCAGGGCGATATCTTCGTCGTGGGTGAGCAATACGGTAAAGTCCGTGCGCTGATTAATGACAAGGGTGAACGCGTCAAGGAAGCTGGCCCCTCGGTTCCTGTCGAGGTACTGGGTCTGAACGGCACGCCTGAAGCGGGCGACGTTCTGAACGTGACCGAGACCGAAGCACAGGCTCGCGAGATCGCGGAATACCGCGAACAGGCCGCCAAGGACAAACGTGCGGCCGCTGGCGCCGCAACGACCCTTGAGCAGCTGATGCAGAAAGCCAAGGAAGACGAGAACGTCAACGAACTGCCAATTCTGATGAAAGCAGACGTTCAGGGCTCGGCTGAGGCCATCGTTCAGGCGATGGAAAAAATCGGCAACGACGAGGTGCGCGTGCGCGTGCTGCACTCGGGCGTAGGTGCGATTACCGAAACCGATGTCGGCCTGGCCGAAGCATCCGGTGCGCCGATCCTGGGCTTCAACGTGCGTGCCAATGCGTCGGCGCGGAACACCGCGAACCAGAAGGGCGTGGAAATCCGCTACTACTCGGTAATCTATGACCTTGTGGACGACGTGAAAGCCGCCGCATCCGGCCTGCTGAGCGCCGAGATTCGCGAAAAGTTCATCGGTTACGCCGAGATCCGCGAAGTCTTCAAGGTTACAGGCGTCGGCAAAGTTGCTGGCTGTCTGGTCACCGAAGGCGTGGCGCGTCGTTCCGCAGGTGTCCGCCTGCTGCGCGACAACGTGGTGATCCACGAAGGCACGCTGAAGACGCTGAAACGCTTCAAGGACGAAGTGGCCGAGGTCCAGTCGGGTCAGGAATGCGGTATGGCGTTCGAGAACTACGACGATATCCGTGCAGGCGACGTGATTGAAATCTTCGAACGCGAAGAGGTTACGCGTACGCTGGATTGATTTTGCTATGCGCTGAAACAGTTAGCGGCGACCCAAAGGGTCGCCGTTTTTCTATGTTTTGCCTAAGGCTTTCCGAATCCAGTCAGAAACACGCATCATTTAATCCTGCTCTATCCTCAAGAGTACAATAACTGCACGTCCGCTTTGCGGGCAAAGCGGCCCTTTATCACAAGTCTGCGAATGACGCTTTGTCACTTTTCGGCGAAGCGCGATAGCGTGCGCTAACGTAACTGTAGCCCCCCGATACTCTCCCATTTGCAGGCGGCATCCTTCAAGCAGGCGTGTACCGCAGCTTTGGTTTGCGGATCGTAAACATCGGTCCTGTCACCCGCAAAGTGACCTGCATTCTTCATTAATTCTTGAATATCCCAGATCACACTGTTGTCGGCTACCGCCAAGGCTTCATCCCATATAACCTGCGCTTCAACCAACCTGCCTTTTTCCTCATAGATGGCGGCAAGGCGAAACAGCGCTTCAATGAACGGTGGGGAAGTTGCATGGCCTGCATCGTAGTTTTCTGGCCGCGCCAAACGGATAGCTTCCTTGTAGCTCGCCTCTGCTTCCTCCAAACGATCTAACTGTTCGAGAATCTCGCCTTTCGTAGTCCAAGGCATATGCCTTTGCGGCCTATAGGCGATCAGCCGGTCCACTGAAGTTAAGGCGCCCATCCAATCCTCCACTTCCATTTGAGCGTCCACTTTTAGTCGCAACCCATCGCTGTAAACAGAAGAGAAGTTTGAATTGTTCCCAATCAACACGTCAGCCGCACATTCGTTTCCGGCGGCCCTTAATTCAGATATTTGCGCTCTGAATCCCTCACCTAATTGCTCGTAGAGTTCCGGGCCTTGTGTCACATACGACAGCTCCTCTAACGCTGCCTCGTATTGCTCAATCTGCATGTTCTGTCTTGCGCGCAACAGCATCAGGTACTCGGGACGATCAGTTGATTGTATCAACAAGTCCAGCGCATTCAGCGCCCCCGCTTGCGGTCCATCCGCATAGTTGGCCAAATGGTTTACGAAAGCCATATTCGGGTTGTTGGGACTCTTGCCTTGTTCTCTTTTTAGGATCTTGTCCAGTGCCGAAGGGTCACGCCCCCCAACCTTCCAGATCACCCACGTCATATACCCAAGTCTCCGGCTTGGTGCGCAATAAAGAGGGTCTAATACCAGAGCCTGCCGGTAGTCAGAAATCGCGGATTCCAAATTCCCAGCCGGCATGCTCAGTCGTCCTCGCCAATACCAAGCCCAAGCCGAGTTCGGATTGAGCTCTAGAGCTTTGTTGATATCCGACATGGAACCCGCGTAATCACCCATAATCCCTTTGAGCCACGCTTGGTCCCGCCAAGTATGATCAATGTGATCGTCAGTTGGGTATTTCGAAATCGCCTTGTCGTGCGCAGCCAGCGCCTCGGCGCAGATTTCGACCTGCTTGTCCGTATGGCGGGCGCTCTTGCAAGCAGCCAGCGTGGAATCGACGCGCTCAAACACCATAGTTTTGAATGGTTTGTAGACGATCAACCCAACTCCAGACGCAGCCACAATAATGGCGAGCAACCGAATTCTATTACGCAAAATCATTTTGTATGGGCATCAGTTTTTTATTAGAAATGCAGCCTTTTGTGTACTGATGCGCGGAATGTATGGCTGAATTAAGGCAATTTGTTTGAAGCGTCTCGCCATCGGACGTTTGTCCAAAGTGCAGCATCGGTTAAAATGCGCTCGAACAAGACGTTCATGGCGTCGCAGCAAATGGCCCTTGCCTATTTCGACCCCGCTAAAAACGTCCCCGGATGCATGATAATATCGAAATGCTGCATCCCCTTTTTCAGGTCGAAACTGACCGAATGTCCGGCTTTGCGCAGCAATTCAGCATAATCTCGGCTCTGGCGGACAAATTCGGGCGTGTCTCGTTCGGCCACGGCCACGTGGTAGCGCGGGCCGGGGGCGGGCAGGTGCAGGATGGGGGACAGATCATGTATCTCGACCGGAGTCAGTTGCAGCGGATCGTTTACGGACGTCAGGCTGATCGGTTCCAGATCATAGACGCCGCTGATCAGAATAACATCGCGCACGCGCAATCCCGCGCGGGCCAACGCATCCGCCGAGGTCGCCATGACCATGGCCACCAGATGCGCGCCTGCACTGTGTCCCGATAGGGTGATCCGCGACGGATCAAAGCCCAAATTGAACGCGTTCTCTGCCAGCCAAAGCAGGGCATCGCGGCATTCGTTGACCATCTGTTCCAGTCGCGCATCCGGGGCCAGCGTGTAGTTCAATGTGGCAAAGGATTGCTCGGCCTCAATCAGTGCGGGGGCCATCATCGCCGATTCGCGCTGGCTGAGCGCTTGCCAATATCCGCCGTGAACAAAGACGTGCAGAGGCGCGCCTGATCCTTTCGCGGGAAAGAAATCCAGCACTTGCGCCGGCGAATCGCCATAGGCAAGGTTTTCCCGCACCTCCATCCTTGTCCGGTGCTGCGCGCTGAGTGCGGTGTAGCTGTCCAGATAAGGCGTCAGATCGCCACCGATCATCGAACTGGGAGAGTATTCACGCTCCAGTTCGTCCTGAGAGAACCCTCGATACAGCATCGCCTACTCCTGCCCCGCATACATCAATTCGGTGCGCACATCGTAGAGGTCGTGGAAGAAGCGTAAATCCAGGGCCTTGCGCAGAAAGGACACGCCGCTGGATCCACCCGTGCCGGGTTGGTTGCCGATGACACGTTCCACAGCCGTGACATGGTCAAAGCGCCAACGTTGGAAAAGGGATTCAACATCCATCAGCTTTTCGGCCAGCGCGTAAAGGTCCCAATATTTGTCCGTATCGCGGAACACCTCCCCCCAAATCTTCACCACGCGGTTGTCACCGGAATAAGGCTGCGCATAGTCCCGGTTCAGTAAATCATCGGGCACATCGAAACCCTGACGGGACAACATAAGCAGCACTTCGTCATACAAGGACGGCTTGGTCAGTGCGGCGTCTAGCATCGCCATCACTTCGGGATCATGTGCGTGAACCTTCAGCGTCGAGGCATCCTTGTTGCCTAGAATGAACTCGATCTGACGATAGCCGTAACTTTGAAAGCCCGAAGAACTGCCCAACGCCTCGCGAAAGGTCATGTAGTCGGCCGGCGTCATGGTCAGCAACGTCTCCCAAGCCGAGATCAGCTGGCGCTGAATCGCCTTGACCCGGTCGAGGTTCTTCATCGCAGGCCCGAATTCATCCTGTTGCAGGAACCGGCGCACCTCGACCAGTTGGTGGTGCATCAGTTTCAGCCATAGTTCGCTGACCTGGTGGATGATGATGAACAGCATTTCATCCGGCTGCGCAGGGTCCTGAAACGTTTTTTGCAGATTCAACAAGGTCTTGAGCTGCAGGAAGTCGCCATAGCTCTTGCGATGGGTTTCCGCGAAATCGGTGACCAGAGTGTCCTCGATCCCGCGTTCCAGATACCGGTCCTTGTCGCCCATTTGCTCCTCCAAACGCATGATTTCACCCCTGTTTAGGGTCTGATCTCGCGCAATTCCAGAGCGTTAAGTCCAGTCCAGAACCACTTTGCCGGATTGGCCGGATTTCATTGCGTCAAAACCTGCGGCGAAATCGTCGACCTTCATCTGGTGTGTGATGACCCTGCTGACATCCAGACCGTTCTGCAACATGGCGATCATCTTGTACCAGGTTTCGAACATTTCGCGCCCATAAACACCTTTGATGGTGATGGCCTTGAAGACGATACGGCTCCAATCCACCGGGGATTTTCCGGGGGGAATGCCCAGCAAGGCGATTTTTCCGCCCATCACCAGTGCCTCGACCATCTGGTCCAGTGCGGCTTGCGAGCCTGACATCTCTAGGCCAACGTCAAACCCCTGCTGCATACCAAGCTCGGTTATGACGTCTTGCAGGTCTTCCATGCTGACATCCACGGACCGCACGGTGGGCACGACGTGTTCGGCCAGCTTTAGACGATCCGGGTTGATATCGGTGATCACCACATGCCGCGCGCCTGCATGCCGCGCAACAGCGGCGGCCATGATACCGATAGGGCCTGCACCCGTGATCAGAACGTCTTCGCCCAGGAGGTCGAAGCTGAGCGCCGTGTGAACCGCGTTGCCCAGCGGGTCGAGGATGGCTCCGATCTCGTCAGGTACGTCTTCAGGCAAGGGCACCACGTTGAAGGCAGGAAGTTTCAGGTATTGGGCAAAAGCCCCCTGTTCGTTTACACCGATGCCGCGTGTACCGGGATCCAGATGGAACTTGCCTGCTCGGCTTTGGCGACTGTCGGTGGTGATCAGATGCCCTTCGCCAGAACAGCGCTGGCCAATCTCAAGTCCGGTTACATTACGCCCTATCTCAACAATCTCGCCCGCGAATTCATGGCCCGTGATCATCGGGATTGGCACTGTGGCCGCAGCCCAGTCATCCCAGTTCCAGATATGGATATCTGTCCCGCAAATGCCGGTCTTGTTGATGCGGATCAGAACCTCGTCCGCGTCAATTTCGGGCACCGGGGCCTGCACCATCCACAGACCTTCCTCAGGTTTGGATTTCTCCAAAGCTTTCATTGTGTTGGGGCGCATCAGATCACTCCCAATTCTTTGCCGACCTTGCCAAAGGCGGACAGCGCACGGTCCAATTCGTCCTTTGTTAGAGCCGCATTCATCTGTGTTCTAATCCGTGCCTGACCACGTGGGACCACAGGGAAGAAAAAGCCAGAGACATAGACGCCTTCGTCGAACAGGCGCGACGCCATATCTTGCGCCAGTTGCGCCTCGCCCAGCATGACCGGGATGATCGGGTGTTCACCGGGCAGCAGGTCGAAGCCCAGTTTATCCAACCCCGCGCGCCAGTACTTCGCGTTGCCGAACAGTTGCGCGCGCAGCATGTCGCCCTCTTCGACCAAGCGGATTGCTTCCAATCCGGCGGCGACGATGGAGGGTGGCAGCGAGTTTGAGAACAGATAGGGCCGCGCCCGCTGCCGCAGCAGGTCGATCACTGGCTGTGGCCCGGCGATGTAACCGCCGATAGCCCCCCCAAGTGCCTTGCCCAAGGTTCCCGTCAGAATGTCCACATCGACGCCGAAGTGATCCGGTGTGCCCGCGCCGTTCGGCCCCATAAAGCCTGTGGCGTGGCAGTCATCCACCATGACCATGGCGTCGTACTTATCAGCTAGCTCTCGGATTTTTGGCAGGTTGGCCAGATAGCCATCCATTGAGAACACGCCATCGGTGGCGATCATGATATGTCGCGCGCCATCCTCGCGCGCCTGTTTCAACCAAGCTTCAAGATCGTTCATGTCATTGTTCATGTACCGATAGCGCTTCGCCTTGCACAACCGCACACCGTCGATGATCGAGGCGTGGTTCAAACTGTCCGAGATGATGGCGTCTTCAGGCCCTAACAAAGGCTCAAACAGGCCGCCATTGGCATCGAAACAAGCGGCAAACAGGATCGAATCGTCCTTGTTCAGGAACTTGGCCAGCTTCTGTTCCAACTCACGGTGAATGTCCTGCGTACCGCAGATGAAGCGGACCGAAGCCATGCCGAACCCCTTGGGTTCCATCGCGCCTTTGGCGGCCTCGATCAAAGCAGGATGATCGGCCAGACCTAGATAATTGTTGGCGCACAGGTTGATGACCTTCCGGTCGCCCACCGTAATCTCACCGCCCTGAGGCGAGGTGATCATTCGTTCGCGCTTATACAGACCCTCAGATTCGATCTGCGCAAGGGTGTCCGTAATATGGGACAAGAATGCATCTGCCATGGCGGTCTCCGTTTATCTGAGTCGCATATCTAACATAGCGGACATAATTCCCAAATAGGGGAATTACAGTATACGGGAAAAATTTCCGTGAATACGGATTTTGCAGGTGTCAGGCGTTTTTAACGATCAGGAAAACCCGCGCTGCCCCGTTAGCAACAATCGAATGCACGACATCCGCCGCATAGCGTGCGGTATCACCCTTCTGTAGATCACTGACAGCCGTACCGGAGGTCACACGAACGGCACCTTCCAGCACGGTCAACTGTTCTCTGGCTCCACGGGCGTGGGGCTGGCTGTTTAGTGCGCCGCCTTTGTCAAACTCAATATCGTAGACCTCGTGACCACCTGCTTCCTCGGGCGGTGAAAGAATGCGAATCCGACAGTTTTGGCCCATGTTGTCGATGCTGGGCACCTCGGATTTCCTGAGGACTTCGATCTGGTTCGCGCTGTTCGCTTCCTCCAGAAGACCCGCGAAATCCACCTGTAATGCGCGGGTCAGGTTCCACAAGGTCGAGATCGTCGGGCTGCTTTCGCCGCGCTCGATCTGGCTGACCATGGATCGGGAGACGCCGCTGAGGTTTGCCACGGCTTCAAGCGACAAGCCCTTGGCACGGCGGGCCTCTTTCAGGCGTGCGGGCAGGCGTGTCAGGATATCATCTGGGTTTTCCGTCATGACGGAATCTCATGCGCGTTTGTCCGTCATATGTCAATTCTGCTTGTGACGGTACGTTCCATAGGACAGCCTGATGCCGCAGATGCATAATTCCGTCAAATTCCGGAGGAGTAGAGACATGAAAGACATCGTGATTCTTGATGGTGCCCGCACCGCGATTGGTACGTTTGGCGGGGCGCTGGCATCAACCGCGCCGATTGATCTTGCGACCGTGGTGACGGAAGCGGCGATGGAACGTTCAGGGGTCGAACCGACCCAGATCGGCAGCGTTGTTTTTGGCCACGTGATCAACACCGAGCCACGCGATATGTACTTGTCGCGCGCCGCTGCAAAACAAGCGGGCATTCCGAACGAAACACCTGCGATGAATGTGAACCGCCTGTGCGGGTCGGGAGCGCAGGCGATTGTGTCCGCTGTGCAGTCTCTGATGTTGGGTGATGCAGAATTTGCCGTGGCTGGAGGTGCCGAAAGCATGTCGCGCAGCCCCTACATCGTTCCTCAGGCGCGCTGGGGTGCGAAAATGGGGGATGTTAAATCGCTCGATATGATGCTGGGTGCCCTGAATTGTCCCTTTGGCACCGGTCATATGGGTGTGACAGCCGAGAACGTGGCGGATGAACATCAGATCACGCGTGAGCAAATGGACGAATTTGCCCTAGCCAGCCAGGCGCGGGCTGCGACTGCGATTGGGGCTGGCTATTTTGAAAGCCAAATCGCGCCGGTTCAGGTCAAAGTCAAACGCGACATGGTCGATTTCACGGTCGACGAACACCCCAAGCAGACCTCGGCCGAGGCGCTGGCAGGACTGCGCCCGGCGTTCAAGAAGGACGGTCGGGTGACGGCTGGAAACGCGTCCGGCATCAACGACGGTGCCGCCGCGATGGTTCTGGCTACGGCTGAAGCAGCTGAGAAAGCGGGTCTGAAACCCAAGGCGCGCATTCTGGGATACGGTCACGCTGGTGTCCGTCCCGAGGTTATGGGGATCGGACCGGTTCCGGCTGTACAGAACCTGTTGGCGCGTACGGGCCTGTCGATCGAGGATTTCGATGTGATCGAAAGCAACGAGGCCTTCGCGTCGCAAGCCTTGGCCGTAAACAAAGAACTGGGGCTGGATGCAGCCAAGGTGAATCCGAACGGGGGGGCGATTGCTTTGGGGCACCCGGTGGGCGCTACAGGCGCGATCATCACCCTTAAGGCGTTGTACGAGCTGGAACGCATCGGCGGATCGAAGGGCCTGGTCACGATGTGCATTGGTGGCGGACAGGGTATCGCCATTGCCTTCGAGCGGATCTGATCCGGATCGGGCAGAGGGGGGGCTGTCTGCCCCCCATCGCGCTTGCGCGATTCGCCCCGAGGATATTTTGGCCAGATGAAGCTGACGGATATGCCTTAGGTGAAGGCTGTCAGGATCAGGACAATTGCGGCGCCAGCAGCGGCGCCGATGGTTGCTGGAAGAATGGCCGCCGATAGGCCTTTGTTTTTAGTGTCGTCCTTTTGCGTCTGCGCGATCAGCGCATTTTCCACCAAAGCGGGCAGGCGCGGGCCAAAGCGGGCCAGCACCATGGCGGTTTTGCCAAAATCCCGTAGTGCTGCGCGGGGACCGATGGATTGCTTGATGTAATCTTCGACAACCGGGCGCGCGACTTCCCAGATGTTGATGCGCGAGTCCAGTGACCGCGCCACGCCTTCGACGACCACCATTGTCCGTTGCAGCAGGATCAGTTCCGTGCGGGTTTCCATGCCGAACCGTTCTGTCACCTCGAACAGGTAATTCAGTAGGCGTCCCATCGAAATATGAGTGGCATCCATGCCAAAGATAGGCTCTCCGACCGCGCGCAGGGCGCGGGCAAACTCGTCGACGTCCCTGTCGGCAGGGACATAGCCAGCTTCGAAATGCACTTCGGCCACGCGCTTGTAGTCGCGGCGAATAAAGCCAAAGAGAATCTCGGCATAAACCCGGCGGGTATATTCGTCGATATGACCCATGATGCCATAGTCGTAGGCAATGATGTCCCCATTTGCCGCGACCTTCAGGTTGCCCTGATGCATGTCAGCGTGGAAAAAACCGTCACGCAGCGCGTGCAACAGGAACAGGCGCAGCACACGTTCCGCCAGATCGCCGCGGTCGTGCCCCGCAGCATCCAGCGCGATGTTGTCGCCCAGCGGAACGCCGTCGGCCCAGCTGAGCGTCATCACCCGGCGGGCAGACAGGGACCAGACGACCGGGGGCAGCCAGAAGCCTGTGTCGTTCTTGGTGTTGGCCGCATATTCCGACGCGGCTGCGCTTTCCAGCCGCAGGTCGAGCTCACCGCGGACCACGCCGTCGAAATGTTCGATCACCTCCATCGGACGCAGGCGGCGTGCACCGGGGGCGAATAGCTGCACGATGCGTGCGGCGAAATAAAATGCGTCTACATCCTTGCGGAAGGCGCGTTCGATGTTTGGGCGCAGAACTTTGACGGCGACGTCTTCACCGGTGCTAACCAGCTTGGCCTTGTGGACCTGAGCAATCGAGGCCGCGGCGATGGGTTCACTGAACTCGCTGAACACTTCGGAAACCGGCTGGCCCAGTTCCTTTTCAACCTCAGCCATGGCTTCGGCTTTAGAGAACGGGGGCAGCTTGTCCTGCAGCACGCGCAATTGTTCGGCCAACTCATCCCCGACCACATCGGGACGGGTCGACAGTACCTGACCAAACTTGATGTATGCCGGTCCAAGCGCCGTCAGCGCCCTTGTGGCGGGGGGCATGTCAGGATCGCCTTTGTAACCCAACCATTGGAACGGTTTTCCCAAAGCATGCGCCAGAAACCGGATTGCGCGCGGAGCCTCGAACGCGTCCAGCACAACGTTCATGGCGCCTGTGCGCTCAAGAGTGGCGCCTGTGCGGATCAGGCGAATGATGTTGTGTGGTCCGCGCATCAGATTTTCCAGCCGGAATGCAGCGCGGCGATGCCCATGCTCAGGTTGCGGTACTTGGCATTTTCAAATCCGGCCGCGCGGACCATGCCCAGAAATGTTTCCTGATCCGGGAAATTGCGGATCGATTCGACCAGATATTGATAGCTGTCGTAATCATTGGCGATCAGCTTGCCCATGCGCGGGATGACGTTGAAACTGTAAAGGTCATAGAGCTTTTGCAGCCCGTCATTGGGCAATTGGCTGAACTCCAACACCATCAGGCGGCCGCCGGGTTTGAGAACGCGAAACGCCTCGTTCAGGGCCTCTTGGGGGCGGGTCACGTTCCGGATGCCGAAAGAAATCGTGTAGACGTCAAATGTGTTGTCGTCGAAGGGCAGAGCCATGGCATCACCAACCACCCAATTCAGGCTGTCTGCCATCTGGTCGGCCTCGGCACGTTGGCGGCCTTCGACCAGCATGGGTTCGGTTAGATCCAGAACGGTGGCATGGCCATAGCCTGCGCGTTTCAGGAATCGAAACGAGATGTCACCGGTGCCGCCCGCCACGTCGAGCAGGCGCTGGCCTGGGCGCGGAGCAAGCCAGTCCATCATCGCGTCTTTCCAGACCCGGTGAATGCCCATCGACATGACATCGTTCATCACGTCATATTTCGAGGCGACCGAGTTGAACACGCCCTGCACACGCCCGGCCTTTTCAGCCTCACGCACGGTTTCGAACCCAAAATGAGTGGTCTTGTCGCTGTTGTCGGACATTTGCCTTGCCGTTTTTCGAATTTCGCCTCTGTTATAGGGCTCTGGAACCGGGGCACAATGCGGCCCTTTGGAATAGGAGCCGTGTAATGCCGGAATTGCCTGAGGTCGAGACAGTAAGACGCGGCCTGAGCCCAGCGATGGAAGGCGTGGCGATCGACCGGGCAGATGTGAATCGTCCTGATCTGCGCTGGCCTTTCCCTGAGCGGATGGCCGAGCGGTTGACGGGGCAGACGGTTCAGCGATTGCGTCGACGGTCGAAATACATTCTTGCCGATCTCAGCAGCGGTGAAACCCTGCTGATTCATTTGGGCATGTCAGGCCGGATGACCGTATCTGGCGATCCGCTGGGGCAATTCGCGCATGAACATCCGGTGATCCAAAAACATGACCATGTGGTCTTTCACATGGCCAATGGCGCACGTGTCACGTTCAACGATCCGCGCCGGTTTGGTGCGATGGACCTGTTGCAGACAGCAACTGCGGACGATCACAAGCTGCTGTCTGTCCTCGGGCCGGAACCTTTGGGTAATGATTTTCACGAACAACATCTGATCGATGCGTTTCGGGGAAAGAACACTCCGATCAAATCTGCACTTTTGGATCAGGGAATCGTTGCCGGACTGGGTAATATCTATGTTTGCGAGGCGCTTTATCGCGGTCGTGTGTCGCCACGTCGCAAAGCCGGTCAAATTTCTGCGACCCGAGTCGCTGCACTTGTTCCAATCATCCGGAAGGTATTGCAGGACGCCATCGAAGCAGGTGGATCTTCCCTGCGCGATTTCCGCCAAGCCGATGGAGAACTTGGATATTTTCAGCACAGCTTTGACGTCTATGGGCGCGAGGGCGAACCCTGCCGGACCGAAGGTTGTGGTACCCCGATCAAGAGAATCACCCAGTCCGGTCGCTCATCCTTCTATTGTACGCAATGCCAAAGATAGCTTGATCCAGCGAATTCGCGTGGTAAGGAATCGTACCTGAACGGAACAACCGGAAACTCTCATCTCATGGCTTTTGAGACGATCATCGTCGAAATCGAAGACCACGTCGCCCTTATCAAGCTCGACAGGCCCGATGCGCTGAATGCGCTGAACTCACAGCTGGCGCAAGAATTGTGCACCGCATTGGAAGATGCGGATAGCAACGACAAAGTGCGCTGCATCGTCATCACCGGGTCGGACAAGGCGTTCGCGGCAGGCGCGGACATCAAGGAGATGTCCGAGATGAGCTTTGTCGATGTCTACAGCTCGAACCTGTTTGGTGCTCTGAACGACCGCGTGTGCGCGATCCGTAAGCCAATCATTGCAGCCGTTGCCGGATATGCGTTGGGCGGAGGGTGCGAACTGGCGATGCTGTGCGATTTCATCATCGCAGCGGACACTGCCAAATTCGGCCAGCCCGAGATCAATCTTGGCGTCATTGCCGGGCTTGGGGGCAGCCAGCGCCTGACGCGGTTTGTCGGCAAGTCCAAATCCATGGACATGAACCTGACCGGCCGTTTCATGGACGCAGAAGAAGCCGAACGCGCTGGTCTTGTCAGTCGTGTTGTTCCCGCCAAGAAACTGATGGATGAGGCGATGGGCGCAGCCCAGAAGATCGCCGAAAAATCGCAGTTGACCGCAATGGCAGCCAAGGAATCGGTAAACCGCAGCTATGAGCTGCCGCTGAGCGAAGGCATGCTGTTCGAACGCCGTGTGTTCCATTCGATGTTCGCGACCGAGGATCAGAAGGAAGGCATGGCCGCGTTCCTGGAAAAACGCGCCGCGCAATTCCGCGACAAGTAATCGGTGCCCTGATCAAATCGAAACCGGCGGGCCTTTGCCCGCCTTTTTCATACCAGCTATCCGCATCAAAAGAATCGGCTTGGCAAACCCGGCCAACTTGGATAGTAACCGCCGCTATACATGCGCGTGCGGCCCGCTTGGCCCGACTCACACTCGTGATTTCTGATCCGGTGCGGATATTCCGTGGCGCGCAACCCTAGACAACGTACCGAACCAAAGGTCAGAGACACACATGGCTAATTCGCCCCAAGCAAAAAAACGCGCTCGTCAGAACGAGAGCCGTTTCGCAATCAACAAAGCACGTCGTTCGCGCATCCGCACCTTCCTGCGTAAGGTAGAAGAAGCGATCGCATCCGGTGACAAGGACGCTGCAACCGCAGCACTGCGCGCAGCTCAGCCTGAACTGATGCGCGGCGTCACAAAAGGCGTTTTCCACAAGAACACCGCGTCGCGTAAAATGTCGCGTCTGTCGGCTCGTGTAAAAGCGCTGGGCTAAGATCTGGGTTGACCTCGGGTCAACCAAACAAGGTGAAATGATAGAAAATGCGCCGCGTCCTGCGGCGCTTTTTTTTTGCTGTTGCCGGAAAGCCGCGCCTTCACAAACCCGAGAGATTCTTTCGGCGAAAGATACGAGTCAATATCAGAGTTTCGTTGCCGGATGCCTTGGCCTCTTGCTACCACTGTTACAGCGATTCACTCGCTTGGGGGGACAGGCTGTTCCAACGACTAGACTGACGGGCATCAGGACGGTCAGGAACGAATGTTGGCAACTGGTTTGCTAATCTGCTGCGGTCCTTGGGTCACCAGGGAACCAAGCCCTGTCGAATATGAGATTGCGTTGCGCAACCCTGTTTTTAAGGCGTTCCGGGTATGGAGCGCCGGAAAATAGGGATGTGCGGACTTTCCAAAACACACCCGCCAAACTTCTGCGGTTTGGCGTTGGTTACCCTTTTGCGTGTGAAAGCTTAATCCGGGCAACCGGAAAATAGCAATAAGGCCGACAGGCCAATAAAGAATGGGATGCGTGAGGCGCTTAATGACACAAGAGAAATGGGGACTACTACGTAACAAGTTGCTCAAGGCCATCGGAAAAAACAACTACACGACCTGGATCGAACCTCTTGAATTCCAAGAGCTGCAGGACGGTGTAGCGGTGTTTTCCGTGCCGACAAATTTCATGGGCAACTATGTCAGTCAGAACTTTGCGGATCTCATATTGTATGAGATGAACACCGCAGGGGAAACGGTTCAACGACTGACCTTTCGCGTCGCTGCCAACTCACCGGCGCGCCCTAAGGCAGAGGCCGAATCCGAGCCGACAGTTGTGCGGGATGCACCTGTTGCGCCGCAGATGGAAGCCGCGAATGGGGCATTTGAGTCCTTGCAGGCCGCGCCGCTGGATTCCCGCTTTACCTTCGACAGTTTTGTCGTTGGCAAACCCAACGAACTGGCCCATGCCGCGGCGCGTCGTGTGTCTGAAGGTGGTCCTGTGACCTTCAACCCGCTGGTTCTTTACGGTGGCGTTGGTCTGGGTAAGACGCACCTGATGCACGCTATTGCATGGGAGCTGAAAACAAAGCACCCCGAGTTGAACGTGCTCTATTTGTCGGCGGAACAGTTCATGTACCGCTTTGTGCAGGCCTTGCGCGAACGCCGGATGATGGACTTCAAACATCTGTTCCGGTCGGTTGACGTGTTGATGGTGGACGATGTGCAGTTTATCGCCGGCAAAGATTCGACACAGGAAGAGTTTTTTCACACATTCAATGCGCTGGTAGACCAGAACAAGCAGATCATCATCTCGGCCGACCGCGCCCCGGGTGAGATCAAAGACCTTGAGGATCGGGTGAAATCGCGTCTGCAATGTGGTCTGGTGGTCGATTTGCACCCAACCGACTATGAGCTGCGACTGGGCATCCTGCAAAACAAGGTGCAGCAATACAGCAGCACATATCCCGACCTGACAATTGCCGATGGCGTCCTGGAGTTCCTGGCGCACCGGATCTCAACCAATGTTCGCGTGCTGGAAGGCGCTCTGACCCGTCTGTTCGCTTTTGCCTCGTTGGTGGGGCGCGAGATCGACATGGAGCTGACGCAGGACTGCCTGGCCGATGTGCTGCGCGCATCCGAGCGCAAGATCACTGTCGAAGAGATTCAGCGTAAAGTGTCAGACTATTACAACATCCGCCTGTCCGACATCATTGGGCCTAAACGCCTGCGGTCTTATGCCCGCCCGCGTCAGGTTGCGATGTATCTGTGCAAGCGACTGACCAGCCGGTCGCTGCCGGAAATCGGCCGCCGGTTCGGAGGACGTGACCACACGACTGTCATGCACGGCGTAAAACGCATCGAAGAGCTGAAAACCACAGACGGCCAGATTGCCGAAGATGTGGAAATGCTGCGGCGCGCACTGGAAGCCTGAGCTCCTACCCATATCACGTTAGAAACGCCCCGGACCCTCACGCCCGGGGCGTTTTCTTGTGCGCTATTTTCCACGGATGGAAATGAACTGTGCCTGCTGGGCCACGCGGCCCTTGACGCTTTGGGCAATCCGACCGAGAAATCCATAAAAAATCCTTGTGCCTCAGGGCGGAACCGCTAACGTGCCAGTCCCGCCTATTTCGGCACGCAAGTCAGAGGAATTAAGGGTATGAAGATCAGCATCGAACGCGGCACCCTTCTCAAGGCCGTTTCCCAGGCCCAATCTGTTGTCGAACGCCGCAACACCATTCCCATACTTGCCAACGTTTTGATCGAAGCCGAAGGCGATCAGGCGATGTTCCGGGCGACCGATCTGGATATCGAAGTTGTCGACAAGGCGCCTGCGCAGGTCGAAAAAGCCGGGGCTACAACGGTCGCCGCAACGACTTTGCATGAGATCGTGCGCAAGCTTCCGGATGGCGCGTTGGTGACACTGACCGCCGACAGCGCCGCAGGTCGTCTGACGGTTGAAGCAGGCCGGTCGAATTTCTCATTGGCGACGCTGCCGAAGGAAGATTTCCCGGTGATGGCGTCCTCGGAATACCAGTCGAACTTTACGGCCTCGGCAGCCTTGCTGCGCCGGTTGTTCGATAAGTCGAAATTTGCCATCTCGACCGAAGAGACGCGTTACTATCTGAACGGCGTTTATATGCATGTGGCCGACGGATCCGATGGCGGCAAGGTGCTGCGCTGTGTGGCCACCGATGGCCACCGACTGGCGCGCATCGATGCGGATCTGCCCGATGGCGCTGCAGACATGCCCGGTGTGATCGTACCGCGCAAAACCGTGGGCGAACTGCGCAAGCTTCTGGACGACGATGAGATGGATATCGCTGTGTCGGTCAGCGAAACGAAGGTGCGATTTGCAACCCCGGATATCACGCTGACCTCAAAAGTGATCGACGGCACGTTCCCGGATTACACACGCGTTATTCCGCAGGGCAATACACGCCAGCTGGAAGTTGACGCGGCCGAGTTCGCACAGGCTGTGGACCGGGTTGCGACAGTTTCGTCCGAACGGTCTCGTGCCGTAAAGCTGCAGCTGGATACCGATAAGCTGGTGCTGTCGGTCAACGCGCCAGACAGCGGCGCGGCCGAGGAAGAACTGGCAGTCGCTTATGGTGATGAGCGCCTGGAGATCGGGTTCAACGCAAAATACCTGCTGGAAATCGCTTCGCAGGTGGATCGTGAGAACGCCGTTTTCCTGTTCAATTCAGCCGCCGACCCGACCCTGATGCGCGAGGGCGGTGACCAGAGCGCCGTGTACGTCGTCATGCCGATGCGCGTCTGATCGCACGGACGTGCGATGCCTCCGGCGGGAGTATTTTTGAAAAGATGAAGGGAGGGGTCATGGGTTTGGCCCTGACCGAGCTTACCGTCTCGCATTTTCGGTCCCACAAGCTGGCGCGACTGTCTTTGGATGGTCGGCCTGTTGCGATTCACGGGCCGAACGGGGCGGGCAAGACCAACATCCTGGAAGCGGTGTCCCTGTTTTCCCCCGGTCGCGGAATGCGGCGGGCCAGCGCGGCCGAAATGACCCGACGCCCCGAGGCGCTGGGTTGGAAACTGTCCGGGTTGCTGCAGGCGCAGGGGCCACATCACGAGATTGAAACCTGGTCTGAGGGCGGTGTCGCGCGGCAGGTTCGCATTGATGGCAAGGCGTCTAGCCAGATTGATCTGGGCAAGCTGGCGCGGATTGTCTGGTTGATCCCGTCAATGGACCGGATTTGGATCGAGGGGGCCGAAGGACGTCGGCGTTTTCTGGACCGGATCGCGCTGAGTTTCGACCCAGCCCATGCTGAGGCGTCTTTGACTTACGAAAAATCCATGCGCGAACGGAATCGCCTGCTGAAAGAGCAGGTGCGGGACGCGCATTGGTATGCCGCACTTGAAGGGCAGATGGCGGAGACTGGTCACCGCGTCCACGCGGCGCGACTTTCAGCGCTTGATCATCTGCGCGCGGCGCAGGATCAGGCGGAAACCGCGTTTCCATCGGCGGACTTGGAGTTGGTTCAGACTGAAGGTGCGATGCCGAAAACGGAAGCGGATCTGCGCGAAGCACTAAGTGAAAGCCGGTTCCGGGATCTGGCGGCTGGACGTACCCTGGTGGGACCACATCGGTCAGACGTGTACGGGGTGTTCGCTGCCAAGGGCGTTCCGGCCAAGGATTGCTCGACCGGTGAGCAGAAGGCATTATTGGTCTCATTGATCCTGTCGAACGCACGGGCCTTGGCGAGTATGATTGGCGCGCCCCCGATCGTGTTGTTGGACGAGGTGGCGGCGCATCTGGACGCGGATCGGCGCGCGGCGCTGTATGATGAGATTTGTGCGCTGGGCGCTCAGGCCTGGATGACGGGCACCGGGCCTGAGCTGTTTGCGGAACTGGGCGACCGAGCCCAATCATTGATCGTGAGTGATGGCTTTGAGGGCTCGGTCGTGTCCGCTTAGGCCGGCTCGCCGACCTTACGTTCCCACAGGAAGCCGCGCATGACTTCGTCAACCGGGGTTTTTGCCATGTGGTTCACGTAGTTCGACATGGTTTTTTGCGCCAGGCCGAGAACCACATCCAAAACTGCGCGGTGCGAGTAGCCCGCATCAAAGAACGCCTGCAGCTGTGCTTCGGTCGGGTTGCCGCGGGTTTCCATCATTTGCAGGGTGAAGGTGCGCAGTGCTTCAAGCTTGGCCGACGGCAGCGGGGTTTCATTGCGCAGGGCTTCGGTGATCTCGTCCGAAACCTTCATCATCTTGGCGATGCCGGTATGTGCGGGTACGCAATAGTGGCATTCGTTTTCCACGTTGATGGTCTGCCAGACGACGGTTTTTTCGTCGTTGTCGAAATCGGTCTGCATGAACAGGCCGTGCAGAACTTGATAGCCTTCAAGATGCTGGGGGCTTTCGGCCATGACCTTGTGCAGGCCGGGCAGGCGACCAAAAGCGGCCTGCGATTTCTCCAGCAACGGTTTGGACCCTTCGGGGGCGGATTCGAGATCATGTGACGGGAAATTGGCCATGTCGGAACTCCTTTTCTGGCGCGTTCAGGCAGAAATAGTCTTTCTTGAGTGATCACTCAAGTATATATTTGAGCAACCGTTCAAGAATTGGTGAAGATGATGCCTCGCAAACCCGAATATGACCGTGATGACCTGATTGCCCGGGCCAGGGATATCTTCTGGCGTCAGGGTTGGGCTGGCACATCCCTGAAAGACCTTGAACGCGAGTTGAAGTTGAAACCCGGCAGTTTCTATGCGGCATTTGGGTCCAAGGATGCTTTGTATGGGCTGGCACTGCAACGCTACGCACAAGAGGGTGTCGCGCGACTGAAGGCTCTGGCTGACCGGTTAGGACCATTGGAAGCTTTGAAGGCGCAGCCGCGTTTGGTGATCGAGGCCAGCGGAGCGCCAGCAAAAGCCTGCATGTTAGCTAAGACCTATGCTGAATTGCAGGCCAAGGATCACGAACTGGCGGGGCAGGCGGGTATCCTCATGTCCGAGATGAAGGCCTGTTTTGCGGACCTGTTCCGTCAGGCGCAAGAGGCCGAGGATATCGCCCTAAGCCACGATCCGAACCGACTGGCGACGCGCTATCAATCTGACCTTTTGGGGCTGCGGTTGTCGGCCGAGCGCAGTGATGTCGACGCCCATGAAATCGCAGCGGATATAGCGGCCGATATCGACCGTTTATAGGGATTCGGCAGTCAGCTGCCGAAAGAAACGAAATCACGCAAGACCGACACAAAATGTTGGGGTAGCGCGTGACAATCCCCCCCAGAAAACGTATAAGTTACCAAAATAATATAGGTACTGACGGCATGTCCGAAGACGCACAGGCACCCCAGGAATACGGTGCAGATTCCATTAAAGTTCTCAAAGGGTTAGAGGCAGTTCGAAAGCGCCCCGGTATGTATATCGGCGACACGGACGATGGCTCGGGCCTGCACCATATGGTGTACGAGGTCGTGGACAATGGAATTGACGAAGCTTTGGCCGGTCACGCTGACCATGTAACCGTCAAAATTCACGCCGACTCCAGTGTATCTGTCAGCGATAACGGCCGCGGAATTCCCGTCGATATTCACCCCGAAGAAGGTGTTTCTGCCGCCGAAGTGATCATGACCCAGCTGCATGCCGGCGGCAAGTTCGACAGCAATTCCTACAAGGTTTCGGGCGGCCTGCATGGCGTTGGCGTTTCGGTTGTGAACGCGTTGTCGAACTGGCTGGAATTGCGCGTCTGGCGTAACGGCAAAGAACACGTCGCACGGTTCGAGGGCGGTGAGACGGTTGAACACCTGAAAGTTGTCGCTGACTGCGGTGACCGGACCGGAACCGAGGTGCGGTTTCTGGCGTCGTTGGATACGTTCTCAAACCTGGAATATTCATTCGAGACGCTGGAAAAGCGTCTGCGCGAACTGGCCTTCCTGAACTCGGGTGTACGGATCATTCTGATTGATGAACGCCCGGCAGAGCGGTTGGAGACCGAGCTGTTTTACGAAGGCGGCGTCAAGGAATTTGTCAAATACCTGGACCGCTCCAAGACGTCCGCGATGCCCGAACCGATCTATATCAAGGGTGAGCGTGACGATATCGGTGTCGAAATCGCCATGTGGTGGAACGACAGCTATCACGAGACAGTCCTGCCCTTCACCAACAACATCCCACAGCGCGATGGCGGAACCCATATTGCCGGTTTCCGCGGTGCGCTGACCCGGACCATCAACAACTACGCCCAGACCAGCGGGATCGCGAAAAAGGAAAAGGTCAGCTTTACCGGCGACGATGCGCGCGAGGGTCTGACCTGTGTGCTGTCGGTCAAAGTCCCCGACCCTAAATTCTCGTCCCAGACCAAGGACAAGCTGGTGTCATCCGAAGTGCGCCCTGCAGTCGAAGGTCTGATGAACGAAAAGCTGGCTGAATGGTTCGAAGAAAATCCGAACGTGGCCAAGATTATCGTTGGCAAAATTATCGAGGCCGCTCTGGCACGTGAAGCTGCCCGCAAGGCGCGCGAGCTGACCCGCCGCAAAACGGCGATGGATGTGAATTTTCTGGCCGGTAAGCTCAAGGATTGTTCGGAAAAGGACCCGACCAAAACCGAAGTCTTCCTGGTTGAGGGTGATTCCGCGGGCGGATCAGCGCAAACGGGCCGCGATCGGCAAACTCAGGCAATTTTGCCTCTCAAGGGTAAAATCCTGAACGTTGAACGTGCACGGTTTGACCGGATGTTGTCATCTCAGGAAATCGGCAACCTCGTCATGGCGCTGGGTACCGGGATCGGGCGAGACGAGTTCAATATCGAAAAACTGCGCTATCATAAAATCGTCATCATGACCGATGCGGACGTCGACGGTGCGCATATCCGGACATTGCTGTTGACGTTTTTTTACCGGCAGATGCCTGAGCTGATTGAGGGCGGTTATCTCTACATCGCCCAACCGCCGCTTTACAAAGTGGCGCGCGGTAAATCCGAAGTGTACCTGAAGGATCAGGCGGCGATGGATGAATACCTGGTCAACCAAGGTGTCGAAGGGGCAGTTCTGAAGCTCGGTTCTGGCGAAGAGATCTTGGGTCAGGATCTGACGCGCATTGTCGACGAAGCGCGTCAGTTGAAGCGCGTTTTGGACGCCTTCCCAACCCATTATCCACGCCACATCCTGGAACAGGCCGCCGTTGCAGGTGCCTTCGTGCCAGGCGCGGTCGATGCGGATTTGCAGGGCGTTGCAGACAAGGTCGCCGCGCGTCTCGACCTCATCGCGCTGGAATACGAACGCGGCTGGCAGGGCCGGATCACACAGGATCACGGAATTCGTCTTGCCCGTATTTTGCGCGGCGTGGAAGAGGTGCGTACCTTGGACGGTCCGATGCTGCGCTCGGGCGAGGCGCGCAAGACCGGCAGCTTCACGCAAAGTCTGCAAGAGATCTACAACACCCCGGCTACGCTGGTCCGTCGCGACCGGTCACAGGCAATTCACGGCCCGTTGGATCTGCTGCGCGCCATTCTGGAAGAAGGTGAAAAGGGCTTGTCGCTGCAGCGCTACAAGGGTCTGGGTGAGATGAACCCGGATCAGCTCTGGGAAACGACGCTGGACCCGGACGCACGTACGCTTTTGCAGGTGCGGGTGGACGACATGGTCGAAGCGGATGATCTGTTCACCAAACTGATGGGCGACGTGGTGGAACCACGCCGCGAGTTCATCCAGCAAAATGCCCTGAGCGTGGAGAACCTGGATTTCTAGGATTTTGTAGGTTTGCGCATAGCACTTCGCACACCCCATAAGTTTGCGTAGTTCGCCCATAGTTTTGCGCTGTGCGTTTGTCTGCATTAGCGACGAATTCAATTAGTATATGGCTTAGTCGTTGCGGTAGTGGCCCTTTGCATTGCTCAATCCCGCAAAGGGCCTCCCTAAGGAACCTGGGATTCTCGCGAAGGTCTGCGATGCGCAGAAAGCGGGCTTTGCAAAGTTTGGCGAACAGCTCTCTTCTGAATTCAAGGGTAGGTCTTTATTCTGCGGTCGCAGATCGCATTGCAGCCGTCCGCTGCAAGAGCAATCTTTTGGGTTGGGTGAGCTCACAGTCCGCGGGCGAAGCTACCTTTGAGGCAGGTTACATCTAATTCAGATGTATGAACAAAACTGACCTTGTCCACGGCATGGAACAATTCTTGAGAATTCGTGGGAATTTTCTGAGACACGTTCAAACACTGGCTGCGAGACCTCAGTGTTAGTTTTTGCGGAGTGATGCAAGAGCCGTTTTAAGTATCTCTAAGCTTGCGGCGCGTTCTTCTGGTGTCATCGAGCTCGGGTCCAACACCATTTGAAAATTCGGGTTTTCATATACTACTTTTTCTGCGCGCGGTCTCGATTTCTTTTGACCCAAGACACGGTATGTCATGACAGGTTGAGCCACGCCTTTGACTTGGATAGCTCCAACTTCTTCGGTCTCTATTTCGTGGTTCACGTGCGCCCAGGTTTCGTACGAGATGTAAATCTCTCCTTCCTCGGCCTGATGCTCCAACCTTGATGCCACGTTCACAGAGCCGCCGATAATGGTGTAATCCATTCGGTCGTCACTTCCAAAATTCCCAACCGTACAAAAGCCTGTATTGATACCTATACGGCATTGTAAATGTTGCCTTATTCCATGACGAATCCATTTTGCCCGCAACTCTGTCAACTTGTCTCGCATTGCAATTGCCATTCTCACACATGCCAAAGCATCTTCCCGCACCCCTTTAGTCTCCGGGTCTCCAAAGAAAACAAGGATTGCGTCCCCGATAAACTTATCTATCGTCGCACCGTGGTTCAGAGCGACTTCCGCCATTTCGGTCAGGTAGCTGTTCAGGAGTTCTGTTAAATCTTCCGACTCCATCTGATCCGTAAGCTCTGTGAAGCCGGCGACGTCCGAGAAAAACACTGTCAGCTTTTTTCGCTTACTCGCGAGTTTAACTTCTTGGCGACCGGAAAAGATCGAGTTGTAGACTTGAGGCGATAAGTATTTGGCAAGCTTTCCTGACAATGCCTCCAGCTCTTGGTTCTTTTGGGCAACCTCTTCGGCGGCGATGCGCTGTTTTTCGGCTAATGCATTCAGTTCCCGCTCGTTACGATCACTCAATCGCATCATGCGCCGCGTGGTTCTGAGCAGCTTTCTGTATTCTCCGACAAGGTTTTCAATTGATTTGCGTGTTTCATCATTCGGAAACTGTCCACTGTTTATAGCTGCTTCCGCGACTTCCAAAGCCTCATTCTCGCGAACAAAGAGATCGTCGATAGTCATCGATCCGACAACTTTTCCAGTGTGAACTTGGCATGTTTCAGGTCTTCCCCAAACTCCTCCCCAAGTTCTTCCATGGTCGCGTCTTCGGGGTCGTGAAACCAATAGACGTCAACTCTATTCCCCGCCTCAGCAGCGGAATCCAAAAGCTCCATGATCATCATGATGGCCTTGGCGCTGGACGAATTGAAATAGATGAGTTCAAAGTCAAAACGACATTTGGACATTAAACCATCCGACAACCAACTTTTCAAAGCATCAAACAACGGGTTGTAAAACGTCGTAACATCCTCAGGGTAGGATTCCCCAATCAGTTTGAGGTGGCCAACGTCAAAATCGAACGCCACGGCCGGGGTGCGGTTTGTTGCTGGGATATCAATTTTCTGCATTCGTACCCTCTTAAATCGTCGCTTTGAGTGCGAAGAATGCGTGCTGATCGTCAATCCGCATAAAATCAAACTCGATTGGCCTTGACGCTCGACGCGCAATTTCAATTAACCCGATACCTGCATTATTGCTGACGGCGTCAGTTTCTGACCGGAGTTGGCCTTTGTACGCAGCCCTAAGCTCCTCACGATTCATGGCGCGTAGTTCGGAAAGTCGTTTTCGCATGTTGTCTACGTCACTCAAAAGGATCAGATTGCCCGCATGAACGACATAGCCGTTGGCCTCATTTCCTATGGTCACGATGCCGTAACTTATATCCAGTACCTCGGTCTCACCGTCGGCTGATAGCCGTTCGACTGAATATCTGATGATGTTCTGCATTTGCTCTACGAAAACAGCGAAAACGCTTCGGAGAGTTTTTGTGTCAGCATCTTCAGACACTAATTTCTGCTTTAACGCATCGCCAACACCACTGAGGATACCTTCGGTTACATAACCACTGTATGCAAAGACAACACCTTGTCGGCGCAGGTTGGCGCGTAGATCATAGACTTCGCTTGCAAGCATCTGTTCCCCTTGGTCATGCTTGGGTGGCACCAAGTTCAATTCAGGTCTTAATATCATAAGATACACATTTATGCATTTTCAGTGTATCAATTGTGCAGTGTTGTTAGTGGGGAGGTTTATATGATTAGGCTATTGTGTGTGGTTGCCGTAGTAATATCGTCCGACCCGGCTACAGCCGCCGACATTCCAACAGAGATCAAGGCAAAGCTCCAATCCGCCATGATTTCGCATGTCGATGGGGTAATGGTCGACGGTTCTTACACGTATCTGGACACGACCACCAACGCGTTTGAAACCGTTTACCCTGCGAATGTTCATCCCATGGTTCTTCTTGCGGGAAGTGACTATTTCGTCTGCTCTGAAATGATAACCGAAGATGGCGATACCGTGACGGCGGACTTTCTTGTGCGTGAAGTTTCCGGGGATTACAAAGTTGTACAGATGATCGTCAACAATCGTGGCGCTCTTCAGGCCGCGATGAAGAACATCGGGAACTAGATGCCGGACACTATAGAGGCATTTAGTGCGTAAACTCTGGACATCTTTGAAGCGCCGAATATTTCTGAAGCATATTCTGGCGACGCTCCTGCTCGGAGGCGTGTTAAATGCCATTGTGCTTCTTTTTTACTATGAATTCAAAAAGCAAGCTCAAACGGATCAGGTTGCCGCGGAAGTTGCAACGATTGCCAATCGGATCGCGCGTCCGTTGGCTGAATTGGTTGAAGCAGGAAGTCTTGTGCAAGCAACGAGCCTGCTGGCTGTCTATTCGGGTTTTCCTTACGTTATTTGCGCCGAACAGAGGTTAGAGCAAAGCTCAGAAACCTTGGTTTCCTGGCCTGCTATAGGATGCGACAAGATAAAAAAACCTGGTTTAGACATCGTCGTTTCTGTTCCGACGGCCGCAGGGCCGACAACGATGTTGGCCCGAATTGATCAGGCGATCTTGAACGATGAGTTAAGGACAGAAGTGGGGGTTGTGGTCCTTCTTGGAGTTCTCGGGGGATTTGCGCTCATCTTAGCAGGCGCTGCTGCATTTCTTTGGCTCATCAACAGACCTCTCGGCCAAATGTTGAAAGCCATTGAAAAGTTCGAGCGATACGATGACCCTCAAATTGTCCCATACGAGTCAGAAGATGAGATTGGCAAGGTTGTTCAAAGCTATAACTCAATGCTGGATCGCGAGGTTGAACGTGTCAATGAAATCCGCGAGGCGCACCACCAGATCGTCGCAAGCGTAAACTATGCCACGCGAATTCAGCAGGGTTTGCTGCCCACGACAAGCCAGTGCAAGGCCGCCTTTGCTGATTTCGCTGTCATATGGGAACCACGCGATTTGGTTGGTGGGGACATCTACTGGATCAAAACGGATGGCCCAATTACGACGCTCGCCGTAATTGACTGTACTGGACATGGCGTTCCCGGAGGCTTCATGACCATGTTGGCAATCGCTACACTCGAGCGGCTCTACTTCGAAAATGAAACGCTTAGCCCGTCACTGGCGCTGTCCAAGTTGAGCGACTTGACGCGTGCACTTTTAAATCAGGATACTGCAAACGGGACTTCTAACGACGGCATGGACGCTGCGATATGCCAGATCGATTCAGCAAAAGGGGTTGCGACGTTTGCAGGCGCGCACATGTCTCTTTTGGTCAAATCCAAGACTGGAATTGACCGAATCCGAGGCGATAAGCTGAGCATTGGGTATGTGGATACTCCAATTGGTCCAAAATTCTTGGAACACGAAGTTCAAATGGATCAAATAGCAGATTTTTTTATTTCAACTGATGGGTTGATTGATCAATTAGGTGGAGAAAAACGTTTGGCTTTTGGCTTCCAGAAAGTTGTATCTGTATTCGAACAGGAAGAGTGGTCGTGTTCGGAAGATCTATTGTCGGCTATTCACGGCGCTTACCAAGATCATAGTACGAATGAAGAACGTTTGGATGACTTAACCATGATCGCTTTTCGCACTGCCCGAAAAACAGATTAAGGTGCGTTTGTGAGATGCAACGCCCTCTGCTTATCCGTAAACGTTGATGTCTACTCCTGTACTACCTAAGGCTTTGTTAGGCTTTAATAAAACTGAGGTGACGTCGGTTTTTCCTCGCTGAACAGACCCTACAATAGACTGACCATTCTACAGGGCGCTTCGGAGGCATAGGTGCGGCCGCGGGATCGTCGAGATCGTCATACTGAACCTGAATGGCCGCTTTTTGAGTTTCCCATGAATTACTTTGCGACTGCAAAGAACGGCAGTGCCCGTCCCGCGTGTTACTGTGGCATGTCTGGTTTGGGCTGGTTGCGGTCAACCATGCTCATCGTAGAGACTGGTGGTTCATGGTTCCGCAGAGCAGTGTTGGGGAAATGCTTATCCGGGGCGCTTTGGTTCCTAGCAGGAGAGGCGCTTAGAAGAAGCGCGCACTACTACAACGACAGTCGCCATAGACTTCAGATGTCAAAAATTGGGTAATGACGGCAGGTAAGCTGTACTAGCGGTCTGGGTCTGTATCGAGTTTGCCCCAGAAATCGTCAACCAGATCTGAGAAGCCATCATTCGAGGCCGCCTTGGGCAGTAGATCAGCTCCTCGCCGGCGTTCGACCTCGGCCATTAGTTCTTCTTCTGTTACTGTCTCAACCACATCACATCGAAGAGCTTCAATCTCGTCCGCTGTCCACGACTCAAATTTGTCAGTGTAGAAGCCTAGGGAATACGGCTCGTCATCAGAAATCTGCTTGATCACAGCATTCCAATCTTCGCTCTGGTTCGATTCCTTTTCGACCCTCTATTCAGGTTCGCGAATGGACTCACGGATCAACGGCGGCAGCTTTGCCTGAGCGCTTTCCATATCCACTCCGGTTGTTAGCAGCCACATGTCCACGATCTTGCGAACAAGCGACCAAACAGTTTGATTTCGTGGGTGGTCTTCAATTCTGCCGCCAAGGCCTTTTTCCTGAATGCCCAGCTGTTCAGCGGCCCGTTCGTTCATTCGAATATTGTAATCAGACACTTCCGCGAGTTCTGAATCGTTCTCAACCACAGCTCGGGCGACCTCTTGATCACCAACATAGACAACCACCTTCAACATCCCGCTACCCCTTCCTTCGCCGGTTGATCACTCGGTCCAGGTGGCCGTAGTCCAGATCTCGCATGATCCTTTGCACTTGCTCTGGATCGACTTCGCGATCTTTTCCAGCGGTGTGGACGATGTGTCTGACGTAGATCGCCAACGCGACAATGATCACGGCGGATAAGATCAAGCTGAAATGCTCGGGCCCCATCACTAAGTCTTCTTCCTTGGGTCTTCGTTCCCGAGGTCGTCGAACACGTTGCCGCTACCATCTGTGATCTCAACATCATCGTCGTCAGTCACTAGATCCCAGGTGTTCTCTTTGACCCATTCATCCCGCCATTTGGGCGCGTCGGCCGGACGCTGTGCAAAATCGGCGATTTGCTCGAAAATCATTTTGCGCAATGCAAGCCAGACCTCCGGACCCTCTTTGCGACGAGCTTGCAACTCTGCGATCAAGTCACTTAGAGGAACATCCTTTAACGGGCGCCCGAAGGTCTCTTCTTCTGAAAAATCATCTGTCATCGCTCAACATCCTCGACACTGATCGTCAAGACTAAGATCTTGTTTGGTTTTACAGTGATCTGTTTTCCTTCAATCTCTCGAAGTTGGCCGTTCACCAAAGTCTCGCAGATTACGAAAATTGGGATTTCCTCTTCTGCAGTCTCGTCACTCATCTGGCTTACCCTTCGGATCAGGCACCTTTCGCGACCGGATCTCATCCGAGGTAATCGGCTTGGTAAGTTTTGCTCGACCGGCCGCAATTTCAGCCTCCCGAAGCCTAAGCAAACGCAAGGTTTGTTCATCCAGCTCAACGTCGTCATCATCACCCATCAGACTTCTCCCGAGTACAGTAACAGTGAGAACAGAGCACTTGAGACCTGTCGGCTGTCCGAACGATGTCACCAACGAGGCCCCACTCTTCACACGTCACACCGCATCGAAATTCCATCCAGTCAGCGTACTCCTGGATGAGATCGTGGTATCGACTGAAACCGATGAAAATCTGGCCATCCTGGCCTTTCTTAATATCCAAGATCTGAATAGTTCCAGGGTCCAGTGCCCTGAAATCCTGACTGAAGGAAAGCTTGTGGAGTGCTTGCGAAATCATGGCGAGCCAGCCCTTTCCGACAGCAGGAACAAGAGATGCGCAATCCGGAGAAACGAGGTCTGGATAGATTTCCACAATGTCTAGCCTAAGGCTGTCGGGCCAGGATTCTTCGGCGCCCTCAAATCGCCGCCGCAGAGCATCATTGTAGCACCAGATGCAAAGCGTCGTCACAAACATCAAGGATGTTCTGGCGTTGGGCAGAATTAGAACAACCTTCACAGGTTTGCTCAATCTGATCGACACGCCATTGAATCTCTTCACTCGCAGCCTGGTTGCAGCCCGGGCGCTCATAGACGCGCAAGCCTCCCCATTTCTGTTTGATCTGAACGATGGACGGGTGTTCATCACCAAACAGGTCGGGCTGCTCGTCGATCAACCTCTTCACTTTCTCAAGTGCAAGCGTAAGCTGCTCCGCCCACCCGGCACGATACTCACCAAGCTGCTTGAAGACGCTTCCATGAATATCATTCCAGCCGACAATACTGCTCATCACTGACCGCCGGGCCCGCGCCTCTTTGAGATCGTGTGAAACCTCCGCCATAGCAGTCATCATACGGTCGACCACTTCGCGGTCATCACACTCGACATGTGGAACCTCGGTCGACCATGTAACGTCAGAGACGTGCGGAGCTGGGTAGTTGTGCGCCATCACCAAACGCATCTCCTCGGCGTACCAGGCGTCAAATGAGCGGAGATCATCTGGCGCTCCATGGTCCTCGATCACACCTCGGACCTTTTCCCGGAATTCCTTCCAGCTCTTTTCGACATCATCCATCAGTCACATTCTCCAGAACTTGGTCTTGTTGAGATGGAAGACCCCTCCCGGGATATGGCAAATGGCAATCGGCGGGACATGACCGGTGGCCCGCGAGCCCGTATTCATGAGCTTCCGGGCGTAGTCCTCATCATCGTAGTCTTCCATAATCTTATTGAAGTTCACTTGTTGTTCGGCGGTCATCACCAGTTCTGCTTCACGCACGCGGGGCACCGATTACGGTCATCCGTTCGGTCGATCTGACCGAAATATCCACAAATTGAGCAGGTCAACCTGTCCCGAACGGGCTTCTTTCGAACGCCAAAGAACCTCTTCCTTTCGGGGTGGCGCTTGCTCGCGACATCATGCGCGCACCAGCAGCAAAGTGTCGTGTACCAGCCGTCCAGAAGTTGGGTCTCAGCAGCGTTTGAGCATCGTTCACAGGTACGAATTGCTCGTGCAATTGTGGCGGTGATCATCGACTGAATTTGTCGATCATCACACCGGTGGTAGATGCGGAGCTCGCCGAGGTTCTCTTTGATCTGGAGGATGAAGGGGTAGGTGGCATCCTTCTGATCACAGTATTCTTTAACCTCTGTGAACAGCGCCGTGACCAAGCCTGACCAGCCTTCGGGTGTGCGACCGAGGCTCTCCTCGACCGATTGCTTGATATCGTTGAAGTCAATTGTGTTAGTAACATCGTCCGCCATGTCGGACTCCTCCAGGGGATGGTAGGAGGCGTCGGAATCGAACCGACTCGTGCACTCTAATCTGGAGCAATTACAAGGATATAAGCCTCACCCGCATACCAATGCTGCCTCCCACGAATTTTGCGTGGGTTATCGACCTCAGGCCGATATTCGATGGCAGTGGATGCGTGTGAACGTCATGACCGCAAGCTGAACCAGTTCGCATAACCATGTCAAGACAGAGCGTGCTGCACTTAGAAATTCACTGCGGAGTTCTGGGAACCTTCTAGCTTAGCGTGTGCCAAAAAGACTGAAGCATCCTTTTTTGCGGGTCAGTGCAGCGCCGAGTAGCTCTCCGACAGCGAAACGATTCGATACCCTGTGATCCGGACTCGAACTCAGAAACTCCGTCGATAGTTCGCTCTGAACCGACGTGCGTCTTTTGATCTGCGTCTTATGCGCTCCGTTTTGGAGAAATACAAAAGTCTTGATCTGACCAAACCTCAGCGGCAGCATTGACCTGCATCTTTCGAATATGGAGATCCCGGTTGCAAGACCTTGTAAGTCTCATTCCATTTAGCGTCTCGAGTCATTTGTGATGATACGTTCCTCACCTGAACTGCTGGCAGTTTCGAGGCGTTGGTATGAAATACTCAGAACCAAAAAGAATACTGACGAGTTGCAGGATTTTCTGTCGAAGGCAGATGAACTACGGTTTGTTGGGACAGGCGAAGGAGAGTTTTGGAGCGGGCAAGCAGTTCGCGATGGGGTTAGCGGCTTTTTCGCGGAGATCCCCGCTCCCGTCGTTTTCGAAGAAGTTGAAGCTGAGGCCTTCGAAAACGGAGAGACGGGATGGTCATCCTTCGTCCACAAGATTCAGTTTGTCGGCTTTGATGAAGCCGTCTTTTACCGCACCGTTCTGATTTTTGTCCTGGAGGGAGCAGCCTGGAAGATCATCAATCGCCACGCTTCAGTGCCAACTCCAAATATTGAACTCGTGGGTAAAGAGCAACTGGCCATCCAAAAACTTGTTGATGCTGCGCGCGAAGATGGACCCGAGCTGATCCAAACCGAAGGTTTGGCTTCAGTACTTTTCACTGATGTAGAAGGCAGTACAACGTTGGCGGAGGCGTTGGGCGATCAGCGTTGGTCGGTGCTGATCGAAAACCACTTCCAAGTCTTGGCGGCGATCATTGAAAAGTATCATGGCCAGTTCGTGAAATCCCTTGGAGACGGAACGTTGTCCGTCTTTCCGTCCGCGAAGGAAGCGCTAACGGCCGCTGTCAAGATTCAGAAGGCCATTGCATCGGCTTCCGAGGAGCCGTCTTTCGGTGTCCGGATTGGAATTCACACTGGCGATGTCGTGCAATCTCGTGGAGATTTTTTTGGCACTGTGGTCAACAAAGCTTCACGCATAACCACGGTTGGTGCGGCAGGCGAGATACTCGTTTCAGATGCGACTCGCGCCATGGTCGGAGGACGAACCGATTTCTCATTTTCTGAAATAGAACCCAGACTCCTGAAAGGTCTACGCGGTCACCACGTCTTGTATCGGTTGGAGTGGCAAGATTGAGTATTTCGGTTGCCTCAATGCCGACAGATCACACAGATACCCCGCAAAGCTCAGTCGCAAAAGTCTTGGGGTACGCGCCACAGCTCACATCGCCAGCAATTCCTGATGAATTGCGGCCATTGCCCCGGTGTCGCGCGTGCAATACGCCACAAGATCAGCATATACCTTAGGGCTGCAAGCGCAGTGGGAGAATTGAATTTGATGTGTACTTGAACTGAATTAAACTAGTAACAAACTGTTCAGACATCTCATCGTGAGGTCATCATGGCAGCTCCATTAATCCAAGACTGGGAACTCACAGCCGCCATAAAGGACTTAGCCGATTGGCTGGTTCAACAGGGCTTGGAGAATGCGCCGGTTGAAACCTGGTTGGAAGCATTCTGCAAACGTCTTGTTTCGGCAGGGATTCCGCTTCAGAGAGCAAACATTACTGTGCGCGCTCATCATCCCGAGATTGGGACAGTCGCTTTCCGCTGGCACAGGGACGGGGGAAATGAGCGAGAGGACTTTGTCCGAAGAACGGATGCCCCTGAACAATACATCCTAAGCCCGATTTACTATCTTTTGGCAAACAACGTTGAAGAGATCAGACAAGATCTGACAGTCGAAGATCCAGAGCTTAGCTTTCCAATCTTTGATGAACTTCGCGAGCGCGGTGCCACAGACTACTTCGCGGTTAAACGGTTCTTCCTTATACAGGATAACGCTATGCCTGTTGACCCAATGCAGGCCGAGGAAGGTGCCATAATCTCGTTGACAACCGATGCGAGCGGGGGCTTCACAAGCGAGCAACTTGATGGTTTGCGTCAACTGATATCTCCACTTTGCCTGACGCTGAAATGTGGGGCGAACCGACTGATGGCTGAAGACATTACAGCCGCATATCTGGGCAAGGACGCCAGCAGGCGCGTTCTTTCCGGGGACATCACCCGAGGTTCATCGGAAACTATTTCAGCGGTGATTTGGTATTTTGACTTGCAAGGATTTACCAAATTGTCAGAGGCGCTTCCGGGGGACTCAATCATAGAATTGCTAAACGACTACTTCGCGGAAGCTGTTGACGTAGTCGAACGCAATGGCGGTAACGTTCTGAAATTCATGGGAGATGGAATGCTTGCCATCTTCGATATCAATCAAGTTCCGGACGCTCGCCGCGTCGCAATTCACGCGGCCGCGGAGTTGCGAAATACCTTTGAGGAACTCAACCAACGACGGCAAGCTGATGGTTTGCCAACGACCGGCTTCACTCTCTCGTTGCACGCAGGCGATGTTCTTTACGGCAATATTGGCGGTAGGTCTCGCTTGGATTTCACAGTGGTCGGCCCAGCGGTAAACACAACTTCGCGCATTTTAGGCATGTGCAGCGCGCTTGATCAGAACATTGTGGTTTCCGATAAGGTGGCAGGCGACTTGGTGGGCTCCATTCCAAGTCTTGTTTCCCTGGGGCAATACAGATTGCGCGGTGTTGCTGAAAGACAGGAGCTGTTCACGATAGACTAGATAAAGCTCAATCCAAAAGTTCTGGCCCATTAGGCCAGGCGCGTAAACAACCGCTAGCGCCGCGCGGGCTTACTCTTGCGACGATCCTACGGTTAAAATCTTCCCATTACTCCAAACCAGAGCCTCATAACAAACCTCGGCTCCTGCGCTTCCGCACCCAAAAAAACTATGCACCCCAACTGGCACTAACGTTTCGATTGCAATTTAGAGCGACGTAATCGCATTGATCACTGCTTCTCGGCTCTGAACAGCGCCAGTTTGTAGATATTCCATAGCTTTGAGAGCAGCTTCATGGGCTTGGACAGATGACCCGCCAACGCAATCTTCTACTACGCGGCAGAAGTAGTCTGATTGGTGGCCATCGACGAATGTGTAGTGCACACAAACATCTGTCAGCCCGCCGCACAACAAAAGTGTGTCTACCTTTAAACCTCGTAGCAGGATTTCGAAATCGGTTCCGAAAAATGCAGAATACCGTCGCTTCGGGACGATGTAGTCACCTTTGCGATATCCCATCTCATCTTTTGCAACCTCCGTTCTTGGATCGCCTTCGAGACAGTGTATGTCTTCGTCACCATCCAGTTCACGGCCGAAGTCTATCCTATCGGGACGATGGACTTCTTGGATGAAAATGACTGGCACATTGTAATCATGTGCGGTATCAACCAAATCAGGCGCAGCGATCATGCGCTCTTTGTAGCCCGGCATGTTGTCGATGGAGCGTACTTCGCTGTTATCAATAAACGTGCTCTTTTGAATGTCGATTACGATTAGGGCAGGTCTACCCTCGATCAGTTTCCTAGCTTGTTTGGTTTTAGTTGTCATGTTCGACCTCCAATTTGCCAGGTCGTCCTGAAGAAATGCCCTTGTTGGGCCGGGTCGTCCCAGCGGGCAGATCAATTTTGACTAAATGTGCAACTGAGTATGGTCAAGACCGTGCTGCGTTGTTTTGGAATGAAAACTATATGCTCGCGCCCAGGGCAACATTGCCCGCAAACTGCCGTTAGGGGTTAAGTGTTGCGATGGTCTGTACCCAGCTCAGAATGGGCAGCCAAATACGGAATATAGCAATTCAGAAAAATTGTGACTTCCAACCAGCGGCTACTCAATTGCAGTGCGAAATGTTGCGGTAAGCCGTTTGTTCAAACCGTGATGAGGCTCGGCTGAGGAACCGTAGTGCAACTCTGCCAAGGCAGCGATGTCATTGAAAATGACTACGGAGCCGCCTTCTTCATTCGCGTAAACCAATAGTTTTTGGCAAAAGGCATCCAAACCAATTGCCGGAAAGCCCGCCATAGCCACGCCACCGGGTGCTGGTCCGCCGAACAGTAAGAGAACTGCATCCGGCAGTTCCACCCCCAGATGGGACGCTTCGGTCGCAAAATCGATTTCCCCAAACCAGACAGTATCGTCCTGCCCCATCACGGCTGCCCTGAGACGTTCGACTGCCTCTGGTACGCTGAGCTGAGATCGCAGTTCGATGACCCCATAGTCGGTAAACAACCCGTTGGTCGGCGCTGGTGTTGCATCCAAGTTGTTTAGAACTTCGAGCATCTTGCTATGAAATGTATTTAACGCTTGTGTGTCATTCAGACCATGCCGCACTTTGAGAAACTGAGAGTCTGTATAGGCGATCTGCGGGCGATCATCCTGATCGAAGGAAAGAACGCGAAAAGGAAGGTCCAGACCTGCTCGTACGTTCTCTTCCAGAATGGGCGTGTTTATCTCTGGATCAGAGAAAATGAGTACACGTGATGCTGGCATTGCTACGCCTTCAGCTTTGGCCAAGCGCGCGTGATCTATCGATGCGATTGGAGTAGCTCCCGCTTCGTCAACGGCAGTCTCAAGCGCTAAGAAGTTTTCGTCCACCGCGGTCTGGACAGATGTCGATTGTGCAAAAGCGGATGTCGCAACCGAAAAAGTTGCAATCATCGAGAGAACAAAGCCAAACCTCACCATTTTACCACTTCCTTTTTTATCGTATTTTTGTCAGGGAAACCGCCGCCAGAGCCGCAAAAGCTATCTCGGCCGCAAGGTAAAAGAGAAGTATCCCGTTCGGAACTCCATCGATAAAAATGCTTAGTATGCGTCCAACGGCCAGTCCCGACATAAACAAAAATAGAACCCACAGCGCGGGGCGTTGTAATTCTGGTTTCGAAGCGGCCGCCAACCAAAACAAAGCGTTTGCCAGATAAAGACCCATAATCGCTCGGAACACGTGGGTTTGGTTCGTCCCTTCCACAGGAAAACCCAGCAAAACTGGGATCGAACTGCCGGGCATTAGACCGTATGATAACGCAATTGGCACGAGGCCGACGGCAGCAAGCAGAAGGACAAATCTAGCACTCATGGAGGACTCCTTCTTGTAGAGGTTTCGCTTTGTTTACAAAACTCCTGATCGGTTTATTGAGGCATCCGATGATCCGAAACGGATGCCCACGCTACGCTTTGAAAGGCGTATCCGACAGGCCAAGTCGAGCTTTCTGAAGAGCGAACCGGTACTGCGCAACCGTATTCAGCTGCGCACCAAACAGATCACAATGCGCCTTCGTCGCCCAGGAACTCGATACCAGCTGTCGCGCCATCACTGTAAGCAATGCAATTCCAAGGAGCACGATCCTCGCCAACGCCGACTGTGACCTGTGTTCCCGCCTCGCTAAACGCGGATGAGAGCACCACGACTTGCGAATTGTTTGTCGTATTGGCTACATCTCGCAAACACGCCTGCTGAGCCGGCGTGAGCTCGGCGGACGCGCTTGATGTACTCGTATCGTCGCAGGCCGCAAGCAGTGTGAAACAAGTTGCGCCCGCAATCATCACCATCTTGTTAGACATTTTCTTCTCCCTCTGGTTCCCTTGAAATTAGTGAAATTGGATGCGCTTGTTTGAAGCTCTCGCGCCTGTGCAGCCAATTGAACATACCTTGATCCTGTGACTACCTTTCCCAAAACTTGCCGTGGGGGGCGCCGTGGGGGGCTTGGTCGGCGGGACGATATTTTGTTGACTATCGGGGCCGCCAATAACGTGCGAAGGCTGAATGACGCCACTAGCAAACGCTAGAGCGAATTCAGGAGAGAGGGCGAGTTCGTTAAGTCTAAGCATCGCGTCCTCCCAGCGCTCAATCATTATAAAGTGCCTTCCGACCGCTAGCACTCACTCCAGCAGTCGGAAGGGCTCGGCACAGCGAGCAGCAACGACAACAACGGAGGTAAAATAAAGTTGTGTCGAATTCGCATGTTTGAATCTAATTTTTAATAAATCAATATTTTTTCCGCGCGTAAATTTCTCTACGCTCTCGTACGATAGGCCTCTGCGTTCAAGCAAAAAAGTAAGTGGGAGCTGCGAGTGTGTTCCCCTGAGCAGCGAAGCGATTTGAGGCCGCACAGAAACAATGAAGGGATTGAAAGATGGGATTTGGTGAAGCCGTCAAAACGTGTTTCTCGAAATACTTCCAGTTCTCCGGTCGGGCTATGCGCTCAGAATACTGGTGGTTCTTCTTGTTTGTGGTTCTCGTGAGTGCTGCCTTAGCTGTGGTGGATGCGATCATATTCGGGACCAACCCAGAAACTGGGCAAGGATCTCGGGTCCTGTCCTCTGTTTTCCAGCTGGCTGTTCTCATACCTATGCTGGCCGCCGGTTGGCGAAGGCTGCATGATACAGGACGACCTGGCTGGTATTTGCTGCTGCCGATGGCGCTCAGCATTACAACGCTATTTGTTATGCTGGGTGGGGTGGCGTTCTTTTCGGTATTGGAGCAAGGGACCGAAAATCCCGATGCATTGCGAGGACCTGCGGCCGTCCTGGGTGTGACCGGTATCGTTGTTGTCTCAATCCTTCAATTGGTTCTGTCCATTCTGATGATCTGGTGGCTGACACGACCTCCCCAAGAAGGCGCAAACGAATACGGCGAACCTGTTTCCTGATCTGGCTGTCCGGGCAATTGGCTGGAACTTCTGCTGAACGACAGTGCGAACCGTAACTCAATGGAGAGAAAAAAATGAGCTGCAAAACCATTTCCATTGGAATGCTACTGATGGCAGTGGCGACCACAGCATCAGCGGAGTGGTCTTTCAGCTCCGGGCCCAACCCCAATGCGTTTATTCAGACAGGAAACATGACGCTGGAACTTCAGTGTGACCGTATTCGCTTTGCTCCGGCTGGATTCGAGGACAGCCAGGACATTGCGGACAAGCAGGGGCTTTCCATTCGTTTCTTGAAGAACGGCACCACCGAAGTTGGAGCATTTCAGGTTGGCGCAGAAAACGCTGCCGTGCAGATCGTCGACAACTATCCCGTCGAGGTCAGTTTCAATAGTCAGCCGGACTATGGTTTTGTTCTGGACCAGCTTGCGGCTAATGCATCGGTTAATCTGTCGATGATTGATCAAGATGTCAGCTACGGAATTTTTGACTTGAAAGGTTCCAGCGCAGCAATTCGGTCCCTTCGTTCTGCGTGCAACTCGGATGTTAGCCAAGAGGCCTCATACGAAGCACCCGAAGGCATCGTCTATTGTGGTGGCGGAGCGATAGAGCGCGTGATCGAACCCGTAATTTTGGACAATCCAGAGGGGGAGTGGGACGCGCGAGTAACGGTTAACGGCGAGCCGATCAGAGCCATGACGGCCTACAGTTACTTCGGAAACTCTGAGCCGCCCGCCGGATTTGTCGTCGCCCTCCTTGGGGAGGACAGGTCCGAGTTTCTGATTTTTAGCGAAGGCTCGGCAAACTGGCTGGAATACGGGGACTACAGGTATGATCAGTGCAATTGATATCTCCTTCCAACCAGCTGCCAAAGTAGTGCGTCAGATGAAATGTTTGGCTTCCGGTATGGTGCTGGTTTCGGGTCTAGGAAGCGTGTGGCATTTCAATTCTCGGGTGGTGATGTCGCCCATGCTCATGCGCATCTAATACCGCTTCTCGACAAGTACGATGTCATCTCGCGACGCTACATCGAGCAAGAAGTAATCACCTTCAAACCAATCCCGAATCCGGGGAACAACGAGCTCCGAACCTTTGCCAAACTAATTGCGGATGCTCTCGACCGATGATGTAACTTTGGGCTCTTACCGATATTCTATGCCAAGGCCGGTCAGTTGTTACTCAAGTCAGACTGAAGCACCAAGATACATTCCGCTACGTCGTCTTTTCTCATTGATCTGGTACTGACTTCGACAGATAGAGAGGTGTGCGGTGGCTGTCTTCCTTCGCAAGTGGCGCATGTCAAAGCGCTGCCGGAGGACCTCCGGTGGCATTTATTCATGGCTTACGCACCAGCCACAGGCCCTATCAGAGGACGTCATGCCCTTTTCACCTGACGGTCAAGACCGCGCTACTCGCGCCATTGACCCATTGCCAATACGCCTTATCAAGCGCGCTATACTGGTTCTTGTCGGCCTGTTTTATTTCCTCTTCGTGGCCTTTGCCCCTCTTCTTTGCGTTCGGCGCAGAGGGTTTCGGGGTTGGTATTGGCGCCTGGTGAAACGGTCATGTTCCCGCCTGCTGTGGCTCCTCAGCATCCGCGTCGAGATGCGTCCTGAGGAAAAGAATGCCCTCGCCGCCGACACCAACAGCATCATCGTGGTTAACCACCGTAGCCATCTCGATGGCTTCAGTCTCATGCATGTGGTGCCCGACACCAAATGGTTCACTTTCGCGGCGAAATCAGAGTTCTGGAACAGCAAACTCCTGCGTACTGGTTTTGATGGAGCGGGTCTCGTCCCTATCAACCGGGATTCCGGTTCAACGGCCATGGATACGCTGACAAAGGCTGTCAGGGAAATGCCTGCCCGTTGTTCCATTGTGCTATTCCCAGAAGGCACCCGGGCCAAAACAGAATCGCTAGGGGACTTTAAGGCGGGTGCTGTATTAGTCGCCCGAGAAACCGGCCGCACGATCACCCCTATTGTCATCCACGACAGCGATAGTCTACTTCCACGCGGCAAACATTTACCGCGCAGCGGCACGATCCGTGTGGAGGCTTTGCCAACATTTACGTGCGATCCTACCGCTAGTGTGGATGAGGATCTGGCGCGATTGCGCAGGCAGATGATGGCTGTATTTGAGCGGTGAAGTCTGTTTGACAGAAATATGCAGAAACCGAGTTTGTTGAGTTTCCGCTACGCGTAGCGGCAGATAACAGATTTGCAGAGCAGTTGTACTTGTTGGTGGGGTTTTCTCCAACGGGTATCGATATTCGAAGACCTAGTTAGTACCCGTATTTCAGTATGCTCTTGGCCATTCGTATTTATGGATGGGCTGCTTGGTATTGTCTCTGAATTCTCAGAAGAGAATGGACAATTAAGTGCCCTGATCTCGCGATTCTTGCCGGAGGCAGAAAAAGCAGAGGAGACACGAATTTGCCAGATGCTGTACGACGTATGAGTGACCAAAAGCTAACACTAAGCTGCCATCAGACCACCAGCATCGCCTGCGATACCGACTATGCAATCATCGCCGATCTGAATGCGATTTGCCGGGCTTTCCCCTCCGAGTTCCAGTTTGGGTGAGGTTAACCAGAACGCGCATTGCCACGGGGTCATTTCACGTGGCAGGGCTTTCAACACTTTTTCCATCAAAGGAAGCGGGGTTCCATCCTGAGCAAACTGGAAAGATGGATAGGCGTTGGCTCCTTTGTAAGGTAAAGAAAGTACCTTCCCGGTTCGTGTCCAGATGTCGGCTATCCGCGTGATCTGCCAGGAGCCCTTCTGCCATTGTGCGTGCACGCCTACATCGTCCAGCAACGGATACTCACGCGCAAAATCATCCATCCGGATGTCATTGACCGCGCAACAATGCCCCTCGAAATTATGCAAATACATCTACTTACTCACTGAACTCACTAACAACTCATGAAACGATACTGCCAAAAAACCGTTCTAACCAAAGTTAAGAAGTTCACATTGGGCAAATTAAACTTCAGCTAACCTCGTTTTTTTTGCCTAACGCGCTGAAATTATTGTTGGTTTGCTTACGATGACCCGCCGTTCCAATGCTCGTAAAACCAGTTCTGAATTCTTGGCTTTGTTACTCATTGGAGTATTAATCCTCACAAGCTGAGGGCATTGGCCATGAATCTACCGAACCAATCTCTGGTTTGTTGGTGATCAACATCAACGCGTTGGACAAAGCCGCCTGTCATTCTGTCCAGTGTTGGAAACTAGTACCGAGCGCGGGCTCTCTTTTCTACGATCACGATCCTCGTCGTCTGACACTCCGGCAAAATGACAAACAGTCCTGATCCTAAGATTAGCGTGACACCAAGCGGGATGGGGAGGCTTTGTATTTCTACCGACCCAAATTCCTTTCTTTGGTCATAATACGGACTGACCATTCCAAAAATTTCCTACCGCCACCTTGAATTTCTGGACTAATCATTCCAAATCATGCGCATGAGCAAAAAAACTCTCCCAAATGGCGACATCAAATCATCCGCAGGTCCAGGTAGACCTCGTGCCTTTGACGAAGCTGAGGCTTTGGAAAAAGCCTTGTGCGTATTTTGGCACAAGGGCTACGAGACCGCGTCCGTGGACGATTTGACCAAGGCCATGGGTTTGAGCCGGTCCAGCTTCTATGGAACGTTCGTCAACAAGCAGACTTTATTTCACAAAGCTCTCAGGCACTATTCAAGGCGTGGTTTAAAAAATCTGCGTGACGTTGCAGATGCGAGCGGAAATGACCCCGTTGGTGCGATAATGGAAGCTTTGGCGAACCCACAAGGTGGTCGTGACGGCTGCATGCTGATCAATTGCCTTACGGAGCTTGCTCCTCATGATGATGAAGTGGCGGCTCTCGGGCGACAGCATTTGGAGAGTATTGACGAGATTATTGCGAGAGCGCTTGAGCCTTCAGATCCGGGTGTGGCTCTCGACAAGGCGCGCGCCTATGCCTCCCTTGCAATTGGCACGCTAGCCTTGCGCAAGGCGGGCGTTCCCGATGAGCAGATATCGCAAACCCTGAAACAAGCCCGGTTGGTGATATCGCCATAAGGCCCCCCGCCACCATAAGGAAATGAAACCTAACACAAACTCAAACAAGAGACAGCGATCCTAATATTGGACTAATTGGTCCAATAATATCTGAACGAAGTTTACCAAAGAAGGAAGCAGCAATGGCTGATGAAAAACTGTTCTCCGGCATCAAAGCTGGTGCAATCGAGCTGAAAAACCGCATTGTCATGGCGCCATTGACCCGCAACCGGGCAAGAGCCGAGGATGACAGTGTCCATGAATTGCAGGCCAAGTACTACGCCCAGCGGGCGGGTGCAGGTCTGATCATCACGGAAGCTTCGCAAGTCTCGCCCCAAGGCAAGGGCTATGCCTGGACGCCCGGCATTTATTCCAAAGCGCAGATCGACGGCTGGAAAAAAGTGACTGAGGCCGTCCATGCCAAGGACGGGAAGATCGTAATCCAGCTTTGGCATGTGGGCCGGATTTCGCATTACAGCTTGCAGCAGGATGGTGGCGCCCCTGTTGCACCATCCGCAATAGGAGCTAAGGCCAAGACGTTTGATGGTGAGCAGTTTGTTGAAACATCTGAACCGCGGGCTCTGGCCATCGAAGAAATTGCTGGCATCGTTGCGGACTACCGGAGGGCCGCGGAAAACGCCAAAGAGGCCGGTTTCGACGGTGTCGAGGTCCACGCAGCCAACGGATACCTTATTGATCAATTCCTGCGGGACGAATCCAATAAGCGTGAAGACGAATACGGCGGTCCTGTCGAGAATAGAGCACGGTTCCTGAAAGAGGTCATGGACGTGGTTGTCGATGTCTGGGGCGCCGACCGCGTTGGTGTCCGCCTCAGCCCATTCTCGGACGCCAACAACATCTCCGACAGCGACCCACAGGCGACATTCACCCATGCGGTCAAATTGCTGAATGGTTATGGGCTGGCCTATCTCCATCTCGTGGAGGGACAGACCGGCGGCCCGCGCGATATTCCGGAAGGTGGCGATCTGAAGGCGCTCTATGAATTGTTTGACGGTGCGAAAATGGGAAACAACGCTTATGACCGCGAAATGGCGATTGAATCGGTTAAGACCGGTGCCGTCGATCTGGTGGCTTTCGGCCGACCGTTCATTTCCAACCCGGATCTTGTCAGTCGGCTGGAGAAAGACACCTCGCTGAATGAGCTGGATGCAACTACCCTCTACGGCGGTAATGAAAAAGGATACACCGACTACCCGGCACTGGAAGAGAAAGCGGTTGCCGCAGAGTGATGCATCACTCTTAACTCCTTGGTGACAGGCAATACCAAATAGAGTGAGCGCGCCGGTTTGGACGCGCTCACTTCGCGGGTGCGGCAATATCCTTTCTTGAAGCGGGGTTCTGTCACAAGTCTACGAATGGACTGCTTCCCTCCGATTGCAGTGATTAAGAGAGGCTTTTGAGTTTATCTTCAGCGTCTCTTTGAGTTGGCGAAATCCAAGTTTCAGCAGATACCTCGTCCGAGAAAACGAGCTGCGTAAGTCGGCCTGAGGGATTTTGGCCTTATCTGCTGCGCAGAGTTGGTCCTTCGTATTTGCTGGTAGTCAGGTAACGTTGGGTTGGGAGTACGATATGGAATTACCAACACTGACGTACGAAATGATAGCCGTACTGAGTCTATTGTCTTTTACGGTCTTACTTTTTGTTACCGAGATTATACGGATCGATGTCGCAGCAATTCTTGTAATGGTACTGCTTGGCGCACTGAGCTATCTACCGGGGCTAGGTAATCTAGCCGATGTATCCAAGCTCTTTGAAGGTTTTTCCTCGAACGCCGTGATGTCCATCATCGCAGTTATGGTAATTGGGGCTGGGCTTGATAAGACTGGACTTATGTCAAAGGTCGCTGCCTTGATCCTCAAAAATGGTGGTACGACAGAGGCCCGGATAATTCCCATAATATCAACAACGGTTGGTGTCATCAGTTCTTTCATGCAGAACGTGGGAGCTGCTGCGCTTTTTCTGCCTGTTGTGAGCCGCATCTCAGCACGTACGGAAATCCCGATGAGTAGGTTGCTTATGCCCATGGGGTTTTGCGCGATTCTGGGTGGTACGATCACATTGGTCGGGTCGTCGCCCCTCATCCTGTTGAATGACCTGATTGTTTCGGCAAATTCATCCCTTCCGGCTAATCAACAAATGGAGACATTTGGGTTGTTTTCAGTCACGCCTATCGGTGTGATGCTGGTGCTGACAGGGGTGCTTTATTTTGTGCTCTTTGGTCGTTGGGTCCTCCCAACGCAGCGGGAGCGTGGAGAAGACGCAAGCTCAGCTAGGTCCATGCAGACTTATGTCGAAAACACCTATGGGCTTAGGGCTGATATGTTCGAGATTCGCGTTCCTGAAGGCTCGATCTTGATAGGACAAACGCTCGCGGATGTCATGGTCGCCCATAACATTTATATTCTCGGCACATCCTATCGCGGCCACAAGGTCATCGCGCCGATGGCGGATACCAAGATCGAAGCCCCTGCGCGGCTCGCAGTGCTTGGCCTGCGTCGGGTGGTTGAGCATCAGTTTGCTGAGCCTTACGGATTAGAGATACTACCCCAACTAGATGTCTTTGCGGATGATTTCGCCGCGACTCAATCGGGGGTGGCAGAGGTTGTTATTCCCCCCGGTTCTTCAGTGATCGGCCAGACTCCGATTGATTTGCGTCTCCGTCAGACACATGGGCTATCTTTGTTGGCCATTCAGCGAGGCGAAGAAACACTGAGCCATGTGGAAACTGAAGATCATGCTGCAACGCATATCGGGCAAGTCCCTTTGCAGGCCGGTGATACGTGTGTGGTGCACGTGCAGTGGGACCGTCTGACACGACTGATGTCGGACAGGGATTTTGTCGTCGTAACTTCGGACTTTCCCCAGGAAGAGTTACGACCACACAAGGTCGGTTGGGCGCTCGCCTTCTTCCTTATAGCGTTGAGCTTAATTCTGTTCTCTGATCTGCGTTTGTCGCTGTGCCTATTAATTGGCGCTGTTGGCATGGTTTTGAGCCGGGTGTTATCGATTGATGAAGCCTACGAGTCGATCAGTTGGAGCACAGTCTTTCTACTGGCTTCGCTGATCCCGTTGGGCCAAGCAGTTCAGAACACTGGCACTGCGGATTGGATTGCCGCGCATGTGTTGGCCCTCCTGAAGGGTTGGCCGATCTGGTCGTTGCAAGCAGGGATCGCCGTTTTGGCGACTGCGTTCACGCTGGTCATGTCCAATGTAGGCGCAACTGTCCTCCTGGTGCCGCTAGCAGTTTCTATTGCCGTATCCGCGGGTGGCAATCCGGCTGTGTTTGCTCTCACCGTGGCAATTTCAACGTCCAACTCATTTTTGATCCCAACACACCAAGTGAACGCGTTGATCATGGGCCCGGCAGGCTACCGGGTGGTCGATTTCGTTCGCTCGGGTGGAATCATGACTCTACTTTTCTTGGTTGTCTCAATGACCGGACTTGCGCTCTTCTTCTGATGCGCTTCTTGGCGATCCGCATTGATGAACTCTGCTTCAGCTGAGAAGAACTGGTAAGATGAGGTCTTTGAGACCAATCCTTTTGTTGGAGCAGCAGATCCGAGATCTGTGCAAATGGACCTTCGCTGCGAGCAAGAGAAGAAGGGCGGCGAACAAATGCAAACCTGACGTCGACATACGCTGGTACTGGACCGTTTTTGTTTCATCGATCACTGTTGCTTGGCCAATATCGTCGGCATATTGGAGAGTTCACAATGAAGTTCCTTCGAACACCTGATCATCGGTTTGACGGGTTGCCAGATTTCGCATTCGGCCCGAACTATCTTGATGTGGAAGATACCGAAGGCGGTCGTCTCCGAATGCACTATTGGGACGAGGGACCGGCACAGGCACAGACAGTATTGTTGATGCATGGAGAACCAACCTGGTGCTTCCTGTATCGGCGCATGATTTTGTTGTTCAAAGATGCGGGCCATCGAGTTCTGGCTCCTGATTTGATTGGGTTTGGACGGTCGGACAAGCCAAGTGAGCGATCCGACTTCACCTACCAACGCCATGTAGACTGGATGTCCGAGTGGTTGCGGAAAGTTGACCTAACGGGCATCACATTGATTTGCTAGGAGTGGGGAGGACTCATCGGCTTGCGGCTGGTTGCGAGTATGCCCGAGCGGTTCTCTCGGGTAGTTGTTGCAAACACGGCCTTGCCCACCGGTGACACGCCCTTGGGCGAGGCATTTCTTTCATGGCGGGAATACTCGCAATCCGTTCCTGAATTTAATTCGGGACGCATTGTATTCGGTGGCACAACATCCAAGATTTCCGACGAAGAGGTCGCAGCCTACAACGCACCGTTCCCGGATGCGCGCTATCTGGCATGCGCTCGACAGTTTCCAATGTTGGTGCCCGACAAACCCGACAACCCTGCTTCAGAAGCCAACCGAACCGCATGGAAAACCCTCAAGACCCTCAACACTCCGTTCTGACCGTTTTTGGAGAAGATGACAGGGTCATGGCAGGAGTAGACAAAGTGTTCCAAAAGTCGATCCCAGGAGCCGCCGGTCGAAACCATACCGTGCTACCAAAAGCCGGGCATTTCATCCAAGAAGATGCTGGCACAGACTTGGTACACGTGACTCTGAAATTCATTGAGCAGTCTTAGCGGCTATCAGTTGGTGCAACCCGCCGGAATGTTCGCCTCTAAAAGATATTCGCCTTTGCAGCAGTTTCCGGCCAAAAGGGCGGTTACTGAAGGTTATCCTGAGCTACGGCTTAGATATTCCTCTTCGATTCAATTGATTCACTAACAGCTAGGACAGGCGTGAACAGCGCAGCCAATCGCAGAAGCGATTTAGTGTCTTCCCCTGCGGCCTTAACTCACACCAAATTTGCGACGCAAATGCTCAGCTAAGGCCGTTATGCGACGTGGTTGGGCTCGGCTAGGCGGAAACATCATTTGCAAAGGTTTCGGCGGTGGGAGGAAGTCGCGCAAGACAGAGACAAGTCTGCCAGATCGAACATCGTCGCCGACATCAAGCTCCGACTTCAATACGACTCCATGGCCTGTAATCGCCCAATCGCGGATGAGTGATCCATCATTGACTATTCGATTTCCTTTTACCGATACGCGCTGGGCACTTGGTCCTGATCCAAACTCCCAAACGTTGTCGATCATGTCGCCAAACCTCATGACCAAGCAGTTGTGGTTTAATAGATCTTCTGGTTTTTCAGGCGTTCCGAATGAGGCCAGGTAACTTGGGGACGCACATACGAAACGTTGGTAGCTTCCTAGATTTCGCAACCTGAGCGAGCTGTCTGTGATGTTGCCGAAGCGAACGGCGAGGTCGAAACCCTGGCCCACAAGGTCGACATAGCCGTCCGAGAGGGACAGTTCGATTGAGACAGCAGGGTTCTCTTCGGTGAATTCGGCAATAACCTCGGAAACAAAGCTACGTCCCAAGTCAATGGGCGCGCTTATGCGAATTGGGCCAGACAGAGTTTCGGCGCCGCGCCGAACAAGTGTATCCAGGTCCGCAACCTCACTGAGTATGCTTCTTGCTCCGTCAGCTAGTGTCCGGCCTTCTTCGGTAAGGCTAATGGAACGGGTGGTGCGGTTGAACAAAACCACTCCGTAATGTGCCTCGAGAGCCGCGAGCCGCTCGGACACTGTCGTGCTCGACATCCCTGTCTCGCGCGCCGCGGCCACAAGACTGCCTTTCTCGGCTATGGTCAGAAACAAGCGAAGATTGTCTAAATGCATTAAACGGAATTTCCGGATTATATGTTCGATTATACCCCGTTTATCCCGAAAGTACTGCGGCGTAAATCTAACGCATCGCGCCAATACACAAGGGACCTATTCTAATGGCCAAGTTGACAATCGTCGCCAACATCAAAGCCAACCCCGACAAGATCGACCTCGTAAAGGGTGAGCTGATCAAGCTCATCGATATAACCTGTGCCGAAGAGGGTTGCATTAACTATGACCTGCACCAGGACAACGACAACCCGGCTCATTTCGTGTTCTACGAAAACTGGGAAAGCCGAGAGCTTTGGCAAACCCACATGGGTGCTCCGCACCTTGCGGCGTACCTGGAAGCAACAGAGGGCGCCGTTGCAGAGTTCACGTTGAATGAGATGACAATCATCAGTTGATACAGAACCGGACAAAGGAGCACGTTATGAAAGCCGTGGGATACCGTGAGACAGGGTCGATTGAGCGGGCGGATGCCTTAATCGACTTCGATACCGACAGACCGACGCCGAAGGGGCACGACTTGTTGGTCAAGGTGCAGGCCGTGTCAGTGAACCCAGTCGATACGAAAATTCGTCAAAAACGAGCGCCTGCAGGTGCAGCACCAGATATTCTGGGGTGGGACGCAGTAGGGATCGTCGAAGCAGTTGGCGAAGCGGTTGAGACTTTTAGTCCGGGACATTCAGTTTGGTATGCCGGGGCGATAAACAGACCGGGAACCAATGCTGAGTTTCATCTGGTTGATGAACGTATTGTCGGAGCCGCGCCAAAATCCATACCTGCAAAAGCAGCTGCGGCGATGCCGCTAACGACGCTTACTGCCTTTGAGATGTTGTTCGACCGCTTGCGAGTCCAAGATGCCGTTTTCGGCGGGACCAATACGTTACTGGTTATTGGTGGCGCAGGCGGTGTCGGGTCAATTACCATTCAATTGGCGCGGGCTCTCACTGACTTGACGGTGATTGCCACTGCGTCCCGACCCGAGACACAAGACTGGGTTCGAGAGCTTGGCGCACATCATGTCATCAACCATGCGGAACCTTTTGGCACACAACTCGGGGTTCTCGGTATCGAAAGCGTGGATTTCATCTTTTCAACGAACCATTCCCAGGTTTACGCGGCTCAAGCCGGAGAGGTGATGACACCTCAAGGTCGCTTTGGGTTGATCGATGATCCTGAGACCTTTGACATCGCGCCATTCAAACCCAAATCGATCTCATTGCATTGGGAGTTCATGTACACTCGCTCGCTTTTTGGGACTGAAGATATAAACCGTCAAAGCGAAATTCTAAATCAGGTTGCCGGGTTGATAGACGATGGAAAGATCAGATCCACAGCAACCGATACACTTGGTACAATCAATGCTGCAAACTTAATGAAAGCGCATGCTATCCTCCAAAGTGGCAAGGCCAAAGGAAAGCTCGTGCTTGAGGGTTTTTAGATGAGAATTGAACGTCTAGATCACGTAAATATCGTGACGACAAAATTGCCTGAGATGGTTACTTGGTATGAAGAGGTCCTGGGTTTGAGACCTGGGGCCCGCCCTGATTTTCCGTTTTCCGGGGCTTGGTTGTATGCGGGTAATCACGCCGTGGTTCACCTTGTGGGTCGCGAAGGCACGCCAAATGTCGGCTCCGAAGTGAAGCTCAAGCTCGAGCATTTTGCGCTCTCAGCCACGGGGCTGAGCGCATTCGAAGAAAAACTGATCTCGGGTCAAATCCAGTACCGCAAAACTGACGTCCCAGGGGCTCGAATGGTCCAAATCCATGTGGCCGATCCTGATGGAAATCATATTCATATAGACTTCGAAGAAACCGAGTAAGTGGCTAGCCCTCGAAATAGTTGGAACGCAAAATCAAGCTCCTGCCGACTAGTGGTTGAGATCCTTGCCGGGTTGCTTCCAAGAATTACTCGGACCAACATTTTTGGGCGGTACAAACGTCGATTCGGAGATCAGCATGCCGGACCTCGAAACAAACAAGAAAAACGTCATCGCTTTCTACGAAATGATGTTCAACGAGTGTCGACCTGCCGAGGCCATAGCAACCTTTGTTGGTGAAACCTATACGCAGCACAACCCACATGTTGGCGACGGCAAGCAAGCCTTTGTCGAGTATTTCGAGCGCATGGCTGCCGAATACCCCGGAAAGCGAGTGGACATCAAACGCGCCTTTGCTGAAGACGACCACGTTGTTCTGCATTGCCACCAAATCTGGCCCGATGGTCTTGAGTACGCAGGGATCGATATTTTTCGCCTGGATGTTGAAGGTAAGGTTGTCGAGCACTGGGATGTTCTTCAGGAAATTCCAGCAATAAGCGCGAATGACAATGGCATGTTTTAACTTAACCGTTCTGACCACGGTGCATGTAACTTTGAAGACTCCTGTCGGCTGAACCACGATAGTCAAACGACGTAAGTCTGATCCAAGAAACCCGCCGAAGCGTATCTATCAAGAACCTTTTAGAAAGGAGATAATTATGCTTTCGAAGAGTATTCTTACCGCGACACTTGGATTGTTTGCAGCTACTTCGCTTCAAGCTGGCGTACAAATTCGTTTCATAGAAGGCGCACCCAAGGACCGTTTTGTTTTGACAAATGTCGGAGCGTGCGAAGTAGATGCCTCGACCCTCAAAATCGACTTGTCGCAATCTGCCGGACGTCTGATTTTCGACGTTACCGAAAAAGGCGCAGGTGTAGAGGTATTCCAACCTCTCGAATTCGTTGAGGGTGCAGATGCACTGCGTCAACTTCCTTCGGTTATGGACGGGCAAAATACAATTGAACTTGAGATCGCCTCCCTCGCAGCCGGAGACACTCTAGCCTTTACCATCGATGTAGATGACACCATCGGGCAACGCGAAATCACCGTAACAGGGTCGGAGATCGAAGGTGCTACGGTGTCTTATTCCGACGCGGATGAGACCTGGACTGCGACCTTCTCTTCGGACGCGCTTGTCCATGTGACGACCAAGGACTGTTGAAAGCTATCCTACAATGTCGAATTGGTTGATCCGCATAACATTTCTTGCGCTTGTGTTGGGAGGTGGCATCCTGATCGGTACACTGACTGCACCTGGCGATTGGTATGCGCAGCTTTCTAAACCTGCTTTCAATCCACCAAATTGGATATTTGGCCCGGTCTGGACGGTGCTTTATGTGTTGATCGCCATGGCGGGTTGGCGCCAGTTCGAAGCAGGCCGAAGCTCCACCAAAATGAAGTTGTGGTGGGCGCAGATGGGTCTGAACTTCTTGTGGTCCCCAACCTTTTTCGTATTGCAAATGCCGTGGGTGGCCCTTGTGGTCATTGTCGCGTTGCTGGCTGTCATCGTCGTGTTCATCGCTGAAGTCAGGCACATTGATCGAGTCTCTGCACTGGCCTTCCTGCCGTATTTAGCATGGGTCGCATTTGCCACGGCGCTTAACCTTTCCATTGCGATATTGAACTGAGGAAGAACAATATGCGTGGCAACTTCGTTGGGCTTGTTTCAGGTCTATTTATCATCGGATCTACTATGGCACAGGCTGATGGAAATCTTGCTGAGGACTTCTCCGAGGCTCCAAAGACGCGTTGGGACTACGTTGCCGACACTGTTATGGGAGGGGTCTCTTCAGGGCAGGTGCAGTTTCGTTCGGAAGGTGAAGTTGCATTCGCGCGGCTGACCGGAACCGTGAGTACAGAAAACAACGGTGGCTTCATCCAGTTTCGACGCAAGTTGCCTGATCGACCAGATGCGAGTGTTTCGGGCGTCAGGCTCTTGGTCCGGGGCAACGGCGAACAATACTTCGTTCACCTCAGGACACGTGGCACGGTGCTTCCATGGCAATACTATCAGGCCCAGTTCGCAACTTCTGAAGAATGGACCGAAGTCTCTTTACCTCTGTCTGACTTCAAGGCTTCAGGTGCTATGTTACGCGCTATTCCCGTTGCTGACGAAATCACTTCAGTTGGAGTTGTAGCCTTCGGGCGCGATCACGAAGTACTCGTAGATATCAGTAGGATTGGTTTCTATTGAAGTTCGCCCAAGCGAGGGGCTGCAATCTTCTGTTGCACCAATCAGATTGGGCGGCTCAATAAATACAAGCGACTATGCAATTTCAATAGTCTTTGCTCATCTTTTTCAAGCGACTAACTTGGTTCCATGGAACAAGTCGCTCGACTAACCGAATGGATGATTACAGAAGGTCGTCGCTCCGGCGATCCCGTAAAGGTGGTGTCACAGTTCTGTTCCTCCTTGATCGAGGCCGGAGTTCCGCTGTGGCGAACAAACATTGGCCAGCGCTTTGCCAACCCATTGCTTATTGCTTGGGGGGTAGTTTGGACGCCTGAAGGCACCGACAGCTACGACGTCACCCATGAGACGATGTTGACAGATGGTTATGTCGGGAGCTCATTCGAGTATATTCTTGCGAACAGAAAGCCACTTCACAAAAGTCTCCGGCAACTGGACTTAGAAACAGAGCATTCATCCTATCTGGAATTTGCAGAGCAGGGCGGCACTGACTACTATGCTACTTTGCTCTATTACGGTGATGGATCGTTGCATGGTTGCACCTTTGTTACGCAGTCGCCGGGCGGATTCTCTCTGGAGCATCTAAGACTGATTGAAGCGGCATTACCGGGCCTTTCTTCCGCTCTTGAGCCCGTAACGATGCGCAAATCGTCTAAAGGTTTACTTCGAACTTATTTAGGAGATGGACCTTCCGAGGCAGTCTGGAGCGGCAATATAAAGCGCGGTGAGCGAACAACTCTGGATGCCGTGGTTATGTTTTCTGATCTGCGAGGCTTTACGGCACTTTCCGAGACCTCTCCGGAAGAAGAAATCTTTGACACGCTTACTGACTATTTTGATCTGGTGGTCAAAGCCGTAGAAGACAACGGTGGAGACGTTCTCAAGTTCATGGGCGACGGCATCCTATCAGTCTTTACTATTGAAACTCAAAATGACCACGCCGACCGATGCCGCATGGCAGCGTTCGCAGCCCAGAGCATATTGAGTGGTTTGACCTCTCTCAATTCACGACGAGACGGCATTCAAAAACCGCCTTTGGACATTGGTGTTGGAATTAACGTTGGGCAGGTCAGTTACGGTAATATCGGCAGCCCCGGCAGGCTTGACTTTACAGTTCTGGGCGGCGCGGTAAACGTCGCAAGCCGAATTGAAGGCTTAACAAAATCAATCGGTCGGAGAGTTTTGGCGACGTCAGCTGTTGCAAGTGCTTCACCAAACATGTTCGTCAGCTGTGGAGATCACGAAATACGTGGCCTTGCTCAGCCAATTGAGCTGTTCTTTCTCTCTGAACGTGCGCCTTAATATGGTTTGTGCTTCTGGTGGTTGTGGCATTGCCAAACGGGAATTGCATACACCATGCGTTGAAGCACATCGTTCATTATCAATTTCCACGTTCTAAGATTGTGACATTTGACTACACGCGCACCTTGCCGGAAGGATCACTGCTGCTTCCCACGGGCGGAGACTTTAAGATGTTTTGAGAATTTTACTGCTTGCTTGAGCTGACGCAGGTTGCGCCTAGTCCCGCTCACGGTCCAATGTTTCGCGAATGAGGGTCAGATTAGGTAAAGAACTGTGAAACGGTTCAGGCCCCAGTTCGAACAAAACTGGACCAAGAGCTTCTGACATCTGCTCCATACAAGCTTTCAATAACTCTACGCCTTCCGGTGTAGACCGAGCAATTTTCGAACGCTTATCATTGGGGTTGGATTCAAGGGTAATCAGGGCATGATTTTCAAGACTGGAGAGCATGTGCGTCATCGAAGTTTTGGGCACTTGAAACGCTTTCGAAAGTTGCAGTGGTGTCTCTCCCTCGGGGCGCCGGACCAGGTGGCCCAATATGCCAAATTGGGTTGCGGTCATTCTGCCAGGTAAGAACGCTTCAAGCTTGGTCGAGATCAACTGATTGATGATCCCGACCTCGGTGAAGAACCGGTAGACTTCGTTGGGCTCATCCTCAGGCTTCATTCAGAATTCGTGTCTCCAGCGGCCAGCGGGGTGTGGCAATTGGTTCAGGCCCATACCCCAAACGCAGCAACATTTGCACCGTGTGGCCCGGCGACGCAAGAAGCTCATGCGCCAGAGCGTATTCATCGGCCATCTCAGGATACTCCTGAAGGGCCTGACTGACCGGATGAACGCCCAGGCCCATTTCGGTTGTCTTCAGATAAAAACGCATCAATTGACGTCCGGCATCGAGTTGATCGCTTCGCGTATTTGTGGCTGTCGTAAGGATTGCGTATTGCGGCGTCGCGTCTAGCATGGCGAAGTAGCCTCGCATGTGTGACTGAGTGCCTGGGTGGTCAACGTTCATAAGGGTCTCATTATCCAACAAGCCGGTAAGTCGCAGCGTTTCCAGCATGGGATCACGTAATTCAATCCCGTCCGGGTTGGCGTTGATTTCTGCTTTCCCGATCCGCATGAGGTCGACGGACTCTTTCAAGGTCTGCGGTGTACGCATTTCGATTTCAAAAGCGCGTTTCGTTAGGTCTCGAACACGGGCCACTAGATCCTCATCGGAAATCAGAGTGGCATAGTTTTCAAGGACCGAGGTTTCCGCCTCGGACAGCCGCTGTTCAGTGTATGGTTCTTTGTTGGAATGCCGTTTGAGGATTTGATCTGATAGTGGATCGGATGTCCCGCCCGGCACGAACACTGCTTCTGCGATGGGTCCGTCATCCCCATCTGGCAGTAACTTGACCTTGGTATCGAACCCGAGAGCACCTGCTGCTAGAATCATCGTCTCAACAAATGCGCCGAGGCCAATATAGAGCTGGCGGTTGTAAGGATCGGTTTCAGGAAGCTCGCGATCAGGATCACGGTGGATGCGCACCTTGTCTTGTCCAACCAACTCGACCAGCCAAGGTTGCAAGTTGTGTGGATTGGGGGCGAGAATTGCGTAGGACAAAGCGGCTTTGCGTGGGTCGTCATACGGTTTTGGCGTCCACGGAGCCAGCGCGGCATGCGGCGTGCGTGTAGCGAGGAACGCAACCGCACCGCTTGCCGCCAGTATTGTGCCTCCGCCTAGAATCTTGAGAAAACGTCTTCGGTTTGGCATCTTGACTCTCCAATAGTACGATATCGAACTAATTTAATACGAATCCGTACTATATCAACCCCAATCGATGCAGTGATTGGTTGAGTGACTTGAAAAAAGTAAATCAAAACAGCCGAAGGCAACGGCGGACTGCCGTTGTAGACAAGTATTCGTAGCGCCTTTTATGCCGAAAATAGGCAGTTATTTTAGTTGATTAACGACCGGACACGAGAAGATCAGAGGCTGGTGAGCCGATGCTTTTCGAGTATCCCGCAAAGCATAGCCTGTGCTTGCAGCCTGTGTTCTCGATGACGTTCACGGGCGACATCCGGTCGACTTTCACTAATCGCTTGGAAAACAACCCGGTGATCTTCATTGGATTTGACAGGCAGGGGCCTGATGAACAATGTCGTTGCGCGCGCGCGACGTACCTGGTCGCTCATCATGGCGACAATCGCTTCGACACGTTTGTTGCCGCCCAACCGAACGAGCTCCTGGTGAAACAACTCGTCGGCCTCGGCCCAGGCTTCTAGGTCTTCGGCTTCGATGGCTTGGTCCATCTTTGCAATTGAGCCAGCAAGTACCGCCAGTTCATCTTCTGAATAACCCGCTTCGGCTGCGCGCTGTGCTGCGAGACTCTCAAGTTCCGTTAGTATGTCGTAAATTTCACGCATATCGTCTGATGAAACAGGCAGTATCCGCACGCCCTTTCGTGGCCGCATTTCTAGCAACCCCTTACTTTCCAACATCAGTGCAGCTTCCCGTATCGGGGTGCGGGACATGCCAAGGGTCTCGGCGAGTTCCGATTCCAGATGGTCAGTTCCGGCTGCAAGTTCGCCGGACAGGATCATCTTTCGCAAATCCCTAACAGCGCGTTGCGTATTGGAAAGAGTTTTTGCGTCCTGATCTTTCACGGCGTCTCCAGGTTGATCTTTCGTCCCTCCGCAGCCGAGAGATAGATGTTCTCTTCGATGCGGATCACGTCCAAATAGTCTCGAGCCGTGTTTTCCAACGGCGTGCCTCTTAGAAGGCCTGAAACGACGTGACTTTGCAAGGCGTGGACGCAGTCTCCTCCAAACCCATCATGATCGCTTGGAGGTAGAATCTGCTGTCGCTCCTGTTTTCCAAAAGCGCGGAGGTCAACTGAACCGTCGCCGTTAAGAACCAGTGATCCTTCCGTTCCTTCGATGAGGGCTTCTCCCATGGTCTGACGCAGATTTTCGGCACTGTGGTCAAGGCACCTGTTGCCATCGAACAGAGCTTTCAAACCGTTGGGGTGGTCAAACAGGATGTAACCTGCGTCCTCGCCCGCGATAACGGGGTTAACTTGGCGCAAGTCCGCATAAACTGCGCTGGGCGCATCGAATAGAAACCGGAACGTGTCTACCCAGTGAACCGCTGTTTCATGAACCAGGAAACGCGGCATGTCCTGAAAGTACGGCTGCCGGTCTAGGTAGGCTCGTGGTCCCTGTCCGTCGCCGGGTCGAAGCCGGAAAGTCGCTTGTAGAGGTGTTCCAATTCGACCCTCGGTCATCGCCACCTTGATCGCACGATACCAGGGCTGAAAGCGAAAATTTTCATGCACGACAATGGTTGCGCCTACTGTTTCAGCCTCGGAGACGATTTTCTTAGCTTCATCCAATGACATGCAGAAAGGTTTTTGGCAGATCAGCCACTTGATACCAAACCGCAGTGCCGTTCGGATGGCGTCGGCCTGTGCCACAGGTGGAAGGATGATGTCCACGAGATCTGGTTTTTCCGCCCCCAGCATTTTTGACAGATCATCGTAAGCGGCCAGTCCCGTTTCCTTCGCCTTGTTGATATCACGGTTGCAGGATGCAAACGGAACCGCTCCGGGCATTCGGGACCAGCTTTCGTAGTGGAACCTGCTGAAATACCCCGCACCCACACACGCGACCCTGATGGCTTGTTGAGTATTCATGCCCGCATTGCTTCCAATACCGATGCCGCGGCACCCTGCGTCCCGGCCGTTCCACCTAGGTCACGGGTCAGGTTCTGTCCGTTCGCCGTCACCTTTTCCACGGCTTCACGCAATCGTTCGCCGTCGCTGGACAGGTCTGGATGATCATGGGTGAACCCCAACCATTCAAGCATCATTGCTGCGGACAGGATCATCGCAAACGGGTTGGCAATACCCTGTCCCGCAATGTCCGGAGCGGAACCATGGCAGGGTTGGAATACAGCGTGGTTCAACCCGATATCCGCTGATGGCGCCAGTCCTAGACCACCCATGAGACCCGCACCAAGGTCAGAGAGGATGTCTCCGAACATGTTCTCAGTGACCAAAACGTCAAATTCCCAAGGCTTTTGAACCATCCACAGAGCGGTAGCATCAACATAAGCATGGTCTGCCTGTAATTCGGGATGGTGGGCGGCTTCTGCATCAAACATCGATCTGAAGAACGCAAAGGCGCGGAATACATTGGCTTTGTCGACACATGTAACTCGACCCCGACCGCGCCCGGTTCTTTTGCGGTTCTGGGCGAGCTCAAACGCGAACCGGAACAGTTTTTCGGACACCTCACGCGTGATCAGCAGAGTTTCACGTGCTTCGTCATCGGTAACTTCGCCAGCGCCTTGGGTGAAGAACAGCCCTTCCGTGCTTTCGCGTATCAAGACAAAGTCGATCTCTTTTCCGGGGGGCAGCGCCAAGGGGGTCATTTGTCCGCTGCTTACTTTTACAGGACGCACACCAGCGAAAAGTCCCAGTTTCTTTCGCAAATCAATCTGCGGTGAAATCTCGGTTCCGTCAGGGTAGCGAACATCCGGCAAACCCATTGCAGACAGCAGAATTGCGTCAGCATTGCGTGCAGTTTCGAGTGATCCAGCCGGAAACGATTCTCCTGTTTTGGCGTAGTGGCCTGCGCCTGCCGGCGCGTCTGTAAACGCCAGCTCGTAGCTGGGACTGTTGCCCGAGAGCTGGCGCAGGATTTCAAGCGTAGGGGCCATAATTTCCGGGCCGATCCCGTCCCCGTGGAACACCGCAACATCGTACATTTTTTTCATCTTGGCCCGCTTCCTTCCCGTTTCGCATTCATAGCGCGATAGCAGCTTCCACTACAGTACGTTGACAATGCATTCTTTAATGTATACGCAAATAAATGCAATAATAAACGCAAAGATGTTTGGGAGGACTTGGAAATGAAACTAAAGCTAGGGCGGTTGGCGGCCGCAGCCGTGATGGCGACCGGGATTACAGGGGCAGCTGCTGCGCAGGATTATCCCTATCGTGATATCACCACAGCTGTAGTCTGGGGGGCCGGAGGAGGTACGGATACGATCAACCGGATGATCATGGCCGAGATGGAAAAACACCTTCCGGTCTCGATCAATGTGATCAATCAAACAGGTGGTGTCGCAGGCTCCAATGGTATGGTTTACGTCATGAACCAACCAGACGATGGCTATACATTGGTTGGTTTGTCAGAGTCGAACGTCACCGCTGCTGTGCAGGGTGGTTGGGATAAGAAATTTGATTTTTGGTATCCGTTCATTGTTGGCGGATCACCTGATCTGATCTCGGTCCCGGCGGACAGCCCTTACAATACGCTGGAAGAACTGGTCGACGCTGCGAAAGCCGCTCCTGGCACTATTCCCGCGGCGGCTTCCGGCGCAGGTTCAATCCACCACTTGAACCTTCTGGCCATCGAAAAAGGGTCAGGGACTGAGTTCAAGTTTGTTCCATACAAAGGCTCAGCGCCAGGTCAGGAAGCAGCGATAGCGGGTGAAGTTGCGTTGGTTGTGACGTCACTGGCTGAACAGGCTCCGTTGATTGAAGGCGGTCAACTTAAACCGCTCGCGATGTTGACGCCCGAAGATGCGCAGATTGCAGGGGCAACAGTGCCTTCTGCCTTTGGCATCTATGACGGTCTCGATCAGTATTTGCCGCTCAAACAGGCCATCGGGTTTGCAGTTCACAGTTCAGCCGGGGACGATGTAAAGGCCGCGCTTGGTGATGCCTTCGAGCAAGCTATTGCTTCCGACACCGTCGCCGAATGGGCCTCTGCAAACAACTATGATGTCGGTGGTCAACACGGTGAAGAAGCTCAAGAACTGTTTGCGAACCTCGAGGCTACTTTTGCCTACACCTTGCAGGACCTTGGCGCTGCCACAGTGGATCCGGCCTCGCTGGGTATCGAGCAGCCCTAATCCGATCAATTTTGAAGGGGCGCGCTTGATCGCGCCCTTTCCCTCAGGAGGCAGGCAATGGACAAACCTGACGAAACACTGGTCATGCGGTCGCGCGACTTTTGGGCAGCAATTGTTCTTATAACAGTGTCCGTCTTTTTTCTTTGGAAGACATCGGACATTCCACTTTGGGGCGAAAACCGCGCAGGTGTAAGTGGATCGGATTGGTACAACTCGGCTGCAATTGTACCGCTGTTCATCTTCGGTGGATTGCTTAGCTTGTCCTTCGTTTTGCTGGCTATTTCAATCCGCTCAGGTGGGGCCCAAAACGCGCTCAGTGCTTTGGGCATCGGATGGGATAAGTCGGAAGCCTATCGAGCTTCTACAATAGGCCTGATCCTTCTTGCATATGTCGTCGGACTGGTTCCCAGAGTGGACTTCATTCTGTGTTCTGGGTTGCTGATTACAGCTCTGACTTACGGCTACTACGGGGGTCATGCGCGGCGTGCTTTGGTGGCCTGTAGCGCGGTTGTCTCTGCCGGGCTATTTGCGTTTGCTGTATTTCCCGCGCAGGCGGACTGGAACGCACACAGTGATGATTGGTTTACACTGGCCTTATGGGTCTCGCTCACACTTGTGGTGTTGAGCAAGGCGGTTTCCGAACGCGTTTTGCGATTCGTTCCGTTGGTGGCAGTACTTGCCCCGTTCATTCTGGTTTGCGCGATGGCCTTTGTTTTCCGACAGAACGTGCCCGCGCGCGGCGGGCTGATCTTCGAGCAAATCGAATACCACTACTACGTGACGCTTCGTCCGCTATGGAAAGATTGACCGGATGGACTTTATCCTTTCGCAACTGGCTGGATTTGGGACCGCATTCGTGGGCCTGGCAGTAGACCCGCTGACCTATCTGTATTTGATCGCATCCGTGTTCCTGGGCATCACATTCGGCGCATTGCCCGGCCTGACCGCAACGCTGGCAGTGACGATCCTGACGGGTTTCTTCGGCAACAAGATCCCATTGGACTATTCGCTTATCGCTTTGCTCGGGGCCTATGTCGGCGCGATTTACGGTGGCTCTTATCCGTCAATCCTGCTGAACATTCCGGGCACGGCGGCCAGCGCGGCGACAGCCATGGATGGATACCCTCTGGCCAAAGCGGGTCGAGGGGGCGAAGCACTAGGGCTGACCACAACGGCCAGTTTCATTGGCACAGTTATCGGGACCATCACGCTTTTGATTTTCGTGTGGGCGCTGCTTTTGGTTTCAAAGAACATCGCAAGCCCGGAGAAAGCGTTGCTGGCCCTTTTCGGCATTCTGCTTTCTGGCACTTTGATGAGCGAAGACCTGGTGATTAAGGGATGGATCGCTGGTTTGATCGGGCTCGCGATGTCCATGGTGGGACTCGACCCTTTGTTGTCTGAGCCGCGCTATACCTTCGGCTGGTCTTACTTGATGAGCGGGTTTCAGGTCGTGCCAGTTTTGATGGGGGCCTTCGCCATTCCCCAAATCATCGACGGTTTAAGGCACGTTGAGGCCGGGAAAGCTCTGGCCCTGAAAGGTCGCATCCTTCCGAACCTACGCTCCATCCGACGTTACTTGCCGACCATTGGCCGTTCAGGAGTGATCGGGACCGGGGTAGGAGCGCTTCCCGGCGTGGGCGAAGATGTCGCCGGTTGGGTCAGTTACGGTGTCGGCAAGACCGTATCTGCCGAGGGCGACAAGTTTGGAAAAGGCTCTTTGGAAGGTCTGCTGTGCTCTGAAACGGCAAACAACGCCTGCATTGGGGGCGCGCTAATCCCGCTTTTGGTTTTGGGCATTCCCGGTTCACCACCCGCCGCGGCTTTGATGGGGGCTTTCAAGATTAACAACGTGATCCCAGGTCCGACGATAGACCCCGAGATCATTCTGCGCGTGGTTGCAATTTTAGTGCTGGCCTCCCTGACAATGTTCTTGATGGGCCTGTTCACTGCTCGGGTCTTTATCAAAATACTCGCCATCCCGCAGACCATCTTCTTGCCCGTCGTTATGGTTCTGACAACAATTGGGTCTTTCAGCGTTGGTGGTGGTATCAATGATCTTTACCTGATGCTTGGCGTCGGCGCCGTTGCCTATTTCATGAACCTGATGAAATACCCAATCGCGCCGTTGGTGATCGGGGTTATTCTAGGCAGCCTGTTTGACGAAACCTTCCGCCGGTCGCTGTTCTTGTCGGACGGGGATCTTTCGGTCTTCTTTTCGCGGCCCGGTGCGGCCATTCTGCTGGTGCTCAACATTGGTCTGATCCTCAGCCAACTGCCTGTCGCGAAGCGCGCTTTCTCACGTCTGAAAGGACTTTCCGTCTGATGTTTGTGGTTACTGTCACCTTCACTCTCAAGCCCGGTACGAGAGACACCTTTTTGCCGCTGATGGTCGAAAACGCTTCGACCTCTTTGTGTGAAGAGCCCGGATGCCAGCAGTTTGACGTTTGCCTCGGCGACGATCCCGAGACGGTTTTTCTCTATGAGGTTTATGATGACAGCGCGGCCTTCTCTGTACACCTAGAAAGTGCGCATTTTCGGTCCTTCGATACGGCTGTGGCTGATATGATCGCCACCAAGGTGGTTCACCAGTATTCCGAGGTCATCCGATGAACGATTGGGAAATCCATGCCGTGAAATACGCGGATCGCAACGCCCGGACGCGAGCTGATAGTTTCATCATCGATGATAATCACGACGCGTCTCACGCGATGGACTATTTCGTTTGGGTATTGAAGCGCGGCAACGAAGTCATTCTGGTCGATACCGGCTACGACTCCGATGAGGCCGCCGCCCGTGGTCGTCCCATTGCGATGGACCCACGCGAGGCTCTGCGCCCCTTGGACATCACGCCGGAAGCGGTGACAGACATCATCGTGACCCATCTTCATTATGACCACGCGGGGGGGCTGCATATGTTCCCGAGCGCGAAGTTGCATATGCAATCGGCGGAGATGGCCTTCGCCACAGGCCCCTGCATGTGCCACGACGATCTGCGCGCACCTTTCACGGCGGGCCATATTTGCGAGGTCGTAAAGCGTCTCTATTCAGGGAAGGTCGTGTTCTACGATGGAGAAGCCGAGATTATAGATGGGATCACGGTGCACTGCATTGGTGGGCATTCGCGAGGGTTGCAATGCGTTCGCGTAAGGACGGAAGCCGGGTGGATGGTGCTCGCCTCTGATGCCTCGCATTACTATGAGAATTTCATGGCGCGCAAAGCCTTTCCCATTGTCGTCGACCTGCAGGACATGATGGATGGATTTAAGACGCTCGAGAGGTTGGCCTCGCATCCTCGACTTATCGTGCCCGGCCATGATCCACTTGTGCGTGAGGTTTTTCCCGTCGGAGCGGCACCACATATCCATAGGCTGGATTTCGGGCCAACCAGGGACATCGAACTATGAAAATTGGTGTCATAGCGGATGATTTTACTGGTGCGAGTGATATTGCGAACACCTTGGCGAAGGGCATGGAGCCAGAAGGTGGGATACGAACCGCGCAGTTTCCGGGTGTTCCTAATATCCCGGTCGACGAAGAGATCGAAGCGGGTGTGATCTCACTCAAAAGCCGCACTGCACCGGTTGAAGAAGCCATTGCAGACAGTCTGAGTGCTTTGCGGTGGCTCGCGGATCAAGGATGCCAGCAGTTCATCTTCAAGTATTGTTCGACCTTCGATTCCACGACGGAAGGAAATATCGGCCCAGTTGCGAAAGCGCTTGCCGACGAACTGGGCGCGGAAAAAGTGATTTTCTGTCCGGCCTTTCCGACAACGGGGCGTACTATCTATTACAGTCATCTCTTTGTGCTTGGTAAGCTGTTGCACGAGTCTGGGATGGAAAATCACCCTCTTACTCCGATGACGGATGCCAATATCAGGCGATGGTTGCAGTATCAGACTGAAGAAGCGGTTGGGTTGGTGCCAATTGACACTGTGAAGCTAGGTTCAAAGGCGATTGCTGATGCTTTGCAGAAAGCCGACGAACGATTTGTGATTGGCGATGCGATTTCGGATGAAGATTTGTTGGCCTGGGGCAAGGCTCTAAAGGATGCCAAGCTCATTACAGGGGGATCCGGGATAGCGCTGGGGCTACCCAGAAATTTCCTGAGAGAGACTTCATCCAAAAGTGCTGGCAGTGCGTTCACTGGTGTCGCAGGGCCTGCCGCGATCCTTGCGGGTTCTTGTTCAGGTGCGACCCGCGGGCAGATCGATGTTCATGCGAAATCCCATCCAACCTTCGCCATTGATGTTCCGGGTGTCATGGCTGGGGATGTGACCACGCAAACGCTTCTGGATTTCTTTGAAACGCATCCGGGTCAGGCGCCACTCGCGTATTCATCGGGAAGCCCGGATGATGTGGGCGCGATCCAAAACAAATTTGGTCAGGAAGCTGTGGCGAAAAAACTGGATAGTCTCTTTGCAGATACAGCACGAAAACTTGCCGAAACGGGGTACAAGCGCCTTGTGGTGGCAGGAGGAGAGACGTCGGGAGCTGTCGCCAAGGCTGTCTCTGAGGCACTGGGGTCACCGGCCATGTCAATTGGGCCAGAAATTGACCCTGGCGTGCCAGTCCTGAGCGTTGGAAAAACTGAACCCATTGCGATGGCACTAAAGTCTGGGAACTTTGGCGCTCCAGACTTTTTCGCGAAAGCGCTGAGAATGATGGAGGCAGGCCGATGAGTTCGGATGAATGGGCTATGCGGCAGCAGATGTCGGAGTTGTGTGCATCTCTGTTTGCGCGTGGATTTTCTGTCGGTACTGCGGGCAATGTCTCTGCCCGTCTGAACGAAGGCATCCTTATGACACCCACCAATTCGACATTGGGGAATATCGACCCCGAGCGCATTGCCAAAATTGATTTGGATGGCAACCACGTCTCCGGAGACAAGCCGACCAAGGAAGTCTTTCTGCATCACGCCTTCTATGAAACGAGATCGGAAGCGGCTGCCGTAGTTCATCTGCACTCGACCTGGGCGACCGCACTGTCGTGCCTGGAAGACACTGATCCAGATGACTGTATTCCACCGCTGACGCCGTATATGGTCATGCGTGTTGGTACGGTCAAACTGGTTCCATACGTCAAGCCGGGTGACCCGAAATCCGGTGAATTGATCCGCGAACTGGGCGGCAAATATAGTGCTGTTCTATTAGCCAATCACGGTCCCGTCGTATCAGGAAAGGATCTCTTCTCAGCTGTCTGTGCAGCTGAAGAGCTGGAAGAAACGGCTAAGCTGCTAGTGGCTTTGCGCGGCCTGCCAACCCGCCTATTGGATGCTGGACAAGTAGCAGAACTCAATGAGACTTTCAGAAGGATGTAATCAGACACCGAAAGGGGGAGTGTGCCTACTTTTGGGCAAATCGTGCTAAATTATTCGCGAATACCGCGCAAAGTTTTGGGCAAGCACATTTGAATTTAATGCACGAAATCAATAGCAGGAGCGCATCGTTATGAGCGCGCCTACAATCTTGTAGGATTGCGTATGACACTTCGCACACCCCATAGGTTTGCTTAGTTTGCCTATAGTTTTTCGCTGCGCGATTACCTGCCGTACCGATAAACTTAATCAGTTTATGACGTAGTCGTTACGGTTATGGACTCTTGCGGCGCTCGACTCGCTAGGGGCACTCACTGAGGAACATTGGGTTCCATGCGGCCATTTTGCTGGGGTTCTCGTGAACGTCTGCGATGCGCAGAAATCGGAATTTGCAAAGTTTGGCGGGCATGCGTCGAGATACTTCAGCCTGTCCGTTTTGGCGATCACGATCAGCCCGCCATTCGGGAATAACAGCTTTCCGTGATTCTTACCGTGTACGGAATGCGCGCGCGCTTTTACATTCTGGGAAATGATCTTGTTCAAGTCTTTGTCTCTGGAATAGTGCATGTCGCATCCCGACAAGCTCACTTCTTGGAATTGGTCCGGTTGGCGTTTTTTGCGGCGGCGCTTTGCGCGCGTGCGGTGAAACTGCCTTTTGCCAATTGGCCGCCAGTCTTGGTTGAGGTTGCGGATTGAATGCGCGCGGCTGCTTTGGCGGTCATGGCTTTAGTTTTCGGCATCCTGTTTTCCTTTCGAGTTTGAGGATGCCTTGGTTGTCTCAGTTTTAGGCCGGCCATTCACCAGATAAGCTGGGGACACCATTTTGAGATTTTGCAAAGGTAGCGCTATGCACATCGATACAGCTTGAGCCCTGTTCAGTTCCGAAACTTACCAATTGCTTCCAAACGAACCAATGCCCCTTGGTCCAGGCAGCGGAATAACAGCTCCTTTTTGATGCCGTGCCAGATCTACAGTGCTGCGTATTTTGTTGAATCTGTCCTGATAAGCGATGTCGGGTTCGGAAATCTGCGGTCAAACGTTTCATGCCGCTAGAAGTGACCGGCGAATGCGCATTTCCCTTGCCCAAGATTTGCAGATTTTGATGACGTACATCTTAGCAGATGTCCTTGCCGCGACTGTTATCACGACTGAAATATAAGGTGCGCACCAGCCTATCAGTCAAAGCGTCGCATTTGAATTAAATGAACTCTATCGCGTATAATAAAAAGCCCTTTTTCCGCACTGCTTTCGAGTCGAGTTCCAGTGCTCTCAAGGTGTTGCAGGATTTAGGCGCCGCCTGTTCAAATTTCCTGAGCGCTTGCCCTTTTGCACGTCGCCTCTTGGGTCAGTTGTGCCATGATCCATCAGTTCGACGATCTCAGTACGAATTTCCAGATCTGCCATAGCGCCTTCAACCAGGGGCCTTGTCAGCTCTGCCAGGCAGGGTCGCGCACCTGCAATCACGTTGTCATGTTCTCGCAGGATCGCGCGGCACATGACACCGGGAACAAAAGGACCGTGCCCCTTTTCCGCGATCAGCTTCCAATTTCGGGTCAGGCTCTGCCCGGCGCGCTTGCCGGAAACACTTACCTGCATACCGCCTCGGTCACTTCCGAAGGGATAAAGCGCTTTTGAAAGAACGTAGAGCGCAGAATAGGCAATGGCCGGTAATTCAAAGTGCCCGTACTGCCTGAGTTTAGCCAGCAGATGTAATGCCCAGTTCATCAACGGAAGTTCCAGACCCGCACGAAACATGACGCTTTTCGCGCCTGTCATTTCCGGGAGCAATGCGATGTCGGGAACGTCGACGCTGTATCCGGCGCGCCTCATACCCGATTCCAACTCATACAACTTGCGATCTGTCCATCCGCTAGTTGTTTGCCAGGCACCATTGCGCCACACCTGATGCCGCCGTCCGACACCGCTGACAATACTCTTGATAACGGACATGCCTCGCGGTGCCCGGTTACCTGGCAGGATAGCGATGTCGATAACATCAACTTCATCCAGATCTTCGATCAAATCTTCGACGATACAGGAAGACAGACCGGGTACGCTGGATGCACCGGAAAGGGCAAAAACACCTGCGGCCGTTGCTTCGGTGTTCAAAGCACCAATACCCTTCGTGAACGTGGCGCTGTCCGACAGATCAAGATAGTGGCAGCCATGAGCGATACAGAGTTTCGGGACTTTATACGGATCATCACCATAGTGTTGGAACGGTCCTGCCGCATCAATCACAACGTCTGGCTTAACGTCGAAAACAGCCTCTGGTGCTTTGCCAATGTCCAACTTCTGGGTTTGCGCCCCGAGGTCCTGAGCCAGAGAGCGACCTTTTTCAGGGTGTCGCCCGGCCAGCCAAAGCTGATGCCCATCACGTGCCAGCAATCGGGCCGTCAGGGATCCGAAAACACCGTATCCGCCGATAACCACGACCTTCATGACGGGACACTCCCGATAATCTCAGCATCATGAAAGGTTGCGTCCTGCCAGATCAGCTGACCAAAAAGCGGATGCACCAGTTCCAGAGTGAACCGGAACTGCCCACCCCCAAGTTCTTCATGGCCCACCACAAGCCCTCCAGGACAGACCCACCGTGGCAGAGGCAGTCGTTTTTGCCCTAGTTTCAGGAAGTAACGGTCGCTAACGAAATAGAGACCATTCGCTGTGCTTTCGAGCTTTAGCGAGATGCCAATCCCAAAGCCGATATATTCTTCCAATCCGGTTGGCCCGGCAAAGCGTTTTGAGCTGCCGACCATTTGTGGAAAACCGGCCGCCCGACCATATTGCCGGATCCAAAACTGCCCGCCCGTTGCCGCATCTTCGGTGACGGTGACCACAGCGGATCGACCGACAGAGGTGCGATCAAACGGCAGCGGTGCCCCGATCACGCGCAGAGCAAAGGCCAGGGCCCGCCCGACGGGGTTCATCCGCATTTGGGTCACGCGGCCCTGATAGGCAAGGCTGGCATCCCCCCGCAGACGCTTGCTGAACCGGCGTTGAATTGCCTTGGGCAGGCGCGACCATGCCGAAGCCCCCAGCAAGTTCTTGAAGCGATCATCCAGACTGCTGATCGCATCGGATTGCGGTTGAGCCGGCTTCGCACCTGGTGGCGCTATCCTTTTGTTAATTTCGATCATTCTGTTTTTTCCGTCAAAAGAGAAATTAAAGGTCAAATTTTTAGGTGCTTTTTTTGCCTCCGGTGAAGCTGAGCAGGGAAACGACTTTGGTTCCCATTTTCATCAACATCACCAGTTTCGGACGGGGCACCGTAAGCATGTCCCTGAACCACGTATCGGCGGTTGCCAGAAACTCTTGCATGTCCTGCATGCGCCGCAACGCGGTTGGGTCAAGATTGCTTTCGGTTTCAGCCTGAGCCACGCAGGCGCGCAGGGCTTGTGCTGCCGGATCAATCTCGCGTTCCTTGCGCCCTTGGGCGATGCGGATCCCCATTTCCCAGACATCCACTTCGGCCTCATAATGCTCGCGCCGGTCACCTGGCACCGGAATGCGGCGAATGAGGCGCCAACTCACCAATTCTTTGAGCGAGTTGGACACGTTGGATCGCGCAATACCCAACGACTCGGCGATCTGCTCGGCATTAAGGGGTTTGGAGCTAAGATAAAGTAGCGCGTGAATCTGCGCCACAGAGCGATTGACGCCCCATTGATTGCCCATATCACCCCAATAAAGAATGAACTGGCTTGCAGCGTCTGATTTCGTTATGTCATAAATTTCTGTCATAACAGAAATATCAGACAAGATGGAGCAAAAATCAAGACCATTGTTGATTCATGAATGCAAATCACGTGCTGACGCGACGGCCAAATGTCCAAACACGATCAAACAGCTGATTTAAAGGGATTTCTCCCCACAGCATTCATGCAGTCGCTCAACATTAAAACCCGCGCCGGTGAACGACAGGTACAGGTACGGCGGCCATCAACAAGAAATGACATGGCAAGCAACCGGTATGGGCGTCGAAGAGCTGTATCAAGTGATCTTGAATGATTGGGCCAGGCCAACAAAAGAACAATAGGTGGATGTGTCAGTACGATCGCTTGATCAGATCGGTCAGCTAGAAGCACCAGCTGGTGACCCGCCAACAGCGCAAGATTTCACGCGTTTCTAAACAGCCTACCGAAAGTAGTCTTGGGTGCGGGCATATCGCTAGATCTGACTTTTTTGTCCTTCTGGTGCGCAAGCAAGGCTTGGCGATCAATAACAAGCACTCCTGAAAAGACCATCGATCCGAAACTCGGGATGCTGGAACTGGTTGGGCAGCTCGGCAGTGTTTTGCAGACCTGTGAAGTGATGGGATACAGCCGGGACAGTTTCGACCGGTTCAAGGAGCGCCCTATGCTCTACTTGTACTTTGTCAGGGTGGCGAGGTTTGAACGCGAGCCGACAAAAAAGGATGACATTCGGGCGTGCGACTTAGGCAAAAACATCCCTGCCGACCTCCTTTGCTATCCTGCGGTACAAGCAGCGGATATGTCGACGAACTGTTGGTGGCAGAAAGAGAAGCTGGTTGGACGCTGGCGGAATTCAGGACTTGCGCCAAAAAGAAAAAACCAGGTTGATGACGAAGCGATGCGACTGCAGGCAAGGTTGATCTCAGAAATGGGCTTTACCGAAACATAGTTCGGATCCGGAGTTGAGCAGACATTAACGGGAACGGAATTTGATAAGTGCCATAATTAACGCGGCTTCGCAGCGTTACATGGATATTCGTCTGAACTCGCGCACACTGGCGCGTTTGCACGTCTCACTACAAAACGCCCCCGCATCACAAGAGACGCCCAAGGCAAAGCTGCTTGCACTTGCGTTGGCTTACCTGGATTTCGGTAACGAGAACCCAAACCTATGGGCCGCTTTATTCGATCACCGGATGCAGCCGGGCGTACCGGTCCCGCAATGGCACCTTGAGGAACACGCGGTGCTCATCGCCGAGATCATCGCTCCGTTATCGCAATTGAACCCTCAGTTGGACGACGACACCTTGGCTTCGCGTGCACGAACTGTGTTTTCTGCTGTGCACGGCATAGTAAAGCTATCGCTGGAAGGTCGGTTCGTCGCGTTGGACCCGGAAGCGGTACAGGCTGAATTGTCCGAGTTCATGTCCCAATATCTGCAGGGGTATCAGTCAGGGTAAATGTCTTCGTATTCTCGAAAGTGATTGCATATGGAATTGACATCAATGCCACCGCATTGCGACGCTGCCAAACAAGTTAAGAATGCGGAAAATCCAAAAACACGTCGGAGGAATCATGCGTAACATGTTTAAGGCGGCGTTGGCTGCAACACTCATCGTGTCGGCTCCCATCATGGTGCAGGCCGAAACCATCATCCGAGTCACGTTACAGTTGCCTGAGACGCATTCGTTGGGGCAGAACTGGATCGCGTTCAAGGATATCGTTGAAGAGAAGTCCGGCGGTGAGCTAACGGTTCAACTGTTCCCGTCAGCGCAGCTTTACAAAGATAAGGAAGTTCCAGAAGCAGTGGGCACGGGCGCTGTCGAGGCCGGTTCGGCGTTTCTTGGCCGGTTTACCGGGGCGGTCCCGGCAGTAGACGTTGTGAACCTGCCCTTCTTTTTCCGTGACGAAGACCATCTACGGGCGGCCGTTGCCACTGGATCACCAATGCGCAACATACTGGATGCCGCTGTACTTGAGGAAACGGGGGCCAAGGTTCTGTGGTGGCAGGCGTTTGGGCGTAACGTCTATTTGTCGAACGGGTCTGCCATCCGAACACCCGCCGACCTCAAGGACCAAAAAGTCCGGACCTACGGCAAGGTGATCGGTTGGACCGTCGAGGCGCTTGGTGGCGCACCCACGCTGATGTCGGGGTCCAAACAGTTTCTGGCCTATCAGCAGGGTGCTGTCGATGTGGGCATGACAGGTGCTTCTGCCGTGAAGTCGCGAAAACTGCACGAAGTGATGGATCACATGACATTGTCATATGACAGCGCCATCGAATTTGTCGCCGTCATGAACAACGACTTTTTCGAAAGCCTTTCGCCTGAGCATCAGCAGATCATTCTGGACGCCGCCGCTGAGGTCGAACAGCAATTGCGTGACGCGATCTACGCAGAAGAAGATGCAACGATCGACGAAATGCGCGGCCTGATGACCGTGGTCGACCTGACCGATGAAGAGCGTCAGCAATGGATTGAGGCGACCTCGAGCGTTTCTCAGCGTTTCGTCGATGACGCAGGCGATACAGCCGCCGAAGTGATTTCAGCCGTGTCCGGAATGTAATCCCTTCTTCATATTGTCAAAGCAAGCGGACACCTTTGGTTCGGTTGCTTCTTCTCTTGGCGAGGTGCACCGAATGCTGCAAGCCCTGACCAGAACCGTCGATTGGCTGTCTGAACTCTTTGGTATTGTCGCCGGATGGATGTTCTTCGCCATAGGCATATTTGTGGCTTACGAGGTCTTCATGCGTTACGCGCTGACCAGCCCGACGGTCTGGGTGGATGAGGTCGCAAGGATCTTTCAGGTTTGGGCTACCTTTGGCGCGACGGCATATGTTCTAAAGCACCGCCAGCACATCGTCATTGATTTGGCGTTCCGGGATGCGAACACGCTTAGGCGCAGGGTTGTCGAGACGTTTTCGTTGCTTGTTATCGTGTTTTTCGGATGCGTCGCCGCGCGATATGGTTGGGACATCTGGCTGAAATCCACGCTCGCCGGGCACACGACGGACAGCTACCTTGCTGTACCCAAGGCCTATACTCAATCCGCGATCTGGGTTGGGTTTGGTTTGCTGTCGCTTCAGGCTTTGGTGGAAATCTACCGAGTGTGGACGAGTCAGGCGAACCTGCAAAACCATGAACTTGGGGGTCACTGACCCTTGGAAACCATTCTGATCATCGGAGCCCTGCTGGGTTTGCTGCTTTTGCGCGTGCCCGTCGCCTTTTCCATGGGCGCCCTCGGGGTTGTGCTGTTATGGCTGAAAGGGCTCCCATTGATTGCCGTGCCGCAGCGCCTGTTCGGGACGATGGACAGTTTTGAACTTTTGGCCGTGCCTTTGTTCCTGCTCATGTCAAACGTGCTGTTGAAAGGCGGCGTCGGACGGGATCTCTTTGCCGGTGTGCAGGCTTGGGTCGGGCATTGGCCCGGGGGATTGGGCGTCGCTACGATCAAAAGCTGCACGCTTTTTTCGGCGATTTCGGGATCCTCGGTGGCGACGGCAGCCACAATTGGCACCGTCGCCATCCCCGAGATGGAAAAGCGCGGCTATGACCGTCCATTCATCTTGGGACAACTCGCCGCCGGAGGAACCCTGGGCATTCTGATCCCCCCATCGATCCCGCTGATCATCTATGGCGTCATTACCGAGACTTCGATTCCAACGCTTTTCCTTGCCGGAATTGGACCTGGATTGTTCCTTGCAACGCTCTTTATCATCTACGCCATGCTTTATGCGCGCGGCAAAAAGAGCTTAAAAGTCGAGCGCATGCCTATGAAACAACGGCTGCTGGTGACATTAAGTGCGCTTCCGACTGTCGTCTTGGCTATAGCAATCATTGGATCGATCTATGCAGGAATAGCGACGCCATCAGAAAGCGCGGGCATCGGGTTCGTGATCGCGATAGTCATAACATTCGCGATGCGAAGAATGACCTTCGCAAAACTGCGAGAAGCCGTGCACGATTCACTGATAACCACTGTGATGATTTTCATCATCGTCGCAGGGGCTAAGGTTTTTTCTTACGCCATTACTTTGTATCTGATTCCGCAATCGATCAGCAGCTTTCTCACTGAAAACATCTCAAACCCGACGATTTTTATTTTCGCGGTCGGGCTCGTGTTGTTGATTATCGGCTTTTTCCTCGAAGCACTTTCCATGATGCTGATTATGGTTCCGGTGCTTTTCCCTGCGCTTGAAGTCATGGGAATTGATCCGATCTGGTTCGGCATCTTTTTCGTCGTCCTGATCGAGACAGCGCTAATCACTCCGCCGGTCGGATTAAACCTGTTTGTCCTTCAAGCTGTCGGAAAGGCGCGCCTTGAAGAGGTTATTCAAGGGGCCATCCCTTTTGCGTTCATCATGTTAGCGACGGCCGTGCTGTTGTGGTTCTGGCAGGATTTGGCGCTTTGGATTCCTTACAAGCTGTTCTGACGGAACAAGCGGCGCACTCAATTGGTTCTTACAAACTGCCATACCGGGATACAGTCAGGCCGAAACGGTGCCATCCTCCAGTGAAGGTTCCGTCTGGGGTTTCGTATATGGCCTCGGATCGGCGAAGTTACTCAAACTGAATTATGACCGCTTCAAAGTCCTGATCGCTTGTGACCCTGGTGTGGTGACCCTTTCCCACTTTGTCTTCCATGTGCCACACGTCGCCGGGGCCGATGTCACGATAGTTTCCATCACTTGCAGTGACGCGGATTGTGCCTGCAAGGCATATCAGCCTTTGCGCCACCGGGGTCGGATGGATGGGCTCGTTCCAACCGGATCGAAGCCGCAGGAACATTGTCTGTTTGACGCGCTCTGGCTCGGATACCTCGATGGCCTGCGCGGGCGGGGCGAAACTCCGTTCCTCGAGGTTGACGTCAATGTCATCCCAATGGCTTTCGCCAGCAGCATCGGCATAAAGCTTGCAATACTTCACGGTGAACGTCCTTTCGGCTTTTTGCAGCGGTAAACCTAAGAATGATCGGTCGCGTTAGTCGTTACTTGCGGGCCTAAAGCTGTGACCCGATCGGTAAAATACTCAGAAAACCAGAGACGATGTGATCCCAGACCGACCCTGTGGGCTCGGAATTGTATTCCAGTATTTCCCCGTCCGCTCCTCGTGTTCTCCATTTAAGCTGGCCTGCGCGTTCCAACGTCACCTGGTAGGTGTAGGCGGGCAGGGCCGCGTCCAATGCACCCATCGTTTGAACGGCCATCGCGGGAGAGTCGATCAGAATGCCCATTTCGGTATTGATGTTCACAGACCGCGGGTCCCAATTGAATGAGCCAACAAAGAGGTAACGGTCGTCGATGGCAAAAGCCTTGGAATGCAGGCCGGATCGGGATTGTGCCCAGTTGATACCGCGACGCTGAACCTGATAGGCGTCTGGCCGCAATTCATAAAGCTCAACACCACCGCGCAGCAACGCTCTGCGTTTCTTGGCGTAATGGGCATAGACCGGCACGACGTCGTTCGACCCTAAGGAATTGGTCACGACTTTGACGTCCACACCGCGATTTTCCAACTCGGTCATCCATCGGACGCCATTGTTGCGCGGCACGAAATAGGCCGAGATGATATTTACCTCGCTGCTGGCAATTTCAAAATACGGCAGCAATTGCGATGCAAGAATGGGGTCGGACGTTTCAACGCCCGCAGCTTTTGAAGGCGGGTCAGCATACAAACGCGCGGGGACCCAATTCAGCCGCAGCGCGCCGTCGGCAAAATTCTCTTGCGCGGATTTCCTGAGCGCAGCGCCGTACTGGGTCTGTTTTGCTTCCTCCACCAACTCATTCAGCCTTGTGCGCGCATCGTTCAGGTCAAACGATTCCGGTTGTCCAACAACCACGCGTGCGGGAACGGCAAATTCACTGTTCCAATAGGCGTCAAAGCTCTGGGAAACCTCATTCACGACGGGGCCTGCCGCCAGCACGTCCAGATCGGCATAGTTCATTTCTTCCCGGGCCAGGAAATACTCGGCCCCGATGTTGCGCCCCCCGACGATCGTGAAGGTGTTGTCTGCGGTCATGGATTTATTGTGCATCCGGCGATTGATGCGTTTGAAGTCTGTCAGGCCCGCAATCAGCAGGCTTTGATCCCGCCAAAAGGGATTGAAAAGCCGGATCTCGATATTCTCGTGATAGTCCAGCGCTGCGGTCATAGCGTCGTAGCTGGACGTGTCCATGTCATCTAAAAGCAGCCGGACACGAACGCCCCTGTCTGCCGCCTGCAAAAGGCTGGCTGCAAACAGGTGGCCCGTGGGGTCATTGTGCAAAAGGTAGTACTGCGCGTCGATGGTATGCTCGGCCGCAGCGGCCAGCAAAAGCCTTGAAACCAGCGCTTGTTCCCCATCACTGATCAGTTTTACCCCGGACCGCCCATCCTTGGGATCGCCAAGCCGGTTGGCTGCGCGCACCAGGGCGCTGTTTGCGGGGGTCGCAAAGGACGACGAAACAGACTTTTCATAGCTGCGCGTTTTGGGGGCGCATGCAGCAAGAGCCAGCGTACTGCACAGACAAACCACGACGGCCCATGGCTTCATCGACATTCTCCCCCCATTCTATCTCAGGTGACTACGCTTGTAGGGGTGATTGCAAGTTTGTTTCCGTATTCACCGGGTCGTTTCTCAAGCCTGTGTTGTTTGGGCGAAACCCCAAAAGGGCCCGCGCAGGGGTGTTCGCTGACCGCGTCGTTTTAAATTGAAGACGGAGTCTCGGATACTGAGGTTGAAGGGGTGTCGCCGGGTTTTGCAGGTCCGATCGGCCCCCAATTCTGATCATAAAGCACCTAACTGGTTCAAGGCACCTGCGCCGTCCCACAAATGGGTGACGATTTTCAGGTTCGGGGTTTGCGGCTCAGCAACCCGTATTTCATGGCCCAGGATCGGAATGAACGACGTTTGCGTCTTTCCGATTTCACTGCACGCTTGGACTGTGCGCCGCCCTGTCGGTTGAATTCGAACACATCAATCACCTTCTCGGCACAGCCGCAGGCTTCGCCCATGCCAACCTTGGCAAAGTAGAATTTCTCGAAACTATCCCGGTTTTTCATGGCGAGCCTCCTGACGTGATTGAACCCGTTTTGGGGGAAAACTCCAAATCACATTCCGGATGGTTGTTGAAAACGCCACGATGACCGGGTGTTTCCAAAATGCAAGCCATCAGATTTCGTGACCGCGAATTTGTTGTTTTCGTTTTTCGTAAACTAAGACTGGGTTACGGTTCGCTTAACGTCTAGCGCGTCTACAAGGATGCGCTTGCCGGCCGACAACATACGACAGGCGAACCTGCGATTGAAAAGACTTGTTGCGTACACACTGCCATTGTTCTGTGGTTTCGCCGCGTCGACCAACGCGCAAAACCTGGATCCAGACGCCTCGGAAACCGCCGCCCGGGCCGCTCTTGCGGTGCTGAGTATTGCCGCCACACCGAACGAAACACTGTCGTCCCTATCCTTTCTGAGCGCAGCCGGTGACGCGCGAAATCTGCGGTCCACACAGTTGCGCGGCGGGTTCAAACCATTGGACAACGGCCTGTATCTGGAAGGTCAGTTCGCCTATCAGAACTATAATCCGGTGGTGATATTCCCCGAAATCGGGTCTGATACCGAACTGGATGTGAAATGGTCAAGCATCGCCGCGACCCTTGGTGTCGGATGGGAATTTCCGCTCACAAATGATTGGCACATCCGGCCAGCCGCGCATCTGTCCCTTGGCCATGTCACAACGGACGCCGTGTTTTCCGACTTCCCGTTGTTTCCGACCCGCTCGAACGGAGTGGGCGAGGTGGATGGCAATCTGAACGCCTTTGGCTTCGGCGCGTCCCTGAGTCTTTTTCGCGAGGCACAGTTCGGCCGTTGGCACGCAGAATACAAACTGCGCCAAACATTTCTGGAGTTTCACCCGATAGACGAACCCGAGGTTGGGAATGCGCGCGCAAACTCGAATCAGACCACGTTGTTTTCGCGCTATCGCTATCCGCTGGACAAGGTCAAACTACTGGGCAGTCCGTCAAAGCTGGTTTTGGACGGGGGTGTTGTCCTCTATCACGGCGACAGCGCGATGGTGTTGGATACGGATTGGCTCGCGACGGTAGGTGTCGGAATTGAGGTCGATACCACAAAGATCGGGTTGCCCGCCGTCGAGGGCGCGCGCGTCATGCTGAACGGCGTTATCGCGGATTCGTTTTCGGGGTTTTCGGTCGGGTTCGGGGTTCGGTTCTGAACCTGCCACCAAAGGAGAAGGGCGCAGAAAACCTGCGCCCTTCTTACTGCTCTGGTTTTTGCCCAGATTATTTCCAGCCGGCTTCGTTAAAGATCTTTTGCGCTGTCGGCAGGTTTTCGGCGACGTCGGACAGGACGACCTCATCCGCTTTGAACTCACCCAGCGATTTCACCGAGTCCGCAAGCGCGACGCCTTCAACCGCGGGGAATTCGTCATTCCCGGCCGAGAAATATTGCTGGGCGCTGTCGCTTGCCAAATATTCGAGGAAGAGAACGGCATTCTCTTTGTTCGGCGCATTTGCAGCCACACCTGCACCGGACAGGTTCATATGCGCGCCATAGCTGTCCTGGTTCGGGAAGACCCAACCGATTGCATCGATATCGGCCGAGACGCCTTTTACATCTTTGCGGATTGCGCGAGCAAAGTAATAAGTGTTTGAAACCGCGATGTCGCATTCGCCGGATACGATACCCCGCAGCTGATCGGTATCACCGCCCTGTGGTTCGCGGGCCATGTTGGCCACGATGCCTTCGGCCCAGGCCTTTGCTGCTTCGGGGCCTTCATGGGTGATGATCGACGCCAGAAGGGTCTGGTTATAGGTGTTGCTGGACGACCGGATACAGACCTGCCCCTTGTATTCGGGCTTGGCAAGATCGGCATATGTCGCTGGAGGGTTAGCGACGTTTTCCTTGTCGTAGAAAATGATGCGACCACGTTGCGAGAAGCCGAACCATTCATTGTCGCTGTCCTGAAGGTTGTTCGGGATGCGTTCTTCAAGAACGGCGGTTTCGATCGGTTGCAGAATGCCGGCATTCTTGGCCCGTGAAAGGCGCGAGGTGTCGACTGTCAGCAGAATATCCGCGGGCGAGTTCGCGCCTTCGGCTTCCATCCGCGCGATCAGCTCATCGGCTTTGCCTTCGATGCGGTTGATGGTGATGCCAGTGGCCTTTTCGAAATCACTGTACAGGTTTTCGTCGGTGTCATAGTGGCGCGAGGAATAAAGGTTCAACTCACCCTCGGCAGCGGCAGAAGTGGCAATCAGGGCCGACAATGCGGCGGCGAAGCAGGTAGAGGATTTGAGCATCATAACTCCCAACATTGAAATGTGCGGCGTAGTAATCCGACTGAAATTGTCAATTAAACGATTCCCGAGTGGATGCAAGGAAATCTGACAAAATTAGTTGGTCAAATGGTCGCTATTGTCCGGTGGGGGCAAGATGCGGAAAGTACGATGCAGAAAAAGTTGGTGGGTAGGATTGTTAAGGGTCCAATGTGTGAATTGGATTCTACGCTGTGAGTGCACGCCGCACCAAACATGCTGCAACTGCGTAGTTCTTGGTCCCGCCATGCAAGGAAGAAGTCAGCCATTTGGACTGCGTGCCGCGATTTTAGAACCGCGAGTTCACACAGCGCGCAGCATTGCCACCATTGGCCATTTTCAAACAAAAAGCCGCTCTGCGGTGTAATCCGAGACATTGCCAAGCTAACTGAGCTCGCGAAAACGTTTTAGTCGAACCACGATACGTCCCAGTTGGGCGTCTTTGTGTTCTTCAAATCACCGGTCACGCCCGGTGTTTGGCCAGTTCACTCCAACACAATTCAAGAGCAGCCGAAGTGTTTTGGGATTTGCGCGCCGCGCAGATGTTCCATGAAAGGCTCTGTTTCATCGACACCGGTTTGATTTTCTTTGTGCTGATCAGTTCTGCGAAAGTGTCCGGCATCCCTCCTACGATATAGTCTGGCTCTGCCAATAATCCGGTCAGAAAGTTGTAGTCGTCGCATTCAATATTCGGCTGGGCATTGACCTTATTGACCGCCTCGGTGTTGCCACCAAGTGACTTTATCAGGGTCGCTCTCCAGTGTTTATGAAGATGCGGTGATGCAAAGGGAAAGTCGAAAACACCTGCCATTGTTTGTGGGCCGCGTTGGTGAATTTCATGATCGGGGTGCGCAACAAACTGAATTTGCCGTTTTTCCATCACCATGATTTCGACATTGTCGGCATCCGGTGTGTAGGTCAGATCGCCCAGAAACACATCGAACTGCCCCGCTTGCAACAAGTCGAGCGGACGCGCGTAGGCGCTCACCAGTATTCTGAATCGAAGGTCGGGCATTACCTGCCGCACAGATCGCAGGACGGGCACGATCAGAGATCTTGTGGTCAGAGGCCCGCAACCGATCAGCAAAGTACCAGGTCCGGCGTCACGCAAACTGGCAACACGCGTCGCATAGCGATCCAGGTCTTGCCGCAGAGCCTTAGCGATGGGCAAAAACTCCTGCCCCGCCCGCGTCAGCGTACTGCTGTTGCGCCTTCGATGAAACAGCACGAGCCCTGCATGGTCCTCGGCTTGCCCAATATAGCGGGAAAACGACGCGTTGGAGGCACCCATCACGCGGGCCGCGTGTTGGAAGCTGCCAGTTTCAGCCAAAGTAAGAAAGGCGGTTAAGGCGTTTTCATTCATCGAGCGGTCAATTTCATCTCAGTTATCGGTTTTTAACTTTCATAATGTGAAATCCTAGTAAAGCTCTGTTGCAGCATTAAAGTTTCGACCGTTATCCCTGATGAACCTTCCGATATTTCCATCATCGGTATCGCCTTCCACTTCCGCAGAGGTCAAAATGTTCAACCTTCGATCCATTGCGTTTTCGGCAACGGTGACCACAGCTTCGGTCTGTGCTACGCCTGTTTTGGCCGAAACCGACCAACCCAATATCCTTGTCATCATGGCCGACGATGTGGGGTGGGCCAGTCTTGGCAGCTATCATCAGGGGGTTAAAAGCATCAAAACCCCCAATCTCGATCAACTGGCAGCGGATGGCATGCGCCTGACGGATTATTATGCTCAGCCAAGCTGCACGGCGGGGCGTTCGGCCTTTATCACCGGGCAGTTGCCGGTTCGTACCGGGATGCATACCGTCGGCCTACCCGGAGACCCCGAAAAGGGTCTGAGTGATGACGATCCCACCTTGGCCAACATGCTGAAATCCTTGGGTTACACGACCGGCCAATTCGGTAAGAACCACTTGGGCGATATGAACAAGTTTCTGCCAACAGTGAAAGGCTTTGATGAATATTGGGGTTGGCTCTATCACTTGAACGCGATGGAATACACGTCTGACCCGGACTGGCCCAAAGATCAGAAATTCAACGACACTTTTGGTCCTCGGAATATCATCCACGCCTATGCGACAGATACGGTTGATGAAACGGTAGACCCGCGTTGGGGTCTGGTCGGCAAGCAACGCATCATCGACGATGGCCCCGCTCCGCCTGAACGGCAAAAGACGCTGGATGACGAAGTGACGGCCCATACACTGGGCTTCATCAACCGCGCGGTTGAAAGCAACACTCCGTTCTTTGTTTGGATGGCACCAGCGCGTGCGCATGTCTGGACACACCTGAGCCCTGAATACGAAGCCATGCTCGGCGATGGGCGTGGGCTGCAAGATGTGGTGATGAAGGAACTTGACGACAACGTAGGAAAAGTCATGGCTCGGCTGGAAGAACTGGGCGTTTCCGACAATACGATTGTTGTATTCACGTCCGACAACGGCCCCGAAACCATGACTTGGCCCGACGGGGGAACAACGCCGTTCCACGGTGAAAAGGGCACGACCTGGGAAGGCGGTTTCCGCGTGCCTGCCATTATTCGCTGGCCCGGGAAAGTTCCCGCCGGAACCGTGAGTAATGGCATCTTTGCCGGGCTCGACTGGATGCCAACCCTGGTCGCGGCTGCTGGTGGACCGGATGACTTGCCGGATGCTTTGTTAGAGGGTCACGAAGGCTATCAGGTGCATCTTGATGGTTACAATCAGTTGTCGTTCTTGACCGGCGCAGGCGACAGCAGTCGCGAAGAAATCGTCTACTACGAGGGGCCGGACCTGCAGGCCGTACGTCACGGTGACTGGAAAGCGCATTTCACAATTCAAACCGAAGGGTGGGCTGGACCCAAAGAGGAACTGAATGCTCCGCTTCTATTCAACTTGCGCCGTGATCCTTATGAAAAGGCGGCCGAGGAGTCGGGGATGTATACCCGGTGGATGGGCAACAAGATGTGGGCCTTTGGTCCTGCGGCTAAGATCGTTCAGAACCACCTGTCTACGTTCAAGGACTATCCTCCGCGGGGATCGGACGTAACCAATCAAACTCATGTGGAAGAACAAATCTCGACCGAAGGCGGGATGTCACAGTAAAACAAACAATAGTCGGGAGGCATCCAATTGTGCCTCTCGATCTTCTTAATCGAGTACTTGAAAACACCTGCGCACGTGGGTCCGCTTTGATACTTTGCTCGGGCACTCGTGTATGCCGCAGCGTCAAAAAGTCTGGGCTCGACGCCAATGTAGGAGCAATCGTGACATCGATTCGACCGCCCCAACCTCGCTCAGCTTTGGATCGGTTCTTACAGCACGCGTTCACTCCGACGGGCGAAAGCCTCAAAAATCTAACGCAAGACCGGAATCCTTCGCGCTGTGCAGCTTTTGCTGGGTCACACGAAAGTCGACAGCCGGGGCGCTACCCAGGCATTGAACTGGAGGGCGCGTTGAGCATCCGGCAACAGTCGGCGAGCGGCTCCGCCATTCCAGAACGGTTCTTTATCTTCTGTGCGTCATTGGGCCGTTTTGAGCCCAAAGCGGAAGTGCTCCATCTCTGAACCAAGCAGGCGCAACAAACTATTCGCCGAAGTCACCAGCTGCGTCGCAGAAAGAAAAGCGGCCATTCATTCAAAGCGCAGCGAACTTTGGTACGTCGATGTCTGAGTTGCGGGACAAAGCGGACCTTAGCCCGATTGCCTGTACTAGCGTATTGATATTGGCTCACTGCGCTCGAAGCGTGCTAAGGAACGCAATCAAAGCGACCCTTTCGGCGTCCGATAGATCCGGCATCAATGCCATCTCTGTTCCGGGAACACGCCCTACGGGATCGGCGATGAATTGATTGAGTTCTGAGATGTTCCAATCACCGGATAGGGAAGCCATTGCGTTTGAGTATTTGTAACCTTCAACACCCGCTTTGGTGCGTCCGACAACACCTATGAGCGACGGACCGTGATTGTGCGCTCCGGATGGCACGGTTCCTTCTTAGATAATATGGCATTGCGTACAACCAATCGCTGAAATCCGCCCGAGCTCAAGGTCGGCGATCGCCAATTCAGTTTCGGATATGGGCGGCGGTTCGATTGGTTGTGCACCGCTTTCTGAGAGAAACGAAATCATCTCTGCTTTATCTTTTATTGTGGCCAGATGGATCGGCGGCACACCCCAAAACTCTCGTGCATTTACATTTGCACCATAAGCGACAAGAACTTTGGCGGCGTCCAGTGAGCCTCTCTCGGCCGCATTATGAAGCGGAGTATAGTCTTTATCGCCGGCCTGTGCGCTTGGGTCTGCTCCCGCCTTCAGTAAAAGTTCAACTATCTTTTCATGGTTGCCACGGGCTGCCTTTTGCAACGGACTACCAAAGTCGAGCGCTGCGTTGGCATCTGCGCCATGTTCGAGAAGGATTGCAACAATGTCGGTATGGCCGGATTGAGCGGCGAAGAACAAAGGCCGCTCCAAACTGGTTGGATCAACGCTTCCTTCGGCAGCGAGCGACGCCTCCAGCGCCTCGGCATCACCATTACTGGCCGCCTGCAAAATATCATCTGCCTGAGCAACCTGCGAAAACAGAGCCACCGTTAGAACCGGGAAAAGGAACAAATTGGCGATACTGAAACGTAGCATCAAGAAATCCTCCGTCAGTCGTAGCTGCGCCAACTATATCATAACTCGCCGCAGTTCACCGCCATGCCATTACTTTACCGTTTTACAAAACCAGTTGACTTAGACTGCCTAATGGTTGGGTCCGCTCTGGGCTCGAAGCAGACATGCGGCAGTGCAGCGGTCGAAGGTTGAGCCTGTTCCCGTAAGCAGACTTTAGGAAAAACGAGATGACCCGGCGATTTCATCGGCTTGGCCAATCGTGCTGACATTCGTCTTCCACAAGCCACCCTTCGCACAAACCGGGCTGATCGACGGCTCAGAGCCCAAGAATACCGGATGCTGCACCTCGCACCAATGGCTTGGAATCGCGGAAAGCCGACATTGGCTCCAATCAAGGCGGCACATTACCGGGCATTCATTTGTGATGCCCAAAAAATTTCTGATTTCAACGAACCGGTCGTTCGTTCATGAATCTCAGAGCTTCGCAAGAGGTAGCCTGAAAACAGAAGGATACACACGCGCTGCGTCAGGAAAAGTGTTCTTCCAGATGTCATTTATGATAACGGGCGAACTTGGAAAAGATGGCGCGAGACATTTGCTACCATACCTGAATCCTATGCGGTTTCGGCGCAGCAGACGTGTCGCAGAACCTGCGCGACGTTGCTCATGAAGGTGTCATCATACCCGGCGTCGTTTTCGAGAACGCTCAGGAACGCGCATGACGTGCCAGTGACCGTGTCCACCATCAGGAACTGGCCACCGTAACCGGCATGCGCAACCACCCGTCCGTCGGTCATGATATGGTTGGAGTAGCGCAGCCATTCTTTTGGCGGTGTCAGAGATGGTGCTGAGCGGGTCAGGCTTTGGCGGAGGAAATTTGCATTGGCACATGCGTTTCCAGACAGATCAAGACCGCCGCGCGCAAGAAATAGGCCAAACCGTGCGAGATCCCGAGCACTCAGGCAACCCCCACCGGAAAAGGCAGGGAAACCATCTTTGCTCAGGCTGATGTGAAAGGCGCCCTCGTAACCAACGGCATCTGCAATCCGTTCAATTTGTGCTGTAAGTGGGACGGGGCAAACCTGCGCTGCGATCAATGTCAGCACATCTGTGTTGGCCGACTTGTACTCCGCTACTGTTCGCGCCTCTGTCTCTCTGAACCCCCTAATTCTGGAAGCAAAGTCCTTGAGCGAGATTTCCTCCTGATCCTCGGTGGGTAGGCGCCAGCCCAGGGCAATCTCTTCATCATAGCAATCCGCATGCGGGTCATCATAGTCTTCGGTAAAATCATTGCTGACTGCCATATCCAGGAGAGCCTGAACGTTAACCTCGCGGTAGCCAGATCCAATATCGGGCAAATACTGTGCAACCTTTGCGTCAGGCGAGACGAACCCTTGGCCGATCAACTGTCCCATAATCAGGTGAATGTGCAGTTTTGTAATGGATTGGATCGAATGCGGTCGGTCTGTCCCAAAATCTGGTGCGGCCTGTTCCATGATCACCTGCCCGTCCCGTAGGCAGCAAAACGCAGAGAAGGCGGGATGTGCCAGAAGGTCCGCCAACGCGGGCACGGTTGCTGTCAGGTCCTGGTGGGCCTCTTCGAGCATCAACACATTTCGCGAACGCACCATCAGGGTGCGTCGGAACAGGCGGTGCGCGTTGTGAAATCCATGGCGGCGGTGGGCAGGCTGATTCCAACGCTGCTTGTTGTCTGGCCCCACGGTCAGATCGGGGTTGGGGGCTACCTTCAACCTGCTCATGTGCAATTCTCGTGGATCAACGCGTCGACGGCGACAACGTGGTCAGCATAGACAAACATCGGATTGATCTCAATTTCGCTGACCTTTTCGCGGGCCTGCAGGAAAGCATCACAAAGGTCGTTCAGCACGGTGACCACCTTGTTTATATCGGCGCGTGGACGGCCTCGAAAGCCTTCCAACAGGTGAAAAATCTTGAGCGATTTCAGAGCACTGGCGATATCGTCCTGCGTGGAGGGCAGAAGGACCGTTGTGGCATCCCCAACCAGTTCGGTCAAAACTCCGCCACTGCCCAGCACCAGTGCTGCGCCAAACTGCGGGTCATTGCGCAAGGTGACAATCATCTCTGCAACAGGCGTGGGCGACATGGCCTCAATCAGGTAGCTATCGCTCACGGCCTGCTTATCATAGGCAGTGACAGCCGTGTTCATTTGATCAAGTGCTTGCTTTAACGCGGCGCCATCGGCAATGCCCAGAGCAACCGCGCCTGCCTCACTCTTGTGGGCCAGCCGGGTAGACATCATCTTGAGCGCGACCGGATAGCCGATCTTTTTTGCGGCCACCTCGGCTTTTTGAGCCGTCGTTGTCCGGCCCGAAGGGACCGTGAAACCGCGCTCTGCAAGCCAGGCCTTGCCCGCGTCCTCAGTCAGCATGCCGAGTGAGCCAGGCGGGGTTCCGGCAATCAGTGGCTCCGGCCTTGTCGCCAGAATGCGATTACGTCGCGCGGCCCAAATGCTGGCGCTTTGCATGGCGTTGAGCGTTTCGTGAATGCCCTGCATCGGCGCGACTCCGATCGAGATCAGATAACGGCGGGTGACCTTGTCCAGATTCTCCGGCAGGGTCGCACAAATCGCTGCCGGGATTCCGCGATCGCAGGCAGCCTGTGCAAAGGCGCTGGCATCGTTTTGGTAATAGATCTTGGAGGCATCTAGCCCTTCTGCAGGATAGTCCTGCACCAGAACTGCCGCTTCGGCCCCTACGGCGTCCATCGCTTTGACGAAGACCGGATAGGTCAATTCGGCCTGCCCCCAGATCGGTGTGGTGTAATCCAGCGGGTTTGACACTGTTGCGATGTCTGGCAGCAGATCCACCAGGGCCGCATGCTCCGTTGCGCGGACAGCCGAGAACGTGAGCCCGATCTTTTCCGCGTGATCGGCCAGCATCGTCGCGCCGCCCCCCGAACAGGTGAAACCCGCAACGCTTGGCCCCTTGGGCGCGCCGACCACACAAAGGTACTTCAGCGTTTCCAGAAACTGCGCGGGGCTGGTGACACTGATCACGCCCGTGCGCGCAAACAACGCCTCATAGAGCGCGTCTGACCCCGACAGCGATCCCGTGTGACTGACAGTCAGAGCTGCGCCGATTGAAGAGCTGCCTGTCTTGAGCGCAACCACAGCCACGCCTCGCTCAATGGCTTTCAGGGCGGCGCGTTCAAAGGCGGGAATATCTTGAAGGCCCTCAATATGCAGCCCGATAGCACGCACTGCCGGGTCATCAGCGAAGGCGTCAAGAAAGTCCTCTAACCCCAGAACCGCCTGATTGCCTGCCGATACCATATATGCCAGTGGCAAGGAGCGCGCAGACATGGTGATGTCAGAGGAAAACATGCCCGATTGGGTGACAATCGCTGCACCGTAACCGGGTGACCAGCCACCGTGTTCGAAAGACCAAAGTGCTGCGTTGTCGATGTAGTTGATCAAACCGTAACAATTGGGACCGATGAGGGCCATGTCACCGGTTGCCTCGATCAGCGCCTGTTCTGCCGCCGCATCGCCGGTTTCCTTGAATCCTGCAGAAAAACAGACCACGCCACCGACGCCCATCTCAGCCAATTCGCCCAATGCGGCGACAATACCACCTGCGGGAATGGCCAGATAGACAGCATCAGGCGCTTCAGGCAGATCAGCGATACAGGGCACGCAAGGCACCCCCTTCAGATCTGTTCGCCTGGGGTTCACCGCCCACATTTGCCCTGCAAACCCACGCCTGCGCGCCTCTCTTACGGCAATGGTCGCATCCCGCCCGCCGATAAAAGCGATGGAGCGCGGCTTGAGAAGCCGCTCAAAGTTGGCGCGTCTCTTTGGGGTCATGCACCCAGGGGCCGCAGGATGGAGCGTGTGATGATGTGGCGTTGAATTTCAGAGGTGCCGTCCCAGATCCGCTCAAGTCGGCTGTCGCGCCAGAAGCGTTGGATCGGCATTTCCTCCATCAGCCCCATGCCACCGTAGATCTGCACCGCATCATCGGCGATCTTGCCCAGCATTTCTGAACAAAAGACCTTGATCATCGCCGCATCCGCATCGCTCATCACGCCCTGTTCGGCGCGCGCCACGGCGTCTTTGACCATTAGGTCGGCTGCGCGCAATCCAATAGCGCCATCTGCAAGCCGGAAACCGGTGGCCTGAAACGCCCCGATGGGTTTGCCAAACTGCTTTCGGGACGCGGCCCATTCGGTGGCCATCTCCAGTATGCGCTCCGCCTTGCCACAACAGGTCGCCCCCACCCAGATGCGCCCCATGCCCAGCCATTTGCCAGAGAGTTCAAGACCACGCCCTTCTTCCCCCAGCACCTGCCCCGGACCAAGGCGCACATTATCGAAGTGCAGTTCAAACGTCTTGTAGCCGCGATAGCTGACACATTTGGTGCCTTCGCGGCAGTCAAAGCCCGGTGTGCCAACGTCCACCAAAAAGGCCGTCACCCGTTTGCGCGGTCCACGTGGCGTTTCGTCAGCACCCGTCGCAGCAAAAACGATCGCAAAATCGGGCATACAGGGGCCAGAGATGAAATGCTTTGAACCATTCAGGATCCAGTCATCTCCATCCCGCCGGGCGTTGGTTTTCATACCCATTACGTCCGACCCCGCGTCCGGTTCCGTCAGGGCGAACAACTCTCGTTTTTCACCGCGCACCGCGGGGAAAAGGTAACGTTCGCGCTGATCGCCCTCGCAAGCCATGAGCAGTTCCGTGGGACGCGCAGCCCAGCTTTGCAGGGCATGGCTGGTCTTGCCGTACTCGCGTTCAATCAAGGACATAGGCCCGTAACCAAGGCCTCCGCCCCCGACCTCTTCGGGCAAGTTGCAGGCAAACAGTCCCAACTCCTGGGCCTTCGCCTCAATCTGACGGCCAATCTCTTCGGGGACATAGCCCATCTGGTCCACTTCCTCCTCGTGTGGATACATTTCTGTTTCCACAAAGCGGCGGACGGTGCTGATCAGCAGGTCGGTTTCAACACTGGCTTCCATGTTCATAAGGCGCCTCCTTTATGGGGCTTCGGACTTGTCGTTACGACGGGACATGATCGAAAAGATCACGAAGGCAATAAGCGTGATGGCGATCAACACCACAGCGGCGGCGGCTACCGTCGGATCGGTGTTTTCGCGGATGCCGTTCCACATGCGGCGCGGCAGGGTGTAGACGGTGTATTTGGAGATGAACAGCGTCACGACAATTTCATCCCAGCTGAGAATGAAGGCAAAAAGCGCTCCGGCAAAGACCCCCGGTTTGATTGAGGGCAGGATCACCAGGCGCATTGTGGTCCAGTTCGAAGCACCAAGGTTCTTGGAGGCTTGTTCCAATTTGGGATCAAAGGTCGCCAGCGAGGCGCTGACTGTGATCAGCACCATGGGGGCTGCCAAGATCGTATGCGCGAGGATCAGCCCGGCGTAGCTGTCCAACAGGCCAAGCGGGATCCACAGTCGATAGAACGCCATGGCAGAAATGATCTGCGGGATGATCAGCGGCAGCAGCAGGAAGGCGCGCATCAGCTCGGAATACTTTGAGGATACCCGCCACAGGCCAATGGCACAGAGCGTGCCAAGGAATGTTGCCAGCAGTGAGGTCGAGACTGCGATCACGCCACTTTGGAAAAAGCTCGACAGCCATTCCTCGGAAGTGAACAGCTTTTGAAAATGGCGCAGGGACAATTCGCCCTTTGGCATAGACAGAAAACGCTTTGGCGTCAGTGATACGGGAATGGCGATCAGCGCGGGCGTCACCAGAAACAGCAACAAAACCCATGCGCCCACGCGGTTGAACTTGGAGAACAGACCTGATGTCATCGTGCAGCCCCCCCAAACACGGTGCTGAGCTTCATGAAACGCGACATGATCCACAGCATCGCCAGAACGCCCGTCAGCATGATTGCCGCCAGCATCGCGGCTGTGCCCCACTTCAGGGTGACCAGCAATTGCACAGAAATGTACTCTGCCACCATGAGCACTTTGCCACCGCCTAATACGGCAGGGGTGACGTAAAACCCAAGGCTCAGGATGAAGACCAGCAGGGTCGAAGCCACCAACCCTGGCAGGGTCAGTGGCAGGTAAATGCGCCAGAAGGTCTGCGTGCTGCTGGCGCCCAGATTGCGCGAGGCATCCATCACACGCGTATCAAGCGATTGCATCGAGACCAGCAGTGGCAGTACCGCATAGGGGATCATGTAATGCACCATGCCGATCAGCACGCCCAACTCATTGCGCATAAAGGCGATGGGCTCGGCAATCAGTCCAATGTTTTCCAGCGTACCGTTCACCAACCCTTTGCGCCCCAGCAGCATCAGCCAGCTAAAAGTGCGCACAAGGATGGAAATCCAAAAGGACACAAGAAGCAACGTCAGCATATAGTTCTTCTGGCGTTGGTGGCAGTGCACCATGGCATAGGCGATGGAATAGCCCAGCGTGACACTGAACATCGTGGTGATGATGCAGATGCGCACCGTAGTCCAGACAATGCGGATCAGCGCATCGCTTTCCGCCAGTTTGGCGTAATTACTCAATCCAGGTTCCGGGTCCGTGACGCTGAGCCACAGGATGTTCAGGATCGGCCCCAGATAGAGCGCTATGACCATCAGCATCAAAGGTGCGATGATCAGCCAGCCGGGGTGGATATGTCGGGTGAAGGCTTGCATGAAATGTCCTGGGCCAAATCGATGGCCGCCCGCAGGAAGACACGGGCGGCTATCAGGCGTGTTTAGCTGATCGCCTCAAGGAAGGCGTTCACCGCATCACCGCCGTTTTTCCCCCACCAGTCGGGATCGTTATAAACGATTTTGTCGATGTTCATTGCCGAGGTGATCGCATAAGGCTGCTGATCTTCGGGGATCTGGCCGAAGGCTTCGGGGTTAGAGGGCGTCATACCAAGGCAATCAAGCAGCGCCAGCTGTGCAGGCACCTCTTGCGCTGTGGCGATGAAGTCCATTACGGCCGCACCTGCGGGGTTGCCCTTGGGCACGATATAGGCCCCCGGCATCGCCATGGCCTGATTGTTCACCAGCTTGTAGCGCCCATCGGTGTCATTTTCGATGTTACGTCCCCGGTTCTGCCAGACCATGCCGAGCGAGACTTCGCCATTCACTACCATGGAATGCGCCTCGGACCCTGAGCCCCAGTAAAGGCTGTTGTCCTTGATCGATTTGATCTTGGCGAGGGCGCGATCCATGTCCAACGGGTAAAGCGCATCGCCCGCAACGCCATCCGCCATAAGTGCTGCTTCGAGCGAGCCATTGGCCCATTTGTACAGCGAGCGCATGCCCGGGAATTTGGCGGTATCAAAGAAATCCGCCCAGTTCTGCGGGGGATTATCGCCATAGGCTTCGGTGTCATAGACAAAGGCATAGCCATAAAGGATGATCGAAACCCCATATTCCAGCGCATAGCCTGGCAGGGTCTTTTCCTTGGAAACAACAGAGTAATCAATTGGTTCCAGATGGCCTGTTGGCCCAAGGGACACGGCATTGAAAAGGTCTGCGTCCGCAACGTCGGCAGTGACATTGCCGCTGTCGACCATTTCCTTGATCTTGCCTTCCAGAGGGCCGGAGGTGTCAAATTTCAGTCCCTTGCCAGTCTTGGCGGTGAAGGCATCGCCAATGGCGGAGCCGTGGCATTCTTCAGACTGGCCACCCCAGTTCCACATCACCACGTGATCAGCAGCGGCTTCGGCATCACCTGCCATCACGGCGCTCATCGCCACGCCCGAGGCACCACAAAGCGCCAGGAACGTGCGGCGATCCATGCGGCCTTTCTTGTAGGCCTGCGCGCTGTCTTGCAGCATCTCTTTCTTGAATTGTCTATCGTGCATTTTCATCCTCCTATTGGGTTCGGGAGTTCCCGGACTTTTGCTCAATGGCACCTTTTGGCGGCACACGTTTTTGGGGCTTTAGCCCGTTTGTAATTCCACAGCAGCTTCGTCTTTCCACAACAGGTCCACGGTATCGCCTTCGTTCAAGGCTTCGCTGTTGCGCCAGACATCGATGTCCACTTCGATTTCGGTACCATCGCTGGCATCCACGATGACGCGCTGCATTGAACCAAAGTAGGTAATAGAGCGCACCACCCCACTCGTCTGTGCCTCCGCATGGCCCGCGCCTTTGCGCAGGTCGATTTTTTCGGGACGCAGGGCGTAAGTTTTGCCGTCTTGCTGAATGAAGTTGGATTTGCCCAAGAAACTGGCCGTGAACTGGTTCACTGGCCGCTCATAGAGCTCCTGAGGCGTACCAATCTGTTCAATCGCCCCGTCGCGCATGATCACGATGCGGTCCGACATGGACAGCGCTTCTTCCTGATCATGGGTGACGTAGATGAAGGTCGTGCCAACTCGGCGGTGAATATCCTTAAGTTGCTCCTGCACCTCGACCCGCAGTTTCTTGTCAAGCGCGCCAAGCGGTTCGTCCAACAGCAACACCGGTGGCGCAAAACACAGCGCACGTGCCAGCGCGACGCGCTGTTGCTGCCCGCCGGACAGCTGCCCCGGCTTGCGGTCCGCGAAATCCTGCAGCTGAACCAATTCCAGCATCTCGTCGACCCGCGCCCTAATCTCTGACGTGGGACGTTTGCGCACACTCAAGGCGTATCCGATGTTGTCTCGCACGCTCATATGGGGGAACAGCGCGTAGCCCTGAAATACCATGCCAAAATTGCGTTTTTCCGCGGGGGTTTGCGCGATGGAGGACCCATCCAGCGCAATGTCCCCTTCAGAGATATCGAGGAACCCCGCGATCATCATCAACAGCGTGGTCTTGCCCGACCCCGAGGGGCCCAGCAGAGTCAGAAACTCACCTTTCTGAATATCCAGACTGATGTTGTTGACTGCCCGGAATGTCCCGAACAGTTTCGAGACATTACGCACCTGCAAACTGCCTGTATCGGCGAGGTCAGCCATCCGCGCCTCTCAACTTCAGCTTGTTGCGCGCCTCTTGCGGGGTCAGCACACGCCCCCCCATGCGCTCAATGATCTCGCGGGCACGGGTGACAAGCTGGCCGTTGGTCGCCAGAACCCCGCGCTCCAAATAGATGTTGTCCTCCAGCCCTACGCGCACATTGCCACCCAACGCGACAGAGGCCGCTGCCATGGGCATTTGACCGCGTCCAATCCCGAAGCTGGCCCAGCTGGCCCCGGCAGGCAGTTGCGCTTTCATGGCAGCCATGGTTTCGACGGTCTGATCCGCGCCCCAGGGAATGCCCAGACAAAGCTGGAACATGGGAGGCGCATCAATCAGCCCCTCATCCACCATCGCCTTGGCGAAGCGGATATGGCCAAGGTCAAAGACTTCCAGTTCCGGCTTCACCCCCCATTCCTGCACCAATGCCGCCATACGCCGCAGTGTTGGCGGGGTAGAGATATAGATCATGTCCGTGTCAGAGAAATTCAGTGTCCCGCAATCCAGTGAACATATATCGGGCAAGCATTCCTTGATGTGAGCGAGCCGTTCCTCGGGGCCGATCATGTCCGTGCCGGGGCCCGGCATCGCTGGGTTGGCCGGGTCCGAGATCCAGTCGCCGCCCATCCCGGCGGTCACATTGATCACCACATCGGTGTCACTGTCGCGCACCCGGTCCACGATTTCCTTGAAAAGCTTCGGGTCGCGTGAGCCTTGGCCCGTCTCGGGATCACGCGCGTGAATATGCGCGGCGGAGGCCCCTGCCTTGGCCGCCTCAATCGCCGCATTAGCGATCTCTTTCGGCGTGACGGGCACATGCGGACTTTTGCCCGTGGTATCGCCCGCGCCAGTCACGGCGCAAGTCAGGACAACCTCATAGTTCATCTGGCAAACCCCCTATTTTTTTCAGCTTGACGCGGGAAAGGGTAAGAAAGATGTCGATTATCCGACAGTCTTTCGGCTATGCTGGCGAAAAATCGCACTATGCAATCTGGACTTTAGCTCATGCAAATCGACATGACCCAGCAGACGCCCCGCGCTGTGCATCATGCCATTTTTGTGGTGGTCCCACGGTTCAACATAACCACATTGATCACCATGACCGAAACGATGCGGATCGCGAATTATCTTTCGGCAGAGCCCCTGTTTTCTTGGGACATCGTGTCCTTTGACGGCACTGAAATCGTGGCCAGCAATGGCATGACAACCCGCGTTTCAGCAGAGCAGGACAACCTGCCGCCAGCGGATTACATTTTTGTTTTGGGCAGCTGGGGGACGGAGCATTACGATAACCGCGCGCTTACCGCTTGGCTGCGCAAGCGCGCGCGGGCGGGGAGCAGTATCTGCGGGGTTGAGCTTGGCTGCTATATTGTCGCGCGGGCGGGTCTGTTGGACGGAAAGCCGGCGACGATCCACTGGTCCTGGCTCAGCGGTTTTCGCGAAAGCTTTAACCGGGTGGATGTGCAGGAATGCCTGTTCACCATCGAGGGCAAGATCATGACCTGCTCGGGTGGGCTCGCGGGCGTGGATCTAATGCTTCGTTTGATCGAGCGCACCCATGGCAGTGGCTTTTCGGGCGAAATTGCCGATCAAATGTTGCATCACCCGATCCGCAACGCGGGTGCGTCACAGCGGTCCACCATGGGGCGCAGCACGGAGACCATGCTGCCGCTGGTGCGTGAGGCGATGACGCTGATCGAAGGGAACATAGAAGAACCGCTCAGCGTGCCGGAGATCGCTGATAAGCTGGATGTCTCGCAGCGACAGCTAGAGCGGAAATTCAAGAAACACGTCGGTTGCACTGTGGTGCAGTTCGGTTTGTTGCGACGGTTGCAGAATGCGCGGTTGCTGCTGATCTCCACCGATCTCAGCGTGCGCGAGATTGCCACCGCGTCAGGGTTCAACACCCTGTCCCATTTTGCCTATTCCTTTGGCAAATTCTTTGGTCGCCGCCCTTCGGAATACCGAGAGGCATGGCCTGCAAATGAACCGGCGCCGAGTTGGCCCGGTTCCCTGTCAGATTTCCTTTCAACGCTTAAGGAGATTCCGGGCCGTCCCTAATCCAACCGCGCCTCGCGCAACGCGCGCAACACTGCGACAATCTCTCGATCGCGCTGCGCGGCCATATCCTCAAAGTGGCGATCTCCGGCGATGTCATTGCAACCATCGACCATGCGGCCACGCAGCTCTCGGGTGAGTTCTGGTGCCTCCAGCCGAGTCCAGGGCAGCTTTAGCGCGGGGCCAAACTGATCCAGATTGGTCGCCATGCCGCCCGCGCCACAGGCCACGTGAAAGGCCATACACTGACCTTGGGACACCATGCGCGGCGCAGGCCCATTCATCAAGGCAATGTCGATGTCTTCCGGCGTCGCCTCGCCATTGGCAACCATGTGCAAGGCCTCGCGCCAGAGCGCTTCTTGCAGGCGCGTCGCGACGAAGCCGGGGATTTCTTTTTTCATCAACAGCGGCGCTTTGCCCGCAATTTCGTAAAACTTCCCGGCCCATACCACGGCATCCGGCGCAGTTTTGTCACCGCCCACAATCTCGACCAGCGGCAGCAGGTAGGGCGGATTGAACGGGTGTCCGATCACGCAGCGTTCAGGGGTCGCGCATTTGGCTTGGATCTCGCTCATTGTCAGACCGGAGGTTGAGGAGCCGATGACAACGTCAGGCGGCAGCACCTCTCCCATCTGTGCGTAAAGCGATTGTTTGATCTCCAACCGCTCCGGTGCACTTTCCTGCACGAACTGCGCACCCTCCAGCGCCTGTTCAAGGTCGGTGACAATGCGGAGACGGTCCAAAGACGCGCCCTCAGCCAGCCCCAGATCCGTCAGACTGCCCCAGGCGGTGTTGAGGATCGAATGGAATGCTTCAGTTTCACTGGTGTCATGCAGATAGGCCGTCACATCATAGCCACGGGCCAGAAAATGCGCCGCCCAGCCGCCGCCAATTGGGCCCGCGCCAATGCTGGTGATGCGGGTGACGCTGATAGGATCAGGATACATCATTCACCTTTGAAGTTGGGTTCGCGCTTTTCCACGAAAGCCGCCACCCCTTCGGCAGCATCATCTGATTTGAGCATCTTGCGATAGATCGGCATCGGGTCCGTGCGCATCTTGTGAAACGCCTGCTCCAGTGGCACGCATTCGATTTCGCGCTGCACCTCTTTGACGGATTGCATCGCAAGCGGTGCCGACCAGGCAATCGAAGCCGCCCATTCGCGCGCAGCATCCATCAACTGCTCTTTCGGCACCACCTTGTTGACCAGCCCATAGTGCGCTGCTTCCTGCGCGGTCATGCGGCGGCCCAGCAAGAACATCTCCATCGCAATGTTGTGCGGAATGCGGCGCGGCAATCGTTGCAGCGCGCCCGCGTCCGGCACGATGCCTAGGGGCATTTCCGGCAGCCCGAATTCCACGTGATCGGCGGCGATCAGCAGGTCGCACCCCAACGCCATCTCGAACCCGCCACCAATGGCCAACCCATTGATCGCAGCAATTACGGGCTTGTTCAGCGCCCAGTTTTCAGTGAGCCCGGTGAAGCCGCCAAAGCCGTAGTCATCGGTCTCCCACCAATTATCGAGCTGCATCTCTCCGTCATTGAGCGCCTTTAGGTCCCACCCAGCCGAGAATATCTTCTCTCCACCACCGGTCAGGATCGCGCAGCGCAGATCCTTGTCTTCGTGCAGCTCCTGAAAGGCTGCAGCCAGCGCCTGTGACGTGGGCACATCAATGGCATTCACCTTGCCGCGCTCCAGCGTGACTTCCAGAACATGACCCTCGCGGTGAACCTTAACGCCGTCTGACATCTGCTTATCCCTCTTTGAATTCTGGCATTACTTCGTTGACGAACATGCGCAGGGATTTCTGTTGTGAAGCGTGATCGAGCCCCATGGAGGCGTAATAGATGTACTCATTCACACCCAGCGCCTGATAGCGCTTCAGCTTTTCGATGACCCGGTCGGGAGAACCGAACATCAAGTTCTCCTCCAACATCACGGGGTCGTATTGTTCCCGTCCCTCCAGTTCATCCAGCGGGATGGAGGCGGGGAAGCCGTCCTTCACATCGCCCAGATTGCGAAACAGGTTTTCGAACTGGCTCAGCAGGCGGCGGATCGCCCGCATCGCGTTTTCACCATCGGCTGCGTTGTCATAAACGCATGAATGGCGCATCAAGGCGAAGCGTGGCACCCAGCCGTTGTCGGCCTTTTCAATCGCCTCATCCAGTTGTTTCTTGTAGAGTTCGGCCTCTGCAAAGGGACGTGTGAACGGCCAGCAGTTCACATGGCACCTTTCCCGCATAGCGTAGTCATAGGTGATGGGTGAGCGCGCAGAGACCCAGACCGGCACCTCCTTCTGAAGCGGCTTTGGCACTGAGGTCGAGGTCGGGAATTGCCAGTATTCCCCGTTGTGTTCGTAGTCGCCCTTCCAAAGCTCACGCACCGCAGGCAGCATTTCCTGCATGTAACGCCAGGCATCAGATTGCTTGAGCCCCGGTCTCATTCGGTCAAACTCGCGCTGATAGGCCCCCGAACCGATGCCGAATTCCAACCGCCCGCCGGTGATCAGATCGGTGAACGCCGCTTCGCCCGCCAGGTTGATCGGGTGCCAATAGGCCGCCGTCGCAACGGCCGTGCCCAGACGGATGCGGCTGGTTTCGGCAGCCCACCAAGTAAGGATCTGGAAAGGGTTTGGCGCGATGGTCATTTCCAACGCGTGGTGCTCGGCGGCCCAGACGATATCAAACCCACCCTCTTCGGCGATCTGCACCATCTCCAGCGTGTGACGGGCGACATCCTGCATGTCCAGATTGTCGTCGATCCGCTCCATGTTCACGGCAAGTTGGAATTTCATTGTTCTCTCCCTCAACGCATTACAAACGGATTGGCCATCGGTTCATCAGACGTGTTCATCCAGATCGTCTTTGGGCGGGTATAGTCGTAGATCGCCTGGAACCCGCTTTCGCGGCCATATCCCGATCCTTTGTTGCCCCCGAACTCCGCAATCGGAGACACCACCCGATAGGTGTTCACCCAGACGATACCGGCACGCACTGCCCCCGCCATGCGCAGGGAGCGCGCGCTGTCGCGGGTAAAGATACCTGCTGCCAGCCCATGTTCGCTATCATTGGCCAATGCGAGCACCTCTTCCTCGGTTTTGAACCGCTGCACCGACAGAACCGGGCCAAACAATTCAGTGTCGACAATGCGCAGATCCTGACGAGGGACTTCGATGATCGTGGGTTCATAGAACAGGCCAGACATCCCCTTTGGCTGCTTGCCGCCGACCAGCACTTTGCCGCCTTCTGTTTGGGCATGCGCCACTTCTCGTTGGATATGCTCTAACTGTCCGGTGGTGCACAATGGCCCCATCTGGGTCTCATCCGCCAGCGGGTCCCCAATCACGATCTGGCGGGCCAGCGCGGTCATCTGCTCAAGGAATTGATCGGCAATGTCTTCGTGCAGGTAAAGCCGTGACCCAGCCACACAGCTTTGCCCCGTGGCGCCAAAGATGCCCGCGATAGAGGCGTTTACAGCGCTTTCGATATTGGCATCGTCAAAGACGATGAACGGGGATTTGCCCCCCAATTCCAACGACACTTCGGCAAAATTTCGTTTGACGTTCTCCAGCACATGCCGCGCGGCATTTGGCCCTCCGGTAAAGGACACACGGGCCACGAGCGGATGACCTGTGAGCGCACGGCCGCAGGGCTCCCCATGGCCGGTGATGATGTTGACGACGCCGGGGGGAATGCCCGCCTCTTCAATCAGCTTACCAAACTCCAGCATCGCCGCACTGGCATGTTCAGAGGCTTTCAGCACGACGGTATTGCCAGCCGCAAGCGCCGGGCCAATCTTGACGGCCACCAGAAACAGTTGCGAATTCCACGGCACCACGGCAGCCACCACCCCAAGGGGTTCACGCCTCGTGAAGACGAACATGTCGGGTTTGTCGATGGGCAGTGTTTCGCCGCTGACCTTGTCGGCACAGCCTGCAAAGAAGTGAAAGAACTCGGCGATATACGTCGCCTGCCAGCGGGTCTCCTTTAGCATCTTGCCGGTATCAATGGATTCCGTGCGCCCCAATGCTTCTGAATGTTCCGCCAGCAGATCGCCCAGCTTGCGCAGGCACTTGCCCCGTTGCGTCGGCGTCATGCCTGCCCAGGGTCCGGTTGTGAATGCGGCATGTGCGGCCTCAACTGCACGGTTCACGTCAGCCTCGGTCGCTTCGGGCACACGGCTCCAGACGTTGCCATCAGCGGGGTTCACGCTGTCAAAGGTGCCGCCGTCCTCTGCATCACACCACTGTCCGTCGATCAGCATTTGGTAGTTGGTGATTTCACCCATGGCCTGCATCCCCCCTCTGTTACCCTCTCATTCATCTCCGCTTTTGCGTCACATGTGCACGAAATTACGACAAAGGTTGTCGAAAAATCTGAAAGCGCTTTTGATGGATCAAGGCAGGCTTGCCGCAAGGGAGGCCGTATTTATGGCGAAGAAAAAGCAAGTGATTGGCGGCCCGCTTGAAATTGGCGGGCGGGTCTTGTCCCTGTCGCGTGCCATACGGGCGGGTGATTTTGTGTATCTGACCGGGCAAATCCCCATGAAAGATGGCGCGCCTATGACCACCGGCACGGTAAAGGAGCAAACCCGCGCCGTGCTGGATGACATCACCGCCACGCTGGCGCTGGCGGACTGCACCCGCGATGATGTGATCAAAGCGATGGTTTGGTTGCGGGATCGCAGCGACTTTCCCGGTTTCAATGCGGTCTACGGGGAGTACTTTCCAATAGAACCGCCCACTCGGTCGGCGGTGGTCAGCGATCTGCTGGTCGATGTCCGGGTAGAGGTCGAGGTGGTCGCCTACCGCCCGTTAGACGATGCTTAAGGCGCCTGATGGTACTGCCTACAGCTGGGCTGGGCCTGGGGTTGGGCCGGTCGTGGTGATGATCCACGGCCTGGGTCTGAACCATGACTGTTGGCAGTGGACGACCCCCGCGCTGAGTGATCAATACCGCGTGCTGCACTATGACCTTTTCGGACATGGACAAAGTACACCGCCGCCCGCGAGGCCGAGTCTATCGCTGTTTTCGGATCAACTGGCGGCCCTACTGGATCACTGTGATGTCCGCTCAGCGACCTTGGTGGGGTTTTCCCTTGGCGGCATGATCGCGCGTCGGTTTGCGCAGGACCGTCCGGCCAGGGCGGACGCACTGGCAATCCTGCACTCACCCCACAAACGCACCGATGCGGCTCAGGCTGCTATTCTAAAACGTGTCGATCAAGCCCGCCGAGACGGACCACAAGCCACTGTGGAGGCCGCGTTGGAACGCTGGTTTACGGCAAATTTCCGACAGGCCAACCCGGCAATGATGGACACCGTGCGCGGCTGGGTAAAGGCAAACGACATTAGCATTTATCACACGATCTATCGTGTATTGGCGGATGGCATCGACGAAATCGTGGCCCCAACGCCGCCCATCAGCTGTCCTGTACTGGTGATCACCGGCGACGAAGACTATGGCAACGGCCCCGAAATGACCCGCGCCATAGCCGCAGAGATTGAGCAATCAAAGGCTGTTATCCTTTCGGGTCTCCGTCACATGGCGCTGGCCGAAAACCCCGACGCCGTGAACGCCCCCCTGCGCGGCTTTCTTGATGGTCTGGAAATGGCCATATGAGCACACAAATCCTGAAAGGTCTGCGCGTGCTGGATCTGAGCCGCATGTTATCCGGCCCTTACTGCACCATGCACCTTGCGGATCACGGTGCAGAGGTGATCAAGATCGAAGCGGGTACGGGCGATACGAGCCGTGGCAATGGCCCATTCCGCGACGATGATCCCGATCACAACTGGGCCGGTTACTTCGTCAGTTTGAACCGCGGCAAGAAGAGCATCCAACTGGACCTGAAATCAGATGGGGGAAAGAACCAGTTTCGCGCGCTTGCCGCCACTGCGGATGTCATTGTCGAAAACTTTCGGCCCGGCGTGATGGATCGCCTGGGCCTTTCTTATGAAACACTCGCCGAGCTGAACCCAAGAATCGTCTATGCGGCAATCAGAGGATTTGGCGATCCGCGCACAGGGACAAGCCCATATGCGCACTGGCCGTCCTATGACGTGGTAGCGCAAGCTATGGGCGGATTGATGTCCATCACCGGGCCGAACGCCGACAGCCCCACCAAGACCGGCCCCGGCGTCGGCGACATCTTCACCGGCATGATGATGGCTTTTGGCATCATGGCCGCCTTGCGCGAAGCGGAAGCAACCGGCAAAGGACAGTTCGTCGACGTGGCCATGTACGACGCCATGATCTCTTTGTGCGAGCGCATGGTCTACCTTCATGATTACACCGACAAGGTGCCGGGGCCCGAAGGCAACGGGCACCCCTTTCTCAGCCCGTTCGGATTGTACCCGGCAGCGGACGGGCACGTGGCGCTTGGCATCGTCGACGATGCGTTTTGGCGCCGTTTGACTGAGCTGATGGGGAAGCCTGCCCTTGGTACTGATCCCCGGTTTGCCTCGCGCAGCGCACGGGCTGCCCACGCGGGTGAGGTTGACCGCCTGGTCTCAGGCTGGTTCTCAAAGCTGAGCAAAGCTGAGCTGACCAAAACACTGGGCGGTGAGGTTCCCTTTGGCCCATTAAACACCATTCAGGACATTGCCCGCGACCCCCATATCGAGGCTCGTAAAATGCTCACACAGGTGCACGGCCCGGATGCTGAAACGAGGCCCTGGACGGTTGCCGCCAACCCGCTGCGCTTTGGCGCGCACGGGCATGGGACATTGAACCCGCCACCCGCTCTGGGGGCGGACAATGACGTGCTTGAGACCCTGACGCCAACCTCATCACCCATGGCACCGGAAACCAAGCGCACCCTGCGCGACGCCTTTGGGCGTTTCGCCACGGGGGTCACGGTTGTCACGACCCGCCAGTCTGACGGCACGCCGCGTGGCTTTACGGCAAATTCCTTCTCTTCTGTCTCGCTCGACCCACCACTCTTGCTGGTCTGCATCGGCAAGGCTGCACTTTCCTGCGACACATTCGCAACCTGTGATCATTTCACGGTCAACATTCTGGCAGATGATCAAAAGGAGGTTTCGGGCCTCTTTGCCTCGCAGTCGCCAGAGAAGTTCAACAGCGTCAAATGGCATCCCAATGCGCAAGACATGCCCGTTATCGATGGTGCCCTTGCCAGCTTTGGCTGCGCGCAACATAGGCTGGTGGATGCAGGGGATCATCTGATCCTTATTGGTTGTGTGCTCGACTTCGAGACATCCGATGGGGATCCTCTGGGGTACTACAAGGGCGCATACTTTGATCTTGGGTTGGACCGTGCGGTGACCGAAGCAGCAACCAAAGGTGATGTGACAATCGCGGCTGTTTTGGCACACGAAGGCGGGTTGCTGCTGAAAGAAGAGGCTGACGGAAGTGTGACGCTGCCATCCGCGTCCTCGACACAGGCCTTACTCAAGGCTCTGGGCGATGAATTGATGAAGGCAGAATTGACGCAACTTTATGCTGTCTATCAGGTCACGGAAACGGGTGCGCAACGCATCGTCTATCACGCGCGCGTGCAGGGCGATGCCGATACCGGGTTGACGTTTTTCTCCCTTGATATCTTGCCACTGTCGCGGGTGTCCGACGATGCCGAGCGTTCTCTCTTGCGCAGATACGCGCAAGAGCACCGGCATGGCACCTTCGGCATATATCAGGGAACCGAAGTCGAAGGCGTTGTGCACAGACTGTCCGGAAATCACAAATATCACATCTGACAGGAGAATTCCCATGATACCCGAACTGCGCAAAGTCATTACATTTGACGAAGACATCCATACCGAAGGCGGACGTGCCTCTGACCCTGTCTTGCGCATGATCGGAGTGGCAGCCGTAGTGGAAAACCCCTGGGCGGGGCGTGGGTTCGTCGAAGACCTGCAGCCAGAGATCCAGCGCATGGCTCCCGTTCTGGGCAAAATACTGACCGATCGCCTGATTACATTGGCAGGTTCGGGCGACGCAATAGAGGCCTACGGAAAAGCCTGCATCGCCGGAACCAGCTGCGAAGTGGAGCACGCTTCGGCGCTGATCCACACTTTGCAGTTTGGCAATTTCTACCGCGAGGCCGTTGATGCCAAAAGCTATCTTGGTTTCACTAACACGCGCGGACCGGCAAACACCCAGATCCAGATCCCGTTGATGGACAAACATGATACGGGTCGGCGCTCGCATTATCTGACCGTTCAGTTTTCCATCTATGACGCACCTGATGTGAATGAACTTGTCGTCGCATTGGGGGCCGCGACCCGAGGACGTCCACATCATCGTATCGGAGATCGATATTCTGATCTTGCAGCCTTGGGGCGCGACGTAGAGAACCCTGCCGGTGTTTGAGCAGACGCGATCTGCACGCGATCAAACCAAGGCGTGCAATGACCTCGCCCAAACTATAGAGGTGGGTTTGGACTACCCTAGTGGGAATTTCCCAAGCTATGAATAAAAAGGCGAACGTCGGCTTCGGTGGCTCGATAGTTGCCCATCGCCCTCGCAGCGAAAGGCCACTTTAGCCCGACGTGCTTTTCGCTGCGGGTGCAAAGCACATGAAGCGGTCATTGAGAGCGAAAAACTTAACGGCAGGTCTGTCCGCAACTCAGACGCTCGATGCTCGCGGCGACAGCATCCGGCAGCTTCGTCCGCATAGCAGACATTAACACCGCAAACAAAAAAAGCCGCGCTCGAAAGCGCGGCTTTAAAATTCGGTAGAGTGCAGTTCTTAGCCCTGGCGAGCTTTAAACTTGCGCTGCGTCTTGTTGATCACGTAGACGCGGCCTTTGCGACGCACAACACGGCAATCACGGTGCCGGTTCTTGAGCGAGCGGAGCGAGTTCTTGACCTTCATGGGTCTGTCTCCAATCTGCGGCGCCTTCATCAAGGACGTGGCCAGCGCCTGGGTTTGCGGGTGTCCCGGGTCAGACCCGAAACAGTGAATAGATGGTGGGCGGTACAAGGATCGAACTTGTGACCCCTTCGATGTCAACGAAGTGCTCTACCGCTGAGCTAACCGCCCACTTAACCTTTGCGGTGCCCTGCCCCATAACGAAATGGGGCGCGGAACCCCGCGCCGGTAGCGGGGTCTATAAAAGGAGTCGCAAAGGGGTTCAAGGGGTTTGGTAGAACTATTTTCCGGTCTATGTTCAATGCGAACAAGGAGTCACCATGAAGAACGCTGCTTACGTATTGGATATGCCCGTCAAGCGCACGTCTTGCGTTGTATTTTCTTCTCCTCACAGTGGCCGGAACTACCCCGAAGCGATGCTGAACCGGACGGTTCTGAGCCAGAATGTGATTCGATCTTCGGAAGATGCATTCGTGGATCAGTTGTTTTCCGCAGCGACTGATCATGGTGCGCCCCTGATATCCGCAACAAAATCAAGAGCCTATCTGGATCTTAACCGCAGTGCTGAGGAGCTGGACCCGGCTTTGATCCAGGGCGCGCGCCGCCACGGCCATAACCCGCGTGTCGCTTCGGGGCTGGGCGTGATTCCCAGGGTCGTCGCCAATGGGCGCGCAATCTATCGCGGGAAGCTAACGATGGATGAGGCGCGTTTGCGCATCGACACCTGCTGGCGTCCTTATCATGCGCGTCTCAAGTCGCTGCTGGCCGAATCGCACGCCGCTTTTGGTCAGGCCATTTTGATTGATTGCCATTCGATGCCGCATGAAGCGGTTTCGATGGCCAGTACGACCACGTCCCAGCGCCCGCAGATCGTGTTGGGTGACAGATTTGGCGCTTCGGCTTCGACCGAGATTGTGGACCGGATCGAATCCGCGTTTGCCTCGGCGGGTCTGATCGTGGCGCGCAACGCGCCCTTCGCGGGCGCCTACGTGACACAGACCTACGGGCGGCCCGGGCGCAATCAGCACGCTATCCAGGTTGAGATCGACCGATCTCTGTATATGGATGAGGTCAAAATCGCGCCGAACGGCAATTTCGCAGCGTTTCAGGACATGTTGCGGCAGGTCATACGGGAAATCTCGGGTATTGGCCGCGATCCGTTGCGTCTGGCCGCCGAGTAACCTCAGCGCAAAGCCCGGCCTTTGACAATCGCATCCGTTCCGAATCTGCGCCGGATTTCATCCGTTGCGCGTTCCGCCTGAGACCGCCTTGATGCGTCGGGATCCAAAAGGTCCCCCGAGAAGTCCGCCTGATCTTCGGGGCACAGATCGGATATTCCGCAACCCAACAGACGATATGGCCCTTTGTCGCCGACCTGATCGAATAGCCCACGTGCGGTGCGGTAGATGCGGTCTGCGATCTGCGTGGCGTCCCGCAACGAGACACGTCGGGTGATGACCTTGTGGTTTGCTTGTTTAAGTTTCAGGGTTACGACCCGTCCGGCCAGCCCTTTGGCTTTGGCGCGATCCGCAACTTTTTCGGACATGCGCCACAGATGCCCATCAAGGATGTCCAGGCTGGCTGTATCCTCGAAAAACGTGGTTTCGTTGCTGATCGACTTCATTGGCTCGTGCGAAGACACGCGCCGTTTGTCCTGACCGCGCGCCAGATGCCATAGCCGATACCCCATAGATCCGAAGCGGGCTGTCAGTGCCTCCTGATCCCAGCGTAATAAATCCGAGAAGGCGCGGATGCCGGCACGATCCAGCGATTCCTGTGCCGCCGGGCCGATACCCCAGATCAGGCGCACCGGTTTGTCATACAGAAACTCGGCGGTCTCAGCTTCTCCAATAACTGAAAACCCACGCGGCTTGTCCAGATCTGAGGCGACTTTGGCTAGAAACTTGTTGTGCGACAGACCGATCGAGCCTGTTACACCTAGTTCGTCTTTCATCCGCTTAACCAGCCTTGCCAGCATGGCCGCAGGTGGCGCGCCATGCAGTCGCTGCGTACCGGACAGATCCATGAATGCTTCGTCCAGTGACAGCGGTTCGATCACGGGGGTCAATTCGTCCATCATGGCTCTGATCTGGCGTGACACCTCGGCGTAGACCGACATGCGAGGCTTGATGACAACGGCGTCCGGGCACAGTTGCAGGGCTTTGAACATCGGCATCGCAGAGCGGACGCCCCGAATACGCGCCACATAACACGCGGTTGACACGACACCGCGTTTGCCGCCTCCGATGATCACCGGTTTGTCGGCCAGATCGGGATTGTCCCGCTTTTCAACCGAGGCATAGAATGCGTCGCAATCCATATGCGCGATGGACAGGTCGAACAGCTCGGGGTGCGTCTTGATCCGCGGGCTGCCGCAGGAAGGGCAGCGCGCTTCCTGTTCCAGAATCGAAAAGCAGTCGCGGCATAAAGCGGGCATTACATTTACATCTCAGTTTTATGCGCTTTGTCATATCAGGCGTTACTGGCTAAAATTTATCCGGTTGGGCAACAAAGAGAAAGCGCTCATGCAGTTCACGGGGGCGAAGGTCGCACTGTTTCTTGGACCGGACCTTTTGGTCATTCAAAGGGACGACAAGAAGGACATTCCATTCCCGGGCCATTTCGACTTTCCCGGCGGTGGGCGCGAAGGGTCAGAGACGCCGCTGCAATGCGTCAGGCGCGAAACACTGGAAGAAGTCGGGCTGCACCTTGCCAAGGCTGATTTCGTCTGGTCGCGCATGTATGGGCAAAACTGGTTCTTCGCAGCACACCGGCCACACAGCGACGTCAACCTGATCAGGTTTGGCGATGAGGGGCAAGGATGGTGTTTGATGTCGCCGGACATTTACCTTGAGAATGCATTGGCGGTGCCGAATTTCGCGATCCGCCTACGTGACTACTTGGCCCAAGGTAGGCCGTCTTTTGACATGTAAGGTTTTCAGAAGAAGACCCCCCGCGATTGGCGGGGGGAGGTGACGGACCTCAGGAAGAGATGGTCCGCGGGGAGTATCACGTACCCAGAATCGCTCAAATTCCGGGATTTAGATAGGACCCAGGTCACACAACGAAAACTCGCATATTTCATGTGTGTTTTGGGGCACAGGGACGATTTGGCGCGGAATTGGCAAAAAGTGACGCTGGGTCAACTGCTTGAGCCGCAGAAACCAACAGTAACTGCCTGCGCGGACGCGGCCACCCGGCATCAAGCCCTAAAAAGTTTTAGCCTGCAATGCGTCGAGAATTAAGCCCTGTTCGGGGCTTTTGCCTGCGGTGAGGACAATTCGGCAAGGATTGCCTCGGCAGCAGCTTTAGGGTCGTCGGCCTGATAGACAGGTCGGCCCACGACGATGTGGTCTACGCCATCTGCGACGGCATTTGCGGGTGTTGCAACGCGTTTCTGATCACCAAGCGCGGCACCTGCGGGGCGGACGCCAGGGGTCACGATCAGACGACCTTCGGCCTGGGGCAGGGCACGGATCAGCGCGGCCTCTTGCGGGCTCGCGATAACGCCGTCGGCACCAGCTTCAAGCGCGCGCGCAGCACGTTCGACAACCAGATCCTGCACTTCGCCCTCTTTCAGAAGGCCGGCATCCAAGTCGTCGCGGTTCAGCGAGGTCAGGATGGTAACGGCCAAAATCTTGAGGTCTTTGCCAGCGGCCCCTTCTTTCGCGGCCCGAACCACATGCGGATCACCATGCACCGTCAGGAAATCCAGATCGAATTGCGCCAGCCCGCGAACGGCGTTTTCGACGGTGTTACCGATATCGAACAGCTTCATGTCCAGAAAGATGCGCTTGCCGTGTTCCTGTTTCAGTTCATTGGCTAATGCCAACCCGCCACCGGTCAGCATCCCCAGCCCGATCTTGTAAAAGGAAACGCTGTCGCCCAGCTGTTCGGCCATGGCCAACCCCTGTAGGGCGTTGGGAACATCTAGGGCTACGATCAGGCGATCATCGGACATGGTGCGGGCTCCTTTTTGGCAAACGTCTGCGTCCTAGCGGTTTCGGGCCGCCGTGTCCATGTAGCGCGCGTGATCCAGATCACGCAGCTTTGGCCGGACTGTGATATGGTGCCGGTCATTCATAAGAATTTTTCGATGGGGGGACTATGAAACAGGTATTTAGTGTTGGGATACTTCTGGCTCTGATGGGATGTCAGGATATGCCATTGGAAAATGAGGCCGCGGATACGGTCATCAAATCCCCGGCAAATGACAATTTGCGCCTGGTGGGGGGATATCGCTCGACCGACGATGATTGCCAATTGACCGGCGAGACGTCGTATACAGTCAATTTTCTGGATGATGCAGCAGACCTTGTTTCCTGCCCAACAGGCAGCGACGCCGCACAATCGTTGGTGGACATGTACGACGCGCGTGAGGTTGCGCAAACCGGAGGCTACACCGTCTACTCCATACCTCGACGATAAGTCTGAATCTGCGCTCCAGCCTCTTGAACGGGCAAAGATATTTCCCAGATTGAATGTGAGGCCCAGACCGACGCGTGCCGCCAAGCGGGCGCATCACATTCAGGGCGCTTAGGAAAAGGAGAATAATATGGACTTGAACAAGTTCACCGAGCGGGCACGGGGATTCGTGCAGGCGGCGCAGACCATTGCGCTGCGCGAGGGGCACCAGAGATTGATGCCCGAGCATCTTTTGAAAGCATTGATGGATGACGATCAGGGGCTTGCAAGCAACCTGATCACACGCGCCGGCGGCGCGCCGGTTCGCGTGGTCGAAGCACTGGACGCCGCGCTGTCAAAAATTCCGAAGGTCAGCGGTGATGCGAGCCAGATTTACATGGATGGCCAGACCGCCAAGGTTTTTGCAGAAGCCGAGAAAATTGCGACTAAGGCAGGCGACAGTTTTGTGCCGGTCGAACGCGTTCTGATGGCGCTGTGCATGGTGAAGTCCAAAGCCAAAGAGGCTTTGGAAGCCGGTGCCGTATCTGCGCAAAAGCTGAACGAAGCGATAAACGACATCCGTAAAGGCCGCACCGCTGACACCGCGTCGGCGGAAGAGGGCTATGATGCGCTCAAGAAATACGCGCGCGACCTGACCGAGGCTGCGGCTGAGGGCAAGATCGACCCAATCATTGGGCGGGATGAGGAAATCCGTCGCTCGATGCAGGTTCTGTCGCGCCGGACCAAGAATAACCCGGTTCTGATCGGGGAGCCTGGTGTGGGTAAAACCGCGATTGCCGAGGGTATGGCCCTGCGCATCGTCAACGGTGACGTGCCGGAATCGCTGAAAGACAAGAAGCTGCTCGCGCTCGACATGGGTGCGCTGATCGCCGGTGCGAAGTACCGTGGTGAGTTCGAAGAACGCCTCAAGGCCGTTCTGACCGAGGTCACCGAGGCCGCCGGTGAAATCATCCTGTTCATCGACGAGATGCACACGCTGGTCGGTGCCGGGAAATCTGATGGCGCGATGGACGCCGCGAACCTGATCAAGCCCGCGCTTGCCCGGGGTGAGCTGCATTGTATCGGCGCGACCACGCTGGATGAGTATCGCAAATACGTGGAAAAAGACGCGGCCCTTGCGCGCCGGTTCCAGCCGGTTGTGGTACAGGAGCCGACTGTCGAGGACACAATCAGCATCCTGCGCGGCATCAAGGAAAAGTACGAGCTACACCACGGTGTGCGTATCTCAGACTCGGCTTTGGTGTCGGCAGCGACCCTGTCGCATCGCTACATCACTGATCGCTTCCTGCCCGACAAGGCCATCGACTTAGTCGATGAAGCGTCGGCTCGCTTGCGGATGGAAGTGGACAGCAAGCCAGAGGAACTCGATCAACTGGATCGTCAGATTTTGCAGATGCAGATCGAGGAACAGGCGCTGAAGCTCGAAGATGATGCGGCCTCCAAGGACCGTCTGGAAACCTTGCAAAAGGATCTGGCCGATCTGCAGGAGAAATCTGCCGAGATGACCGCCCAGTGGCAGGCTGAACGCGACAAACTTGCTGGCGCGCGCGATCTGAAAGAGCAGCTCGACAAGGCGCGCGCTGATCTCGAGATTGCCAAGCGTGAAGGCAACCTCGCCAAAGCGGGTGAGCTGTCTTACGGCGTCATCCCAGAGCTTGAGAAAAAGCTGACCGAGGCCGAAAATGCCGAAAGCAGCCAGATGATGGCCGAGGAAACGGTGCGTCCGGAACAGATCGCTTCGGTGGTTGAACGCTGGACTGGTATCCCGACCTCGAAGATGCTGGAAGGTGAGCGCGAGAAACTGCTGCGGATGGAAGACGATCTGCATTCCCGCGTGATCGGTCAGGATGCGGCGGTCACTGCTGTGGCCAATGCTGTACGTCGTGCGCGTGCGGGCCTGAACGACGAAGGCCGCCCGCTGGGCTCGTTCCTGTTCCTCGGGCCCACGGGTGTAGGTAAGACCGAGCTGACCAAAGCCGTGGCGAACTTCCTGTTCGACGACGACAACGCGATGGTGCGTATCGATATGTCCGAGTTCATGGAGAAACACGCGGTTGCCCGTCTGATCGGTGCCCCTCCGGGCTATGTCGGTTATGACGAAGGTGGTGTGCTGACCGAAGCCGTACGACGCCGGCCCTATCAGGTTGTGCTGTTTGACGAGGTCGAAAAGGCGCACCCGGATGTGTTCAACGTTCTGCTGCAGGTTCTCGATGACGGCGTTCTGACCGACGGTCAGGGCCGCACCGTGGACTTCAAGCAGACGCTGATCATCCTGACGTCGAACCTTGGGTCTCAGGCGCTCAGCCAGTTGCCAGAAGGTGCCGACAGTGCGCAGGCCAAGCGTGACGTGATGGACGCGGTCCGGGCGCATTTCCGGCCTGAGTTCCTGAACCGTCTGGACGAAACGATCATCTTTGATCGCCTAAAGCGGGCCGATATGGATGGTATTGTCGATATCCAGATGGCTCGTCTGCAGACACGTCTGGCCGCCCGCAAGATCGAGCTGGTCTTGGATGGCGGCGCCAAGGAATGGCTTGCCGACGAGGGCTATGACCCGGTCTTCGGTGCACGCCCGCTGAAACGCGTTATCCAGCGTGCCTTGCAAAACCCGCTGGCCGAGGCTCTGCTTGCCGGTGAGATCAAGGATGGTGAGACCGTCCCTGTGACCGCAGGCTCAGACGGTCTGATTATCGGCGACCGGCTGGGTACGTCAGAGCGGCCCCGTCCGGATGATGCCGTGGTGCATTAAACCAAACAAAGGCCCGCCACACCGGCGGGCCTTCTTTTTTAAGTCACTTCAAAAGCAACTTGTTCAAGTGGGTCGCAGTTGAACAAGTGAGAAAGACGAGGCGTCCAAAGAATCCATAGGGAAATCCATCGTCTCTGGACCCAGGCCCAATTCGCTCAAGTATTTTTCGGTCCCTCTGCGCCCAAATATGTGCTCAAGCACAGAAAACCCTTGTTCAGACGCGTAGGCGCTGACCTCAGTGGGAGAGATGTTGAAACGAAAGGGTTCGCCGACTCCGGCCACCGCATTTCCGATACTGTCGACTTCCTTTTGCGCTTGCGACGCTGCGGCGGTTGACGCGTATGTCGTCAGAAAACGCGTTTCATTTGAACCATTCGACCGGATCATTGTGTAGACATCTGCAACTTCGGGCGGTGCTACATATTCCAGCGAAACCTCAGCAATAAAGACCGTGCCCAGTTCATGGTCGTAACCGAGCGACTGCAACTTATCGAGCGTTGTCTCACGAGAGAAATCAACCGCCGTATATCGAACGTTTGGTGGAACGCCAAAATTTGAACTGATCAAAGACCGCTTGGCTTCGATGGTCTCGGGGCGGTCGACCTCGAAAACCGGAATGTGGCTGTGACTGTTGGACAGCCTCAGACCCAGCGTATCAAGACCTGCGCCAAGTACTACGATCTGACGTGCACCATTCTTGATTGCAGTAAGCGCGCGGCTTTGCATGAATGTCTTGCGCCACAGGACCGACGCGACGAGACGGCGCGCCACTGAACGGTCATCGGCGAACTTGAGCACGGCATCCCAGTCGGTAGCTTGATCCAGGACCTCGGGCCCCTCGGTAGAACCGTTGCGAAACAGCTGCTCGGCAAATGGGTCATAGAATACACGCCGATATGTTGGGTTGCGGTTTACCAAGGCGCAAAAGGCGCAAACCCCAAGAGCGGTGCGGCTTAGGCCGGGAATGGCACTTTGCGGAACATAAAACATGAAAAGCTCGCTTCAATTGTCTGTATGACAACGTAGCCTGAATACCCTACCAATTGGCAGAGTTCAGATTATCCGGTCAAAGTCGCCAGTCTTTTGGAGATAAGGCCCGCCAGCAGGCGGGCCACTTCGTTCAAACCATTGCAAAAATGCGCGCAGGCCCGCCGGTGCCACCGGCATGTTTTGGCGCACCGATCACCAGCGTTGCGCCAGCCGCCGGTACGCGATCCAGTCCCGCGATATTCTCAATCCCGAAACGGCCCGTGGGCAGCCAAGCATAATGGGTGGCGAAGTCGGTCGATATGCCGTGGTCCAGGGACAGCGTGTCGGATGCGATCGAGCGTGCACCGGTCTCTTCGATCAGCATCATTGCGGCTTCGGGGTGGAAACCCGGGTAATGTTGTGCCTGACCGTCGAAACCGCGATACGCGTCGCTGTCAGCTTTGGCGGCCCAACCGGAATACAAGGCCACGCAAGCGCCATCCGGAATGTCTCCGTTGGCAGACATCCATGCCTTCAGGTCATCTGGTGTCAGCAGCGTATCGACATCCTCGGCTGCGCGGGCGGCAATGTCGACAACGCAAAGCGGTGCCACAAGATCGGACACGGGGATTTCGTCCACCGAAGCACCATCCGCTGAAAAGTGCAGCGGCGCGTCGATATGTGTGCCTGTGTGTTCATTGACTGTCAGGCGCTGCAGGTTAAAGCCGTGTTCGCCAAAATTGAAAACCTGTTCGGACGCGTACCCCGGTTCGCCAAAATAGGTTGGGAAATCGGCACTGATCGTATGGGTCATATCCTCGACCTTACCCTCACCAGCGGCGAGGGCGAACGATGCACTGGTGCCAGTTGCGGCAACAGCCACACCAGAGGCAGCGGCAGCTTTGAAGAACCCTCTTCTAGACAGCATACGGTCTTTGACCGCGTTCATCACGCAGATGTCACACATTCGTCTTCTCCCTTTAGTCTTGCCCGACAATCGGGTGGACAGCGGATCTAAGGGCCTGTTGGCCAATCCTGGCAACAAGACTGCAAGTTGCGTGAAGCAGTTGTAAAGATTGAAGGCCCGGGTGTACCGCCTAAATTGGGCGGGATGCGATCAACTTGGCGTGACAGGTATCAACGGTATTGCCGCAATTGGTTCCCGGGGATTGTCATAGGTAATTTGGATTTGATTTGGCGTGAAACGTTACAGTCTCTTCTCCCAATCGTGACGCATGTTGCCTTGGCGGTGTGGTATCAGCGGATTAACTAGAATCTCAGGCTAGCTTACCAAGGAGACTTAAATGGCGCATCGCTGGACCAATACACTGACACATGCCGACGTCACGCCACAGGCGGCGTTCTTGAACCGGCGGCAGGTGATGGCCGGCCTGGCAGGTGTGGGATTGGCGGGGCTAGCCAGACCGGCGGCGGCACAGGAAGTTCTGGAACCCAACACCTGGGAAGAGATCACCTCGTACAATAACTTTTATGAGTTCGGCACTCGCAAGGACGATCCCGCGAAATACGCGCATACTCTGGTGACCGAGCCCTGGAGCGTCACAATCGACGGTTTGGTCGACAAACCGGGTGACTATGATTTCAAAGACATCATGTCCGAGATGACGGTTGAAGAGCGCATCTACAGATTCCGGTGTGTTGAGGCTTGGTCGATGGTGGTCCCGTGGAACGGGTTTGAACTGGCTGATCTGCTGAATATGGCTGGTGTGCAGGAAGGCGCCAAGTACGTGGCGTTTGAAACAGCAAACCGTCCCGATGAAATGCCGGGCGTTCAATTTCCGATCCTCGAATGGCCCTACCGGGAAGGTTTGCGCCTGGACGAGGCGATGCACCCACTGACCATCATGGCGACCGGCATCTATGACAAACCCATTCCCAACCAGAATGGCGCGCCTCTGCGTCTGGTGGTGCCGTGGAAATACGGTTTCAAGTCTATCAAGTCTATTGTTCGCATCACCGTTTCGGATGTTGAACCGCCCACCAGTTGGAACATGTCCGCTCCGCGCGAGTATGGTTTCTACAGTAACGTGAACCCCAACGTGGATCACCCACGCTGGTCACAGGCCTCGGAACGTCAGATTGGCGGCGGTCTCTTTGCCAAGCGTATCCCGACGCTGATGTTCAATGGATACGAAGAAGAGGTCGCCGGACTTTACGACGGTATGGATCTGAAGGAATTCTACTAAGACCATGCAGACGCTGAATCAGATATTGCGCCGCATTCCGGTGTGGCTGGTCTACCTGTTGGGGGCGCTTCCGGCCCCTTGGCTGTTTTACCAGGGGCTGACCGGCGGTCTGGGCGTGGATCCGATTGAGGCGTTGGAACACCGGTATGGCGAACTGGCGCTTCAACTGTTGATCGTCGTGTTGGCAATATCGCCGCTGCGGCGATTCTTTGGGCTGAACCTGCTCAAGTTTCGCCGGGCGCTGGGCGTGCTGACCTTTGCCTATGTCAGCCTGCATCTTTTGGTGTGGCTGGTGTTGGACGTGCAGCTGCCCAGTCAGATCTGGGCGGATATCTTGAAGCGTCCCTATATTACAGTCGGCATGGCAGCGTTTATCCTGATGATCCCGTTGGCGGTGACGTCAAACAATCTGTCGGTACGCAAATTGGGGCCCCGGTGGCGCAGCCTGCATAGGCTTGTCTTACCTGCGGCGATTCTGGGCGGGCTGCACTATGTTATGCTTGCCAAGGGATTTCAGATCGAACCGCTGGTCTACCTGTCTCTGATCGTTAGCCTGATTCTGCTGCGCATTCCGGTTTCTGGCCTGCTGACTCGGTTTCGCCCGGCCGATTCCGCCTGACTCGGTGTCGAGCCTGTGGGTAACTCTGTCCAAAGCTCCAGATTCGCTGCCGGTTGCTCTGACGACCGCTTTTGTTGGAATGGTTATTATCGTATAACTTATTGGTTTTGAGCAATAAAATGTGATTTTTCGGTTTTTTGCAAGTTTATCGTATTTTCTGCTTGCGGCTTTGTTTGGTAAACCTTAGAACCCCCTTCACCGGCGCTGCTGAGGCGGTGCTGACGGGTCGGAGAGACGGCCGGACGGGTTGGAGAGACAGCCGGACGC
>NZ_JBXWMK010000010.1:0-173420 GCF_059609785.1 Ruegeria sp. YTSC003 | reverse complement strand
CGACAACGCATATGGCGACAGAAACCTAATCTGCACATGCCCCCCAATGGACGCATACGAAGAAGCCGCTGAGTAAACGGGCTGCAAATTACGGTCGACCCCCGCCAAAAGCGGGGGTCGGCCATAAGAAATGAGCGGTGCCCCGAAGGGCAAAGCCGAAGACCATTAGGTGGAGGAACAATGAAACACTATGTCCTCAAGAATGCCCGTTCACGCCAAACCTGCGTTGCCAGGCAAACAGCCAACAGAAATCATCACGTCGATGTTGTCCTCTCTGGCGAGGACACCGAAGCATCTGCACAGATCGTCCTGGATTTCTTTGATGCTTTGAACAGGCTGGTCGAACATCATTCTTACATCATCAACATTCGCAGGTTGGCTAAAGATCCGGTCGAAGGGCCGCTGTACTGGTCTGGGCGAACGGCACTTTTTTGGGGGGATATCCACGAAAACTGGCGGTTGGATGACTCTGAGAAATCATGGACCTCACAGGTTGTGAACCTGTCGTCGCGCACAATATTTGTCGGCAGCGCCGTTTTGCTGCTTGCTCAGATCGGGCGGGCGGAAAAAACAGTCGCCGCGGTGCACCCCAACTTCACGGCCGCAGCGCAGGAAATCGGACTGATCGAAGATGGATCGGGTATCCACATGGCCAATGATAACCGTTTGCACAGCGCATCGACCCGATTAAGCGCTTTACGGTTGTTGTCCAATTTCGTTTCGATCGATCACGGAGAGCACCTCGCAGACACTCTGCGCGGATACATCGGACTGTCCGAGCCTAAAAGGACCGCCAAGAGCCATCTTGCAATCCGGCTTTTCCAACGGTCCGAGGCCGATCCACAAGTGCGACGAGCCATCGAAACGATGAGTAATAATCTTGAGGAGCCATTGCGGATCTCGGATCTGGCGCAAATGCTGGGTACGTCCACCCGACAGTTGCAGCGTCGATTCCTAAACAGAACCGGGACAAAGCTTTTGACAACGTACAGAGAGTTGCGTCTGGAACGGGCTGACACGTTGCTTCGGACAACGGATTTGTCGCAGCGAGAGATTTCGGCAGCCACCGGGTTTTCTTCTGCCGTCGCTTTGGGGCGCGCCTTTCGCGCCCATTACAAGACATCCCCGGACGACATCCGAAATCAACGCTTTGCGGGACAGTTATCTGCCAGGTAGGACGAAAAGGACCGCGCCCGGGTTAACAGTCGGTTCGTCCCCCCACAACAAGTCAAACACACTCGCTGACCCACGCATCAAGTGAGTTGCCGTCCCATCGGGCCGTCATCAGCGTGCGCACTGAAGCTGTTTTGGTTGGCTCAGTCTTGTAGATTGCAGGCGCGCTCATCGCTGGCAAATGACCGCCCGACCCCTCCTTTTGAAGTTACGACGAGCGCAACTCCCTGCATTTGTCAGGGATAGGGGGCACATACGTGAGGCGCCGTCCGGCTTTCGACCAGACGCGCCAGTTCATAGGCCGAAACGCGGGTTCCTATGCCTTTCAGATCGAACGGTCCCGCCGGGGTCATATCTATCCGGACCTGACGCGCAGTCGCATTTGAGACAAGCACCTGACCGTCCTTGGCGATTTCACACAGGCGTGCCGCCAGATTGGGTGCAGGCCCAATTGCCGAGTAATCCAAACGACCCTCAAAACCAATCCGACCCAAGGTTGCTGCGCCCGTTGCGATCCCAATGCCGAGACCAAGACCGTGCTGAGCGATACCAGCCCTGTACGGGACCATCGCCTTTCGGACATCCACTTGCATTTTCTGGGCCAGATCAACGGCTCTCTGCGCAGCATCATCTAGCGGCACTGGCGCGCCGAACAAAACCATCAAACCGTCGCCGAGAAACCGTTCCAACGTTCCCCCGCAGGCTTCGACAAGCGGTCCACAAGTGCCATGAAATGCGTTGAGTGCCGCGACGACTTGATCCGCATTGGCAACGGTGGCGAAGGCCGTGAACCCGCGCAGATCGGCAAAAAGAACTGTGATCTCGGCCTTACGGGTCCTTAAGACATCCGCCTCATCCGTCGCGCCGACAATCATCGCTGCCACCTGAGACGGCAGGAAGCGTTTCAGACGATTGGTGCGCTCGATCTCTTCTATCTGGTTGGCGACCCGAGTTTCCAGCGCTGCATTCAAATCGGCCAGTTGGGCTTTTTGCACTTCGACTTGCCCGTAAAGCGCACCCAGTTTTTCGCTGGTCTGGTTCACATGGTTTGCCAGCTCGCCCAGTTCGTCCCGATTGGGAACCATAATCCGGTTGTCGAACCCGCCCCGGGACAGCTTGCTGAGCACCGCATGGATGCGTTCGATCGGCCACAACAAAGACGACGAAATCGAATATCCCAACAAAAGGGCAATCCCAATCGCCGCGATCGCCGCAGCCGTGATGCTCAGGCGTGAGGTCAAGTATGCCTGTTCTGTTGTCCGCGCCAGTTCGCGCACTTCCTGTTCGACATCCTGCGCCACGGTATACGCCTCGCGTTGCATGGCTTGCAGCGGCTCGAACATTTGGTCGATACCGTGTTGCGCCGCAGCTAACAGATCGCCTTCGCGGTTCAGACGGCGCAGTTCAGTGATTGCCGGTAATATGTCCTGAAGGTCAGATCGAAGGTTCGCGATCGCCTGCTCATCTGGCATTCCCGACTGTCCGAAACTGCGAAAACCAAGGGCAAGGTTTCGCTCCAGTGCTGCCGAGACGTGAAGTATCGAACGCGTAGAAGCCCCCAGAATTCCGTTCTGACGAGGAGGGTCTTTCAGGTTCTGCGGAACGAACAAGGACAGTAGATGTGTGTTCAGGTTCGAGATCGTTGTGTGGGTGTCATTAAAGAACGCAATACGTTCCTGATCGCGCATCATCGTCTCGGACCGGAGATTGGCCTGATGCAAGGCATAAAGACCAAACAACACCAAGCAAACCAGCAGACCGGTTATTCCCAAAAATGCCACCAGCAGCTTGGCCCGAACCGAAAGAGCGACCTTGGCGACGCTGAGCGCAACCAAGGGCGGCCTGTCAGGGCCACCGTTGCGGTCGTGTGTCATGCTGCACCCCCCGCCGAAATACGCGGCAGAACTAGCGTCATTGTACACAAATATGCGAAAAAACGCTAGCAAATAGATCAAAATGTCTGTGCAAATTGCACTGCTCTAGCAGAGTTTGCGCTACTTTTCGGACGGGCTGTTTTCGGCGTAGTCGCACAGGCATTGGGTATCCGCGGCAACCGCGTGATTACGGTTGATTTTCACGCCCTCCGGCTTGAGCTGCGAAAACGTCCGGCTCAGGCTTTCGGGCTTCATGCCCAAGCGTCCTACAATCAGCATCTTGTCATAAGGCGGCTCAACCTCACAGCCGTCGGCCACCTTGTCGGACAGGTTCATCAAAAATTTGGCCACCTGCTGCGCGCCAGTCTGGGCCTTGAGTTATTCAAGCTGTGCGACCAGCGAATGCAGATGGGTAAAGGTCGAAGTCAGGATCGATACGCCAATCTCAGGGTCTTCGCGCATCAGGGACAAAAAAACCGGGTTGGGAAGGTGCATCACTACACCGGCCAATATGGCTTCTACCCGTGTTAGCGCCATGCTCATTGTCATGATATTGCGCAACGCGATCACCGTTGCACAGTTTAGCTAGTGAGATCGGTACCCAGCGCGGCCCACCGCACTGCCTTAACGAAAGTCAGGCCCATGGCAGAGTAGCGTTATGGTAAAAAGGCCAGCCACATTCATGAGTTCAAAAAAATGCCGTGGTATTGCCTTGAAATAAGGGGATTGATTGGCGACTGTTGCTGAAAATACCTATTGAATGGTGGTTTACGTGCCAAAAGTTCTGGCTGAAATGAACGGCGCGCGCAAAAAAGGTGGTGAGTTGTAAATGGCAAACTATTCCTACATTGGATATGATCCCGACGTCATCACGGTGGGGTCGGGCCAGGTCATTTTGGACACCGATTTTGACCCGGCCACTGACCGGCACGTTTTCAATGTCGAGGATGCAGCAGGCGGTGACATTCTGTCACGACCCGGGAATCCAACGCTGCCCGATACCGGCACCGTCTTTAACGGCGACTTCAACAGCAACGAAAGCGGCGATGACTTAACACAGACCGGTACGGTCACCAATCTGGACGGGTCCACAACATTTTTCAGTGGTGATATTTACCTTGAAGAATCCTATATTCTGACCGATCCGGACGGTGGCACCATCACCGTCTACCGGGTCGAGGTCGAGGGTGACCTGGCAGGCTATATTACGTCAGAGCCTTTGGAACCCGGCACTGCCTATTCGATGACGATTGTCAACGTCACGCCAGGCAATGCGCCTGATACAACCGACCCCACATCCATCGTTGACGTGCCCTGCTTTACGGCTGGCACACTGATCCGGACACCGGGTGGAGATATTGCGATCGAACGTCTGAGTGTAGGCGATTTGGTTGAGACGATGGACCGGGGTCCGCAGCGTATCCGCTGGATCGGTGCGCGTACGCTGACCAGTCAAGAGCTGTCGGAAAAGCCCAAACTGCGCCCGATCCGCATCGCCGCCGGTGCATTAGGCAGCGGACTGCCTCAGCGCGACTTACTTGTTTCCCCGCAACACCGGATGCTGGTGCGGTCCGCCATTGCAATCCGAATGTTCGAAACCAGCGAAATCCTCGTGGCCGCGCACGCGCTGGTTGGAATTTCCGGTATCTCGGTCGAGGAAAACACTCAAACCGTCGAGTATTATCACATGCTGTTCGAACAGCATGAGATCGTCTTTGCCCAAGGTGCCCCATCGGAAAGTCTGTTTGCTGGCGCCGAGGCCCTCAGGACGGTGCCGGCTGCGGCACGGGCAGAAATGCTGGAACTGTTTCCCGCCTTGGCCACAGAGGATTTCGTACCACCATCAGCGCGTCCGATCCCGGCCAAAGGCAAGCAGGTTCGGCATATGGTGCAACGCCACATCAAGAACAACCGATCTTTGATCGAGTAATCGAATACAATTGAAGAGCAACAGCGACCTTAATTGTGTTAGGCAAAACAACCCCATAAGGGGCTGAAAAGCATCTTTTCCAATTGAACGGAAATGGTAGGTGGCGGAGACGAAGGGATTCGAACCCTCGAGACCCTTCCGGGCCTACTCCCTTAGCAGGGGAGCGCCTTCGACCACTCGGCCACGTCTCCGCTGGCCGGTATATCCTTGCATGTCGACCAGATACAAGACGATTTTGATCAAGCGCGATATTTTTCTGAATTCGAATGCGCCGGGGCTGCTAAGATGCATTTGCTTGGCGAAAGTGCTGCCCCATCTGTTTCCTAGTGCGATTTGGAACTATGAGGAGCGTCACTACAGTGTTAACCCGGTTCCTCAGCTTCGATTGCGGCCCGCATGAGGAACAGAGTCGCCGGATCTAGTTCGCTTTGGGCCATGATAGCCTCAAAGTTGGGGTTCAGTGCGTAGGTGCCCCAAGGTCGTACAGCCAGGGCAATCCAGATCGCAACAGTGCTGTCTTTGTCCAACTGACGCCTAAACACATCCAGGATCCGGGGCCGCAACTCGGGATAGGTCGTTCCGCCATCGGCCAGACTGCGGATCAGGATGCGCTTTTCGTCGACGGAGCGTTCGGGCCGCTGCAGCGACTTTTCGATTTCAAGGATTGCCCGATCCCCATCAACTGTGATTCCCGCCAGCCCCCAGTCGTATAGGTTGAGGTTTCCGCTGCGAAGCGCGCTTTGATAGCCAAGCCTTACGCGTTCTTTAGCCTTCGGATCCGACTGAAGACCCAACAATCGGATAAGTGCCGGCGCGTAGGCTAAACGATTGGGATTGCGAAGATCCTGCAATAATTGTGCGGTTGGCACAGCATCGGTCAGGTGGGTCAAAAGCCAATAGGGCGCGCGGTGGATTTCGATCAGCGCCGTGTTGCGCAACAGGCGATCTTCATGTGTGAGATAGGCACTGAAAAAGGCAACCTGCGCCGCGCGATCCGGCGCGCCACTGGCCCAGCCCTGCCCCTCGGCACGCAGTGTTTTAAGGAAGTGGGCCCTGTCCGGTGTCATCAGGAACCCTTTGGTCCAACCACTGGGCAGGCTGCGACCGGCCTTGTCCTGAAACCTCGTCCCGTAGACCATCAAAACCGTTCTGTCCGGATTCGCACGAAAGGCGGATCGCGTAACGCTGTCGACCAGGAAAGGTATTTCGGGCAACGCCCCAACCTGTTCCGGCGTGCCTTTCAAAACCGAAACGGGGGAGAACCTGAAAGGGTTGTCTGGCGATGGTGCCGCCAGCACGATAACACGCGCCGAAAGAATCCGGTCCGCCAGAGAATATTCCGGAAGCTCAACGCAGACGCCGCAGGCTTGGGCAGGGCGGGAATGGAGGCCCACGCAAAGCGCGAACACCGCAAACAATTGCAAGACGCGCCACATGGATCACGCTCCGTCTAATAGCACCCCAGCCTGAATGCGGGCTTTCGGGTTTCCTGACCATGTTATCCGAAAACCGGGTATTCAGCGAATGTATTGCAGGCTGCAACGGTTGCACATAGTTGGTGCACTTACATCAGGTCGTTTTCCACATCCTCTGCTGAGATGCCCAGTGCATCCAAGCCATTTTCAAGATGATCCGACATATGCGGCGTACCGATCAGGTAGTCTGCGCAAGGGGTCGAAGCTTCGGACTTGGCGGTTGCAATAGCCTCAGGCAGATCTTCGGCGAAAAAGCTTTCTCGCCCAACCCACATGACAGCCACCAGTTCGGCCTGTTCGTCCTCGCTCATCCGGTCAATAAAGGCGCGCAATTCGCCCTCGGCACGACCCAATTCGCGCCCCATCATTGCAACCTGAGCAATTTTCCTTGGCGAAATTTCCATCATGACCCAACTCCTCGTATTCGCGGTTTCAATAGTACCACAACCATGAGGAAGGGGCTGAGTCTTTGATCTTAAGCAAAGACCTAAGGGCTAAGGCTTGCGACTGCGGGATATCGGCTGATCGGGCACAGGGGCGGTTCGGAACGGGACAAACCGTGCCTTCTTGATCTTAAGTTTGATCGCCTGCCACACAATAAGGAAAAACGCACGTCGCGCACCGAAGGGGCGCCGCAGCAACGACCACAGGATCGCCCGGTTGGTCAGCGGCGCGCGCGGCCCGGTCAGGGTGGCAATCAATCCACCCGCTTTTCGACCATAGTCAATCCAGACGCCGATACGCTCGGGGCGATGGTCAAAGCGAAACTCATACGTCCCTTCGATCTTTTGAAACGGTGAGACATGCATCAGCTTGTCCGCAACGATGCGATCCGTCGGCTGGATCGGCGCAAACCCGGGATTGTTGCACAGATAGCTGTGGCGCGTGCCGTAGGTGTTCGTAACCTCGGCTACCACCGCATATAGCTGTTCACCGGCATCGAAGCAGAACCAGAAGCTGACCGGATTGAAAACATGCCCCAGCACCCGTGGCTGCGTCAGCAACTCAAGCCTTGCAGGTTGCGTCACACCCATTTCGTCGAATTTAACTCGCAACCACGCCGCACTCTGCCCTTTGCCGGGTTCACCGCCGTGGTCACGGTCTCGCCAATACATCGCATTGGCGCGGTTCATCGAAAACAAAAGCGGTGTGTCAGGCCGGGCTTCGGGGTCCAGCAGGATGTAATCAATGGAATACCGAAACGCATTCTCGATCCTGCCTTTTCGACCGTGGTAAGTATGGCCTGAAATATGGTCGATCCTGTTCATTCTCGGCTGTGTTCCAGTTTTCCTGTAAGCTGTTCAAGTGGCGCTGTTTTTTTCGTCATGTACATACTTATCATACGAAACATGGTCCGGTTTGGATTAATTTCGCATCACAATGTGATCCAGCTTGGGTGTCGCTGCGTATTGTTGTTATGTTTACCGAGATCGATACCGCGACCTTGGATGAACCGGTGGCCAGCAGGCCTTCACAGAAACCGTGGCGCGCAAAGAAACGCATCAAGGGAAAACCGGTGAACCGAGCGCAAGACAGTTGTGACAAACGAGCTGAGTGGGTGGACCACGTCAGACGTATAAGGGACACGCAGGACCAGGTCGCCTTTGCTGAGTTGTTTCAGCATTTCGCGCCGCGGATCAAGGCGTTCCTGATCAAGTCGGGTTCGGACGCGGCCATGGCCGAAGAGTGCGCGCAGGAAGTGATGGCCACTCTGTGGCACAAGTCGCATTTATTCGATCCTGCGCGGGCGACCGTGGCCACATGGGTGTTCACGATCGCCCGGAACAAACGCATCGACGTCCTGCGCAAACAACGCCGCCCCGAGCCCGAAGAACTGGGATGGGGACCCGAGGCTGAGCCGGAACAGGACGACATACTTGTTCTGCAACAGGAAACCGCGCAGCTGCGCAACGCCCTGACCGCGCTGCCAGAAGCGCAAAGACAACTGATCGAGAAAGCCTATTTCGGCGATCTGAGCCATCGAGAAATTGCTTCTCAGACCGGATTGCCACTGGGGACGATCAAATCACGGATACGGTTGGCGCTGGACCGCTTGCGCCATGCGATGAATTGAGATGACGGATATGAGCAATAAGATCAAACATCACCTGACAGACGACCTGCTGATGGCTTACGCCGCAGGCACTCTGCCCGAGGCTTTCGACCTGATGGTCGCGACACATCTTTCCCTGTGCAATCAATGTCGTGCGCAGGCCGAAAGCTTTGACGCCGTTGGCGGATATGTCCTGGAAGAACAGGACGAGACCGTTGCGATGAACGACAAGGCACTTGCGGAAACGATGGCTTTGATCTCAAACGGTGCGCCGATTGCCAAACCCAGGCGACCCGGCTGCTCGGTTTTGCCAAGCCCGTTGCAGGACTACGTGGGCGGTGACGTAAATGACATCCGCTGGCGACCAATCGGCATGGGGGTCAAGCAGGCGATCCTGCCGACGACCGGTGATGCAACAGCTCGGTTGCTGTTCATTCCGGCGGGCACCGCAGTTCCCGACCACAGCCATAATGGTGTAGAGCTGACAATGGTTCTGCAGGGCGCGTTTTCGGATGAGGTCGACCGTTTTGCCCGTGGTGATGTGGAGATTGCAGATGAAGACCTCCACCATACCCCTACAGCAGACATTACGGGGGATTGCATTTGCCTGGCGGTCACTGACGCGCCGCTTAAATTTAACAAGCTGATGCCGCGCCTGTTCCAACCTTTCCTGAGAATCTGACCCTATAAGCGTTCACGTGATACTCTGTTCCGGCACGCCGTTTTATGGAGGCATCTTAAATGATCAGAACTACAATCTTAGCTCTTGGCCTATTAGGCTTTGCATCGGTCGCATCAGCCCAACTGGTCGCTGATGTGAAATTTGAGCCCGGCAATTTCGGTACAATGGTCAATGGTACCGTCACAGGAAACGAGTACTTCGACTACAAGTTGGGTGCAAAAGCCGGGCAAGAGATGTTCGCCGATCTCAAGGTAAGCGACACAAATGGCTATGGCGTGATCTACTTCAACATCCTGCCGCCAGACAGTGATGGTTTCGCGATCTACAACGGGTCGATCGACGGGAACACCGCGCGCATCGAACTGCCTGAGGATGGACACTACACGATCCGGGTCTACCTTATGGGCAATGACCGCGATACGGACAAGACGGTCGGCTACAATCTGGATCTGTCAATCCAGTAATGCCTAGCCTTCGGACTGGCCCAGAGGCACAACGTTGGTCTGATCGTCCGGTGCCAACTCCTCGAAATCAAAATTATCCAACCGCTGCGCACGGCGGCCAGCTTTCTCCGCGCTGATCTTGATTTCCGAGATATCCTTGGCCGCCTGCCCGAAATGGCGGTCAAGGTTCGAGACACGATCCCCCAAACGCTCGACATCCTTGTGCAGCAAGCCCAGCTCTTTGCGGATAGCACCTGCCTGTTCGCGCATCCGTGCATCTTTCAGGATCGCCCGCATCGTGTTCAGTGTCGCCATGCATGTGGTGGGCGAAACGATCCATACACGTTTGCTGAAACTCTCCTGTACCAGTTCAGGAAACTTGGCGTGCAGTTCGGCATAGACCGCCTCGGACGGCAGGAACATCAACGCGCCATCGGCTGTTTCACCGTCCAGAATGTATTTATCGGCAATATCGTTGATGTGCTTGCGCACCGTGCTGCGGAACATCTGCACCGCTGCTTTCAACTCCATGTCATTGGTCGAACCAATCAACGCTTCATAGGCTTCCAACGGGAACTTGCTGTCGATGACAATTGGCCCCGGAGGGTTCGGCAGGTTGATCAGACAATCTGCCCGGCGCCCGTTCGACAGAGTAGCCTGCAGCTGAAAGCTGTCCGAAGGCAGCGCCTTGGACACGATATCATTCAACTGAATCTCTCCAAACGCACCACGGGTCTGTTTGTTCGACAGGATATCCTGCAGAGACAATACATCACCCGACAGTTTGGTAATATTGTCCTGCGCTTTGTCGATGGCGGCCAAACGTTCCTGCAACTGTGTCAGCGAAGTCGCTGTCTGTTTCGAGGACCCGTGCAGCGATTCCTTCATCCGCTCCTGCATCTCGGCCAGGGCGCGCGCCGATTTCATCGCGTTGTCGGCCAGTCGGTCATTCATCTGCTGCTGGACCGAGGACAGTCGGGATTCAACCGTCTGGATGACCTGCACCTGCGCATTGGCCTGCGTGTCCGAGACATGCTGGAGGCCACCGCGCAATTGTTCTTGGCCCTGCCCCAGTTGCTGAACATGCTGGCCCAGATGCGCCATCTGCCGGGCCAGCGGCTCCGCCATCCGAGCCGACCGGTTGGACGCTCGCAAAGACAAGAATAGCAGCAGCAGGATCAGCAGAACAACGCCACCGCCGATCAGCAAAACCGGATCATTCAATGCATATTGGGTGCCTGCAATCTCAATCATTTCAACTCGCGTGTTCTTGTTTTATTCTTCATAGCCCCGCCGGGCCTTGGGATCAACTGCGGCCGAACAATCGCTCGATATCGCTCAGTTTAAGCTCCACATAAGTCGGCCGTCCGTGGTTGCATTGACCGGAATGGGGCGTGGCCTCCATCTCGCGCAGCAGGGCGTTCATTTCCTCGGCCCGCATACGACGACCCGACCGGACCGAGCCGTGACAAGCTACCCGGCTAAGGATCGCCTCGATCCGCGCCTGCACTGTTTGGCTTTCGCCCTGATCGGCCAGTTCGTCCAATATGTCCAGAATCATCGCCCGCGCATCGACCTCGCCCAGGATGGCAGGCGTTTCACGCACGGCGACCGCGCCGCCGCCAAATGGCTCCAGCGTCAGACCAAGGCGCGAGAGATCATCAGCCACAGCCATCAATCGCGCGCAATCGCTATCGGACAATTCAACAATTTCCGGGATCAGCAGTGCCTGCGCTGCGACGCCATTCTCTGCCATCTGTTTTTTGAGCTTTTCATAAACCAGCCGCTCATGTGCCGCATGTTGATCAACGATCACCATGCCGTCTGCGGTTTGGGCGATGATGTAGTTCTCGTGTACCTGCCCACGTGCCGCGCCCAAAGGCAGGTCTTCGACCGGCGTTTCCGCGACCGAAGCCGGTTCGACAATGCTGCCGCTGTAGTCCTGAGACAGTTCCGCAAATCCCGGCGCCTGCGCCTGATACGCCACTTTCCGTACAGCCGGTGAGGGGCGGTCCATCTGATAGACTCGCGCCGGTGCAGGCTGTGCTGGTTCCGGACGCATAGCCCCCAAAGTCGCATTCGCCACTGTGGAGGATGCTCTGTGCCCGGCCTCGGCCAGCGCGTGCCGCAGAGCCGAGACGATCAACCCGCGCGCCACGCCCGGATCGCGGAACCGGACCTCGGACTTTGCCGGGTGCACATTCACGTCCACCAGCGTCGGATCGCAATCAATGAACAGGGCTGCAGCGGGATGGCGATCGCGGCTGAGGAAATCGAAATAGGCCGCCCGCAGCGCGCCCGTCAGCATCTTGTCGCGCACAGGACGACCATTGACGAACAGATACTGCTCCACCGCCGCACCGCGCGAATAGGTCGGCAAGGCGGCGTAACCGTACAACCGGATCCCCTCGCGCGTGGCATCGATCTGCAGGGCATTTTCAGCAAACTCGCGCCCGATCACGCGGGCCAGTCGGGCGTGAAGCGCGTCAAACAGATCACCATTTTCGCGGTCGGCGCGGAAGGTCACGCGCCCCTCTCCACCACCAGAGACGTCACGCAGAGTGAAAGTTACCGCAGGTTCGGCCATGGCAAGACGTTTGACTGTATCGGAAATCGCCTGCGCTTCAGCCCGGTCGGTGCGCATAAATTTCAATCGCGCAGGCGTGGCGAAAAAGAGATCGCGCAGTTCAACCACCGTGCCAGCACGTAAGGCGGCAGGTTTCACCGCCTCGATCCGACCACCCGCCACATGGACCGAGGCCGCCTCGCCCCCCGGCACCCGGCTGGTAATGGTCAGGCGCCCGACGGCGCCGAGCGATGGCAGCGCCTCACCCCGAAACCCGAAGGTGTGGATATTCAACAAATCGGACCCATCAATTTTCGAGGTCGCGTGGCGCGACAGGGCCAATGGCAGATCCTCAGCGGCAATCCCACAGCCATCATCGGTGACGCGAATCAGCGTCTTACCCCCATCGGCAATGTCGATCGCGACGCGGGTTGCGCCAGCGTCGATGGCATTTTCCACCAATTCCTTGACTGCAGAAGCCGGACGTTCAACAACCTCGCCTGCGGCAATACGGTTGATTGCTGCGTCGTCAAGTTGCCGGATGACCGGTCGATTTTCGCTGATATTGGGGTGTGCCTGCGCCATACCACCAGACCTAGCACATACGCGCGCGATTCTGCCACCGCTTTGGCTTGCATTTAATGTGAGGAGGGGGCGTTCGAACAATCGCACGGTGCCAGCCTAGACTTGCGGTCAGTCTGGGCGCGATTGCTCGAACGATCCGGAGTGAGTGGTGGTCATCCAATAATCAACGGGTCATTTCATACCACGAATACGGTTTCACGATGCGAAGACTCTCTGGGCCTCAAGTCGGGTGGCGAAGTTTGGCCGATACCACGCAGGACCCAGCGGCGAGAAAATGCCGGGTCACGCGGTTCCGGGTGCACCCGCCCGGGTCCGGCACGGCCCCCACAAAGCCGTAAGCGCAAGGATCAGGCCGGACATTGTTGCGATCATGCCCGCAGCACTGACCGCGTCCGCCGCCCCCAGCCAGAGCGGACCATATCCGGCCAGCACATACCCGGAGACGGCCGACAGGATGGCAAAGACGATGCTCCATGCGATCTGGGTTTCCAGCCGGTTGGTCATCATGCGCGCCGCTGCGGGTGGGCAAATGAACATGGCAATCACAATGATCGAACCCACGGCGTCAAATGCCGCCACGGCGGCAATAGCTGCCGTGATCACCAAAGCCATACCCAGAACTCCGGTCCGAACACCAATGGTACGCGCAAACCCTTCGTCAAAGGTGGAAATCTTCAGCGGCCGCCAGAACAGCCATACAAAGACAGATACCGCCAGCAAAGTCAGCGCAATCCGAGGCAATTCCGGCGGCAACCCCGCCAGCGCCACAGGATCCAACACCGAAGACCAGCCCACAGCGTCCAACCAGATCAGGCTTTCCAGATTGCCATAAAGCGCATGTTCAACATCCAGGTGCACAGTCGAAGTATCGGTTTGTTCGAGCAGCAGCACACCAGCAGCAAACATCGTAGTGAAAACCACCCCCATCGCGGCACCCGCCTCGATCTGCCCCAGCCGCCTGACGGCTTCGATCAGAACCACGGCCACCACCGCCGCGCCCGCGGCGCCCAGCATCATTGGCCAGGTTGAAATCGTTCCGGTCAGCAGAAAGGCCACAACAATACCCGGCAGCACCACATGGCTGATCGCATCCCCGATCAAGGCCTGTTTGCGCAGGACCAGAAAATTCCCGGGCAAAGCACAGGCGATGGCGGCAAACGTGCCGATCAGCAATGGAGTCAAAGATAGGGGTACGAATTCTTCGCCGTTCATGCCGGAACCTCCTGCGGGCCGCCGATCTGGCGGTCGATCTCGGCGATCTGATCTTGGGTCAGGACGGTTTCGATATCGCGCAACCCGTCGTACAGCGCTGCCGTTGCCTCATGCATCTGATCAGCCCTGACGATTTCCCAGCGCCTTTCATCGCGCAACGCCTTGGCCGCGCGCGCCTTGCCTGTTTCGGTGGCCACGCCATCCGCCCGCGCCAAACCGGCACGCCGCAAGAGACGCAAGGTCAGCGGCTCATAGATCTTTTGCCCTTGCGCCAGTGCCAGCAGACCTTGCCGAATGTGAACCCGGCGCTGGAACCGAAGGTGCCGCAGAACCGCTGCCAGAACACCACGGACCGGCGCAAGCAACAGGGACAGGGCGAAAAAGCCGAAGCTGACCAGAACAATAATTGGGCCGGTGGGCAGATTGGGGGCCGAGGCCGACAGCGCCGCCCCCAGATAGCCCGCCAACCCTCCGGCCAGGCCAGCCAGCAGCACCACGCGGTCCGAGCGGTCCGTCCAGAACCGCGCCGTGACGGGCGGGATGATCAACAGCGCCACAATCAGGATTAGCCCGACAATTTTCAGGCCCACCACAGTAACTGCCATGACCAGCCCCATCATCGCCAGATCAATCCGGTGCACCGGCAGGCCCCTGGCGGCAGCGTATTCCGGGTCGAAAGCCACCATGGTCATAGGTCGGCGGATGATCATGACCAGCAACAGCGTCGCTGCCCCACCGATTGCGATGACCAGCGCATCGGCCCACAACATCCCTGCGGTTGAGCCCAGCAGGAACCCTTCCAGCCCGGCCTGACGACCGACGCCCATGGTCTGGATCACGGTCAACAGCACGATGCCAAGGCCGAAGAACACCGACAGGATGGCACCAATGGCGGCATCCTCGGCTAGTCGTGTGTGGCGAGTCAGCCAGTTCATGCAAAGCAAACCGACCCAGGCCGACACCGCCGATCCGGCCAGTAGACCGATCAGGTTGCGCCCATCGCCGCCAAAGGCGACCAAAACCATGAACCCAAGACAGACGCCGGGCAGAGTCGCGTGGCTGATTGCGTCGCTGACCAGCGCGCGTTTGCGCAGGAAAAGAAACGTGCCAGTCACTCCAGCGGATATACCCAGCAAGGTCGCACCAATCGCGACCAGCGTGGCGTTATAGCCCAGCTGAAGGGTCAAAGCATCCCAAAGCATGATTTACCCCAATGCGCGTGAAATCTGGTCGATCTGGGCTGTGGCCAGACGGCCGCCATACGCCGATTGCAGGGTTTCTGCGGTAAAGGCCTCGGCCACAGTTCCCTCAGCCACTTTGCGGGTATTGATCAGGAATACATGGTCGAAATAATCAGTCACGGTGGCCAGATCGTGATGCACGACTACGACGGTTTTGCCCGCTTCTTTCAGCGACTTCAGCACTGCGATGATTGCTTTTTCCGTCGCTGCATCGACACCTGCGAATGGTTCATCCAACAGGTAAAGATCAGCATCCTGCGCCAGAGCACGGGCAAGAAAAACGCGCTGTTGCTGGCCGCCGGACAATTGACCAATCTGACGATCGGCAAAATCGCGCATCCCGACCCGGTTAAGACAGTCCATGGCCCGGGACATATGCCGGGCACGGACACGACCCAGCAAGCCCAGCTCGCGGGACAGACCCATCAACACAACATCAATCACGCGCGTCGGAAAATCCCAGTCGACGCTTGCGCGTTGCGGCACATAGGCAATTCTTGCACGCTGTTTCTCCAGCGGTTCACCAAAGACGGACACCTGCCCGGACAGGGGCGAAACGATGCTCAGCGCCGCCTTCAGAAGCGTAGACTTCCCCGCCCCGTTTGGTCCGATGATCGCCGTCATCGCGCCGGGTTGCACGGTCATATCCACCGAAAACACGGCAGGTTTCTGACCGTATGAGACAGTCAGGCCGCGAATGGCCAGCGGGCAGTCCTTTGTAATTTTTTCAGCAACCGAAGCACCCTGATGCGCAGCCAGCGACAGCATCGTTCAAGACCCCGCCGACAGTTTGCCGTTCATGCCGCGTTCGGGCACGTCTGCGCCCAGCGCTCCGGCAATCACAGAGATGTTGTGATCCAGCATCCCGATATACGTGCCTTCATAGGTGCCCGGTTCACCCATTGCGTCGGAATACAGCTCTCCGCCGATGCCAACATCATGACCTTTGGCCGCAGCACCTTCGATCAGCGCGCGCATGGACCGATCAGAAACCGAGCTTTCGACAAACACCGCCGTCAGCTGCTGATCTACCAAGGTATCGACCAGTTCACCGATCCGGTTCAGACCAGCCTCAGACTGGGTCGAGATGCCCTGTATACCAAGCACCTCATAGCCGTATTCCTCACCGAAATAGCCAAAGGCGTCATGCGCCGTTACAAGCACACGGTTGTTTTCCGGTACGTCGGCCAGCACTTGTTTGCCGTAGGCTTCCAACTGATCAATCTCGGCCAGATGTGTCTGCGCGTTCGCGGCGAAAAAATCAGCAGCCTCGGGATGGGCTTCTGTCAGGGCTTCTTGAACCTCGACCACCACATCGCGCCAAACGGCCGGGCTCATCCATACATGCGGGTCATACTTATCGGCATAGTCGTCATGCGCGCGCAGTTTGGACTTATCGACACCTTCGGCCACGGCCACGACCGGACGTTTACGTCCGAGATCATGGAAGAAGTCTTCCATCTGCGCCTCAAGGTAAAGACCGTGCCACAGGATCAAATCCGCACGGGTCATTGCCACGATGTCGCTGCGGGTCTGACGGTAAGCATGCGGGTCGACGCCCGGCCCCATCAAGCCCTTGACCTCAACCTGATCACCACCAATCTGACGCGCCGCATCAGCGATCATGCCTGTGGTGGCAACAACCTTTAGCGGTGCCTCGGCCCATGCCACGACCGGCAAAGCGGCGGCAAAAGCCAAAGCCGCAAGAAAACTACGACGAATCATTTCTGACCCCATTTAGGTATCCTCTTGAGAATGAATATGCGAACCATTCGCAACTAAGTCAACGCTATTGCGAATTATTCGCAAGAAAACCTCAAATTTGTCCATTTGGTCAAAAAAATTGCACTCGGAAGGCCGCTATGCCTTCCAATTAGCGCCAAGCCGTGCGAATTTGGCGCAAACCTCCCAAAGGATGTGAAGATGGAAACGCAGAGCTCAGAAAGCCCCGTGCGCACCGCGCATCTGCCGCAAGTGACCGAGCCCAGAAACCCTGGAATGGAATTGGATCTGGACTGGGTACGCGCCGTGCAGGTCAATACTTCGGCCATTGAACGCCGCGCCGCGACCCTGCCTGGTCGTCGGTCTGTCAAAAAAGAGTATCAGGCCGCATGGCTGCTGAAGGCGATCACGATGATCGACCTGACCACCCTGTCGGGTGACGACACGGTCGGACGTGTGCGCCGTCTGTGTGCCAAGGCACGGCAACCCGTTGCACCTTCGGTTCTGAAAGCGCTGGATATGCCGCCTATCACAACCGGGGCCGTTTGCGTCTATCACGACATGATCGAAACCGCCGTGGACGCTCTGCATGGCACCGGCATCCCTGTTGCTGCGGTTTCCACCGGCTTCCCGGCAGGTTTGTCGCCATTCCATCTGCGCGTGGCCGAGATCGAAGAAAGCGTGAAGGCCGGTGCCGAGGAAATTGACATCGTGATCTCGCGCCGTCACGTCCTGTCTGGCGACTGGCAAGCTTTGTATGACGAGATGAAGGCCTTCCGCGTCGCCTGCGGCGATGCGCATGTCAAAGCCATCCTCGCCACCGGAGAGCTGGGCAGCCTGCGCAACGTCGCGCGCGCCTCGCTGGTCTGCATGATGGCCGGGGCGGATTTCATCAAGACTTCAACCGGCAAGGAAAGCGTCAACGCCACCTTGCCTGTTTCGCTGGTCATGATCCGCGCGATCCGCGACTATTATGACCGAACCGGATACCGGGTCGGCTATAAACCGGCAGGCGGCATCTCGAAAGCCAAGGACGCGCTGGTTTATCTGTCGCTGATCAAGGACGAACTGGGCGACCGCTGGCTGGAACCTGACCTGTTCCGCTTTGGCGCGTCATCGCTGCTGGGCGATATCGAACGGCAATTGGAACATTATGTAACGGGCGCGTATTCCGCCGGTTACCGTCACTCTATGGGCTGAGGACAAGAACAATGACAGTCAAAGAGATTTTCGAAACCATGGACTATGGCCCCGCCCCCGAAAGCGCGGCTGAAGCGCTGGCCTGGCTAGTCGATCAGGGCGACAAGTTCGGTCACTACATCGACGGTGCCTTTACCAAGCCGGGTAAGGGGTTTGAGAGCCGCAACCCAGCGACCGGAGAGGTGCTGGCTAAGCTGACACAGGCGAAACAAGCCGATGTGGATGCCGCCGTTACTGCCGCACGTAAAGCGCAGCCGAAATGGGAGAAGCAGGGCGGCGCAGGCCGCGCTAGGTACCTCTATGCCATCGCGCGCCTGTTGCAGAAGCATTCGCGTTTGTTTGCCGTGCTGGAAAGCCTCGACAACGGCAAACCGATCCGGGAGTCACGTGATATCGACATCCCGCTGGCGCAGCGGCATTTTTACTATCACGCGGGCATGGCGCAGCTGATGGAAAGCGAACTGCCCGATGCCGAGGCGTTGGGTGTCTGCGGGCAGATCATCCCGTGGAACTTCCCCTTGCTGATGCTGGCGTGGAAGATTGCCCCGGCACTTGCGATGGGCAACACCGTGGTTCTGAAACCAGCCGAGTACACTTCGCTGACCGCACTTTTGTTTGCTGACATTTGCACGCAGGCCGGGCTGCCCAATGGCGTGGTCAACATCGTCACTGGTGACGGCGCAGTGGGCGAGATGATCGTGAACGCGGATGTGGACAAGATCGCCTTTACCGGCTCGACAGTTGTGGGCCGCCGCATCCGTGAAGCAACCGCGGGTTCCGGCAAGGAACTGACATTGGAGCTGGGCGGCAAGTCGGCCTACGTCGTCTTTGATGATGCCGATATCGACAGTGCCATCGAAGGTCTGGTCGACGCGATCTGGTTCAATCAGGGGCAGGTCTGCTGTGCCGGCTCACGCCTGTTGGTGCAGGAAGGCATCGCTGATCGTTTCCATGACAAGTTGCGCGCACGGATGGACAAGCTGCGCATCGGCGATCCGCTGGATAAATGCATTGATGTGGGCGCGGTTGTAGACCCGGTCCAACTGCAAACCATCAAAAGCATGGTCGAAAGCAACACCGCTGGTCACGTGCACCAAGCCGCGTGCGATCTGCCGGCGAACGGGTGTTATTACCCCCCGACGCTGATCTCGGGCCTCGAAACTTCCGACCCGCTAATGCAGGAAGAGATCTTTGGCCCCGTGCTGGTGTCCTCAACCTTCCGTACACCGGAAGAGGCGGTCGAACTGGCCAACAACACCCGTTACGGGCTGGCCGCGACGGTCTGGACCGAGAATGTGAACCTGGCGCTGGATATCGCACCTAAGTTGGTCGCGGGCGTGGTTTGGGTGAATGCCACCAACCTGTTCGACGCGGCAGCCGGATTCGGTGGCGTGCGCGAAAGCGGCTTTGGCCGTGAAGGCGGCTGGGAAGGTTTGACCGCGTACACCAAGCCCAAAGGCAAAGCTAAGCCATTGGCGAAGGTCGAAGCGGGGACCGGCGAAGGCGCTCCGGTCGATCCGATTGACCGTACCGCCAAGATGTATGTCGGAGGCAAGCAGGCGCGGCCTGATAGCGGCTATTCGAAACCCGTCTGGGGTAAATCCGGGCTGTTGGGCCACGTGGGCCTCGCCAATCGCAAGGACGTCCGCAATGCAGTTGAAGCTGCGGCAGGGGCCAATGGATGGTCCAAGACCACCGGCCATCTGCGGGCACAGATCCTGTATTACATCGGCGAAAACCTCTCGGCCCGTGCCGATGAATTCGCCGCGCGCATCGACGCAATGACCGGCAAGAAGGACGGCGCGAAAGAGGTCGAGGCTTCAATCCAGCGTCTGTTCACAGCCGCAGCCTGGGCCGACAAGTACGACGGTCAGGTGCACGGCGTTCCGATCCGTGGCGTGGCGATTGCCATGAAGGAATCCGTGGGTGTCATCGGCGCGCTGTGCGCGGATGAGGCACCTCTGTTGGGTCTGGTCTCGGCCATGGCCCCGGCGATTGCGATGGGGAACCGGACAGTCCTGGTGGCTTCGGAGCCCTACCCGCTGGCAGCGACTGATTTCTACCAGATTCTCGAGACGTCGGACGTCCCCGCTGGCGTGGTCAACATCCTGACCGGCAGCCATGCGGAATTGGCGAAACCGCTGGCCTCGCACCTGAACGTCGATGCAGTCTGGTCCTTCTCGTCCACCGATCTTTCAAAAGAGATCGAGGTCGTCTCGGCCGGGAACCTGAAACGGACCTGGGTGAATAACGCGACGGCAATCGATTGGGGCGTGGACCATTCCCGCCGCTTCCTGCAGGCTGCGACCGAAGTCAAAAACATCTGGGTGCCCTACGGAGAGTAGGGCTCCCCGCCAAGGGAGGCCTACATGGACTTTTCAGGAAAAACCGTCGTCGTCATCGGCGGAACCAGCGGTATCAATCGCGGCATTGCCGAGGCCTTTGCGGCCTCGGGTGCCAAATTGGCGGTCGCCAGCCGGTCGCAGGAAAAGGTCGATGACACCGTTGCTGCGCTGAAAGCTGCAGGGGCACAAGACGCCATCGGCGCGGCCTTTGACGTACGCGACCCAGAGGCCGTGGCAGACGGGCTGAAACAGTTCCACGACGCGTTCGGTGACTTCGACGTGCTGGTATCGGGCGCGGCGGGCAACTTCCCGGCATTGGCGGCCGAAATGTCAGTCAATGCGTTCAAGACCGTGATCGATATCGACCTGATGGGCACGATCCACGTGATGAAGGGGGCCTATCCTTTCCTCAAGCGTCCGGGTGCCAGCATCATCAACATTTCGGCCCCGCAATCCTACCTGCCTTACGAAGGCCAAGCCCATGTCTGTGCCGCCAAGGCAGGCGTGGATCAGATCACCCGCACCCTGTCGATGGAATGGGGCGTCGAGGGTATCCGTGTGAACTCGGTCGTGCCGGGCTTTATCGAGGGTACCGAAGGGGCCAAACGTTTGGCCCCTACGCCAGATGCCGGAGAAGCGCTGCGTAAGGACGTCCCCCTGGGCCGTTGGGGTCAACCGCAGGACGTCGCGAATGCCTGTATGTTCCTAAGCTCCGACCTGGCCAGTTATATCAGCGGCACGGTATTGGCCGTAGACGGCGCGCTGTACCAGCGTGGTTCGGGCAAGTTCGGCCAGATGATGGGGCAAATGTTGCGCGCGCAGGCGAAAGCACGCTCATAAGACCCATTAACCTGTGAGGTTGTTCATTTACGGCTTCACGCAATTGGCACAGGGTAAGACCCATTCATTGCGAGGGTGGGTCCTTACATGCTGAATAGTCCATTTGAGTTTGTCGAACTGGCCACGATGGTCGGCGTCGCCGGGGCTGGCCTTTACATTCTGAACTACTTTTTACTGCAAATCGGCATAGTCCGCGGCAATGGCGTGCTCTACCCGATTCTGGTTATCGTTGCTGCAAGCTGCGTTCTGATCAGCATGGTTGAAGAATTCAATCTTGCCGGTTCGATCATACAGTTGGCCTATATCGCGATCTCGGTCATCGGATTGCTGCGCGGATACCTGTCGCGGCATCTCATTCGCTTTTCCGCAGCCGAGCGCCAGTTCATCTTGCATCATCTTGGGTCACTGAAACCGCATCACGCCCGAAAGCTATTGAACACTGCATCGGTTCAGGAGTTCGCCAAAGGCGACATTCTGATCGAAGAAGCCAAAACAACAGATTTCCTTGGCTATGTCCTGAGCGGGCGAACAACCATCCTGCAAAATGGTCAGGTCATCAATATTTGCGGCTCGGACGAGACACTAGGAGAGCTGACATTCGGCCTTGGCCTACCCGCAACGGCCACCGTTATCGCCTCAGAGCCGACAACTTGCTTGGTGTTCGACAATTTCCGTCTGTCCCGCCTGCTACGCCGCAACCGGCATATCGACGACGCGCTTAAAGCCGCACATTTCAGGCACGCGCGGCAAAAGCTTCTGAGCAGCAACAAGCATACGATTCGGGCACAGAAACAGCCCGTCGCGGCCTGAACGGGTTTAGCCGTCCAGACCCTCGGGCTTGCCGACAATGGTGAAGTGGAGCCCATCAGGGTCCAGCAATTCGCTGGCGACCCGGTTGATCTCTTCCAGCGTGATCGCATTCACCTTGTCGTTGCGGGTGGCGATATAGTCGATGGGCAGGTCTTCCATCTGCATCCCGACCATGATCCCCGCAATCTGGCCATTCCCATCAAACCTCAGCGGGTAAGCGCCCGTCAGGTAGGTTTTGGCATCGTCCAGTTCTTTCTGGGTCACACCTTCGGACGCGGCCCGTGCCCACTCGGCGCGGATCACTTCGACCGCTTCGGCAATGCGATCATTGCTGGATGAAACGGATCCCAGATAGACCGAGGCCAGATCCTTGGGCACCAGGTAAGTGCCGACGCCATAGGTCAAGCCGCGCTTCTCTCTTACCTCCTGCATCAGGCGGCTTTCAAACCCGCCCCCGCCAAGGATGTGGTTCAGGATAAAGGCGGCAAAGAAATCGGGATCATCGCGGTCAATGCCCGCATGTCCGAACAGGGCCACAGATTGCGGCGTGTCGAACTCGACCACGCTCACGCCACCAGGAATGGACACATCGGCACGTTCAGGGATCGGCTTGCCTGTTTCCGGTAGGTCGGCCAGCAGTTTATCCAGCAACGCGCCCAATTCTTCGGGGGTGATGTCACCCACCGCGCCTATATACATCCGGTCTTTGGCAAAGACATACTGATACGCTGTGACCACGTCTTCGCGCGTCAGGGCTGTCACACTTTCGATCGTGCCTTTGCCTTCTGTGCCATAGGGATGATCGCCATAGGCCATGCGCGCAAAGTTACGACCCGCAATGTCATTCGGGTCGGTTTGATCGGATTTGAGGCCGGACAGCACCTGCGCCTTTACCCGGTCCACCGCATCCTGATCAAAGCGGGGTTCGTGAATTGTGGTGCGAAGCAGGTCGAACACATCGTCCCGGTTTTCAGTCAGGAACTGCGCGGTGATCGACACCGTGTCATCAGTTGCATTGTACCGGAACGAGGCCGCCAGCGATTCCAGTTCACGCGCATAGGTGCGGGCATCCATGTCGCCTGCGCCTTCCTCAATCAGGCCGCTCATCAGGTAGACCGCACCGCGTTTGCCCGCGTCATCCAGCGATGTGCCGCCGCGAAAACGCAGCTCCAGCGCGGTGAAGGGGATTGAGTGATCCTCGACTAGCCATGCGGTGATACCACCCGGAGAAGTAACCTCTTCGATCTCGATATCGGCCCACGCGGGCAGAGCAACAACGAACGCGATCAGGGTTGCGAATATCCGTTTCATTGCGTCACCTCATCATCGCGCATCAACCAGCCGGTGACCGATGTTTCCGGCTGTATCACCTCGCGCGCGGCGGCGATAATCTCTTCCCCGGTGACAGCCTGCAGAATATCGGGCCAGGCCTGCACATCCTCGACCGTCAGACCACTGGTCAGAGCGCGACCATAGCGGTTGCCAATCCCATCCACATTGTCGCGCGCATAGGTCTGCGAAGCCCGCAGCTGCATCTTGATCCGGTCAAGGTCTTCTTCATTCACACCCTCAGCGATGAAGTCGGCAACCGCCTGATCCATTGCATCCTCGGCCTCTTGCAAAGATACACTGGCGGCTGGAACAACCAGAAGGTCAAAGGTCGTATCATCCAGCGAGACACCCCGGTAGAACGCCCCGGTGTAGACAACCTTCTGCTGCTCGAACTGCAGCTTTTCGTTCAGGTAGGATGTCGTGCTTCCACCCAACAGTTCTGCCAACAGAAACAGAGCAGCTGCCTTCTCCTGTTCGCCCGGATCACGTTCGGGGGCCAGATAACTACGCTGAACATAAGGCTGCGACACGCGCGCATCCTTGTAAGTAAGACGGCGTTCTGCCGTTTGCGGCGGTTCCTGTGACCGGACCCGTTCGGGTAAGTCAGGGTTGGCGGGGATCACACCGTAATATTGCTCGGCCAGCGATTTGACCTCGTCTGGTTCGACATCACCGGTGACGACCAGAATGGCGTTATTGGGCGCATAATGGGTCTGGTAGAAGGACAGCGCGTCCTCCATGTCCAACGTCTCCATCTCGTGGCGCCAGCCGATGATTGGCACGCCGTAGCGATGGTTGAGGTACTGCGACGCGCTCATCTGTTCACCGAACAGCGCACGCGGGCTGTTGTCGGTGCGCTGGTTGCGTTCCTCAAGGATCACGTCGCGTTCAGTGACAATATCATCTTCGCTCAGGCGGATATTGCGCATCCGGTCCGCCTCCATCCGCATCATCAATTCCAGCCGGTCAGCAGCGACGCGTTGGAAATAAGCGGTGTAGTCATATGATGTGAAGGCGTTGTCGGTGCCGCCATTGGCCGCAACGGTGGCGGAAAATTCGCCCGGGGCCAAAGTGTCAGTGCCTTTGAACAGCAGATGCTCAAGGAAATGCGCCACACCCGATGATCCTACGGGTTCATCCGCCGACCCGGCGCGATACCACACCATATGCTGCACAACAGGCGCGCGGTGGTCTTCGATCACGACGACATCCATGCCGTTGTCCAGCGTAAATGTAGTCACGGCCTCGTGCCCCTCGCTTGCGGCAAGAGGTGTTGCGGCGATCAGGGCAGCCAACAGTGCCAGGGCCCGAACCATAGGGCGTCCTCCGTTTGATTTATGCTGTTCAAACTACGGTTGCGCCGCGCGGGTTCAAGGCTAATGACGAAAAGTTAAAGATTATTCATCTACCGGTGGCGCCGATGGTGTTTCGATCCCGGCTTGGCGTGCAGCCTCATTCTGACGGTCGGGGTTCAACGTTTCGCGGCGATAAACTTGCGAATAACGATCCACGTTGAACAAGCGCAAGCGCGTCAGGCGGCTCTGCTTTCTGCGGAACTCTGCATCCTCGGCATCAACAACCTGCCGGGCATTCGCCGGAACTCCATACCGGCTGGAGGCCGTCACAAGGGCCGCGTCCGTGGACGGGATGGCCGTATTTGCGTTCAGCGAAGATTCGTTCCCGCCAAGGGCAACGACAGCTTCCGCCTTAGGGTTCGGATCGGTCAGGTTATTCCCCCCCAGCGTAGGCGCAGGCAGGAACTTGTAATCCTTGGGCTGAGTCAGTGGTTTGACAGGCAGGACCGAGAATTCGTCCGGCCCCTGCCCGGGCGCTTCCAAGTGGCGCAATCCGATATCGGAACAGCCCGCAGCCGCAAAGGCCAATGTCAAAGCAAATATGGAACGCGGCAGCCGCATCAGAGTCTCCAGCCTGTTTCAGGCGCTTTTATCGCATTTCAAATGGCACGTCACGAGGCCTTTTTGCCTTCGAACAGCACCAGACCAATCGCTCCTGCAAAAATGAACACATCAGCAAGGTTGAACACGAAAGGGTTGTTGATGCCGCAACAGGACATGTTCAGGAAGTCCAGAACATAACCATAAAGCAGGCGATCCACGACGTTGCCCAGCGCCCCGCCAATCAGCAACCCGCCGCAAACCAGCATCAGTTTCGACGGAGCTGTGCGCATAAGCCAGATCAACACACCGATAGCGATGAGCATGGAAACACCGATCAACGCCCATCGGGCAGCATCGGTATTGCCTTGAAACAGGCCGAAATTGATGCCCCGATTCTCACCGTATTTGAACACCAGCAGCGGCGGTAGGACATCAATGTTCCCTTCGGCTACGCGCATCACGTGAACGACCAGATACTTGCTGATCTGGTCGATCAGTAACGCAGCCAGTGCGGCCCAGAGAAGCAGAAGATAGCGCATCAGTGGCGGAAGTGGCGCATGCCGGTAAAGACCATGGCCAGACCGGCCTCATCCGCGGCCGCGATCACCTCGTCATCGCGCATCGAGCCACCGGGCTGGATAACACAGGTCGCGCCGGCCTCGGCCGCTTCCATCAGACCGTCCGGGAACGGGAAAAACGCATCCGACGCCACGGCGGACCCGATTGTCAGTGGTTGGGCCAAGCCCAGAGCATCGGCCATGCGCTCGGCTTTCTTCGCTGCAATCATCGCCGAGTCCAGGCGGCTCATCTGCCCGGCACCCACACCCACGGTTGCTCCGTCTTTGACATAGACGATGGCATTGGATTTGACGTGTTTCGCCACTTTCCACGCAAACAGAAGATCGCGCATCTGTTCCTCGGTCGGGGATTTCTTAGTGACGACCTTCAGGTCATCCAGGCCAACAAATCCGTTGTCCTTATCCTGCACCAGAAGGCCACCGGCTACCTGCCGGACGGTTTTGCCACCTGTGGTCACGTCTGGCAGGCCATCGGTTGTCAGCAGACGCAGGTTCTTTTTGGCGGCAAAGATTGCCTTGGCCTCATCCGACGCACCCGGAGCGATCACAACTTCGGTGAAAATTCCGGTGATTTCCTGCGCGGTTTCGGCATCCAGCGGCTGGTTCAGCGCAATGATCCCGCCAAAGGCCGAAGTGCGGTCACAATCAAACGCGGCCTTATAGGCCTCGATCAATGTCGCGCCCTTGGCAACACCGCAGGGGTTGGCATGCTTGATGATCGCGCAGGCTGCGCCTTGCGGCGGATCGAACTCGGCAACCAGCTCGAATGCCGCGTCCGTGTCGTTGATGTTGTTGTAGCTCAGTTCCTTGCCCTGGTGCTGTACGGCGGTCGCGACGCCGGGGCGGTTGGTGCCATCAGTATAAAATGCTGCCTGCTGATGGCTGTTTTCGCCATAGCGCAGGGTCTGTTTCAACTCACCGGCAAAAGCGCGACGGCGCGGGGCCTCGGCGGCCAGCGCATCGGCCATCCAATTCGACACGGCCGCGTCATAGGCAGCGGTACGAGCATAGGCCGTCTGCGCCAGGTTCTGACGGAACGCATAGGATGTCTGCCCATCGTTAGCCGCCAGCTCAGCCAGCAGCAGGTCGTAATCCTGAACATCCACAACCACATTCACAAAAGCGTGGTTTTTCGAGGCCGCGCGGATCATCGCCGGGCCACCGATATCGATGTTTTCGATGCATTCGTCGTAACCCGCACCTTTGGCTACCGTGGCCTCGAACGGATAGAGGTTCACCACCAGCAGGTCGATCGCGCCGATGCCATGTTCGTCCATCGCCGCCACGTGGCTGTCATTGTCGCGCAGGGCCAGCAGCCCGCCATGCACCATCGGATGCAGCGTTTTCACGCGGCCATCCATCATCTCGGGGAAGCCGGTAATCTCGCTGACATCCTTAACCGCAAGCCCTGCATCGCGCAGCGCCTTGGCTGTACCTCCGGTAGACAGCAATTCGACCCCACGCTCGGCCAGTGCCTTTCCCAGCTCGATCAGCCCGGTCTTGTCGGAAACGGAAAGCAACGCGCGGCGCACGGGGTGAAGATCGGTCATGGGGTCAAAGGTCCTTTTGGCGTCAGTCAAACTCGGGCTCGTCCCGGTGTATATCCCGCACGGCATAGGCTGTGTCCTGGGCCTTGCTCAGCGTCCACCGGATGCGCGTCGCATACTCCATTGCGCGGCCAGATAGAACGATCTGTTTTGTCGCGCGTGGTTTTAAACGCCCGTTTTCCAAATAAACGCTTGGTTCTACAGACAATTTTCCGACGCCGTCATGGCGAAAAACCCAGATCTCACCACTTTTCAGCGCCATCGACACCGCAGCGCCCCCCAGATCCAGTGCCGCATCCACGTCCGGATGCAGGTGAAACCGGATGTCAAAGGCGATGCCCTTCAGGCCCGAGGCGTCCATCGCCTTGTCAAATTGGCGCTTCGCCTTGTCGGTGGCCGTCAGCAGAATATCCTCGCAGGCCAGCTCACGCCCATCAAAGCGCAGCTCAAAGGTACGCGCATGAGTCAATCCGAAGACCTTGGTATACCCGTCATGCCCGGCCATGAATCGCGTGCCTTCAAAGGCATCCTCGAAATCAATGGGAACCTCATGCGGCGCATCCACCAGTGCCTCGCGTTCGACTCCCTGCGTCGGTGGCGCCAGCCGAGCGCTTGAATACCCATCAAGGCACAGTGTCGAATGCGACGGTGTCGCCCGACCCGCACGCCGCCATTCCGTCCCAAAGCTTTCGCCCGATCCGCAATTGACCACCAGTGGTCTGCGGCCCGACGTCAGTTCGAAAGCGAGGGTCGAAGCATGGGCGTTGTATGACGCCGCCCCCTTGGGTGGAGTGGCGGCATCCACAATCACGCTGGTTCTGGCCGCATAAAGTCGGGCAAATCCCATGGACAGCCCCGTGGTGTGATGTGGCCTGACACCGCTTTGCGCCAGTGCCTGATCCAAACGCCCTTCGACACCGCGCCCACCGCCGTGAAACCGGGCCAAAGCCCCGTCCGCATGGCGCAGGCTGCGCAAGGTGGGGGCCATGCGTTTGATGGCACTTGCCTGCGCCCCGGGCGTGCCCCGGCCCAACGCGCTGAGCGCAGCCGAGGTCCATGAAAGCAGCATAAAGACCTCAAGCAGCTCTTCGGGGTTGCGGGTTGGGATACTGCCCTGTTCGTCTACCTGACTGTCACACTCGCGTGCCAAAGCACGAAGGGCAGGATCAGCCATTTGCTCCAACCCCTCCAGCGCCAGACCAGCCTGCACCAGCCCGGCAAGCGCCTCAAACCGGGGAAGACCGGGAGTCGCTGCCTTCCAGCGCTTGGACAAAAACCATGTCTGTTGGGCCAACGAACGAAAAAACATCCTGCTTTGGTGTTCATCTGCGCCGCGCAACAGGAAAATCGCATGGTTGATCCAGCGTATAACGCGTCGACCGGTCAGATCAGGTGCCCAGCCCGGCCCCTGACCGCGGCCATGCGCGTTAATCCAGCCCCAGACCCACCGCTGGGCCTTTTCACGCGCGCGCATATCGCCAACAGCCGCCAGATCGTCGAGCCAGGCAAAGCCGTGGCGTTCATTGTCAAACCCGGTACTGGGCGCGGTCACATCCCACAGCTCGGTATCCTGAGCTTCGACCAGATAGCCTGCGAACAGCAGATTTCCGGCGACCAACTGACGCCCGCGCGCAAATGAGCCGACCGTGCGTGGCTCCGGATCGCCAACAAACCCCGAGACCGCTTTGCGTCGCTGACTGAGCCGCGCGTAGAGACGGTTCTGAAACCGTGTCCACTGATTGGTCATGGTATCTGTCTTCGACATGACGCTCGTTACTCTGCCCCTTGCGCTCTGCTGGCGCCTGAGACCCAACGATAGACCGGGGCGATCGTCAAGTCATCGAAAAGCATGCAACTACGCCGATTTGTTCAGGAGCGCGATGTAGAACCCATCCATTCCACCAAGATCAGCCCAGTAATCGGGCCGCAGACGCAGGCCGCCTTCCTCGGTGATCCATTCGGACTCGATTCCGGCAATGTTCAAAGCCGCCCGATCCACCGACATATCGGGGTGTTGGTCCAGCGCTTCTTCGACCTGCACCTCGCCCTCATCCGGCAGGAGAGAGCAAGTGCAATAGACCAGCCGCCCGCCGGGTTTCAGCAAGCTCCAGGCGTGGGCCAGCATCCGGGCCTGCAGCTCGATCAGCTCACCGAATTCCGATCCGTCTTTGGCAAAAGGCAAGTCAGGGTGCCTGCGGATCGTTCCCGTGGCAGAACACGGCGCGTCCAAAAGGATGGCGTCATACTGGCCCTGATGTTCAAGCGCGTCGCCCGCGACGACAGTGGCAGTCAGTCCGGTGCGTTTGAGGTTCTCATGCACCCGCGCCAATCGCGATTCAGAGACGTCGAGCGCCGTAACATCGGCCCCAGCCGCCGCCAGTTGCAGTGTTTTTCCACCCGGAGCGGCACAAAGGTCGAGGATTTTTTCGCCCGATTTCGGAGCAAGTATGCGCACTGGAATAGCGGCCGCCGCGTCCTGCACCCACCAATCACCTTTGCCATAGCCCGGAAGGGCGGTGACCTGACCGGCATCGTGCAGCCGCATCGAACCGGTAGGCAGGGCCTCACCCGGTCCGCTGGCGCCCGGCTTCACAGACAGGTCAAGCGGTGCGCCAGCAAATTGCGCCTTTTCCATTCCCACGATTGCATCCTCACCCCATGCCATGATCAGCGGATCACGCAGCCATTCGGGCAAACGCGGCACGCGCATTTTGGGCCATGCATCGGGGCCTTCGGCGGCCACTTTGCGCAACACGGCATTCACTAGGCCTTTCAGCCGCCCGTGCTTGCGTGAACGCCCTACGATGTCGACCATTGAATTCACAACACCATGTGCCGCTTCACCGTGGCACAGCTCGACCGCGCCAAGGCGCAGGGCGTTATGCACGGTCAAAGCCGGCGTGCGGTTCAGGTGGTTTTCCAGCAGACGATCCGCACGCTCCAATCCGCGCAGGGTTTCCAGCGTCAGGCGTTGCGCCCGCGCGCGATCTTCAGGGGCCAACCGGTCCAGCGCGCCTGCGGCCAGACATTCGGACAGCAGGCGCCCTTCGCCCAGTATCTGATCCAGCAGATAGATCGCGCTGCGTCGGGCCGCTGTTGCGTTGTCGGACATGGAATCGCCTTTGAATTAATCCTCGCCCGCATTGCCAATAGCGGACGCGGGCGTATATCAAGCCCATGCACGGAAAGGAACCCGATGTCATGAGTAACGACCGCAAAGACCTGCCGCCTGCTGCCCAGCGCGCCCTTGCCGAAGCTGAAGAGCGGCGCCGCAAAGCCGAGGCTGAGGCAAAAGATATGCCCAAGGAACTGGGCGGTCGCGACGGCCCCGATCCGGCCCGGTACGGTGATTGGGAGAAGAAGGGCATAGCGATCGATTTCTGATCGCCTATCCCCGCAAAGCTTCCAGAAAATCCGCGATCAGAGCGCGCTGTTTCTTGGATTTCGCCCGTTCCTCGGGCCAGGTCAGCCAATACCCATCCTTCGTTTTCAGCTCTGGTAGGCGTAACCGGCGCAACCGTCCGTCCTGCAGATCCGCCTTGGCCAAGGGCACCGACCCCAACGCTACGCCCATGCCCTGACGTGCCGCAGACAACGCGTGTTCCATTGAATCGAAGCTGATGTTCGACGTAGTCACATCGCCCTGATCTGCCTTTCGCGCCCAATCTCGCCACCCCGGTCGTTCTCCGCGCAGATCAATCAAAGGCGCGCCCCATTCCACGCCCGGTGCCGCCATAGGCACCAGCACTTCAGCTGCAATCAATTCGGAATCCCGCCCCGGCCAAGCGCCCCGACCATAACGGATCTGTAGCCATGTCCGCTCTTCATCCAGCGACGACCGCCGCGCCACGGAATCGGTCAGAACACGCACCTTCGGCTGCATCTCCTGAAACCGGGCAAGACTTGGCACCACAAGCGCATGGATGTGCGATGACAAACCGGCCACCCGCAATTCGCGCGGGGATTTTCCAAACAGATCCTCGGTATTGCGTTCAAGCGCCTGCAAACTGTCTTGCACCAGTGGTAGGTAGCTTTCGCCTTCGACAGTCAGTGACACGCCACGCGCCTCACGCACAAACAATGTTCGACCCAGCCAGGCTTCAAGGTTGCCGATCCGCTGGCTTACGGCCGCTTGTGTCAGACCAAATTCCCTCGCCGCTGCGGAAAACCCGCCCAGACGCCCCGCCGCCTCAAAAACGCGCAGCCAGTCCAAGGGTGGCAACCCGATCTTTTTCTTAGCCATAAGTTTTTCCAAGCCTCAGCAGAAAGAAGGATTAATTGTCGTAATGCCACAAGGGGCGTATCTCCTCAACCAAAGCCCGCGCTGAACAGGAGACCCCCCATGCTGCGCTTTGCCACCCATGACGCCTCGGTTGTGACCGTAGAATTCGACACCGGCACAAAGGCTCGCTTTCACGCCATCTGGCTACGCGACAACGCGCTGGACCCCGAAACCCGCGCGCCCGGCAATGGCCAACGTCTGATCACCATCGGCGATATCCCCTCAGACATTTCGGTCAGCGCCGCCGAAATCAGCAATGGTGATCTGACAGTCACCTTTCAGCCAGAAGGCAAGATTGTCACCTTTCCCGCCGACTGGCTGGCCGAGCACAGCTATGACCGCGATCAAAACCGCCCCATGGGTCGGACGGCTCCCGGCATCACCACCTGGGGACGCGGCATCGACGCGCCCAGCGCAGATTGGGACGAGGTCCACGCCAATCCCGTCGCCAAGCGTGGCTGGCTGGCTGCGGTGGCCGAATACGGCTTTGCCAAGTTGACCCGCGGACCGACCGAGCCGGAATCCCTGCTGAAAGTCGCTGATCTGTTCGGCTATGTCCGCCAAACCAACTACGGCCCCTATTTTGAGGTCCGGACCGAGGTGAACCCGACCAACCTCGCCTATACCGGCCTTGGTCTGCAGGCGCATACCGACAACCCCTATCGTGATCCGGTTCCGACGCTGCAAATTCTGTATTGCCTGGAAAACAGTGCCGAGGGTGGTGATTCCATCGTGGTTGACGGCTTCCGCGCCGCTGAAAAACTGCACGAACAGAACCCGGAAGGTTTTGCCTTGCTGGCAGGCTATCCCGCCCGGTTCGAATACAAGGGCTCGGACGGTATCTGCCTGCGCTCACGCCGCCCGATGATCGAGCTATCGCCAGATGGTGAATTGGTCGGTATCCGGTTCAACAATCGCTCATCCGCGCCGTTCGTCGACGTGCCCTTTGATCAGATGGAGGCCTACTACGCCGCCTATCGCCAATTGGGCGAGATCATCGACGACCCCGCCATGGGCGTGTCGTTCAAACTGGAACCGGGTGAAAGCTTCATCGTCGACAACACCCGCGTTCTGCATGCCCGTCTGGGCTATTCCGGCGCGGGTTCGCGCTGGTTACAGGGCTGCTATGCCGACAAGGACGGGTTGCTGTCCACATTGGCCGCGATGGAAATGAGTCAACCGGAGGCCGCAGAATGAAGCCCGATTTCTCGACCCTGAGCCGGGAAAATATCGTGGCTTTCATCGGCGATATCTTCGACCGCCGCGGCGGTGAGGAATATCTGGGTGAGCCCGTCACCATGGCTGAACACATGTTGCAAGGTGCAACGATCGCCGAGCAGAACGGCCAGCCCGAGGAAATCATCGTCGGTGCATTGCTGCACGATATCGGACATTTCACGTCCGAGTTCGGCACCTACCACCCGGACGATACCGAAGACCGCCACCATGAGGATGCGGGTGCCGAAGTGCTGGAACAGTTCTTCCCCTCGGTCATCACCGATTGCTGCCGCTATCACGTGGCGGCCAAACGGTATCTCTGCGCGACCAAGCCTGAGTATTTCAACCGTCTCTCCGCCGCCTCGGTCCATACGCTGGAATTGCAGGGCGGGCCGATGAGCGCTGAAGAGGTCGCTGAATTCGAGAGCAACCCAAACCTGAAAGAGATCATCCAGGTGCGCTATTTGGACGAGGCGGGCAAACGGGCTGACATGGAAACCCCCGATTTCACCCATTTCGCACCGATGGTGCAGCGCATGGTCGACAGGCATCTGGGGGCGTCATGAGTGCACCGGAATACATCTTCGAGGCCAGCTCGAAACCGTCACTGCCGTGGCACGAGGTTCCGCTGATCCGGGCCACGGACACGTCGGTCAAAGGCTATGGCTGTTTGGTCGACGATCCCGATATCTTCGAGATTGAAATCACCCGTTGGCCGCAACAAGGCTGGCGACCGATTGACGAGGGAACAGGCGACGAAGGCGGCTGGGTCGAAGGCACGTTCAAATGCGACTGGCGGGGTGACGTGCTCTATGGTGAGAACGAGGCCGTCAAGGGCCACTATGTTCTGGGTTGGTCCGCTGATCCGCAACAGGCGCAGACCGGACTGCAGACGGTACAGCGCGATCAGGTTCTGCTATGGCACATGAACTATCACCCCGATGGCGGACAGATGTTCTGGCCATTGGACAACAAGCCCTTCATCGTGCCTGTCGCGCTGCCCGGCGATAACCTGACGCCAGATAAGGTGGTGGCTTTCTGGTGTGATGGTACGCGTGGCCTCTATATTCATCCCGGTATCTGGCACGAGGGGATTTTCCCGGTCGAAGACAATCAGCGTTTCCTCGACCGGCAAGGCAAGGTTCACGCCCGTGTCAGTGCCGATATCGGGACTGAATTTGGCGTGTATCTCGCCTGCCCGCTCCAGGCCGACAAAATCAAGGACCTATGAATTACTGGGCAAAACGCCAGTATCGCGCATTTTCACAATCCCTTAACCGTTGGCGGCCACATCTGTGATACGCTCGACAGTGTCCAACTCAAAAGGGGAGGGCTCTGATGGGATTGAATAGGCGTCGAGTGGTTCAGCTTGGAACCGCAGCAACGGTCGGAACGCTGTTTCCGGGCGTCGGGGCTGCTGCCACTGACCAGAATGACACGTTCGAACAGGAGTTCGCAAACACGCTCAATCAACTGAGAACCGCGTTCTCCGAGCTTGGTTTTAATGAGGCTGAGTCCCTGTCGCTGGCCTCGGGGGTCGACGACTATAACGGCGGGTTGCGACATGATTTCGATCAGTCCGTTCTGCCTTCGGGCGCTTATGTGATTCAGCCGCTGGCGCGCGTCGCGGACGTTGATGAAAAATCACGCGCAGACGTGTTGCCGATGTTTCACGAGGTCGGCTGTCATCCCGCTGATGCTGATGGGCAAGCCATGACCCGGCTGATGATGCAAATTCTGACTCAGAGCTTTGGCCTCGACCCGTCCCGCATCGCATTTGTCAGTGTGCCGCAAGCCGATGACATGCGCCCGGTGCTGGACGCGTTAGGCTTGCCATTCACCGAAAAGGTTCTGTTGCGCGATGAGGCCGAGGCATTGGCTGCACGCGATGCCTCGGGCTTTTTCTTCCCCGACCCATTTGGTGATGAGTACCTTGTGACAATGGGCGTCTACTATCGGCTGGGCGGCACGGATGAAACGGCCCCCACCGCTTACCCGCCGTCGGACAACTGGACCGAAATCGGTGAGGTTGTGATTGGCGGGCAGGCAGCACCCCTTGGCATATCCATAGGGGCCGAACGCCTGACTTATGCGCGTACAGGCCAATACCCGACCTGGGATCAGCGACTAGGCGCACTGTTTTCCAGGATCGAGGACGAGGGCGCCGAACCGCCCGGTCTTGCGGCGTTCCGTTAGAGGCGCTTAAAGTCCCAGCACATCCACCATGTCATACTGACCAGGCACTTTGCCCTGCCCCCACAGTGCCGCCTTCAAAGCGCCACGGGCAAAGATGGCGCGGTCGGTGGCCAAATGGCGCAGGACGATGCGCTCTCCGGGGGCGGCGAACAGGACGTCGTGCTCACCCACAATGTCGCCGCCGCGAATGGCGTGGAAGCCGATGTCGCCCCGCTTGCGCGCGCCGGTGATGCCGTCGCGGCCCCGGTCAGACACATCTTCCAGCTTCACGCCGCGCCCTTCGGCAGCGGCCTCGCCCAGCATCAATGCTGTGCCCGACGGGGCGTCGACCTTGTGGTGATGGTGCCCTTCGATCACTTCGATGTCGAAATCCTCATCCAGTGCAGCCGCGACTTTCTTGGTCAGTTGCACCAGCAGATTGACGCCAAGACTCATGTTCCCCGCGCGCACGATGACTGCATGGCGTGAGGCTGGTTCCAGCGCGGCGATCTGTTCATCCGACATGCCAGTGGTGCCGATCACATGCACGCAGCGGGCTTGCGCGGCCAGTGCCGCAAACTCCAGCGTCGCCTCGGGCGCGGTGAAATCGATTACGGCTTGCGCCTGCGCAAACGCCTCCAGCGGATCATCGGTGACATTCACACCCAGCGCCTGACCGCCCAGCGCCTCGCCCACATCCTGACCGATCCAGTCATGACCCGTCCGCTCGACCACGCCCACCAGACGCGCCTGATCGCTGTCGGTCACTGTCTTGATCAGCATCTGCCCCATACGGCCCGAAGCCCCTGTGATGACGATCCCCGGAATATGGGTCATTGCGCTGGTCCTTTTGTTGAATTCGGCTCAAAGCCTCCTACCCGGTTCGCGCCCGCTTGGCAAAGCCCTGCTTTGCGCTTAGATCGGGGATATGGCAAAGAACAAATTTCACGATGGCCCCGGCCCGTCCCAACGACAGCTGCGCGTCGGCGAACTGATCCGCCGCACCCTGTCCGAAGTTCTGGCACGCGGAGATGTCCACGACCCCGACCTGAACCGCATGTCGATTACCGTAGGTGAGGTGCGCACCTCACCCGATCTGAAGATTGCCACCGCCTATGTGCTTCCCTTGGGCGGCAAGGGGCAGGAGGATGTGATCGCGCTGCTGGCGCGCAACAAGGGTGAATTGCGGCGGGCGGTCGGCAAGAAGGTCGGTCTGAAATTCTCTCCCGATCTGCGGTTCCGGCTGGATGACACGTTTGACCGAATGGATGACACCCGCCGCATGTTCGATCAGGACGCGGTGCGCCGCGATCTGGACGAGTGATCCGCGCATTTGTCATTTTGGGCGCGGCCTTCTGGGCCGCGCAGGCTTCGGCGGTCACATGCGAGAAGGTGACCCATGAGGACAAGCGGTATACCGTATGTGAGGTGGATGCCGCAGGCGAAGAGCTGCGTTTATTTCTCAATGATGAAGAAGGCGACGTGCTGGGCCATTTCTCATCTGTGAACGAGGCACTGGCTCCACAGGGAAAGCGACTGGCATTTGCCATGAACGCGGGCATGTATCATGACGACCGCTCGCCCGTCGGGCATTATGTCGAAGGCGGTCAGGAACAGATGCGCGTGATCCCCAATGCAGGGCCGGGCAATTTCGGGTTGCTGCCGAACGGAGTGTTTTGTATCCGCGAAGGCCGCGCCGACGTGTTTGAAACCTTGGATTATGTGGATCAGGCCCCGCAGTGCCGTTTCGCCACGCAATCCGGCCCGATGCTGGTCATAGATGGTGAACTGCACCCGCGCTTCCTGCCCGATTCGACCTCGCGTTATGTGCGCAACGGTGTTGGTACCAGCGCAGATGGGACACGGGCAGTATTCGCAATCTCGGATGACTATGTCACCTTCCACGAATTCGGCAGCCTGTTCCGCGATGTCCTTGAAACGCCGAATGCTCTGTTCTTCGACGGCAATATCTCCCGGATGTATGAACGCGCAGGCAATCGGTCGGATGTCGGGTTTTCGCTTGGCCCGATTGTGGGCGTGGTCGAAGATACGCCCTGAAATTGACAGTAGCAGAGCGATCCGCTAGGTCGCGCGCCTCGGCAAGATTCAGGGTGTAGAATGGGACGCAAACGCAAGGGTCGCGACATTTCCGGTTGGCTGGTGGTGGACAAGCCCGCGGGCATGACCTCGACTGCAGTAGTCAACAAGGTACGCTGGGCGATGGATGCCAAGAAGGCGGGCCATGCGGGCACACTGGACCCCGAAGCGACTGGCGTACTGGCCGTGGCACTAGGTGAGGCGACCAAGACCGTTCCCTACATCACCGATGCGTTGAAAGCCTACACATTCACCGTGCGTTTGGGTCAGGCCACCAATACCGATGATGCCGAAGGCGAAGTGATTGCGAGCAGCGATGCGCGCCCATCGGATGACGATATCAAACAAGCACTGGCCCCGTTTCTGGGTGATATCATGCAGGTCCCACCCAAGTTCTCGGCCGTGAAAATCGACGGCCAGCGCGCCTACAAGCTGGCCCGCGATGGCGAAGATGTGGAATTGGCCGCACGTCCGCTATGGGTTGAGGAGTTGATTTTGGTCGACCGCCCCGACGAAGACCACGTGACGCTGGAAATGACCTGCGGCAAGGGCGGCTATGTCCGCTCAATCGCCCGCGATCTGGGCGCGGCGCTGGGATGCCACGGACACGTTCGGGAACTGCGCCGCATCTGGTCCGGCCCATTCGATGTCGAAGACGGGTTGAGCATCGAAAAGATCGACGAGATGGCAAAGACCACTGCGCTGGACGACTACCTGCACCCGCTGGAAACCGGCCTCGCCGATCTGCCTGAATTGAAATGCACACCCGAAGGCGCAACCCGCCTGCGCAACGGAAACCCGGGCATGGTTCTGGCCTCGGACGTGGAATACGGCGATGAAGCCTGGGCTTCGCTGGACGGCAAGGCCGTGGCGGTAGGGATCTACAAATCGGGCGAATTGCACCCCAGCCGGGTGTTCGTTACCTAAGCCACGTGCTAGGCGAAGGGCATGATTACCCGAACGCACACCAAGGGCGACGCGCCCTCGACCGCCATCTATTCCGACTGCGAGAATTATCGCTATAGCCTGACCCGTATCTGGGATCCTGCGGGGCGCAAAGCTCTGTTCGTGATGCTGAACCCGTCAACCGCGACCGAAGTTCAGAACGACCCGACGGTGGAACGCTGCGAGCGCCGAGCGCGGGCGCTGGGGTTCGGAGCGTTTCAGGTAACCAACATCTTCGCATGGCGCGACACGGACCCGCGCAAGATGCGCGCTGCTGCCGACCCGGTAGGACCCGAGAACGACGCGGCTATTCTGGACGGCGTGCAATGGGCCGATCAAGTCATCGCCGCCTGGGGCACCCATGGCGCGCATCTGGACCGTGGCCCTGCAGTTGAAACCCTTCTGCGCGACACCAGGCAGCCGCTGTTTCATCTGGGGCTGACCAAGGGCGGGCATCCCAAACACCCGCTTTACATCGCCTATACCCAACAGCCCGAACCTTGGTGATCAACGGTTAACCACAAGTTCAGCTTGGCTTTGACCAACTGACTGATCATATGGGATATTTCACCCTCGGAGCAGTGCGTTCTCGGAGGGTTGCCATGTTTCTGTTCGGATTGCTGAGCCTGGCCGCAATGGGCGGAGCAGCCTATGCGATGGGCGGTATTATCGAGGCTGACGACGACACCGAAGAAGACGAGATCATCGAAGATGAACCGCAAGAGATCTCTGACGGCAGTTATCTCGAGATTGATGAAACCATCGACAAAGTCGAAGAGGCCTCGACTGGGACCATAGTCTCAGAATTCGAAGGCGATTTGGTTGTGGCCGGGGACGACGACACAAACATTCTGACCGGGCAAGATGGCGACGACCAGATCAACGGCTACGGTGGCGACGACACTGTGCTGGGGGGCATGGGCGATGACACTCTGCATGGCGGCGTTGGCGTTGATACAATCCAGGGCGGCGAAGGCGATGATGTTTTGCATGGCGAAAGTAACGATGACGTCCTGTCCGGTGATGATGGCGACGACAAGATTTTTGGTCATTTCGGCGACGACAGGCTGGACGGCGGCGATGGGGATGACGATTTGTACGGCGGTCAGGACAACGACACGCTGACAGGAGGCGCGGGCGAGGATGCGCTGCATGGGGGCTATGGCGACGATGAGCTTGCTGGTGGCGCAGGTGAAGACGTCTTGTTTGGCGGCGACGGTGACGACGTGCTGACCGGTGAGGACGGCGAAAACGAAGACTCCGTGGATTTTCTGAATGGCGGTGCCGGCGACGACATTATAGCTGCCCATAGCGGTGACATCGTGACCGGAGGCGAAGGCGCTGACAGCATCCACCTGAACCCCGAGGAGGATGACGATGCCGTCAAGGTCATGGATTTTGAACCCGGGCAGGACAAGCTGTTGATCTCGTGGGAAGGCGAGGAATATCCGGAGATCAACATTGAAACAGACGCTGAAAACGAAAACCTGACCCGTATCATGGTCGACGGACAAGACGTCGCCCAACTGCTGGGTGCCAAAGGGTTGACCCTGGACGATATCCAACTGATCAACGGTCAGGAACTATCGCAGCTCAATGCGCTGAGTTGAAGCAATAGAATCCCTTTGCCATTTGCTTGAAATCCGCTTATACGCGCCCATCCGCATCGGAATCAGTGCGGTTTTCTCCATGGGCCTGTGCTGGACGACATCCCGGCCTGCGCCATCAACTCTAACCTTTTAAAGGAGACCCCGATGTCGATTACTGCCGCTGAAAAAGCACGCGTCATGAAAGAATTCGGCACCAAGGACGGCGACACCGGTTCGCCAGAAGTCCAGGTTGCCATCCTGACCTCGCGCATCACCACCCTGACCGAGCACTTCAAGACCCACAAAAAAGACAACCACGGTCGTCGTGGTCTGCTGAAAATGGTCGCCCAGCGCCGTAAGCTGCTGGACTACCTGAAGGGCAAAGAAGAAGCGCGCTATCAGGACCTGATCAAAAAGCTGGGCATCCGTCGTTAATTTCGGATCTTACCGCTTTTGGATTTCGGACGCCCGCCCTAATTGGCGGGCGTTTTTTGTTGGATCAGGGAACGCGCGCTCGGAGTAGCGGTATGGTGGGGCTCAATCCGGCTTGCAGTTCACTAACTCTGTCGGCACTATCCCGGGACCTGATCAACAGCTGCTCAATACCTCAGTCCCCCAAGCACACATCCAGTGTGTGACGACAAGTAAAATGGAACCAAATGAAGCTGGAATTTCATCATATTAACCTGGTGGCAGACGACGTTGACCGCCTACACGACTTTTATACAAACGTCTTGGGTTTGGGTGATATTCCGCAGCAGAATTTCCCGCGCTCTGAAGCAACCGAAGACGCCGGTTATGACGGCCAGATCCGCTTTGCAACGGACGGCAGCATGCAGATGCATCTGGCGGAACGGGACTTTGACGTCGCTTTCAAAAATGATCAGTTCATCAATCCAGTGAGCCGCGGACACATTGCGTTCCGAACGGATGATCTTGCCGCTGTCCTGAGGATACTTGATGAAAACGCGGTTCCTTATTCGGACTATGGCACTGCCTTTTCGAAAGAGTGGCACCAAGTGTTCTTTCGCGACCCCGAAGGCAATGTTGTCGAAGTTCACCAACAGGTAGCAACTTTAGGCTGAACCTGAGCCCGAAGTTCCCCGCGCTGTTCAGCTTGTGACGGCGCGCTAGACCATATCGTACTCTACGCTTTTTGCTCCGATGTCGCCCATGTGGCCGGTGATGCGCTGCACCAATTTCTGCCTGGACATATCTGCAAGCGCCTCCGGAAAGCTCTGAAGCTCTTCCTTTCTGGCGACAACTGTCAAAGTGCGCGAAAGGCCCGAGACCGGAAGATCTTTCAACTGCAGGCTCATATTCTCAACCAGACCATCGATCAGCAGTGTTGGCGTCAAAAGGCTGAACCCCTGACCTGCAGAAACACAGGACGTAACCATGCTGGAGCGGTCCGCCTGGATGACCTTGTCGGGCTCAAACCGCAATCGGCGCAGATGCTGCGCAATCTGGCGGCCCGCGTTGGTTGTATCTCCGAACCGCACCAGAGGAAGCCGCGTTTGGATCGCCTCCAGGCTGTCTGTCGGGCCGTCATATGCTTCGGGAAGAACCAGAAGGTATCTTTCGGTCAGAACGTGATGACGCTCCAAGCCATCCATATCCAGAAACGGGTTAGATGTGATCGCGAGGTCCGCTTGTTTCGTCCGCAGCAGGTGTTCATGGTTGCCGCTTTGGCCAGCATGCAGGGTAATATCTTCGACATTGAACTCACGCTGCGCGAAATCGACCAAAGAGGGCGTCAGCGTCGTGGCGATCGAGGCTTGAATGCCGACCCGCAGCAGCGTCAGGGATTTCTGGCCAACGTGGCGCAGCTCCGTTTCCATGTCGGAAAGTGCATCCAGAATTTTCTGCGCTCTTCCATGCAAACGCGCACCCGCATAGGTCAGCCGCGCCGGACGTGTACTGCGATCCAGAAGCACAGTGCCGAAGGCCTTTTCCAGCGCTGTGACGTGCTGGGAAGCCGCCGGCTGCGACAGATTCAGAAGTTTTGCGCCCGCCCGCATCTGACCCGTTTCCGCAACGGCGACGAAAACCTCAAGTGAACGCATCAGACTTGGTGAGAGTTTACGATGACCCAGCATTGCTCATCCTTAGTATAAATAATCTTTATACTGTTGGAATTTTCTTGGTTTACGTCAAGCACTCGGTCAACCCTTTGGCCATGACACGTTCGCGCTCATCTCGACGCCGTAGGGCCGCTGGACCTCGCACTCTTCCCGAGGCGCGCGCGCCGTATATTCTGCGCAAGCTTTCGACTTTCAATGTCCTCAGCGAGGCCGGCCTGCAACAGATCGAGGCCAATGCTGATACCATCCTTGCCGAAACCGGGATGGAGTTTCAGGACGACCCGGAAATCCTGAGCATTTTTGCCGATGCAGGCTGTGACGTCGACGGCTCTCGCGTTCGGTTCGCGCCGGGGTTCTGCCGTAATACGATCATGGCAACCGCGCCAGCACAGTTCGTTCAACATGCCCGAAACCCGGCCAACAACGTTCAGCTGGGCGGCGACGCCAGCGTGTTATGCCCGGCTTGGGGTCCGCCCTTTGTGCACGATCTGGACAGCGGGCGGCGCTATGCCTCGCATCAGGATTTCGTCGACCTGATTAAGCTGCATCACAGCCTGCCCTGGCTGCACCATTCGGGCGGCGTGGTCTGCGAACCGGTGGATTTGCCTGCCAACAAGCGCCATCTCGACATGCTCTATGGCCATATTCGCTATTCTGATCGAGCCTTCATGGGTGCCTTTATCGGGGCCGAACGCGCGGGCCACGCAATCGACATGGCACGAATTGTGTTCGGCGAAGACTTCGTGGCGGAAAACGCCGCCCTGTATTGTGTCTCGAATACAAACGCGCCGTTGGTGATGGACAGTCACATGTCGGGCGCGCTGAAAACCTATGCCCGGGCCGGGCAACCGGTCGCTTGCACCCCCTGGGTTCTGACCGGGGCCATGTCGCCGTCAACCGTTGCCGGGACGCTGGCTCAGGTGCTGGCTGAAACCATGGCAGCAATGACGCTGACCCAACTGGTGAACCCCGGGGCACCCTGCTTGATGGGCAGTTTCGCCTCGACCATGTCGATGAAATCCGGTGCGCCCACTTTTGGTACGCCCGAAGCCGGGTTGATGGTTTTGGCGGCCGGACAGCTTGCTCGCAGGCTGGGGGTGCCGATGCACACGGTTGGCACGCTCAGCGCCTCAAAAGTTTCGGACGCCCAGAGCCAGCAAGAGGCCACATGGGGCCTTATGATGTCGATGTTCGCGGGTGCCAATCTGATCAACCATGCAACTGGATGGCTCGAAGGTGGGTTGGTGACCTCGTTCGAAAAAACGATCTTGGATCATGATCTTTGTGGCAAAGTCGGACGGTTCTTCGATGGAATCGACATGAGCGAGAACGCTCAGGCGATGGAGGCAATTGCCGCGACTGGACCGGGGCGGCATTTTCTGGGCTCTGAGCATACGCAGGCCAATTTCATGTCCGCATTGTTCCGGCCCTGGACCCCGGATGACAATTCTTTCGAACAATGGCACGCGGCCGGAGAGTTGGATGCCGCAGCCCGCTCCAATGCAATCTGGAAAGAGCGGCTTGACGCATATCAAGACCCCGGTCTCGACCCCGGCATCGACGCCGCGCTGCAGGACTATATCGCGCAGCGTAAGGCCGAGAAGCCAGATCAGGATTACTTCTGATGAGCCGTTTCTTGATTATCGGTGGTGGCGCCATTGGCCTCAGCCTGGCCTACCATCTGGCCAAACGCGGTTCGAATGACGTCACTGTTCTGGAGCGCAATCAGCTGACCTCGGGCACGTCCTGGCATGCGGCGGGGATTGTCGGTCCACTGCGTGCAACGCCAAACATGACCCGATTGGCAATGGCCGCACTTGAGGTTTTTCCGACCCTTGAGGCCGAGACTGGCATGTCCACTGGATATCGCCAAACCTCTGGCTATTGGCTGGCCCGCGACCCTGCCCGTTTGGACGAGCTGCGCCGGATTGCGGATCTGGGCCAGACCCTGGGATTGACACCACGCATGATCGAGGCCTCGGACGTGCCCCTGTCACACCTTGATCTGAGGAACCATTTCGGTGCGCTGCATGTGCCGGAAGACGCCAATGTGAATCCGGTCGATTTGTGCATGGCATACGCCAAAGGTGCACGGGATCGTGGCGTTTCAATCCGCGAACATACCGGGGTTCAGTCCCTGCGGAAAAAGGGTCAGCGGATCACGGGTGTAACCCTGACCGATGGGACGAAACTGGACGCCGATCAGGTCGTTCTTGCCACCGGCGCTTGGTCACGTGAGCTGGCCGCCAATGTTGGCGTCGCGCTTCCGTTACAGGCGGTCGAGCACATGTATGTTGTCACCGAACCCATGCTCGACCTGCCCAACCCGTTCCCGGTGATCCGAGATCTGGACCGGGGCATCTACATCAAGGGCGATGCGGGCAAGCTTGTGATCGGCGGCTTTGAACCCAACGCCAAATGCTGGGACGCATACGGCCCCGAAGGCGACCGACCCTTTCTTGAACTGGCCGAGGATTGGGATCAATTTGCCCCTTTCATGAAGGCCGCATTAGAGCTGTGCCCCAGCCTTGAAACGGTCGGCATCCAGCATTTCATGAATGGCCCAGAAAGCTTTACCGCAGACACAAGGCCGCTTGTTGGTGAAACCACGGTCGATGGATTGTTTGTGGCTGCGGGTATGAACTCGGTCGGGGTCATGTCTTCGGCGGGGATTGGGCGGGCGCTGGCGGATTGGATGGTCGACGGCCACCCCCCGATGGACATGTGGGAGGTCGATGTCGCCCGGGTCGACCCGCACACAGCCAGCGCTGAACATATGGCCGACCGCATGGAAGAGGCCGTCGCGGATCTTTTCGCTTTGCATTGGCCATATAAACAGCCCAACGCCGGCCGAGGTCTGCGCACCACAGCACTGCACGATTTCTGGGCTGAGGCTGGGGCGCATTTTGGCCTGACGGCCGGGTGGGAACGCGGGCTGTATTACGGCCCGGCACAGCCCTATTCGACAACAGATCAGGGGTGGTGGTCGCTGGCTGAGACCGAAGCGGCAATCTTGGATCAGGGCACTGCGCTGATTGACCTGAGTCCGTTTACCAAACTTGACATCACCGGGCCGGATGCTCTTGCAACGCTGAACCGCCTGACGACCGCGCAGATGGACGTGCCCATTGGTCGGGCTGTCTATACGCAGATACTCAACGCGCGAGGTGGGATCGAAATGGATGTGACCATCACGCGGTTGGGTCGGGATGCATTTCATCTGACCTCGGGCGCCGCCACGCGGATGCGCGATCTGATGTTCCTGCGCAGGCATTTGAAGGGCGATGTGTCTGTCGAGGATTTGACCGAAGCATTCTGCACAATCGGTGTAATGGGAGGTGGCAGCCGGACGCTGCTACAGGGTCTTGGCAGCCTACCAGAAATGGCATTTGGCTATACCGCCACCGCCGAAATGGCAGGCATTACTTGCCGCGGCACGCGCGTTAGTTTTGTCGGAGAATTGGGCTGGGAACTAACCGTACCCAACGCGCAGGCCCCTCAGCTGTTCGACACCCTCCACAAGGCAGACGCGCGCCCGCTGGGTCACTATGCGGTGGATGCCTGCCGGTTGGAGAAGGGTTTCAAACACTGGGGGCATGAACTTGGCCCCAAGATCACTCCGCTGGAAGCCGGCCTGGGGTTCACCATCGACTGGGACAAGGAGTTTCAGGGCAAAGCGGCGCTGGAACAGCAAAAGTCCAACGGCTTGCAACAGCGCCTGATCCTTCTGCAGGTTCACGGCAATGCCCTGATGCTGCATGACGAACCGGTGTTCGAGCATGGCACCCATGTGGGGCTGACAACCTCGGGCGGGCGCGGGCCGCGTACGGGGCTGAACCTGTGTTTTGCCATGGTCGCGGTCCAACCGGGCGAGACGTTGGCCCAGACATGCGATCGAAAATTCACGGTTCGGGTCGCCGGGCAGGACTATCCCGCTCAGCCCTTGCGACGCCCACCCTTTGATCCCTCAGGCGAAAGGATGCGCGCATGATCAAGGCGCAGGTTACTATCATCGGCGGCGGGGCCATGGGCGTGTCGCTGATGTATCATCTGGTCAAGGCTGGCTGGTCCGATGTTCTGCTGGTCGAGAAAAACGACCTGACCCACGGATCGACCTGGCATGCGGCGGGACTGTGTACTCATTTCGCGCATAATCCCACCATTCAGGAATTGCGTGCTACCTCTGTTCGGCTTTACCGCGATATACTTCCGCAGGAAACAGGACGCGATTGCGGCTTTCACCGCTCGGGTGCGATGCGGATCACACGCAACCCCGACCGAATGGACGAGTTCCGCCATGTGGCCGGCCTGTCCGAATTCACCGGTTACCCGCTGGAGGTGCTGACGCCCGAGCGCATCGCCGAGCTGTTCCCTCTGGCCAAACTGGATGGGCTGATCGGGGGGATCTATGAACCCGATGACGGCCATGTAGACCCTACGCTGGCAACCCACGCAATGGCTGAGGTTGCTCGGCGTGGCGGGGCTCGGATCATACGCAATTGCGCAGTCACCGCGATTGAGCGTCAGCAGGACCATTGGCGGATTGCGACTGCGAAAGAGATCATCGAAACCACCCACATGGTCAACGCTGCAGGCACCTGGGGTTGGGAAATCGGACATATGATGGGCCTCAACATCCCGTCTGTTCCGGTGCTGCACCAATATCTGGTGACGGACACGGTGGAAGCCGTGTCATCGCGGATCAAAGAGGGATTGCCAGAGCTGCCGATCATCCGCGACCCCGAAGAAAGCTGGTATGTGCGGCAGGAACGCGATGGGCTGATCCTTGGGCCGTATGAAAAGGACGCCAAGGTCTGGTCCGTTGATGGTGTGCCACCGGAGTTTGGCGCGGATCTGATGCCGCCGGATCTGGACAGTGTGGAACATATCATCATGGCCGCGATGGATCGGATTCCGGCGCTGGAAACCGGTGGTGTAAAATCGGTGATCAACGGCCCGATCACGTTCACGCCCGACGCCAATCCGCTGATCGGGCCTGCGCATGGGCTTCAAAACGCGTGGCTTTTGACCGGCTCGTCGATGGGCGTCATGGAAGGCGGCGGCGCGGGCTGGTTCCTTGCGCATTGGATGACCCACGGCGCGCCGCCGATGGATGCGCTGGCCGTGGACTCGCGCCGCTTTGGGTCCTGGGCTGATCGTGATTATCGCGTGGCCAAGGCCGTCGAGTGCTTCGGCCTGCAATTCGGCGTGCACTATCCGCACGAAGAACGCCCCGCCGGGCGCGGTCTGCGCCTGTCTCCACTGCATGACCTAATGGTCGAACGCGGCGCGGTGATGGGTGCGGCCTATGGGTGGGAACGTCCAAACTGGTTCTCGGACACACCCGGAGCAGTCGCCGACGAAACCTTCCGTCGCGCCAATTGGTTCGAACCCGTGGCGCAAGAGGTCGAGGCCGCGCACAACCGCGTCGCCATGGGCGACCTGTCGGTGTTTTCGAAATTCGACGTCACCGGCCCCGATATCGCGGCCTTCCTACAAGCATTGGGCGCAAACCGCGCCATCCAGCCGGGCCGGATCGGTCTGACCCATGCGCTGACACCCAAAGGCGGCGTATTGTCGGAATTCACCGTCACACGCTTGGCCGAGGATCACGCCTATCTGACCAGCGCCGCCGCGGCCGAGCAGATCGACCAGGATCTTCTGACACAGGTTGCCAAAGGCTTTGACGTCACCGTTCGAAACGTGTCTGAGGATCTGGCAGTTATCGGCGTCATGGGACCCAAATCCGCCGATGTGTTGCCCGAGTTGAACCATATGCCCTGGCTCACCGCGCAAGAGACCCATGTAGGCGGGATTTCCCTGCGCGCTCTGCGGGTGTCTTATCTGGGCGAATGTGGCTGGGAATTGCATGTGGCCAAAGAAAATGCCGTGCAGCTTTTCACGACGCTGGAAGAGGTCGCCAAACCGCTTGGTCTTGGGTTCTATGGGGCCTATGCAGCAAACTCCATGCGCCTTGAAAAAGGGTATCGCGGTTGGGGCAGTGACCTGACGACCGAACGCAGCCCGCTTGAGGCCGGTCTGACCCCGTTTGTCCGCAAGGACCTGCGCCACGGACTGGGCCGAGACAACACGTGGGATATGGTGCTGCTTGAGGTCGAGGCCGGTGAGATTGACCCGTTCTACTCCCACACGATCTGGAAAGACGATCTGCCCGTTGGGATCGCCACCTCGGGTGCCTATGGCCACCGGACCGGAAAAGTTCTGGCCCTGGCCTATCTGCGCGACCAGACCGCGCGAGACGGGCTGACCATCTCAATACTGGACCAGCATCGTGCGGCAACCATCCTGCCAAAGGCTCCCTTTGACCCCGAAAACTCACGCTTGAAAACCGGAGGTTCCGAATGACCGACCACGCCCTTCACACCGACTGGGACTTTTCGAACACCGCCGCGCGACGGGACCAGTACTATGCTGCCTCACTAACGCGGTTCACACCGTTTCGCGAACCTATCGTTTTCAAGAAAGGTCAGGGACAATACCTTTGGGATACGGATGGTCGGAAATACACCGATCTGCTGGGCATGAATGTCTGTATCTCGGTCGGGCACTCGCACCCGCGCGTGGTGGCGGCGGCAGCAGCACAGGCGCAGGAACTGACCCACTGCACGACAATGTTCTACCACCCGACACCAGCACATCTGGCCGAAGAACTGGCCGCGACGATGCCCAAAGGACATGACTGGGTGGTGCATCTGACCAACTCCGGATCCGAAGCGGTTGATCTGGCGATGACCATGGCGCGCACTTACACAGGCAATCTGGATTTACTTGCGCTGCGCACCGCATATCACGGGCCAACGGCTGCGGCGCAGTCGATTACCGGTATCTCGGGCTGGCGTCACCCGGGCATGCCCGGCAACGTGGCCTTTGTGCCGGAACCCAATCAATACCGCGGCATCTTTGGACAGGGGACCCAGCCCTATCTGGATGAGATTGATCACACAATCGCCACAGCCACATCCGGCAATGTAGCGGGCATATTTGTCGAAAGCGTGCAGGGCTATGGCGGCATCATCGAAATGCCCCCCGGCTATATGTCCGGCGCAGCCGAGCGCGTGCGCGCGGCAGGAGGTCTCTACATCGCGGATGAGGTGCAATCCGGCTTTGGCCGCACTGGCGAAAACTTCTGGGGGTTCGAAGCGGACGGCGTCGTGCCCGATATCGTCGTCATGGCAAAAGGTCTGGGAAATGGCTTCCCGATCGGGGCGGTTGTGGCCAAGAAACATATTGCGGAACCGATGGCGGAAAGGTTCATGTTCCACACCTATGGGGCCAACCCGACCTCGGCTGCCGCAGCCCGTACGGTTCTTGCTGTCATGCGGGACGAAGGGTTGCAGGAAAACGCCCGCGTTGTGGGGGCCGCCTTGCTGGAAAGGCTGCACGGCTTGAAAGACAAGTATCAGGTCATTGGCGATGTTCGAGGGAAAGGCCTTATGCTTGCGCTGGAATTCGTAAAAGACCGGGATAGCAAAATGCCGGACAAGGACATGACCACAGAGGTTTTCGAAGCCTGCCGCGCACAAGGAATTATCCTGTCAAAGTCCGGTCCGTTTCAACAATGCCTGCGGATGGTGCCGCCGTTGTGTTTGTCGTTAGACGACGTGGATCAGGTGGCGAACAGTCTTGATCAAGCGCTCGAAACTGCTGTGAGTGTCGAAGAAGTTTAAGCTTCAGGGCCTATAGCCTGTGCCTTGCTTTTTGTCCGGCGACAAAAGAACGCCCGCCAAAAGGCGGGCGTCCAAATTGTATCTGATCAAGGCCCTACATCTTGGCTTTTTCTGATTTCAGCGCTAGCCACAAGCAGTAGCACATGATCAGAACCACCAAGGTGAACGGGATACCTGTCGAAACCGCAGCACCTTGCAGTGCAGAGAGGCCCCCGCCAAGCAACAGCGCAATGGCGACCAGACCTTCCAAAGTGCACCAGAACACCCGCTGAACCACCGGTGCGTCCATCTTGCCACCCGCAGTAATCGTGTCGATCACCAGCGAACCGGAATCCGACGAGGTGACAAAGAACACCACGATCAGGACCAGGGCGATTGGCGCAACAATACTGTAAAGCGGCAGCTCCTTGAGGAATCCGAACAGGGCACCTTCAGGGGCGTAGCTGTCGATCACTGTGGCACGCACACCTTCGGCTCCACCTGCGTTCAACATGTCGATGGCGGCACCGCCAAAGGTCGACATCCACAAGGCACAAACAGCCGTTGGTGCGAGCAGGGCGCAAAGGATGAACTCGCGCACTGTGCGACCTTTTGAGATGCGGGCGATGAACATGCCCACAAAAGGCGACCATGCGATCCACCAGGCCCAATAGAAGGTCGTCCAGCCGTGGAAGTAACTGGTGTCTTCGCGTCCGAACGGGTTCGACAGCGCCGGCAGGTGGTACACATAATCCACCATCACGTTGAAATACCGTGCGATGGCCGTGCCGACGCCAGTAACAACAATCACGAAGATAAACAGGCCGACGGCCATGATCATGTTGATTTCACTCAACCGTTTGACGCCAGCATCCATCCCCATCAGGACCGAACCCAACGCAATCAACGTGATACCGATGATCAGCAGGACTGTGACGGTTGGGCTGGGTTCGATGCCGAACACCTCATTCAGGCCCGCCGCAACCTGCTGCGCACCAAGACCCAACGAGGTGGTCAGGCCAAAGAGCGTCGCAAACACAGCCAAGGTATCGATGATGTGGCCCCACCAACCCCAGACGCGTTCGCCCAGGATCGGGTAGAAGGCCGACCGCAGGGTTAAGGGCAGATCAAGGTTATAGGCAAAGATGGCCAGGCTTAGACCAACAGCGGCGTAGACCGCCCAGCCTTCCAGCCCCCAGTGATGGATTGTACCGACGACTCCAGCATATTCATTGCCCGGAACGGCGATGTCGATGCCCAGTGGCACCGCGTTGCCGTCTTCGGCAAAATTGTAATAGACGGGCTCCATCACTCCAAAGAACAACAGCCCGATGCCGATACCAGCCGCGAACATCATCGCAATCCACCCGGCATAGGAATAGTCGGGCTTTGCGTCCTTGCCACCGATCCGCACCTTGCCAACCGGCAGCACGATCAGAACAAGACAGAACAATGTGATTGCGTCGACCGACAGGACCAGGAACCAGTCAAACGTGCTGGTGAGCCATGGTCTTAGCCAGCCAAACAGTGCCGCGGTACCCTCTTGGTTGGCCAAAGCGATCAGAACGAACGCAAAGATCAGGATGCTCGAGATCAAAAAGACCGGGTTGTGGATGTCCAGACCGAATGGCCGGACGTTGTCTTGCCCAAGCTCGTATTCGGTCTCGAAGTCGTAAATCCGGGGGTCCGGATCCAGCATTTTCTTGGTTTGTGCCATTCGTCTGCCCTTCTGTTCGCTAAGTGCAAACGCCAAGGTATTCGACCAGCGGACGGAAACGAGATTTTGTCCCTTGGCGCTTCTCCGTCAATTCGACCGCGGGCTTCGTGATAACAGCTTACACTGACGACATAATTTCACCAAACGCATTCCCGTTAGTGAATTTATCTGGCTAGATTAACAACTTTGGGCGGCACCGGGACCATTGGTCCCAACTTCTGGCCAAAGGGCTTTATCCGTGTTATTCACCCAAATGGTTGACTGAAGCAGAAGAAGGATGTAATTCATCCATATGGTTGAACGAGAGAGTCGCTCTGATCTGAGCGCGATATTGAAGGCCGCGTCCGACCCGACCCGCCGTGCGATCCTGACGATGCTTGCGCAGCAGGGACCCTTGCGGGTGACGGACATCGCGCGGCAATTCGATATGAGCCTCAATTCGGTATCCAAGCACATCAAGGTGTTGGAAAACGCCGAACTGGTGCGGCGCCGGACGGAATGGCGCGAGCATTTGATCGAGGTTCAAATGGATCCCTTGTCAGCCGTGGATGAATGGTTTGCCGGTTTGCGTTCGATCTGGGCGCTTCGGCTGGACGCTTTGGAAACTGCTTTGGAGGACCCAGAAGATGACGGATCTGTCTCTTGAAATTACACGCGCAATCCCGCACCCACCTGAAAAGGTGTTCGACGCCTGGCTGAACCCGGATATGCTGGCCAAATTCATGCTGCCGGGGCCGGGTATGACAGTGCCCGAGGCGCATTCCGATGCAAAGGTCGGTGGACGGTTCAAGATCATGATGCGCGCTCCCGAGGCCGGGGATTTGCCACATGAGGGCGAATACAAGGTCATCGACCGCCCGAACCGGCTGCAATTTACGTGGAACTCTCCGTACAGTCAGGATGATTCCACCGTGACGCTGGATTTCACGCCAATCGATGCAGGGACCGAATTGCGACTGCATCACGTCCGCTTCCCATCACAGGAAAGCCGCGACAATCACGAGGGCGGATGGGCTGCGATCCTTGCAGCGCTGGAGACAGCGCTATGATCAACTGGCTGGCCCTTGCAGCGGGGGTGATCGCGGCCTTTCTGCTGGGATGGCTGGTCTATGGACCGGTCGGATTCCAGAAACGCTGGGCCGAAGGAACGCGGATTGATCCGACACCGCCGGAATCGCCGCCATTGCCTCAGATGGCCGCGCAGATCGTGTTCCTGATCTTGCTGGCCACCATGATCGCGCTCACCGAAACCACCAACAGCCTGGGCGTCGCCCTTCTGGCCATCCTTGCAGTGGCGGCACAGGCGGCCTCGGTCGGGGCCTGGGCGCAAAAAAGCGTGTTCGCGATCATGGTCGACACTGGCTATGCTCTGGGATGCGGCGTGGTGATGATCCTCGCGCACGCACTCTTTTGAACGGCTCTGGCCCGGTCCAAAATGGATCGGGCGTAGGCTGCGCAGTCCTTCACCGGCCCTGCGCGGTTCCCCTTTCCTTCTACACCAATCTCATGTATGCGCGCGGTATCTGAGACGTTGTGCCCTGATCCCGGCACTCAGACGAAAGCTAAAATGGGATCGGCGGCAATGGGGCCGCCATGCAAACGGGAGACCCGCAGGGGCGGGAGTGCTCCCATCTAGGATACGCATATGTTTGATGTAACGAAAAAATCTATGCAGTGGGGCGAAGAGACGCTCACACTGGAAACCGGCAAGGTTGCCCGTCAGGCCGACGGCAGCGTGATCGCGACACTGGGCGAAACCAGCGTCATGGCGAACGTGACCTTTGCACGGCAGCAAAAACCGGGTCAGGACTTTTTCCCTCTGACCGTCCACTATCAGGAAAAATACTATGCCGCCGGTAAGGTTCCGGGTGGCTTCTTCAAGCGCGAGGCGCGCCCGACCGAAAAAGAGACGCTGACTGCGCGTCTGATCGACCGTCCGATCCGCCCGCTGTTCGTTGACGGCTTCAAAAACGAAGTTCTGGTGATGTGCACCGTGCTGTCTCACGATCTGGTCAACGACCCCGACATGGTTGCGATGATCGCTGCCTCGGCTGCGCTGACTATTTCCGGCGCGCCGTTCATGGGTCCGATCGCCGGTGCCCGCGTTGGTTTTGAGGACGGTGAATACGTTCTGAACCCGACCGTCGATGACATGCAGGACCTGCGCCTGAACCCTGAACAGCGCCTGGACCTGGTTGTTGCCGGCACCAAAGACGCCGTAATGATGGTTGAATCGGAAGCGTACGAGCTGTCCGAGGCCGAAATGCTGGGTGCGGTCAAATTCGCACATGAACAGATTCAGCCGGTCATCGACCTGATCATCTCGCTGGCCGAAGACGCCGCGAAAGAGCCGTTCGACTTCCAGGCGCCCGACTACTCGGAGCTGTCCGCCGCAGTCAAAGCTGCTGGGGAAGAGCAGATGCGCGCCGCTTTCGCGATCACCGACAAGCAAGAGCGCACCACCGCTGTTGCCGCTGCGCGTGAAGCGATCAAAGCAGCACTGACCGAAGAGCAGCTGGAAGACGGCAACCTCGGTTCCGCAATGAAGAAGCTGGAAGCTGGCATTCTGCGCGGCGACGTCGTCAAAGGCGGCAAGCGGATCGACGGTCGTTCGACCACCGATATCCGTTCGATCGTTGCAGAAACCTCGATGCTGCCCCGGACCCACGGTTCCGCCCTGTTCACCCGCGGTGAAACGCAGGCGCTGGCTGTAACCACGCTGGGCACTGGCGACGATGAGCAGTTCATCGATGCGCTGCATGGCAATTTCAAATCGAACTTCCTGCTGCACTACAACTTCCCTCCGTATTCGGTTGGTGAAGTTGGCCGCGTAGGTGGCCCGGGCCGTCGTGAGATCGGCCACGGCAAGCTGGCATGGCGCGCCCTGCAGGCGGTTCTGCCCGCGGCGACTGACTTTCCCTACACGATCCGCATCGTGTCCGAGATCACGGAATCCAACGGCTCGTCCTCGATGGCGTCGGTCTGCGGCGGCTCGCTGTCGATGATGGATGCGGGCGTTCCGCTGAAAGCACCGGTTGCCGGTGTGGCCATGGGCCTGATCCTGGAAGATGACGGCGAATACGCCATCCTGTCGGATATTCTGGGTGACGAAGACCACCTGGGCGACATGGACTTCAAAGTTGCGGGCACCGAAAACGGCATTACCTCGCTGCAGATGGACATCAAGGTCGCAGGCATCACGCCCGAGATCATGGAGAAAGCCCTGGCGCAAGCCAAGGACGGCCGGATGCACATCCTGGGTGAGATGGGCAAAGCCCTGTCCGAGACCAACGATTTCTCGGTCCACGCCCCGCGCATCGAGACCATGAACATCCCGACCGACAAGATCCGTGAAGTGATCGGTTCGGGCGGTAAGGTCATCCGCGAAATCGTCGAAGTGTCAGGCGCTAAGGTCGACATCAACGACGACGGCGTCATCAAGATCGCCTCGCCCGATGGTGAATCGATCAAGAAGGCGTATGAGATGATCCACTCGATCGTCGCTGAGCCGGAAGAAGGCCAAGTTTACACCGGTAAAGTCGTTAAGATCGTCGACTTCGGTGCCTTCGTGAACTTCTTTGGCAAGCGCGACGGTCTGGTCCACGTGTCCCAGATCGAAAACCGCCGCCTGAACCATCCGTCGGATGTTCTGAAGGAAGGTCAGGAAGTAAAGGTCAAGCTGCTGGGCTTTGACGACCGCGGCAAGGTCCGCCTGTCGATGAAAGTGGTCGATCAGGAAACCGGCGAAGAGATCGTTCCCGAGAAGAAAGAAAAGAAAGAGGAAAGCGCAGAGTAATCTGTTCTTCTTTCAATTGATCAAGGCCCCGGTGGAAACGCCGGGGCCTTTTTTCGTTTCGAGTTATGACCGCCCAGCCAAGGACGGATCGGTCAATTATTGCCATAAATATCTGAATGTGTGCGAGTTCACAGTCAGATGTATTTCTTCATGAAAGGTTACGCTAGGGAAGCAATCCATCCCTTAAGACCACCCGTATTTCAGCGGCCGGGCAATCCGCTCGGCTGAACGGTAATCCTTTGTTTTGAAAGGCGTGACATGACCCTGAGGACCTTCAAGGAACGCGTCATCCAGACCGGCAGCTTCGAGCTGATCGGGATCGCTTTTGTCTCACCCGTATACGCTTATTTGACCGGCGCATCGATGGTGCACGGGTTCGCTATGATCGCCATGCTATCGATTGTGATCATGATCTGGTGCCCGATCTTCAATACTATTTTTGATCTGATTGAGCGGGACAAAACGGCCCGGCTGGCCTGCAAACGCCCCCAATCGGTGCGTGTTCTTCATGCCACATTGCATGAGGTTACGGCAGTCATGATCACCTGCCCACTTTTGATGATGGTTGGTGGGCATTCTCTGGGATCAGCGCTTGCGCTCAATGTCGGTCTGACACTGACTTATACGGTTTACACCTACCTGTTCCACATCATCTATGATCGCGTGCGGCCGATTAAGCCAAGCTTGGAAAAGAACGAAGCTGGCCAAAGCGAACATCTGACTGGTGAAACCGCTGCTGCCTGATCCTTGCTGACAAGTCAAATACCCAGAACGTCAGTGCGCCACGCCAGACGGCCCGTGTTTCATCACATGCCACTGCCCATAACTGTCGTTCAAATCCAGTTTGATCGCCGCATCTGCCTTGGTCGATGCACTGCCAATCTCGGCCAGGGTGAATTCTATACCACCGGGAATGTCGATCCGTACACGATGCGGGCCACCACCATGTGGGGCCTCGATGGGACGGCCGGTTGAGCTCAGCACCTCACCGATTGAGACTTTGGCGGTGCGCCCATCCATGTCCATCTCAAAATCAATCGGCACATACAGGGTCTCGTGAACGGTGTCGCACATCGTGCGGAAGACATGCCAGTGGGTTGCCATTTCCTCGGTCTCTTCACCGTGAAAGACCTTTTCCAATGCGGCCCGTTGCGCGTCCGAGGCGCTTGGGTCGATGATCACCTGCATCTGGCCGCCGCCCTCAAAGATCGGGCCGGGCCAGGCGTAGATCAGCGCAGCTTTTGTGCCAGCAAGGTCGGTGTCGCCAAAATGCCCTTTGGAAACCTCAAGCACCTCAAAGCCGCGGCAATTTCCATGGGTTGGTAATTCTTCGAACTGGCAAGGGCAGGCATAGCCGCAATTGCAGTTCCCGAATGCTTCGCCTTCAACGTACCAATCTGTGAATTCCATCGTCTTCTCCTGTTTTACACAGTCTGAACGCCCGACGCCGTGTTTAAATGCCTGTAGATTTCCCCCGCATAACCCTAGCACAATTCGGGCAAATGCAGAACCAGGCGACCTGAATCCGCATTTTCCGGGATAAACCTTGGTCCAATTCCCTGCGTTTCAACCAAAAGCCAATCGCAGCGCACTCGGCTTGCCCCCAGTTCCATCCCGTCACCGAGACACAAAAAGGAGATGTAAAATGGAAACCTTGAAACTGCTGACACTGACCGGATTGATTGCAACAGCGCCGGTTCTTGCACTGGCCAATGTCGGACTGGGCGACAAACTGGGCACCAGTGAGGCTGATATCCGCACGACCCTAGAGGCGCAGGGATACCAGATTGAAGAGATCGAATTCGAAGACGGTGAGATCGAGGTTGAACTCATCAAGGATGGCGTAGAAACTGAACTTGTCCTGTCCGAGACCGACGGCGTGGTAACTGCCATCGAACTCGAAAAGGACGATGACTGACCCGACGAACTCTCAGGAGCCTCATGAAGCTTTCACAAACGTCATTGCTTTGGCTCCTTCTGGTGGTGCAGGCCGTCTGCGCCGCCTTTTTCGTGACCGACGCGATGTTGGACTGGACTGGTGGGGAAAGCGCGGGCTTTCGCCACCTGCATAGTTTCGAACTGGTTCTGGCGCTGGCATTGATCGGCGGCCTTGCCGCGACGATTGCACTGATCAGGTCCCAGAACAGGCGTGTGCGCGACATGCAGCGACAGCTGAATGTCGCGCAGGGCGCGTTTGCTCAACTCATTGTCTCTCAATTCACTGAGTGGAACCTGAGTGATGCCGAGCGCGACGTTGCCCTGTTGTCTATCAAGGGTCTGTCCATTGCGGACATCGCGACATTGCGGCAAACCAAAGAAGGCACGGTCAAAGCGCAATGCGCCGCGGTGTATCGCAAGGCAGGAGTCACGGGACGCGTGCAATTGCTGAGCTACTTCATTGATGAGCTGCTTTCCGAACCTTTGCTGACAAACAGTTCTGAAAAGCCGAATTCGACCACATAGAACGTGAACCAAAGTTTTAGCTCGGTGCTGATCTTATTCACTCACACGTTCCCAATATCCTGTGAATTGAAGTGAAGGGCTGTTGCCTTTCATTCCTGCCTCTACTGCCCACATGTGCGCCATAACAAATGTGGAACAAAGGACATGGTCATGGTTACGCGTCTTCTTCTCGCCTCGACAGCTTTGACGATCAGCGCGTCCGCGCTGGCCGCGCAGAGCCTGTCGGATGGTCTCTATCTTCAGGGCTTTGCCGGGTACAGCCAGCTGCAGGACAGCGACTTTAGCGGCACAATCAATGGATCGTCGCAGTCAGTGGATACCGATTTCGATGGCGGCTATGGGCTGGGCATCGCGGTCGGCAAAGAGATCCCGCAGTGGTCGAACGATCAGTTTGGCACCCGGATCGAGCTGGAGCTGTCCTACCGCGACAACGACGTGGATGGCGTCAATTTTTCAGGCAACGGACCCGGCGCAGAAGGCAACATTTCGGGTGACGTGTCGCAGACATCGCTGTTCGCCAATGTGCTGGTCGATTTCAAACAGGCAGGGGCCTTCACGCCCTATGTCGGTCTGGGTCTGGGTGCCACCTATTCTGATCTGGACTTTGTCTACGGGCCGGGCGTTAAACTTAACGACACCGACACCACCTTTGCTGCGCAAATTATTGCCGGTGTAGCCTATGAGATCAGCCCAAATACCTCTCTGACCCTGGACACCCGATATGCCCGCGTATTCGACGTATCCTCGGCACGTTTGGCACCAAACGGTGCGTCTACGGGTACGGTCGAGGATGATATCGACGCCTTCAGCGTCAATGTCGGACTGCGTTACGGTTTCTGATGGATCACGGGGAAGTGTTTCTTTCGGGTTTCTCTTCCCCCTTTCGTTATCGTGTTCTATGCACTGTGGCATGAGGACTTTTGTCATCCATATGACAGCAAGCACAGCGCGGCGACCCAATGCCGAAAGGCTGTGTGCCAGTCTGCCCGATGCGGAACTGTTCGAGGCCGTCAATGGGAAGGACCCCGCTCAGATCGCGGATGTACAATTGTTTCCGGGCGATTTGTATCGCCCCAGATACCCTTTTCCGCTACGCCCTGCGGAGATCGGAATTTTCGCGAGCCATCGGCGAATCTGGCGCAAGCTCGTTGATGAAAAGATCGACCGCGCTATCATTACCGAGGATGATTTGCGCATAGATCCGTGTCGTATGGCCTATGCGTTAGAGATGTTGGATCCGCTTGCAACCCCGGATCACTATATCCGAATTCCCGTGAAACAACGCGAGGATGCGGCACGAACGCTTATAAAGCAAAATGGATTGCGTCTGATCCTGCCAAAAGTCATTGGCTTGCAATGCGTCTGCCAGGTGGTCGGGCGGCGTGCGGCTGAGCGGTTGCTTGCCGTAACCGACCAGATTGACCGACCGGTCGACACGTTCCTGCAAATGCACTGGGTGACTGGGCAGCCGATCCTTTCCTTGCAAGGAAGCGGCAATCAGGAAGTCGCACAAGAAATCGGCGGTTCGACCATACAGGCAAGCCCGCCGCTGGCCGACAAGCTAACGCGTGAGTTCAAACGCGCTGCCTACCGTCGGAAACTGTATCAGCACCCTCAACGATACGCAGCTTAGTCACCCTTGAAGGCGGATTGGAATCGGGCAGAGCTTATCGCCCTGCCCGAGCTACTTTAGCTGGGCGCTTTGGTTTTACGCAGATACGGAAAGATGGTTTCAAACTCACCGAACTTTTCTTTTGCCTCATCATTCGAAACGGCCGGCGGGATGATCACGTCTTCGCCCGGCACCCAGTTCGCGGGGGTGGCCACGCCCTTGGCGCTCATCTGCAGACCATCCAGCGCGCGCAGGATTTCGGCAAAATTTCGGCCCACGGTCATCGGGTAGGTCATCGACAGTTTCAACTGTTTGTCAGGGCCGATGATGAACACCGAACGCACGGTTGCACTGTCGGCAGGCGTGCGGCCATCGGGCAGGTACGCCTCGGCGGGCAGCATGTCGAACGCCTTGGACACGGCCAAACCGTCATCAGCGATGATCGGAAAACCGGGGTTGGCGTTGCCATACGCCTCGATGTCCTTCTTCCACTTCTTGTGGTCCTCGACGCCATCGACTGAGACGCCCATCACCTTGGTGTTGCGGGCTGCCCATTCGTCGTTCAGCTGCGCAACGGCCGAGAACTCGGTAGTGCAGACCGGCGTGAAATCCTTGGGGTGTGAGAACAGGATCGCCCAGCTGTCACCGATCCAGTCATGGAACTGAACAGTGCCCTGATCCGTCTCTGCAGTGAAATTCGGAACGGTGTCATTGATGCGCAAACCCATGGGGCATCTCCTTTTTTGTGAAACAAACCGAGTCGGTTGCTGGAAACCTAATAACTCTGCGCCATTGTTAAACCATTAGCTGCTTGAAAGGGTATTCATTTTTGAGGAAATTAATTTGATCAAATTGCGCCTTGCCACACCGATATGCCGGTGCCAGAGTGGCGCAAATTCCCGCCATCCGGGCCACGGGATCAGGAGGATACGTGATGATCGAGAAACGCAATTTCTACATTGACGGAACATGGGTCGCCCCATCTGCAGCGAATGATTTCGAGGTAATCAACCCCTCGACCGAGGAACCCTGCGCGGTGATCTCACTGGGCGCACAAGCTGATACCGACGCCGCAGTTGCTGCCGCAAAGGCCGCCCTGCCCGGCTGGATGGCCACACAGGTCGAAGATCGCATCGCGTTGGTCGAGAAACTGATCGAGATTTACCAATCCCGGTCCGAGGATTTGGCACAGGCGATGTCACTTGAGATGGGCGCGCCAATCGACATGGCGCGCACCCAACAATCAGGCGCGGGCATGTATCACCTTGCGAACTTTGTGCGCGCAGCCAAAGCGTTCCAATTCGACCGCCCGCTGGGCGATCACGCGCCCAATGACAGGATCATCTATGAGGCCGTCGGTGTTGCCGCCCTGATCACACCATGGAACTGGCCGATGAACCAAGTCACGCTCAAGGTTGGCGCGGCGGCGATTGCAGGCTGCACCATGGTTCTGAAACCCTCCGAACAAAGCCCGCTGAACGCGATGATCTTTGCCGAGATGATGGATGAGGCCGGCTTCCCCGCCGGTGTTTTCAATCTGGTGAACGGCGATGGCGTGGGCGTCGGTTCCCAGCTTTCGGCGCATCCGGATGTGGATATGGTCAGCTTTACCGGCTCGACCCGCGCAGGCACAGCGATCTCAAAAAGTGCTGCAGACACCTTGAAGAAGGTACATCTGGAGCTGGGCGGCAAGGGTGCAAACGTGGTCTTTGCCGATGCCGATGAAAAGGCCGTCAAACGTGGCGTTCTGCACATGATGAACAACACCGGCCAAAGCTGTAATGCGCCCAGCCGCATGCTGGTGCAGCGCCCGATCTACGATCAGGCTGTGGAAACGGCGGCTAAAGTGGCCAGCATGGTTTCGGTGGGCAGCGCGCAGGAAGAAGGCCGCCATATCGGCCCCGTCGTGAACGAGGTGCAGTGGAACAAAATCCAGGACCTGATCCAGAAGGGCATCGATGAAGGCGCCCGATTGGTGACAGGCGGCACCGGTCGGCCCGAGGGGCTGAACAAGGGTTATTATGTACGTCCGACCGTCTTTGCCGACGCCAATAACCAGATGACCGTCGCGCGCGAAGAGATCTTTGGCCCCGTCCTGACCATGATCCCCTTCGACACTGAAGAAGAGGCGGTCGAGATTGCCAACGACACGCCATACGGCCTGACCAATTACGTTCAGACACAAGACGGCGCGCGGGCAAACCGAATGGCGCGGGTATTGCGTTCCGGCATGGTCGAAATGAATGGCCAGTCGCGCAGTGCAGGATCACCGTTTGGCGGCATGAAACAGTCCGGCAACGGGCGCGAAGGCGGCTTGTGGGGGTTGGAAGACTTCCTTGAGGTCAAAGCCGTCGGTGGCTGGGCGGCAGAGTGACGCCAGACCAGAACTTAACAATTGGGCGCGGCGGTGGTTACCCGCCGCGCCCTTTTCTTTACGTGGGTCGCACGATCAGTTGCGGTTGGCCGTCCGAGGTATGTCGCGTGGATCGGCCATCCCAGCCAATCTCACCGGTTACGCGTTGCCGATAGGCCGAGAAGCTGTCGAATTGAACGACATCCACGGGGGTGTCAAAGTGTAAGGTAACGCGCCGATGCGACCCGTCACCCAACAGGGTCATACCACGGATCTCCGCCCTGAACGGCTGCCCCAGATAGAACCCTTCAACGCGATCACCAACACGCAAATGCATGCGATTTCCGGCCATTGCGTGCAACGTATTCCAATCGCGCACCCCATGTTGATGCGCCAGCAATTCCAGCGATTCACTATGCGAGAGCGTAACCCCCGCTCCGCGCAGCCTGTCGCGCAGTCGTTTTGCTTGCGCTTTTAGCTCCTCAAGTGGAGCAATACTGTTTGAACGTGTCATTTCTTGCCTCGTTTCCTTAAACGGGCGCCAAGTCAGGACGGAGTTCGCATTACCATCCGCGCGCCAGAAAAGGGCAACAGATGTTCATCAACCGGGTTTCACCAATGCCAAATGGCAGCGAACGGCAGGGGACCCAAACCTGAAGGAAACCTTTGGCACCGGCGAGCGTATCTGTCAATCAGGCGCTGGCACTTTTCAACTCGCTGTCCGGTTCCAGATGGATGACAAAGACTGACCCCGGAAACTTCCTGTTCAGGGCCGCCTCGATATCGTCGCAGATGTCATGCGCGGCCGCGACCGACATGGCACCGTCGACGACAAGGTGAAACTCAACGAAAATCATGTTGGCTGACCTGCGACCGCGCAGATCATGATACTCAAGCGCCGGGTCTAAATTGGCTTCGATCGTTTCGCGGACAGACGTCAATTCTCCGTCGATCAGCGAAGCATCCATCAACCCGTCGACCGAACTGCGGATAACCTTCCACCCCTCCCACAGAATATTGACGGCCACCAGAATCGCGATAATGGGATCAAGGATCAACCAACCTGTCGCCATCGCAATCAGCAACCCGACAACAACACCGACCGAGGTCATAATGTCGGTCAAAATGTGCTTTCCGCTCGCCTCTAACGCCGGTGAGGATTCTCGTCGCCCAACCCGCAACAGCAGAAACGCCCAGATACCGTTCAGACAGGTCGCGCCCACGTTTATGGCAATACCCAGGAACGGTTCTCCGGCCAGATGCGGATCAGGCAAGGCAGAAACGGCTTCACGAATGATCAGCAGCGCGGCCAGAACAATCAGCGTCCCTTCGGCCACGGCCGACAGATACTCGGCCTTCTTATGCCCGAACGGGTGTTTCTTGTCTGGCGGCATGCCAGATATCCGCACCGCGAAAAATGCAAGCAGAGCAGCCGCCACATTCACCACCGATTCCAAGGCGTCCGAGAGCAGGGCGACCGAGCCCGTCACCCACCAGGCCAGCAGTTTCAGCAGCAAAACCGCCACTGAAACCGGAATGGCCCACGCCGCGAATGTCTGTGTGATCTGCCTGCTGTCCTGCTTCATAGAATCTCACTATCACAGGATGCAGCAGCGCAATGTTTGTTTTTGACGTGACTATGCGTCGGCCTGAGCGGCCTCGAATGCCAGCATTGCGCGTTTGACCGGCAAGCCCCAATGATAGCCACCCAGCCCACCGGATTTGCGCAACGCCCGATGGCAAGGGATCAGCCAGCTAACCGGGTTGCGACCAACCGCAGTACCCACGGCGCGGACGGCTTGTGGCGATCCCACACGCTGCGCGATTTCGGAATAGGTGGTGACCTGACCCGACGGGATGTGCATCAGCGCCTCCCAAACCTTGATTTGCAGGGGCGAACCAATAAGGTACAGCGGCGTAGGTTCCAGCCGGTCACTTGCCGCACCAAAAGCACTCAGCACCCAAGGGCGCAGACGCATCGGATCCTCAATGAAATCCGCTTTTGGCCAACGCGAGATCATATCCTCCATCGCGGCCTCTTCACCGGTTTCAGCACCAAAAGCCATGCCGCAAATGCCCTTGTCGGTTCCCATCACCAGTGCCGGGCCAAATGGGCATTCGAACCAGCCCCAATAGATGGTCAGCCCGATGCCCCTGCGCGCGTATTCGCCGGGACTCATGGATTCCCATTTCAGGAACAAATCGTGCAGACGGCCACTGCCGGACAGGCCGACGTTATGCGCGGTTTCCAACGTGGTGAACCGTTCCCGCAACAATGCCTTGGCATGGCCCAGCGTCAGATATTGCTGGTAGCGTTTCGGCGACACCCCGGTCCAACGCGAGAACAGGCGCTGGAAATGCGCCGGGCTCATATCCATCTGGCGAGCTAGCTCTTCCAGGCTCAGGCCCTCGCCGCCCTGATCAATCAGGTCGATCGCGCGGCGCATGACGTTGTAGTGGTATCCGCTTTCCGGTGTCTGGACGTTCATGGCTATTACCTCATATTCTTGATCAAACCATAGCGCGCAGGTTACGCCCTCGCGACCCGGAACTTGCGCATTGGCTTTGGACTTGTATCGACTCGCCCCGAACGGCATTAAGACGCGGATGGCAAAACAACTCGGATATCACCGGATCCGCGAGATCTTTACGCGCTTTCAGGAAGCCGACCCCGAACCCAAGGGCGAGCTTGAGCATGTCAACGTTTATACTCTGGTGGTGGCCGTGGCCCTGTCTGCACAAGCGACCGATGTCGGTGTGAACAAAGCCACCCGCGCGTTGTTCGAGATCGCCGACACACCGCAAAAGATGTTGGATCTGGGCGAAGAAGGTCTGATTGAACACATCAAGACCATTGGCCTGTTTCGGCAAAAGGCGAAGAACGTCATTAAACTCAGCCGTATTCTGGTCGACGATTATGGCGGCGAGGTTCCCAATTCCCGCGCAGCCCTGCAATCGCTGCCGGGTGTGGGCCGCAAGACCGCCAATGTTGTGTTGAACATGTGGTGGCGTTATCCGGCACAGGCGGTGGACACGCATATCTTCCGTGTTGGAAATCGCACCGGCATTTGCCCCGGTAAGAATGTGGACGCCGTCGAACGCGCCATCGAAGACAATATCCCAACCGACTTTCAGCTGCATGCGCATCACTGGCTAATCCTGCATGGCCGCTATCACTGCAAGGCGCGCAAACCCATGTGCGGCACCTGCATCATCCGCGATCTCTGCGAATTTGAGGACAAGAACTTATGAAAACCTACCAACTGACCGGCATCGGAAACGCTGTTGTGGACGTGATTTCCCAAGCCGACGACAGTTTCCTGGAGCTGATGGGCATCGAAAAAGGCATCATGCAACTGATCGAGCAGGAGCGTGGCGAAGTCCTCTATGCCTCGATGGAAGGCCGGGTTCAGACGCCGGGTGGTTCGGTTGCCAACACGATCGCTGGCGCAGGTGCGCTGGGGTTGGATTCAGCGTTTATCGGGCGGGTTCATGATGACGCTCTGGGCCGGTTCTATGCGGATGCGATGAACGAGGACGGCGTTGATTTCGTGAACCCTCCGGTTCCGGGCGGCGAACTGCCAACGTCGCGCTCGATGATCTTTGTCTCGCCCGACGGTGAGCGGTCGATGAACACCTATCTGGGGATTTCCTCAGAGCTGTCGTCGCAAGACGTGTCAGATGCCGTAGCCGGGAACAGCCAGATCATGTTCCTTGAGGGCTATTTGTTCGACAAGGAAAAGGGCAAGGCCGCGTTTCTTGAGGCCGCGCGCGCGTGCCACAAGGGTGGCGGCAAGGCGGGTATCGCCATTTCGGACCCCTTCTGCGTGGAACGCCATCGTGTTGATTTCTTGCTGCTGATCGAAAACGAACTTGATTTCGTCATTGGCAACGAGGCCGAGATCAAATCCCTGTTCGAAACTGACGATCTGGAAGAGGCGCTGGCCAAGACCGCCGCGATCTGCCCGCTTGTTGTATGCACCCGCTCCGGCGACGGCGTGACTGTTCTAAGCGACGGGCAACGCGTCGACGTACCGGTCGAGAAAGTCGTGCCCGTGGACGCAACCGGTGCGGGCGATCAGTTTGCCGCCGGCTTCCTGTTTGGCATGGCGACAGGCCGCGATCACGAAACCTGCGCCAAGATCGGCAATATCTGCGCCCGCGAGGTCATCAGCCATATCGGCCCGCGACCCGAGGCGAACATGCAGGAACTGCTGCGCGCCGAAGGGTTGCTGTAATCCGCTGATTAAGATCCAGCCGCCGCGTCGTTCAAAGCCCAGTCATACTGATACGCTTTGACACGCGGCGTCTGCTGAAGACGGGCGCGCAGCTCGGGTTCCGCTGCTGTCGCGATATAGGCCAGCACAGATTTTTCGTTTGGTCCGAAATCCACACGGAACCAGATAAAGATCTTTGACAGGATCAATCCGCCGCGTTGGTCAAACTGCACGCCACGTGGGTCGTTGATATAGGCGTGCTCGGCGGCGGCAAAATCGCGCTCTAACGTCTCGGCCTGCCAGGCGCGGTCCATCAGGTTGGGGCAACCTACAGCGGCACAGTTCAGCGCATAGTGGATGCGCGGTTCGCCGAATGTGGGCCGGATAATGCGGTGTTCGATGTCATTGAGGGTCAACTCCTGCCCGGCCACCTGCGCCAGAGGTTGATTCCACGGCCCAATCGAAAATCGTCCGTTCTTGATGTCGCGGATCGAAGAAACGAGATAGTTTTCAAGAACCACATCCACCGTCAACGCATTGTACAGGTTGATCCAATACGCCAGTTGCTGATCACGTGTCAGCCGCGCAGGGTCAATGGCTTGCAGATCGACCAGATATTCGTCCAGGCGCGCCCTGTCTGCCTGTGTCACCTGCCCATAAGTTACCCGGTTCACGCCCTGCCCGTCGGTCACGACATAGCGGTGCAGGAAAGCTGTCCAATCGCGGTGATCGACCTTTTCGCCCGGTGGGGACGCAAATCTGGTCAGGGTCTGCCCTGGCAATGCCTCCGCGGCGGGCAAGGCTAGACGCTCGACACTTGCGCATGCGGTCAAAACCGGAAGCAACAGCAGGATCAGAAGTTTTCTCATGATACGTCCTTTTGGTTCCGGCGCGTGGCCCGCAACTGCCCCTTGAGCCGCTTGAGCGGGGCCAGCCCGGGATCGCTCAGATCCGGCAGATCGGGTCCACCCGACAGGCGGGGAACGGCGGCATTCCACCAGCTTGGTCCAGACGGCCCGTCAACCCGTTCTGGCGCGGCCAGATGCATGTCACGCTGCGCGTTGTGAACACACATGGACAACGGCCCGTTCGCGGTTGCGACCATAAAGACGCAAGAGGCACAGCGGTCTTCTTCGAGCGCATCGGCGGCCATAAAATTGTGGATAAACACTGACTGCCGACGGACGGGACCCTGCAACAACCCTCGACCCAACCGCAGCACACAACCCAACAGATGTAGCCCGGCCCGCAGCGCCAACAGCGGGTTGCGCCTCACCATGCGCCAGATGCTGTCGCGGGTGTCGATATGGCCGTCTGCCGACTGATCGACGCGGCTTAGCGCGGCGATCACCTTCTGCGTCAGGCGTTTGGCGGACAGAACCGAAACCGCACGCCCGCCGGCAGTCACAACACTTGCGTAGCGATTGCATTTTGCATGGCCCACGGCGGCCGTGTCAAAATGCAGGGGCGTTTCATATCCGACCTCGACGGCACGCATTACACTGTCCTGCGTGATCGCGTCGGGACGTTCGCGCAAGACCCCGCGCCCGGTATCGGCTTGCATCTGGAAGGACACAAAAGCCACCTCGGGACGGTCTCGCATGAATCGTGCCAGCGCAGACATTTCAGCAATATTGCCGCCGAAGACCGTCGTGTTGAACAATACCCGCAAGCCCAGTCCGCGCGTGTGGCGGATATAGGCGCGGCGCACCACATTTAACTCAGTCTCGCTGTTAAACCCCTTGCGCTCCTGCGTCATGTCGACGTGAAAGGCCACGTCATCCAACCCCGCCGCCGCAAGCCGCGTCAGAAACGCCCGGCTGGCGCGAATGCCGTTGGTCATCAGGCACGACCGCATGCCCAGGCGGCGAATTTCGCGGCACAGTGCCTCAAGGTCTTCTACCTTGCGCAGTGTCGGATCACCCCCCGTCAGTTGAACCGAGACACCGGGGCCATAATGGCTGTGGATCGTGGCAAGACGCGCAAACAGAACCGACAGCGGTGGGTCATAGGTCATCTCGGCTCGGTCCGAGAGGTAACACAGTGTGCAATCCAGATTGCAACGTTGGGTGACCTCAAGCGCGACGCAGGCGATGGGGTAGAACCGGCCCGCCGTCTGCCCTGCGCCATATTCCCCGCACCCTTGCAGACCGCCGCGCAAAGGCGCGCGACGGTCGGTGCCGGTAAACTTGCGTCCGGCGGGTTTTACAGAAGAGAGAGTTGGGGCCGTGTCCTTCATACCCGTCAAGCTAGACAGGTCGATCAGATGCGGCCACGCCCCCTCACGCCAACGTGCGGCTTAGTGAGTGAATCACCCGCAGCACCCGCCGGATTGTTTCACCTGAGCGGTTGCAGGCGCTTCGTTCAGGTTCGCACCCCGCCCCAACCACGTCCGCTCTGCGAGATAGAAATCAGTGAACCGGGTGACAAAGTCATCAGACACGGTTTTCTCAGGAATGCCTGTTGCCAGAAGAGCCTGCTGCCACGCCTTCACCTTAGGATAGTCAGCCAGCATATCGTGCCCGCTGTGATCGGCCACGATTGCAGCCCGGTGAAGCAACGGTAACCAAGCCATATCGACATTGCCCAGCGCCTCGCCCGCAAAGAATGGGCCACCGCTAAGCTGCTTCTCGGCTTTCGCGAACGAGGCGTTCAACTTGGTCGTCCGATCCGCAAAGATCGCCTGATCCGCGCTTTGCATCGCACTGCACTGAACCAGATAATGCTTGCTGGCCTGATAGCTCCACGCGCGGTTCAGGGCGCGCTGTTCAGATGTCAGGTTGGGCTGCAGCGGGGCGGTCACTTCGTCGAGGTATTCGGCAATAGCGTCCGACTCGAACAGTGCGGTACCGCCTTCGGTCACCAGAACTGGCACCTGACCTGTCGGCGACAATTCCAGAAACCAGTCCGGCTTGTCGCTGAGGCTGATATGGTCGATCTGATAGGGCACCTGCTTGGCTTCCAACAGCGCAGTGACGCGCTGAACGAAGGGGCAGATTTTGAAACTGATGATACGGATCATTTGTCTTTCCTTTTGCTGGTTTCATCTGTCAGACGAAGCCCGCATCAAAAAGACGACGATCGGATCAACATTTTTTGCAGGTTTTCTGTTTTTCCTGAACGTCCGAGATATTACCCCGCACATCCATCGAGATATTGCAGCAATCCTCGAACGCTTTTCGCAGCTCTGCCCGGCCTTTTTGAACCCGGGATTTGAGCGTTGAATACGCCAGTCCTTGCGCCTGTGCGTAATCCTGTTGGGACACGCCATTGATGTCGATTGCTATCAGCATGTCCGCGGTTTCCTGCGGCAATCCGCGAATGAAAGGTTCGACGCACCCCTCAAGGTCCTGACGCGTTTCCGGATCATCCCGGTGATACCAAAGATCATCCGGGTGCGCCTCGGAACGGCCTGATTTTCGGTAATGGTCGATTATCGTGCGGTCGGCCGTTTGAAACAACCACGGTTGCAGTTTGGCAGGGTCTTTCAGGTTGGGCAGACCGGTAAAGACCTTGACCGAGATCTCTTGCAACAGGTCTTCCACATCTGCCGCGTTGGACACACGCGAATGCAGAAACGCCTTCAGGCGTGCGCGGTACTTGGGCCAGATGTCTTCAATGCGCATGCTGTTTTATGACAGGTGATCCGCAAAGGCGGCAACCACCTGCTGGTAAACCTCACGTTTGAACGGTACGATCTCGTCGATCAGCTTGCCTGGCTCCTGCCATTTCCATCGGGTGAATTCCGGATGCTTGGTCTGGATGTCGATCTGATCGTCGCGGCCGGTGAACCGCAGAAAGAACCATTTCTGTTCCTGCCCGCGATAACGGCCTTTCCAGATTTTCGGCACGATGTCGTGTGGCAGATCATAAGGCAGCCAGCCGTCCGTCTCAGCCACGATCTCGACCAAGTCCGAAGTTACGCCGGTTTCCTCCCACAGCTCACGCAGGGCTGCATCCCGTGGATCTTCGCCCTTGTCCACGCCGCCCTGAGGCATTTGCCATGCATCCTTGTGGCGGTCATTGCGCTGACCGACGAAAATCCTGCCCTCGGCATTCATCAGCATAAGCCCCACGCAAGGGCGATAGGGCAGTTTGGCGATCTCTTCGGGGGTCATGTGCAGCCTCGTGAATGTGCTTTGAGACGTCTGTATCAAGCCCCAAGGCGCCAGCAAAGGGTGTGACGTTAGGTTTCGCGTGACAACGTTGACGCGAAGGTCAATCTAGCGTCGACAAATCGGGAGGGAGAGTTCGTCATGACTGCGTACCCAAATATGCTGGCCCCGCTGGATCTGGGCTTTACGACTTTGAAGAACCGCGTCCTGATGGGGTCGATGCACACAGGGCTTGAGGAAACCGGCGACTGGAACCGTGTGGCCGAATTCTATGCCGACCGCGCCCGTGGCGGTGTCGCATTGATGGTGACAGGCGGGATTGGCCCGAACTTTGAAGGATCGGTGCTGCCCGGCGCGTCAATGATGACCAATGACAAAGAGGTCGCGAACCACTCTATCGTGACCCAACGCGTTCATGAGGCGGGCGGCAAGATCGCGATGCAGATCCTACATGCGGGTCGCTATGCCTATGGTCCGAAATGTGTGGCCCCCAGCCCGGTGAAATCCCCGATCTCGCCCTTCCCGCCGAATGAGCTGGACGAGGAAGGTATCGAGAAACAGATCAGCGACATCGTGAACGCTGCCGTTCTGGCCCGGAAAGCGGGTTATGACGGGGTCGAGATCATGGGGTCCGAGGGATATTTCCTCAACCAGTTCATTGTGACACACACCAACAAGCGCACCGACCGTTGGGGCGGGTCCTATGAGAACCGCATGCGCCTGCCGATCGAGGTCGTTCGCCGCACGCGCGAGGCCGTGGGCACCGATTTCATCATCATCTATCGCCTGTCGATGATTGACCTGATCCCCAATGGCTCGACCCATGAAGAGGTCGTTGAACTGGCCCAGCGTATCGAAGAGGCCGGTGCCACGATCATCAACACCGGCATCGGCTGGCACGAAGCACGCATTCCGACCATTGCCACCAGCGTTCCGCGCGCGGCCTTTGCCTGGGTGACAAAAAAGCTGATGGGCAAGGTTTCGATTCCGGTCATCACCTCGAACCGGATCAACACACCCGAGGTCGCCGAAGAGGTCCTGTCGACGGGTTGCGCCGACATGGTGTCTCTGGCCCGTCCGATGCTCGCCGATGCGGATTTCGTCAACAAGGCAATTGCAGGTAACGCAGCACAGATTGCGCCGTGCATCGCCTGCAACCAGGCCTGTCTGGACCACACCTTCAGCGGCAAGCTGACCTCGTGCCTTGTGAACCCACGCGCCTGCCATGAGACCGAATTGGAAATCACCACAGCTGAAGCGCCAAAGACGATTGCCATTGTCGGCGCCGGCCCCGCGGGATTATCCACCGCGATGACTGCAGCGCAGCGCGGACACGACGTAACCCTGTTCGATCGCGCCTCGGAGGTTGGCGGCCAATTGAACATGGCCAAGCAGGTTCCGGGCAAAGAAGAGTTCTGGGGACTAGTCGATTGGTACCACACCATGATGACCGATCTGGGTGTGAAGGTAGAGCTGAACCGCGAAGTCAGCGCTGACGACCTGACCGACTTTGACGAAGTGGTTATCGCTACTGGTGTCATTCCGCGCGATCCGAAAATCCCGGGCCAGGATCGGGACAATGTCATCACCTATATCGACGTGCTGCGCGAGAAGACCGCGGTCGGCAAGTCTGTCGCCGTAATCGGCGCAGGCGGCATCGGGTTTGATGTATCCGAGTTCCTGTTGGAAGACGGCCACAGCATCACCACAGACCTGCCCGCTTGGATGAAGGAGTGGGGCGTGACCGATCCGGCCGAGCATCGCTCGGGCCTGGCACCAGAAGGCCCTCAGCCTGCGGCACCTGCGCGTGATGTCACCTTGCTGCAGCGTAAGAAGCAAGCACATGGCAAGGGTCTGGGCAAGACAACCGGGTGGATTCACCGCGCTACGCTCAAGATGAAGGACGTCAACTTTGTGGGCGGCGTGAACTACGAGCGTATCGATGAGGACGGCCTGCATGTCAGCTTTGGCGAAGAACGTGCTGATCCGACCGTGATCGCGGCGGACACAATCGTTCTGTGTTCCGGTCAGGTGTCCGAGCGCAGCCTCGCAGATGCGCTGATCGAACGCGGCATCACTCCGCACGTGATCGGCGGAGCCGATGTGGCGGCAGAGCTGGACGCCAAACGGGCGATCAATCAAGGTACGCGACTGGCGGCAACGTTCTAAAGCAACACCTCAATTGAACTGAAGGAAGCCGTCTCGAAAGAGGCGGCTTTTTTGTGCCGCTTGACTCTCTTGTTATCAATATACATATGTACGCAATGAGTCAGAAAATAGAGCGCACCCAGACGGGAATTCGAATCGAAAAGCGCCTGCTGAAAGTCCTCAAGGGGCTGGCAGAGTCGCTGGACATGACCCTTGGCGATCTGATCGAGGGGATTGCCCTGCATAGCTTTGAGAACAAGCCAGCGTTTTCCGAGGAATCGCTGGAGAAGATCAAACAACTCAAAAGTGTCTACGACCTCGACTGGACAGCCAATGACAGCCACCGCTTCAAGGAGGACGGAGAATGAGCACCGACATCTCCAACGCCTTTGAAGCACATGCCATCGACAACACGACATTCGGACATGCCGAACATGTACAGGTCGCCTACGATCTGCTGCGCAAGTATGATTTCATCGATGCTGCAGCGATCTACGCCAAAGGAATCCGAACACTTGCAGCCAAGGCTGGCACCCCGGATAAGTTCAACCTGACGATCACCTACGCGTTCATGAGCCTGATCGCAGAGCGTCTTGCCAGTTCGAAAACCAGCGCTTTCGAGGCGTTCATTGCGGAAAACCCCGATTTGATGGCCAAGACAGCCCTCAGCCAATGGTATCCACAAGAACGGCTAAATTCGGCGCTGGCGCGCCGTATTTTCCTATTGCCTGACGTGGCATAGCCTCCTGTGCCGTGAAGGCACCTCGATTACTCGACCGAAATCCTGATCACCTGGGACACAATCGGGGTTGCGTGCGGAACATGCCCTGCATCCCCCAGAACCAGTTGCAGCGTGTGATCACCCGACGCGAGCTCCAGCGTCACTTCAGTCTGACCACCACCGAAATGCAAATGATTGTCGTCTGAAGGCAGACCATAGGCGAGCTCATCCGCACCGTCCTCACCCTCACCAATCGGCGGGCGGTCGATCAGCAAATGGTGGTGCCCGGTGTTTTCCGCCTCGGTTCCGGCGGGGGCCACGCCCATCCCGCTTAACCCAAAGACCACGGTCACCGGCGATGAAACCGTGTCGCCATCTGACAGGTTTACAAAATAGACCCGTGCGTCCGGGTTCGACGGCGTCTCGCCACCAGCCCATGCGAAGGTCGCGGACAGACATATGACTGCGACGGTATAAATGGCTTTCATGATCTCCTCCGTGGTCACAAATTTGCCATTGTCATCCTAGCATATCCGGCCGAAATCACCCAAAACCCTTGGCTTACAGGCATTGTGGCCATCTCGGAAACCATCGTTTCCGCGTTTCCCATATGCAAACGATCCGATTTGAAACCCTGATATTATCCCATGTCCGCCCTGTTTCCGCCCAGATTGGACGTCAGGTTGGCTCAAAGGACTAAGACTTGGGGAACGAGAATGGACCGACTGACCGAAATGGAAGCCTTTGCCAATGTGGTGGACCAAGGTGGCTTCACCGATGCGGCCAAGAAAATGGGCATCTCCAAATCGGCCGTATCAAAGCATGTTTCGAGCCTCGAGGCCCGTCTGGGCGCACGGCTGCTGAACCGCACGACCCGGCGCGTGTCGCCGACCGAAATTGGCCTGGCATATTATGACCGCGCACGGCGTGTTCTGAATGACGCGGGCGAAGCTGATGCGCTTGTGACTTCGATGCAATCCGCCCCCTCGGGTCTGCTTCGGATCAGCGTTGCAACAGATTTCGGCGTCAATCACCTGTCTCCGGTTCTGTCGGATTTTCTGGCGGCCTATCCTGATATCACTGTGAACATGGTGCTGAACAACCGCTACGTCGAGCTGATTTCTGAAGGGTTCGATGTAGCCGTCCGGATTGGTGAGCTGGAAGACAGCACCCTGCGCGCACGCAAACTGACTGAAACCGTCAAGCGGATGGTCGCAGCACCCAGCTATGTCGAGAAATTCGGCCGGCCGCAGAAAATTGACGAACTGAATGAACACAAGCTACTGCATTACTCCAGCCAGTCCTCTGGCAATGTATGGAAGCTGACCGCGCCTTCGGGTGAAAAAAGACAGGTTCGCACCGCAGGGTGGCTGAGCGTGAACGATGGGCAATCCCTGTTGAACGCCGCCATCTCTGGTCTGGGGATCGCATATTTGCCCAGCTATCTGTACGCAGATGCGCTGAAATCCGGTGCTGTACTGGACGCTATGCCGTCGCTTCCGGACGAGGTTCAGGGCGTCTACGCCGTTTACCCGCCCGGACGCTTTACTCAGCCCAAGGTTCGGGCATTCATAGATTTTCTCGTCGATGCCTTTCACGAAAAAGGCCCGATGGATTGGTGAATTAACCTCGGTAAACTGTACGGCCCGCGCCTGCTGCGTGGGCCTTTTTTTATCGGCCATGATGTGAACAGGACTGCAGGGTTCAGTTGACCAGCAAAACCGCCTCAACCCGGCGATTCAGATCCCGGCCTTCCGGCGTGGCATTGGAAGTGAGCGGGGCAAGATAGCCGATCCCGCGCGCCTCGACCCGGTCTGCCGCGACCCCATGCGCCTCGATCAATCGGGCGCGTACAGCCTGAGCCCTGCCGGTACTGACCGAGATGTTGGCATCCAGCGCACCGGTGTCATCCGTGTGGCCCACAAGTGCCAGCCGGGTACTTGGGTTTTTGGCCAGAAACTCCGCTACCAATTCAAGCGAGGAAAAAGGCCCCTCGCCCAACGTCATCTCTCCGGTGCGGAAATGCAGGTCTTCCAATATTGTATGCCCGTTTTGTTCCAGACTGGCTAACAAATCACCGGGCGACGTGACCGGTTCGTCGATCACAAGCGGTGGTGACGCCTCTGCACCCACCGGGGTGACCCGGATCATCTGCACATACCCGTCAGGCGGATTGCGGCTGACTAGCAGGCTGACCACATTTCCCCCTCGGATGGCAGACAAAAAACGATAGTCCTGAATAGCCACGTACATGTCTGGTGTGGGCACAACTTCGGTGCCAAAACGGAAGTCGAACCCACCACACGTTTTGGCCTGGCACTCAAGCAATATTTCGTACCCTTGCGCTGCGATCTGGTCACGCAACGGGGCCAGCAATTGCAGCGTCGTGCTGGAGCCGGATTGCAACCGCCAGGTAAACCGCTCGACTTTTCCTTCGACTTCTCGCGCCGGTACCGCCCCATCCGCAAAGGGCCCGATTGGCAGCTCGTAGCTGTCCAGTTCACTGGTCCGCTCGCTGACAAGACGCGCGCCGGAAGGCATTGTCAGGTTCTGCGCAAGACCCTGGCCGGCCATGATCATCAGGAATAGGGCAGCAGTTCGGATCATCGGGCCTGCGCGTGGTATTCGTCGTTCGGGGCCATCGCAGTTGCGCTGGCCACTCGGTTCGACATGTTGAAAAAGCCGGTCACATTGGCAATGTCCCAAATGTCCCGGTCGCTGAACCCAACATCGCGCAGACGTTGACGATCAGGTTCTTCGATCTCGGTACTGGCGGTCGTCATCTTGGCAGCAAAATCCAGCATGGCGCGTTGGCGGTCGCCCAGAGGGGCCACGCGGTAGTTCATGACCAGCATCTCGCCCAGTTGCGGATTGCCCGACAATTGTCGGACGGCCGCGCCGTGGGCCACCAAACAGTAAAAGCACTTGTTGATCGCGGACACGACCACCGCAATCATTTCGCGTTCCAGTTTTGACAATCCGCTGTCGCCCAGCATCAGATCGTTGTAGTTCGCCGTAAACGCATTCAGCTTGTCGATATCGAACGCGTATGCCTTCAGCACATTGGGCACAAAGCCCAGTTTTTCGACACATATATCAAAGTACTTCTGCGTCTCAGGCGGCAGCGGGTCCACCATCGGCAGGTCCAGCGCGGTGGGCAGGGTTTGATCGGTCACGTTGGTCACTCTCCTTGGACAAGCTGACGGTAGTGGTATTCGCCGGTGATCTCCATCCCGAGCGCATGGTAGAGACCATTTGCCCCGTTATTAGCTTTGGTGCAGATCACACTTAGCGTTTTTGCGCCGTTCTTCTGCGCCCAGATTGCAGCCGCGCGCATGGCCCACTTTCCCAAGCCCTGACGGCGATAGGCCGGTAAGATTTCCAGCGCATGAACCATGGCGACGTCGTCGTGAATGGCGACAAATCCGGTCCCCGCCGGGTGATCGGAATGACGTAGGAATATCCCCGTTTTCGGCCCCTCGGCGCGGTCCATGATGGCCAGCCGTTCTGGTCCGATCCCGCCCTGCGCCCAGATCTCGTTCATGATCGCCAGCGGACTCCAGATGGTAAAGGCGGTGACCCGAGGGATGGGCGTATCGGTCAGGTCCTCGACCTGGCATTGGTAGATGTTGACGGGATCAAGAATGTCATAGCCCTGATCCGCAAGCTGCAGATCCAACCCTTCGTCGCCCGGTCGCAGGCAGAATATGGGTCGCTGCCCCATCGCGCGCATCGCCCCTTCAGCGGCTTTGATATCCGCGTCGATCGCAGATGCCAGAGCGCTGGCCGCGGAAACGCGCGAGCCACCACCCAACCCCTGCCGCAGGCGAAAAGGGCCAATTGTTTCGAACCGAGCCGCCGGCCATGTGCCGTCGACAACGTCGGCCCAGTTCGGGCTCAAAGCTCCAGCTCTTTTGCCAACCGGGTCGTGGCCGCATCGACCTGCGACCCATTCGTGCCCCGAACCACCACGTTAGAGCCGAATACACCATTTACCTGAAACGGATAGCTGCCGATGGCGAGATCAGGGTAATCCTCAGCCAAAGCCGAGAGGATCGAGGCGATATCACCTTCACCCCGGTTGATCCGCAGCGTTTGCGACAACAAGGGATCGCCGCCGGTCAGCTTGGGCAGAACGCTGGCGACCATGGCCTGAAAGATTGTGGGAATACCCGCCATCACATGCACATTCCCAAGCGTGAAGCCTGGCGCGGTCGAAACAGGATTATCGATCAATGTCGCCCCATCGGGAATACGCGCCATACGCAGGCGCGCGGCGTTCAGTTCCAACCCCGAATTCTCATAGTGCCGCTCTAACAGCGCTCGGGCGTCAGCGCGCACGTCGATCGACGCACCAAAAGCCCGGGCGATACAATCTGCGGTGATGTCGTCATGGGTCGGGCCTATTCCGCCGCTGGTGAACACATGATCAACCTGCTCAGACAGCGCTCGAACGGCTTGTTCGATAGCAGTGGCGTCATCGCTGACCATCCGGACCTCTTTAAGGTCAATGCCCTGCTTTGTCAGTTCCTGCGCTAGATAATGCATGTTCGCATCCCGGGTGCGTCCCGACAGGATTTCATCCCCGATCACAAGCATTGCTGCGGTTGGGTTCGGCATGACCTGTCCTTTCCTGATATGGCACAGGCCGCAAGATATCGTTCCTGCTGAACCTCGCAAGGCCCGTTTGTCAGTCCCGCAGCGCTTGGGCAGGCAAATTCGCAGTGACGCTTTGGAACAGGTCCATATCGTTCATCGACCGCGCCAGAATCATCGCCCCTTCCAGGCGGGCAATCGTTTCCCCTGCTCGGGCTTCGGGATTCGCGGCCCCTGCGGCCCGGAAAACCGTTTCCAGCCATACGAGATTGCGCTCGAAAAACTCGCGAGTCCGTCTGGCGACCGGGTCTGGCAACCTTGCGATTTCAGCACCAAACATACCGCACAGGCACATCAGGTCCTGTTCGATCAATGCTTGTCGATATGCCGCCACATATTGTTCCAGAGATTCCAAAGGCGTGGCTTCGTCCAACCGCCCCAACGCCCCCAGGAACCGATCAGTGTAACGGGTAACCAGCGCCTCGCCCAAAGCTTCCTTGGTGGGGAAATGGTAGTGAATGCTGGCCGATTTGATGCCGATTTCAGACGCGATGTCGCGAAAACTGAAGGCATAATACCCGCCTTGTCGCGCCATACGCTCGGCCACATCCAAAATACGGCTGGCAGTTTCTGACAAGGGTTTTTCCGTTTTGGGCATCTGCACATCTATCTAAAAATAACCTACCACTAGATAGGGGGTTGTATTTCAGTTTCCAAGCTCAATATATCTACCTATCAGTAGATAGGAAATCTGATCATGACTCTGACAACAACACTTATCGTCGGCGGATCCAGCGGAATGGGTCTGGCCACAGCGCGCCAAATCATAGCAAGCGGCGGGCACGTGACCCTTGTCGGGTCATCCGCTGGCAAGCTGGACGCGGCGAAAGCGGAACTTGGCGGCGCCGCGGACATATACCGCGCGAACCTGCTCGATGCGGCAGACGTCGAAAGGCTGATCAACCAGATCAAATCGGACACGCGTCACATTCAAGGATTGGTGAATGCAGCCGGGACATTCGCGCCAAAACCGTTCATGGAACACACGGCCGAGGATTACGACAGCTATCTGGACCTGAACCGCGCGACCTTTTTCATCACACAGGCCGTGGTCGAAAACATGAAAGCCAACGGAGGTGGCAATATCGTCAACATAGGCTCTATGTGGGCAAAACAGGCAGTTCGCGCCACACCGTCCTCGGCCTATTCGATGGCCAAAGCCGGACTTCATTCCCTGACGCAGCATCTGGCAATGGAGCTGGCGGAACATAAGATCCGAGTGAATGCGGTTTCTCCGGCGGTGGTGGTGACCCCCATCTATGGCGCCTTCATCGCACCGGACCAGATCGAGGCGACTTTGACCGATGCTTTCGACGCTTTCCACCCGATCGGCCGCGTCGGTCGGCCCGAGGATGTGGCGCATACCGTCACCCATCTTCTGTCCGATGATGCAGGTTGGGTCACCGGGGCAGTCTGGGATGTGGATGGTGGCGTAATGGCAGGCCTCGTCTGACACTTCCCATACGGGCGGGCGCGCGTTAAGCCGGGTGGCATGAAGTTTGCCACCCCATTGATCCCCGCCCGCCTGATCCGCCGCTACAAACGCTTTCTGGCCGATTGCCAGTTGGAGGACGGGCGTGAAGTAACCGCCCATTGCGCCAATCCGGGGTCAATGATGGGGCTGGCGGAACCCGGCGAGAAGATCTGGTTGGAACCCAACGATGACCCGAAGAAAAAACTGAAATACGGCTGGCGTCTGGTCGATCATGAGAACGGGCATTTTACCGGTGTTGACACCTCGGTGCCCAACAAAGCCCTGCGCGCGTCCCTTGAAGCCGGTGAAATACCTGAGCTTGCCGCCTATGAAACCGTCCGTCCCGAGGTGAAGTACGGCGAAAACAGCCGTATTGATTTTCTGCTGACGCAACCTGGCCTGCCCAACGCCTATGTCGAGGTCAAAAGCGTGACCTTGTCCCGTGAACCATGTTTGGCAGAGTTCCCCGACAGCGTCACCGCACGCGGTACCAAACATCTAGGAGAGCTGACGGCTATGGTGACCCAAGGACATCGCGCGATCATGTTGTATCTGGTGCAACGCACCGATTGCGACCGGTTTGGTTTGGCGGCGGATATAGACGCGGCCTATGCGGCGGCATTTGAGACGGCACAGGCGAAGGGTGTCGAGCGATTGGTGTATGGTACGCAAATTTCGCCCGACGGTGTTTGGGTGGATACCACACGGTTCGGGGACTTTAACCTGCCCGGATAATATCACTTGCCCTCGTCAGGTCCGGTTCACCCCTTGTTTCGGCATTCGAACTGGGTTGCTGAAAGGGGCATCACCATATCACTGGCCTCAAATCTGGACCGCAGCGCCGACAGCATTTCGGCCACAACCGCATCCGGATCGACACCTCCGCGCGCTCTGATTTCGTCAATCAACGGATTTCCATACACCAGGGCTGTCGCAAATTTCTCAAGGTCGGCGATTGGTTTGTTCAACCTGATGGTTTCGTGCGTAACGGTCCCCCAACCTGCGGCCGCAAGGTCTGCGTGTACGATGTCGGGGTCGCCATAGTGGAACGGGACCTTGTAGAATCCCGGTGGGTTTTCGGGAAAGAACGTCATCGCCGCTTTGTGGGCTGTCTCGGAAAACGGGTTTTCGGACATATCACTCCAGACATTGAACACGTAACGGCCACCCGGCTTCAGAACACGGGCGACTTCGCGATATGACGCAGTTTTGTCCGGAAAGAACATCACGCCAAACTGGCAAACGATCAGGTCAAAACTATTGTCTTCGAAGGGCAGTTCCATTGCGTTCGCTTGGGCAAACTCGACATTCTCACTGCCGGCGAGCTTGGCTTTTGCAATCTCCAACATGGGCGGATTAAGGTCCGTAACCGTCAGTGAAACAGACGGGTTTAACGCGTCGCGCAGCTTACGGCTGACAATTCCCGTTCCTGCGGCAAGCTCCAGAACGCGACCCGTTTCAAGACCGCCACACAGCCCGGTTAACCTGTCGGCATAGTCTACGAAAATGTTCGGTCCCAGACCCTGATCGTAATGGTGTGGAATTTCACCGATAAAATTGGCAGAATTGCTGGGCATTTCGATCCTCCAAAACGATCTCACTGCGAAAAAACAACATTCTATCTGAAATTATGATTTTGAGCGAATTTGACAGACTTTGCAGCCTTGATCCGAGGGCATTCCGCGCCATCTAACACCCGCAAACGCGCACCCTCTGGAACTTTCTGCACAAGCAGCGTAAAAGGCAGGCTGCGCGCAACATTTGGAGCTTAGCGTCGATGAAAGAACATCGTGGCCGCCTGACCAAGGACGGCATCCGCATTTACGAACAGGGTGACTTTGCCGGCATGCATGCGGCAGGGGCTTTGGCCGCGCGGATACTCGACGATATTGCAGAACATGTCTTTCCGGGCCAGACCACTGGCGCGATTGATGGCATGATCACGCAGATGGTCGAGGATGCAGGCGCGACATCGGCAACAATTGGCTACAAGGGCTATCAGCATGCCAGCTGTATCAGCGTGAATCACGTGGTCTGCCATGGCATTCCCGGTGACAAGAAGCTGAAGGATGGCGACATTCTGAACATCGACGTTACGGTCATCGTAGACGGCTGGTTCGGCGATACTTCGCGCATGTATGTTGCGGGCAAACTGCCCCGCAAGGCTGAGCGTCTGGTCCAAGTGACACATGATGCCCTGTTCAAAGGCATCGAGGCGGTCAAGCCCGGCAACACCTTCGGTGATATCGGCCACGCGATTCAGGCATATGTCGAGGCGCATCGGATGAGCGTCGTGCGCGATTTCTGTGGTCACGGCCTGGGCCGAGTGTTCCACGCGCCGCCAAACGTGCTGCACTATGGCCGTCCGGGCACTGGCGCGGTTCTGGAAGAGGGCATGTTCTTCACCATCGAACCGATGGTGAACCTTGGCCGTCCTGAGACGAAAACACTTGCCGATGACTGGACTGCGGTGACCCGCGACAAGTCACTGTCAGCGCAGTTCGAACACTCTGTGGGTGTGACGGCTGATGGCGTCGATATCTTTACCCTGTCACCGGGCAACAAGTTCCATCCGACCTATTCGTCCTGATCGGCGGCCTGCTCGCGCAGCAGTTTCAGCAGCAATGTTTCCGTTCCCCACGGCGTAATCGCGTCGTGGATGAACACAGGCGCGCGCAAAGGCTTGGGCGCGGGTCCAGTGTGGGATTCAGCGGCCTGTGAATGGGTCCAGAACAGAGAAGTGGCGGTGCGGTCCATCCGCCAATCCTAGCATAATTGATTTATAAGCCCAAAAGCTTTGGCACTTGGGCCATGTCGTCAAAGACCTCGGCACCTAGTGCAACCAACCGCGCACCGTCGTCATGGGCCGCATACCCCAGGCACCGCATGTCGGCGCGCTTGGCAGCGGTGACGCCGTTTTCGCTGTCTTCGATGACGACGGGGGACTTGGCACCGAAATGCTGCGCTGCTGCAATGAACAAAGCAGGGTCGGGTTTACCCACCCCCAGAACATGCGCCGAAAACATCACATCCCGGAACCTGTCCCACAACCCGTTCTGGCTCAGGGTGATCTGCATCTTTTCCGGGCGGCCATTCGAGGCGACGCAATACGGAATACCTAATGAATCCAACTGCGCCAACAGCTCGGGAACACCCGCAACCAAAGGTGTACCGGCACGCAAAACCTCATAGGTTTCCGAATAGATTTGTTCGATCCAATTATTCGGCAGGTCCGCGCCCAGCGCCCGGGCCTTTTCGCGGACACCGGTCATCGTACCGCCTACGAAAAGCGCCATGCATTCCGCCAAAGACAGGTTCAGCCCATATCTCGCAAAGCTGTCGATCAAAACCTGGTTGGACAGAACCTCACTATCGACCAGCACACCATCGCAATCGAAAATGACCAGATCGTGCATGTCAGACCTCTGCCCGCCACATCAGCGAAATATGCGTGTCGCCGTATTTACGCGTATTGTGCAGGTCAAACCCTTCTGGCGCCTCAATGGGGGCGTTTTCTTCCCAGACGATCAAGGCGTCTTTTGCCAGCCACCCCCCTTGAGTGACCGTCGCAAGCGCCTTTTGTCCCAGGCTTTTGCCGTAAGGCGGATCGAGAAAAATCAGATCACAAGGCGCGCCCGGATTGTCACCCAACCGTGTCGCGTCGCGGCGGATCAGATCGGTACGATCCTTGCTGTGGGTCAGATCAATGTTCTTACGGATCAGTCCCTGCGCCACACGCCCGTCATCAACGAAAGTCACATGCGCCGCGCCGCGCGACAGCGCCTCAAGCCCCAGTGCTCCGGTGCCGGCAAAAAGGTCCAGAACACGCAGCCCATCAAAGTCGATCTGATGGCTCAGCACATTGAACAGGCTTTCACGCACGCGGTCAGTGGTGGGACGCAGATGCGCCCCGGCATCGCCTTTGCCGACCGAGGCCAAGGCGCGACCTCGGAACTCTCCGGCGATGATCCTCACGCTTTGAGCAACGGTTTCAAGTCCGCGTCTGGGTCGGCCACGACCGCCGGGTCGGCCGTTTTGCCTGCATCGATCAGGCGTTTGCCGACCATGTAAGCGCGCGGGTCGTTCATGGCATCTACCGCAATCAGCTGATCGCCTTTGTAATACCAGAAGGACACCGTCTGCCCGTCGCCCTTGCGGGTCACCACGCGGTCATAGCCGGTGTTCAGACCTGCGATCTGTAGTTTGACGTCATACTGGTCCGACCAGAACCACGGCGTCGCCACATAGTCTTTGGCGGCACCCAGCATGTTCTGAGCAACAATCTCGGCCTGATCGATGGCATTCGGTACGCTTTCCAGCCGAATACGACCACCGAAATGCGGGAACGACGCGCAATCGCCTGCCGCCCAGATAGCCGGATCAGAGGTGCGGCCATGAGCATCCGTTTTGATGCCGTTGTCCAGTTCCAACCCGGCCATCTCGGCCAATTGGGTCGAGGGTGCGATGCCCACGCCAACCACGACGAAATCAACTTCAAGCTTGGTGCCATCGGTCAGGACGGCCCCGGTAACCTTGCCGTCTTCGCCGACCAGACGATCCAGCCCGACGCCTTCACGGATGTCAGCACCGTATTCGGAATGCAGAGCACGGAAGTAATCGCTGGTTTCCGGTGCCGCGACACGTTGCAAAATCCGTTCTGCCATCTCAACCAGAGTAACCTTGACTCCACGCTTGGCGCAGACGGCGGCCGCTTCAAGCCCGATATAGCCACCACCAACGATCAGGGCGCGGGCGCCCTCTTTCACGCGGGGCTCCATCTCGTCGATATGGGTCAGGTCGCGCACGACATGGACGCCTTCGAGATCACCGCCAATGGCAGCAGGCAGGTAACGCGGGTCGGAACCAGTGGTCAGGGCCAGTTCGTCATAAGAAATCACCTCATCGCCCAGGGTCACGGTCTTGGCCTTGGGGTCGATCGCGGTCACGCGTTTACCCAGACGCAGGGTGATGTTGTTTTCGGCGTAGAAACTTTCAGGGCGTAGGAACAGGCGTTCAAGCTCCATCTCACCCAGCAGATAAGCTTTGGACAGTGGGGGGCGCTGATAGGGCAGATGCTGCTCGGCACCGATCAGCGTGATATCGCCTTCAAACCCGTCCTTGCGCAGTCTTGCAACAAGAGATGATCCCGCCTGCCCGGCTCCGATCACAACAATATGGCTCATCTTCGTCCTGCCCTGTCAAATTCCCGTGGTTTCATTCTCTGGCTCACCTATATTGCGGCTGAGGCCGACTCTGCAAATCCAATCGACAGGAGGAACAAGATGATTTCAACCGGTGATACGCTTCCCGACGCAACGTTGACTCAAATGGGGGCAGAAGGGCCCGAAGAGGTTCGGATTTCAGACAAGACCAAAGGCCGCAAAGTTGTGATCTTTGCTGTGCCCGGCGCATTCACGCCGACCTGCCACTCGGCCCATGTGCCCAGCTTTATGCGCACCAAGGAACAGTTCGACGCCAAGGGCGTGGACGAAATCATCTGCGTCTCGGTCAACGACCCCTTTGTAATGAGCGCATGGGGCGAAGCCACTGGCGCGACAGGTGCAGGCCTGACCATGCTGGCCGACGCCGCATCCGAATTCACCAAGGCCATTGGCATGGATTTCGACGCCCCGCCCGTCGGCCTGCTTGCGCGCTCAAAGCGCTATGCGATGTTGGTCGAAGATGGCAAAGTCGTTGCATTGAATCTTGAAGAAAACCCAGGTGCCTGCGAGATTTCCGCGGGCGAAGGTCTGCTTGAGGCCATCTAGGTCACTCGGGCCCCGGTACAGCCGGGGCCACGTTAACCCTATTTCACTTGATGCAACTTCCTGATGGGTCGATACTTGCCCCATTCATTCAGGGAGTTTTTTTGATGAAGCTCAAAGTCATCACAGTCATTCTGGGTGCTGCAGGCGCGCTGGCAGCGTGTGGCCCGGCCCCGACACCTCAACAGCAGCAAGCACGACAGCATGAGATCGCCTGCCTCGGCGGCACATTGGGCGGTGCACTGATCGGCGGGGCGATTGGCAATCAATTCGGCGGTGGGTCCGGCAAGGACATCCTGACTGCGGCAGGGGCCGTCGCGGGCGGTGTCTCGGGCCAGCGTTACGCGTGCTGAGGAGAGAATGATGATGAAAACAGCGATTTTGACGACAGCGTTCATTCTGATGGCCAGTGCAACCTTGGCGGAAACAGTGGCTGAACTGCACGAAAAGGAACTGAACGCCATTGATTCCAACAACGATGGCTTCCTGTCCAAGGACGAGTTCAACGCTTTTTCGGATTATGCTTTTCAGGCCATGGACGAAGACAAGAACGGAACGCTGGGTCTGGAAGAAGCCAAGCCGTTTCTGGACATAAAGCGGTTTCAAAACGTTGACCGCAACAACGACAGCTTTATTTCACGATCAGAGTATGACCAGCAGATGGGCGATGATTTCCTGGCCGCCGATCAGGACGGAAACGGCCAGTTGGATTGATCGCACGACCGGGCTGAACGATAGGAGCGTGGTATGAAAAAGTGGATAGCCCTCGGCATTCTGGGGTTTCTTGCCGCCTGTGATGCGCCGCAGGCCCCCGTGGTGACCGGACCAAACGGACAGCCCCAGATCCAGATCAGCACTTCGGGCCTGACGTGCTATGATACGCGTTGTTTGGACATCAATCCGGCGGCGCGCAGCGTTCGTTCGGTTGGGAATCGGACAGCCGGTATTCCACGAGATATCGACGTCAGCAACGGCACGGTCACACCCGCCGATTTCCGTCGTCTGGGTGAAATAGCTTCTCTGGCCGGCGGCATGGGATCCAGAGGAGACCGTTAAACGAGGCTGTCCATTTTTCGCGCCAATTTGGCGTCCAGCGACGATAACCCACCGACATCATGTGTGGACAGGACGACCTCAACCGTGCGGTACACGTTTGACCATTCAGGGTGGTGGTTCCACTTCTCGGCAAAGATCGCCACCTGGGTCATCCAGCCAAAGGCGTGGACAAAATCCTCGAAAATGAAGGTCTTGGTGATAGCATCCCGGTCGGTGACCATGGTCCAGCCGTTGTCGAACAGCGGATCAAGAAGAGGGCCGCGAGTTTCGGTCGACAATAGTTCCGTCATTGCTGTTCCTCCGGATTCGATTTTCTGAACGGACCATAATCCGTCAGAATCTCGATCTCTTCTCCCACTGCGTGGGCCTCGGCGTCCAGATATTTCTTGATCGCATCGGCAAAGCCGGGGTCATTGACCCAATGCAAGCTATGCGTGCGCGTGGGCAAGTAACCGCGCGCCAGCTTATGTTCACCCTGCGCGCCTGCTTCTACCCGTGCCAGACCTTCCGCAATGGCAAAGTCGATCGCCCTATAATAGCACAGTTCGAAATGCAGGCAGGCGTGATGTTCAATGCAACCCCAATACCGGCCAAAAAGCGTTTCGCGGCCGATGAAGTTCAAAGCCCCTGCGATGGGGTATCCGCCCCGTTCAGCCAGCACCAAGGCCATATCGTCCGCCATGGTTTCATGTGCAATATCAAAGAATTGGCGGGTCAGATAAGGCACGCCCCATTTACGGGACCCGGTGTCCTGATAAAACTGCCAGAAGGCATCCCAGTGTTCGGGGCGCAGGTCATCCCCCGTCAGAGTGCGGATTTCGCCGCCAAAATCGACGGCCCGCGCGCGTTCTTTGCGAATGTTCTTGCGCTTGCGCGACGATAATGCCGCAAGAAATCCGTCGAAGTCCTGGTGTTCGTCGTTCAGCCAGTGAAACTGCTGCGACTGGCGCAGCATAAGGCCCATCTGTTCGCCCGCCAGCGCCTCGGCTTCGGTGCAGAAGGTTGCGTGGACTGAAGACACCTGATTGTCCGCAGCCAATTGCACCGCCCCCTGCACCAGCGCAGACATGCCAACCGAGTCATAGCCGGGGCGCACCAGAAAACGCCGACCTGTTGCAGGGGTGAACGGTACGGCGATCTGCAGCTTGGGGTAATAACGACCCCCGGCACCTTCATAGGCATGCGCCCAGTTGTGGTCGAAGATATATTCGCCCTGACTGTGGGATTTGGCATACATCGGCGCCGCCGCGATCAGCATCCCGTCCAGATAGGCCGCCAGGTATTGCGGCTGCCAGCCAGTTCCACGCCCAACCGAGCCGCTGTGCTCAAGTGCCAGCAGAAACCGGTGGGTGGTAAACGGATCAAGCGGACGGCCGCCATCGGCAACCTCGGGGCAGGCGCAGCTGTCCCATTCCGCCGCAGATATCTGCGACAGCGAACCCAGCACCCGAACCTCGATCTGTGCCTGATCCATTTGCCCTCCGCCTCTGATCTTTATCTGTGACGTTGCAGGGCTGGTTCAACCCGGTTGAACAGCCAGATACCCTTCGAACGTCACATTGTCCGCAACTTCGCGGGCCTCTGCCTCTTGTTCAGGCGACCGCACGGTCCAGCACAGGATCGGTACACCGCGTGCCTTCAGTTCGGCCACGCGGGGGCGGTCAAGGTCTTCGACCTCATGGCTGATGAAACTGGCCCCGACACGATCGAAATCCGGAATGTCGCGCAGGTAGTCACAAACACTCTGAGGTAAAAGCTCGACCTTGGGCTGGTACGATCCTGTCACGATGCCACGCGGCAGATGCGGTGCCAGCCGCGCCAGTTCAACGACCGAGTTGGGGTTGAACGACATCAACGCCACCGGCCCATCGTAACCTGACAATGCACGCACGGCGTCTTGTTCCAGCGGGCCCACGGATGTGCCCATCGCGCCGTCCTGATCTTTGAATTCGATCAGCAGCGGTACTTTACCTGACACGATTTGCAGCACCTCATCCAGCCTCGGGATGCCATCTTCTGCGTGCAACAGCGTGGTGCCTGACGCCTGCGCCGAAGTGATCTGTTGGATCGGTCCGGGCTGTCCGGTCAGGCGGGTCATGTCATAGTCATGAAACACCATGGCCCGGTTGTCCGAGGTCCGTTGCAGATCAATCTCGATCCCATAACCGGCGTCCACAGCGGCGCGAATGGCCGCCCGGCTGTTTTCCGGGCGGTTGTCCTGTTTGTCGTGCAGCGCACGATGCGCCAACGGGACTTGAAGGAATACGTCAGGCAGCGCGGGCGTCATTGAACTTCGAAGATACCTTCGATCTCAACCGCGACGCCCAAGGGCAGTGCCGCCGCACTGACGGCCGAACGCGAATGGCGGCCTGCATCACCCAGCGCTTCGACCAGAAAGTCTGACGCACCGTTGATGACTTGCGGCTGCGCGGTAAAATCTGCCGTCGAGTTCACAAACCCGGTCAGCTTGATGACGCGCACCAACTTTTCGATATCGCCACCGCAGGCCGCTTTGACCTGGGCCAGAAGGTTGATCGCACATACCTTGGCCGCAGCAGCGCCTGCTTCGACTTCCATGTTGTCGCCCAGCTTGCCAGTGATCAGATCATCCGCCTTCGAGATCTGCCCCGAGACATAGACGATATTGCCCACGCGCACGAAGGGCACGTAGTTGGCCGCCGGCGCAGGAGCGTCCGGTAGGTTGACACCCAAGCTTTCCAGTTTCGCCGCGATGCTCATGAGGTCTCCTCCCAAATTTGAGTCGGGGCGAAGCTAACCGGGAAGGCAAGGATCGAAAAGTGCGAAAACGGCGATGTGACCTGCACCGGTTGTGGGCGTAACTTTTCTTATTCTGAACTGTTGAACCTGTGTCACTTTACGTTGACCTATTCGGCAGGTTAAACGCTATCTGTTTCATATTGGTGGCGAAACGCCTATGTGACTTTGGGTAGGCCGGGCACAACGGCCAAAAAGAGTATTGATTAAGTGTTCGGGCGCGGACTGTCCGAACGTTTTGGAGTGGCAAAGATCGTGTTGAGCAGAATCAACCTAAAACCCCTGATCGTTGTGTCCGTATTGGCAGTTCTCAGCGCCTGCACCACACGCCCTCCGGAGGGTGTTCAGCAGGGTGAAGCATTTGATCCGTATGAACGCAACAACCGGGGCATCCACAAGTTCAACCTTGGCGTCGACCGGTTTCTGTTTCGTCCCGCCTCGAAAGGGTACGTAAAGATCGTGCCCGACTCGATGGTGACCAGTTTCAACCATTTTGCCGAAAACCTGACGATGCCGGGCCAAGCCGTGGACTACCTGCTGCAAGGCAACCTCAAGCAGTCGGGCAATGCACTGCTGCAATTTGTGATCAACACGACCGTTGGTGGCCTGGGGTTGTCAGCCCCCGCCGACGAGTTGAACCTTCCGCCTGTGGATACCGATTTCGGTGAAACGCTGCACGTCTGGGGTTTTGGCGAGGGCGCTTATGTCGAGCTGCCGCTCTATGGTCCGTCAACGCAGCGGGACTCGATTGGCGTTATCGTCAACCTGTTCTCGAACCCGATCAACTTCTCTCCGGTCCGTCCGGTCGACAATATCGGTGTCTATGCCGAGGTCGTGCGCCGGATGGGTGATCGGGGGCGTTTTTCAGACACGGTCGACTCGATCCTATATGAAAGCGCCGACAGTTATGCACAAGCGCGGACCATTTACCTACAAAATCGCCGCTTCGAACTGGCGAGAGACGACGAAGAAACCTATCTGGGTCTTTACGACGACCCTTATGCAGACAATGGGACCGACCCTGTCAGAGATCCCTACCTAGACCCATACGAGGACCCCTATGAGGACCCCTATGCCGAGTAACCATATGAACCGGCGCGGTTTTGTCGCCACAGGCCTTGCTGGCCTGGCACTGACCGCCCTGCCTTTTTCCGCCTTTGCCCAGACTGAAGCCAGCGCCAAGGCTCTGGTCGTCAGTGTCGTGGATGACATCAACCGCATTATCGCCTCGGGCAAATCCGAAAAGGCGATGATCCGCGATTTCGAAAAGGTCTTTGTGCAATATGCCGATGTGCCGATCATGGCACGTTATGTGCTGGGGGCGGACGCCCGTTCGGCCAGCCCGTCGCAGTTGAAGCAGTTCACCAAAGCGTTTCAGGGCTATATCTCGAACAAGTATGGTCGACGTTTCCGCGAATTCATTGGTGGGCAAGTCACCGTCCGGAAAGCCCGGAAAATCAAGGCCGGTTACGAGGTACGCACCTCGGTTAAGCTGCAGGGCTCGTCCCCGTTCGAGGTGACATTCCTGGTTTCGGACAAATCAGGCCGCGACAAGTTCTTCAACATGTTCATCGAAGGGGTGAATATGCTGCTGACCGAACGAACCGAGGTTGGCGCTATGCTGGACGCCCGTGGCGGCGACCTGAACCGTTTGATCAAGGACATGGGCTAAACCAAGGTCAGCCAACCCGGTTAAGTATAAGAAAAACGCCGCGCGATAGGGTTCGCGCGGCGTTTCTTAGTTCAATTCAGGCGCTCGCCGGTTTCCTTGGCGAAGTAAGATACTTTGCTCATATCGAAGGCCAGGTTCAGCATCTTGCCCGCCTGAGCACTGGTTTCCGCGTGCAGCCTTGCGGTCACCTGCTTGCCGCCCAGTTCTGAGACAACATAGGTATCGGCCCCTGCGGGTTCGACCATATCGACCATGCACGCCGCTTCCTGCACGCCATCACCGGCACGGAAACCGGCCTCGGCAATATCCTCGGGGCGCAAACCGAGGATCACATCCTCGGGCAACGCCAGATCGCGCGCATCGTTCAGAACCAGAGTTTCCCCGGCATCGCGCGAGATGACGATTTGTGTACCCGATCCTTTTTTTGTGACCTGCGCAGGGATCAGATTCATCGCCGGCGAGCCCATGAAATCAGCGACAAACAGATTGGCCGGGTTGTTATAAATTTCGGCCGGGCTGCCGATCTGCTGCACGATCCCGCCCTTCAAGACCACGATCTTGGTGGCCAGTGTCATCGCCTCAATCTGATCGTGGGTCACGTAGACGATGGAAGCGTCCAATGTCTGGTGCAGCTTCTTGATCTCGGTCCGCATCTCAACCCGAAGCTTGGCATCGAGGTTCGACAGCGGTTCATCAAACAGGAACAGCTTGGGATCGCGCACCAGCGCCCGGCCCATCGCCACACGCTGACGCTGACCACCGGATAGCTGGCTGGGACGACGGTTCAGCAGCGGCTCGATTTGCAACAGTGAGGCCACATCGTTCAGCTTGGCCTCCTGCGTTGCCTGATCGACCCCGCGCACCTTCATGCCGAAGGTGATGTTCTTGGCGACGCTCATAGTCGGATACAGAGCGTAGGATTGGAACACCATCGCGATGTCGCGGTCCTTGGGGCTGACATGGGTCATGTCTTTGCCGCCAATCGCCAGTGTCCCGTCGGTGATTTCCTCCAACCCCGCAATGCAGTTCAGCAAGGTGGATTTACCGCAGCCCGAGGGGCCGACCAGCACCAGGAAATCACCCGGTTCGATCGAGATGTTGATGTCCTTCAGAATTTCGGTTGCGCCGTAATTCTTGTAGAGTTTGTTGATATCAAGGATGGGAGCCATGGGTTATCCCTTCACAGAGCCAGCGGTCAGGCCGCGGATGAAATACTTACCGGCAACGACATAGACGAGCAGCGTCGGCAGCCCCGCGATGATCGCGGCGGCCATGTCGACGTTGTACTCTTTGACGCCGGTGGTGGAGTTTACGATGTTGTTGAGCGCCACAGTCACGGGCTGCGTGCCCGCCTGGCTGAACGACACGCCGAACAGGAAGTCATTCCAGATCTGCGTGAACTGCCAGATCACTGTCACCACGATGATGGGCAGCGACAGCGGCAGGAAGATCGACCAGAAAATCCGCAGAAAGCCTGCCCCATCGACCCGAGCGGCTTTGGTCAGCTCGGCCGGAATGGTGACATAGTAGTTGCGGAAGAACAGCGTAGTGAAGCCAAGGCCATAGATCACGTGGACAAAGATCAGGCCCGGAATGGTTCCGGCGATCCCCATCATGCCCAGCAGCCGCGCCATTGGCAGCAGAACAACCTGAAACGGAATAAAGCAGCCAAACAGCATCAGCGAGAAGATGATGTTCGCGCCTTTGAACCGCCACTGCGCCACGACATAGCCGTTCAGCGCACCAATCAGGGTGGACAAAAACACCGCAGGCACAGCGATCAGGACCGAGTTCCAGAAGTAAGGCCGCAGACCTTCACACTGGATACCGGTACAAGCCCCGGACCATGCGGTTTTCCAAGCATCAAAGCTGACTTCGCGCGGTAGTGAGATCAGGGACCCGGTGCGGATTTCCTCAAGGCTTTTCAGCGATGTCGTCAACATCACGAACAGCGGCATCAGGTAATACAGCGCGAACAGGCCCAGCAGGACGTAAAGCAGCCAACGAAGGGCAATCTTGCCAGTGGCGCTCTGCGAGCGAGTTTGGGTTTGGGGCATCGACAGATCAGTCATTTTTCGCCCTCAGCTCTGAATAAAGATATGGAACCACGATGGCAAAGACGACCAGCATCATGATCATTGCGGAAGACGCCGCCTGACCGATATCGCCGCGCGAAAACGCCATGGCATACATGTATGTGGCTGGCAGATCAGTCGCGTATCCCGGACCGCCACCTGTCAGCGCGATGACAAGGTCAAAGCTCTTGATCGCAAGGTGGGCCAGCACGATGAAGGCAGACAGGAAGATCGGTGCCATCGACGGTATTATGATCGCCGTATAGATGCGCCATGTGGGGACACCATCGACCTGTGCGGCTTTGATGATTTCACCATCCACCGAACGAAGCCCGGCCAGAAACAGCGCCATAACAAAGCCCGAGCTCTGCCAGATCGCGGCAATCACGATCGTGTAGATGGCGTAATCGGGGTTCACCAGCCAATCGAATTCAAAATTCGGAAAGCCCCAGCCCTGCACCATGGATTCAATGCCCAGACCTGGGTTCAGGATCCACTTCCATGCGGTGCCGGTCACGATCATCGACAGTGCCATCGGGTACAGGTAGATGGTGCGAATGACCCCTTCGACGCGGATCTTCTGATCCAACAGGATGGCCAGTAGCAGGCCCAGCACCATCGCGATCACGATGAACAGCGCGCCAAAGATATACAGGTTGTTGATTGCCGTATCCCAGCGAGGGGAATCGAACAGGCGTTCATACTGAATGAAGCCATGGATCTCGTATTTCGGCAGTAGTTTCGATCGGGTCAGCGACACCCATGCGGTCCATCCGATAAATCCGTAGACAAAAATCAATACGGCGATGAACGACGGTGCCAGCACCACCTTGGGCAGGTGGTTTTCCAGCCATTCGGACATTTTTTCCTCCGGGGAAAAGTGCTCTGCCCCTCAGTATAGGGGGCAGAGCGTTTTGGATCAGTAGCTGTTGGCCACTGCGTCCGCCAGTTGCTGAACCGCGTCAGCCGAGGACATATCCGAGTTGAAATGCGCGGTCACAACATCCGTGATCGCACCAGACTGCGACCCGCGCAGCGCCATGCCATGGGCGTAAGACGGCAGCAGCGAACCACCTGCCGAGGTCGTACCCATGTCTTCTGCCGAGATTTTCGCGCAGATATCAAAGGCATCCAGCGCTACGTCAGTCCGTGCAGGGATCGAACCCTTGTTCAGGTTGAACACTTCCTGGAAGTTCGGTGCGACGATCAGTTTGGCCAGCAGTTCCTGGCCGGCGCGGTTGTCGTCACCTTCAACTTCGAACATGGCAAAGCTGTCGACGTTGTACAGATATCCGTCACCGGGGGTCGAGGCACACAGGAAATCTTCGCCGGGCTTCTTACCAGCGGCCAGGAATTCACCTTTGGCCCAGTCACCCATGATCTGGAAAGCGGCCTCGCCATTCATCACCATGGCGGTGGCCAGGTTCCAGTCGCGACCCGAGAAGTTTTCGTCAACATATCCACGCATGGTACGCATCTGGTCAAAGACCTGTACCATTGTGTCCGACGTCAATGCTTCGGGGTCGAGATCGACCAGGGCTTTCTGGTAGAATTCTGGTCCACCAATACCCATGACGACCGCCTCAAACACGGTCGCGTCCTGCCAGGCCTGACCACCGTGGGCCAGCGGGATCACACCAGCTGCCTGCAGTTTTTCGGCCGCTGCGTTGAACTCATCCCATGTGGTGGGCATTTCGATTCCGTTTGCTGCCAGAACATCGGCATTCGCCCAGATCCAGTCGATGCGGTGCACGTTCACGGGTGCAGCGCACCAAGTGCCTTCGCACATCATATGGCCCGCGATCGACGCAGGCAGGACATCCGCCCAGCCTTCTGCCTCGGCCACGTTCGAAATGTCGGCCAGAACGCCTTCTTCGTACCATTCCTGAATGGCAGGGCCTTTCAGCTGGACTGCGGTCGGCGCGTTACCGGACAGAACGCGGGCGCGCAGCGCGGTCATTGCCGCATCACCACCGCCACCCGCAACGGGCATGTCGGTCCAGGTACCGCCGTTCGAGGCGAATTCTTCCTGCAGAACGGCAACCGACTTGGCCTCACCACCCGAGGTCCACCAGTGCAGTACTTCCGCCTGCGGCTCGGCCACAACGGACGATCCGGCCACAACGGCCAAAGTCGAAACGGTGGCAAATGCAAAACGCTTCATTTTTTGTCTCCTCCCTGAGAATTCAGTGACTGCCAAAGCAGCGATGGCGCTATTACTGTGGTCTGATCGCCGTCTGGCAAAGCGGAATTCATAGTAAAGCACGGAAACGGCCCAAATTTTCACCACTTCTGTTACAGCGTGTTACGTTGGCATTGAATCTGTTTCCATTCGTTACAATGGACAACGACAGAGGGAAAAGATCGGGAGGAAAGACAGAGTGAGCATTCCGCGGCTTCTGGTGGTGGATGACGACCCAGAGATGCGGTCGATGATGACGCAGTTACTGCAGCAAAACGGCTTCATCGCGCTGCCCGCCAGTTCTGAACAGGAAATTCGAGCGCACCTGTCCAACGGGCGGATAGACCTGATCCTGCTGGATGTCATGCTGGGCGACGAAAACGGCATCGACATCTGTGCGCGGCTGCGGCGCGAACAGGATGTGCCAATCATTCTGGTCTCGGCCCTGTCTGCCGACCATCAGCGTATGGCCGGATACGAAGTTGGCGCAGACGACTACATTGCCAAGCCGTTCAACCCGCAACTGATGCTTGCCCGCGTCCGGGCAGTGATGCAACGCGCTCGGCGCTCGTCTTCGCTGGCCTATCGACGCCGAACGCGCACTTTTCGATTTGACGGCTGGGTCTATGACGGCAAGCGCGATGATTTACATTCGCCCGAAGGCTATTTGGTCGCGTTGTCACAACGGGAAACCGCCCTGCTCAAGGTGCTTTTGGCCAATCCGCACATACCGCTGACCCGCGATGAAATCGTCGCAGCGCTGGATGTAACAGGGGACAGTGACAAGTCCGAAGCGCAGGGCCGCGCCATCGACATGCTGGTCGGTCGCCTGCGGTCCAAGATCGAAACCAACCCGAAAGATCCGCAGATGCTACGCACGGAACGCGGGGTCGGGTATATTTTTGCCGCCGACATTTCGGTCGAAGAATGACGCTGCGCCTGCGCAATCTAGGGTGGCTTTGGACCCTTTCGGCCTTTGCCGCCGGTTTGCTGTCCGCAGGGTTATGGTTCGCTTCGGCGCGCGCCTGGAACGACTACCTGCTGCAATCTTTTGTAGCAGGGTTCGCCGTCTACGAAGAATTGCGAACAGGCATGGCCCCCTCCGAGGGGTTGTCGATAACGCCTTTGCCGCCCCAAGATACGGCCCTTGCCGAAAATGGTGAATTTCAGCGGTTGCCCGGGTTTTCAAACCGCCGTTTCGTCACCAACCTTTCGATCCTAACCGACAGTTCCTCGCCGCTCAGCGGGCGTGAATTAACCGTGGCGATTCTGTCCGACCGGTTGGTTTATCCGGTGTCGGACATTGTGTCAGGCAGTGATCAAACCGGGCCTGAAAAGATGGGAAACCTGACCCGGTTGCTGGCGACATATTGCAGTGAGCCGATCCTGATTGCGAAATTTGGACGCGAGGCCTGGCATCAGGTCGACGGGACCCAGATTTGGGGCTGTCAGGCGGCCCCAATGGATTTGCGTCTGCCCGCGATTCTTATGGGGATCGTCGCAATGGCGGTCATCTTGTCCGCAGTCAGTAACGTCTCAGATACCTTCACCCGGTTCGCCCGCGCGTTGCGCGAACGGCAGCGCCTTGGTGGGCCGGAAAGCTATGAGGCGGATGGCCCGGATGAACTGCGCGATATCGTCTCGGCGGTGAACGCCCATCTTGAGGCCGAGCGCGCGCAGCTTGAAAAGCGGGCGACAGTCTTGTCCGGTGTCAGCCACGATCTGGGCACCCCTGCGACCCGCGTGCGCCTGCGTGCCGCTCTGATCCCCGACGATGAACTACGCGAAAAGCTCGAGGCGGATGTGGATCAGATGACCGGCATGATTGAAAGTGTCCTGACCTATACGCGATCCGAACTGGATGTTGAGGAACCGCGCCAGATTTCTCTGACCTCCTTGGTCGAGGCTCTGGTCGCCGATTATCAGGATATGGACTTGCCCGTGACACTAAAAAAGACCGACCCCGTCGCGGTCGATGGGGTTACATCGGTGTTCATGTCCCGACGCGGCCACGGGCAGCTGGCCGAAACACGTCGCGTTCTGGTCATGGCGCGACCCATATCGCTTAGGCGTGCGCTGACCAATCTGATCGACAACGCGTTAAAATATGGCCGCCACGCCGAAGTGCAGTTGGCGACCGATGCGACCACCGCGACGATCACGGTCGAAGATAAGGGCACCGATCTGTCCGTGGAGGACATCGAAAACCTGATGGCACCATTTCGTCGTGGGTCCAATACCGGATCTTCTGACGGCTATGGTTTGGGCCTGACAATTGCCGCCACCGTGGCCGAACAGCATGGCGGAGAAATGCGTTTTGAGGCCGGCGACTGCGGCCTGCGCGCCTGTCTGCAAATCGCCCGGCAGTAAAAACTAGGTGGAATAGCTGCGCACAAGCGCGCTGGCGATCAGGGACCACCCGTCGGCGATGACAAAAAACGCCAGTTTGAACGGCAAGGACACTGTGGCTGGCGGCACCATCATCATCCCCATCGACATCAGCACCGCCGCAACCACAAGGTCGATGATCAGAAATGGCAGAAAGACCAGAAACCCGATCTGAAAAGCGCGGGCAATTTCAGACAGCATGAAAGACGGCATCAGGATGGACAGCGGCGCGTCGGGCGACAGCGTTGAGGCATCACCACCGGGGCGCAGGGCGGCCATGGCGTGAAACGTATCGGGGTCCAATCGCGCAGCCATGAAACCGCGAAACGGCTGTAATGCACGCTCTAATGCAGGCTCGACCTCCATCGTTTCATCGACCAACGGCCGAATTCCTGTTGTCCAGGCTTCGGAAAAGACCGGCTCCATGATGAAATAGGTCAGAAACAGCGCCAGACTGACAATCAGCATATTGGGAGGAGATTGCTGCAACCCGATACCCTGGCGCAGGATCGCCAAAACGGTGATCAGAAACGGAAAGCAGGTGATCATGATCGCCAATCCCGGAGCCAGGCTGAGCACTGTGATCAAAAGGATCAACTGAATCGTTCGCGCAGAAATCGAACCGCCCTCGCCCAGCGAAACAGATAACTCCTGTGCCGTGGCCAGAGACGGGGTCAGCACCGCAAACGCGACCGCCAGAATTAGAACTCGGCGCATCAGCCGATCCCGTTTTGCAGGTCCGCGATTTCGGTCAGACGCACAGCCAGTTGACCGGCCTGCTCGCCCTCCATCTCCTCTAGCAGACCGCGTGCCACAAGCTGGTCGCCGACATACAGGTCAACCGGATCCTCAATGCGTTTGTCCAGCATCAGCACGGCGTTTTCCCCCATGTTCAGCAGATCACGGATCAAAGGGCGCGCCCGGCCAACCGATACGGTGACTTCAATCGGAACGGCCTCGAACGGGTTGGGTTTCTCGGATATCGGGGTTTGCGGATCACTCATTGGTCACTGCCTCTTTTGCCTGAAAAACATACGCCTGAAAGGCTTGATCGATTGCAGCAAGCAAACCGCTGCAATCCACCTCGCGCTGGGAAATCCCGACCTTGAGCTGCGCTTGCCCTGCTTCAAGCGACGGGTCTTCGATCACCTGCACAGGCGATGACAGCTCGGCGGGGATCAGGTCCTCCACCTCGTTCACACAACCTGAGGGTACGAAGATTTGCATGGGCTGTCCGATCTGCCCGCGCGCCATGTCGGTGAGCTGCTCGACAAGCCGAACGGCATACCCTCGGTCCAGCATTTCAGGCAAAACCAGCTGTGTCAGGCTCTGAAACATTGGTTCCAGCGACAGGGCCATCCGGTTAACCGCTTCATGATAGGTAAAAGACATATCTTCGAGCGATTTGGCCAATTCGGCCGAAACCTGCCCCCGGCTCTGCTCTTGCGCCTGGACCGCGTCTTCCCAGCCGGCGCTATAGCCTTGCTCGAACGAGGCCAGCCTTTGTTCCTCTAACGCGTCCTCATCTAGTACGTGCAGCTGTCCACCGCCGGCCTGTAAAGTGAAATCCTCAAGAAGATGGGCAATCGACATCACACACGCTCCTCACCTTCTTCCAGCCAACTGCGCAGGATTTCGACTGTTTCTTCCTGTTTGTCGCCGATCATCGCCCTGAGCCGATCCACGGGGTCCGCCCCGGCATCGGTCGCAAGCGCCGGAACGTTCCCTGTGGGCGCCTGCCCTGGCAAGGTGGTGAATTGCCCGCCCTCTTCCGTCGCAATTTCGCCGGTCAGGTATGCGTCAGGTTCCTGAGCCGTACCTGCGGACAACAGCGCCGGAACGGTCGCCGGCTGCGTCAAAATGGGGCGGATGACAAACATACCAAGCACCAACGAAACCAGCGCCAGCACTGCCATTTGAATTAGCGACATCGCGTCAATATGAAATTTCTGCCACAGCGAGGCGGTTGCCAAACTGCCCTGCGGCTCCACCACCGGAAGATCCAGCGATTTCAGCGTAATAACGTCGCCCCGCTCGGCATCGTAGCCCACTGCCGAGGCCACAAGCTCTTGCAGTGCATCCATCTCGGCCTGCGGCATCGGCGTGAATGTTTCACTGCCGTTTGCGTCCACGGATCGCGTTCCGTTTACCAGAACAGCCACCGTCAGTCGCTTGATCGCGCCGGGACCGTTGTGAACCTCAAGCTCGGTTTCGGAAACCTCGTAGTTGACCCGTTCTCGGGTCTGGGTTGCGTTCGAATTGGATTCGTCCCCGCCCGCGCCATCGCCATCGGGCAGGTTTGACGCAACCGTCACATCCCCGGATTGGTTGCGAGCACTGTCCGAACGCTCTTCGACATCGGTGCTGATGGCCACACGGCCATTGGGATCAAAACGCCGTTCGCGGATTGATTCTGTCTTGGTCACCGTATCGACACTCACCTCGACGACAGCATTTCCAGCTCCGACCCGGGCTTCGACCAGACGCAGAACCCGCTCGCGCAGCTGGCGCGATTTATCGTCAGCGGTATCTGCGGACACCGGGTTGTCCTGTGCCCCGATCACTGCGCCATTCGAATCGATGACGGTGACGTTCTCGGGCGCCAGTCCGCTGACTGCGGACGACACCAGGAACCGGATCGCCTTTGCCTGATCCGACGTTATGTCCGTGCCTGATGCGACCAGATAGACCGATGCGGTTGGTGCAACACTGCGCTGGAACGGATTGGCTGATCCATTGGCAATATGCACGCGCGCCTGACTGATATGGGGGCTGCCTACAATGGTTCGGGCCAATTCACCTTCCTTGGCGCGCCAATATGCGGCGTCAAACATCTGCGATGTTGTGCCAAACCCGCTGAGCGAATCCAGCAGCTCGTAGCCCCGGTTTCCCGTTGCAGGCAGGCCTTCGCTGGCCAGCGTCAAGCGCAATTCATCCCGTTGTGATCCCGGCACATAGATTGAGCCACCGCGAATCTCATACTGCACCCCGCGCTGATCCAATGAACGGACGATATCCCCCGCAGCGCCGCTTTCTAATCCGGCGTAAAGCAGGGTCATCGACGGCGTTGTCACCAGACGCGACATCGCAAGGATCCCCAAAAACACCAGCACGACTGCGCCCGCGACAATGATTTGTTTACGCCTGTCCAAATTTGCCCAGACAGTTCCGATCTGCTGCACGATCACCTCCGACTCGCCGACATTCTGTGCGACGCATCCCTTGTTTGGACGATTGCCCTTAACAATCGGTTAGTCCCTGTCGGGTTATGACGATTGCAGATTGTAGGAATGAGGACGTCATGACCGACGCGACTGCAGAACAGGCAGAAGTCCAGGAAAAATCTGGGAAAAAGGGAATGATAATAGGCGCGATTCTGGCGATAGCCGGTGCTGCGGGCGGGTATTTCCTGACCACCACCGGCCTGTTGCCAATAGGTGGAAGACCCGTTGTACAAAACGCCGAGGAAACAGAGAAAAGCAAGCCTGCCAAGGCTCTGCCAAAGGTTGGATTCGTTGACCTTGCCCCAGTCGTCGTGTCGGTAAACGCCAGCGATTCGCGACATCTGAAGTTTCACGCCCAGCTCGAGGTGAACGCGCCGTACATGGCGGATGTGGAAAAGATGAAACCGCGAATCATGGACGTGCTGAACGGATATCTACGCGCGATTGAGGTAACGGATCTTGAGGATTCGCTCGCGCTTATGCGCATCCGAGGACATCTGTTACGGCGTGTCGAAATCGTCGTCGGTGAAGGCCGTGTGCGCGATGTTCTCGTCATGGAATTCGTACTGAACTAGGAGGCGAAGTTGGAGCTGATTGCAGATATTTTGCTGGTGGCAGGTGCCTTGGGTGCGGGTCTTTATTGTTTCGTCCTGTCCAGACGGTTGAAACGCTTTACCGACCTTGAAAGAGGCGTCGGTGGTGCCGTGAGCGTGCTGTCATCCCAAGCGGAAGAGTTGAAACGGTCACTGGATTCAGCGCGCGACGCCTCGGATCAATCTGGCGTCGCGCTGAAGGATTTAACCGAGCGCGCCGAAACAGTGGCGCAGCGGCTTGAGCTGATGATGGCCTCGATGCATGACGTAGTGCCGGACGATGATGAGGCGACCGAGATCCCTACACCAGAACCTGAGCCGGTTGTTTCAGAAGAACAGTCCCAAACCACCTCAGTGCCCGTTATTGAAGAAGACGCGCCAGCCGAGACTCAGGTCAAACGTCCAGGTGGGTTGATGTTCCTGCGTCACAGCCGCAGCGAGGCCGCGACATGAGGCGGAAGCGGGCGGAAAATCGCCCCAAAGGCGGCGTTCTTGCGGTGATCGCGATGCTTATGATCGGTTCCGCCGCGATCAGAATAGGATTCGAGGCCGGCCCCGCGCTGGCTAAAGGATCCGATCTCGCCCCATCGCTGGCGAGGGGCAGCCAACCCGAACAGCCCGGTGCGCAAGAATTGTTGACTGAATTGCTACGCCGCGAAGACGCACTCAAAAAACGAGAGGCCGCTTTGGAAGACAAGGAAAAGGCGCTCGATATCGCGGATCAGGCGATTGAAACGCGCCTGGCTGCCTTGCAGGAGGCCGAAGAGTCGCTGCGACAGACACTGGCCTTCGCCGAAAAAGCCGCCGAGACCGATCTGACGCGCCTGACGGATGTGTATCAGAGCATGAAGCCCAAGGACGCAGCCGCCCTGTTCGAAACCATGGACCCCGGCTTTGCGGCTGGCTTTCTGTCGCGGATGCCACCTGACGCAGCAGCAGGTGTTCTGGCCGGTCTCAGCCCCGAAGCCGCCTATACGATCAGTGTGATCATGGCCGGTCGCAATGCTGCGGCTCCGCAGGAGTAGCGCACATGTACTTTACCCCCGCATCTGACATTGCAGGAGACCGCCCATGATCGGAATCATCGGAATCGTCGTCATTTTCGCCATGGTGTTTGGCGGATATCTTGCCGCCGGGGGCAAGATGACGATCATTATGAAATCGCTCCCTTTCGAGATGATGATGATCGGCGGCGCGGCCGTTGGCGCATTCATGATCAGCAACGACTTGAGCGCGGTCAAAGATACGATCAAGGACATGGGTAAAGTTTTTAAAGGCCCGAAATGGAAACCCGAAGACTACCGCGATCTGCTGTGCCTTTTGTTTTCTCTGATCCGCATCGCCAAGGCCAATCCGGTCGAAGTGGAACAGCACATCGAAGACCCTGGGAACTCAACCCTGTTCTCGGCCTATCCGAAGATTCAAAAGGACAAGGAAGCTGTCGATCTGATCTGCGACACCATGCGATCCGCGTCGATGAATTACGACGATCCACATCAAGTTGAAGAAGTGCTGGAAAAACGGATGGAGACCAATTTTCACCACGCCATGCATTCCAGCCACGCGCTGCAAACCGTCGCCGATGGTTTGCCCGCACTTGGGATCGTGGCCGCCGTTTTGGGCGTAATCAAGACGATGGGGTCCATTGACCAACCACCCGAAGTGCTGGGTAAACTGATCGGTGGCGCTTTGGTCGGGACATTCCTGGGCGTGTTTCTGGCCTATGGGCTGGTTGGCCCGTTCGCGGGCAAGCTGAAAGCGGTGGTCGAAGAGGACAACCATTTTTATCAGCTGATCAAAGAGGTTCTGGTCGCCAACCTGCACAACCATAACGCAGCCATGTGCATTGAAGTTGGCCGCCAGAACACGCCGACACATAACCGACCCGGATTTTCTGAGCTGGAAGATGCGTTGAAGGAACTCAAACAGGCAGCGGCATGATCCGGACAGTTTTTCTTGCTTTGGCGCTAACCGCCGCGGCAGCGCAGGTTCAAGCACAAAATGTGCAGGTACGCTCGGGCGAACATGATGGGTATACGCGACTGGTCGCACAGGTTCCACCGGGCACTAAATGGATGCTGTCGCACAAGAAAAATGGTGCGCGTCTGAGTGTCCAACTGGAAAAGGTAAACTTCGACACAGCAGCCGTTTTCCAGCGTTTGACGCAAAACCGCTTGGCCGCGATCTCTCAGTTCGAACCGGGCGCGGCACTTGATATGCAATTTGGCTGCGACTGTGTTGCCAATGCCTTTCTGTTCAAGGGCACGATGATCGTGGTGGATATTGCACCAGGCTCGGCGCCACCCACAATCAGCACTGATATACCGTCGCCTGTTTTGCCCAAAGCGTCCAAAGAGAAAGACCCGTTGGTTGCGCAAAATCTGCAGAGTCTCGAATTGCCACTGCTAAGCCTGAACGCAAAACGATTTGAAGAACAGCTCTCTACCCTGCTACTGCGCGGTTCTGACCGGGAAGTCGTTGATTTGAGGCTTGCTCCAGTCGGACCAAGGCTGTCGGTCCCCAAGAACGATCCCTTTAGCCCCTCAGATCTTAATGCGAATATTCATGTGACATCCGTTCTGGACGGCTTGAATGAACTTTTAGGGCCATCCCTGCCGCAGCTTGAACAACGCCCACCCTGCATCTCAAGCGCTGAGCTTGGGTTTGACCGTTGGTCTGGGGCAACTCCCTTTCCGGAACAGGTGGCTTCGTTGCGCGCCGCCTTGTTCAAAGAATTCGATCATCTCGACGAAGATGAAACGCTGAAGCTGGCGCAGCTATACGCCAATTTCGGGTTCGGCGCAGAGGCTCTTCGGACGCTTGAATTGCTTGGGCGGCATGCGCCGGACACAGATCGGGTTGCCGCCATAGCCCGGTACCTTGATGGCGCACAGCCGTCCCATCCGAACCCGTTTACCAGTCTTCAGCGGTGTGAAAGCGACGCCGCGCTTTGGGCTCTTTTGATCGAAGGAGTGCTGCAGGAAGAGGCCCATTTGCAATCGATCGAACAGTCTTTTGCGCGCTTGCCCGCCCATCTGCGCCGTCATGTTGGGCCGACATTGGCGGAAATTCTGACAGATGCTGGGAAACTTGAACCAGCAAGGCGCGTGTTGCGCGCGGTCGACCGCGTTGCGACTGAGGACAGCGCCGATACGTCCCAAGCCAAGGCCAAGGTCGCGGCTGCCGAAGGCGACGGCCCGAAGTCAGAAGCTCTGTTGAACGAGATCATCGCCGCGTCGAGTGCAGAGTTGGAGGCACCGATTGCGCTTACGCGACTGGTCGACAAGCGATGGTCGGAACGTGGGGCAATATCTCCGCAAGAACTTGATCTTGCGGCCTCTTACGTCGTGGAGTTTCGCCGGTCTGAAATCGGGCCGCGCATGCTGCAAACACAGATCGTTGCGTTAAGCTTAAGCCATGAGTTCGACATGGCGATGGATCTGCTGAGCGCCCAAGATACACAGGCCAATGCCATCGAAACGTTGAACCGCGTCGCCCAAATCCTGACCGAACGCGCCGACGACGCGACATTCCTTAGACGGGTCGTTACCCTGACACCCGAGCAGAAACTGGCGCTAGTCACAGATACAAGCGTGGCGATGGCCGAGCGTTTGGTCACCCTTGGTTTTGCGGACGCGGCGCTGGAGTTGGCCAGCCGGCCACAGGACAAGGTCCGACGCGCAGAAAGGGCACGGTTACGCGCGCGCGCTGCCTTACTGCAACGCCGACCACATCAAGCGATGTTGGAGCTGGCCGACGATCCATCAGACGCGGCCCAGCTTTTGCGAGGGCAAGCATTGCAGATGACGGACGATTACGTGGCAGCTGGTCAGCTTTTGCGGGCTGTGGGTGCAGACGAAAAAGCCGATCGGTTCTTTTGGTTGGCCGATCATCCGGAAACGGTCGAGCCCGAACGCGACACAAAGTTCCTCGCAGTTCAGCAAACAACGCAGCTCCTGTCCGTTCCGCCAACACGAATGCAGGATAAACCTTTAGCTGACGCGAAGGGCTTGTTGGATGACAGCGCAAAAACACGCCAGCACATTCTGGATTTGCTTGCGAAGGTGGACCAATAGCGGATCAGGTCGCCGCCACCTGCATTCACGGTTTGTCTTTCAATAGGTGCCCGCTGAGCGTCGGCCCGCAGCCCGCATCGGCCGCTTTTACGGATCAAAGACCAACGGCATCAGGTCCGACAATCTGGATGTAGGCTCGACCCAACCCAATATGGCCGCGCGGATCGCGTCCGCGCGGTCTGAACCGACAATTGGCGCGGCAAACTCGGTGTACTTGGCGATCACATCTCCGCTGCTGAGCGGGGCCTCCGGCCCTCCGCGCGCGTGAGTGTCGCCGGATTCGAACACAAGCCCATCGGTCGATTTCAAGGTGACATCGGCCCACCGCCCCTGCGGGAAGCGTGCACTGTGGCGCGCATCTTCCAGAACGTGAATACGCGACACCAACTCTGCCACCGCCGGATCAGACAGACCCGCACCCGAGATATGTTCGACCCCTATCCGGCCATGGATCGCCTGAACCGCCACAGCAAAAGGCAGAGAATATTGGGCCTGAGACGTGGTATCAGGCATCCCGCCATACAGGCAGGCCGCTTCTTGAAAACTGTTGATATGGATGGATCGGATCTGGTCGTGGGCTAGGTCATTCTCCATCATCACAGCCCGAACGCCATCAATTGCCGCATGAGCCCAGCGACAAATCGGATAAGGTTTTACGTATTGGTGTTCGACCTGCCAGAACTGACCCAAATCATCCCAAAACGACGCAACATCAGCATCTTCGATTGTGATGGCCGGGGCGCCCTTGAAACCACGTTCAGCCAGGATCGCAGATGATATGCCAACCATCGCGCCCCAACCCGATCCGTCATGCAGCATCGTCGGATTTGCAATCTCGCGCATCATCTGACTTCGAGGTCCGTGGTATTCTGCTATTCCCAACGCTTGTCGAAATTGCTCTGGCGTGTACCCGCGCATGCGCGCGGCCATGGCCACCACACCCAGTGCGTTCCACGCGCCGGACGTGTGATAATCGCTGACCGATGCGTGCAGCGACAGCCCCGCACGTCCCGCAATTTCATATCCTGTGACGACGGCAGCCAGGGCTTCGGGGCCGGACAAGTCAGGGCAAGGCGCACCAAGTGAAACCAACGCAGGCAGGACGACGACACCGATATGCCCCTTAGTCGGGTTGTAGCCGTCATGCCCGTCCAAATTGTCGGTTTGTGTGGCTGCTGCGTAGGCAGCGCCCGCCATGCTGACGGGGCGGCCATCAAACATCATCGGAACGCTGAATGCCGCATCAGCGCTTGCGTAGAGTAGCGCGGCAGTATCGCGCGCGATCACGCCGGCCTCCATCGGGCCGGAGGCGATCAGGATGCCCATTGTGTCGAGCATCATCAGGGCAGCGGCCTCTTTCGCGCTGTCAGGCATCTCGTGCGCTGAAAGGTTCAGGGCAAAATCCGTGACCCGATCAAGCGTGCCGGTCATTTGGCTGCCTCCATCACCTTGGGTTGGACATCGCGCAGCCGGAGACCCGATGGATCAAAGGGCGGTTCGGCGAAAACTCTGGCTTTATGCGGTTTGCCGAGGATGAAGATTTCCACCATATCCCCCGGCTGTACGACTGCCGGATTTGCATAACCGATGGCCAGGGATTTGCCGACTGAATAGCCATAGGCCCCTGAGGTCACACGTCCGACCGGTGCGCCATCTGGTGTAAAAATAGGTTCGCCACCGGACGCGTCAGCATTCGTCACCTCGACCTCAAAAATCGACAGAACCTCGCGCGGGGCGTTATCCTTGACGGCCAGGTAGGCGTCCTTGTGCAGGAAGTCCTTATCCAGCTTGATCAGACCTGCCAGCCCGACCTCCTGCGGCCAGTATTCCTGAGAATACTCGCGGCCCCAGGAGCCATAACCCTTCTCGATCCGCAGTGACCCCAACGCGCGGCCGCCCACCGGACCACCGTCGCACTCCTTCGCAGCCACAAGCAGTGCTGAGTAGAGCCTGATCTGGTCCTCTTCTGCGCAGTGTAACTCCCACCCCAAATCACCGGTAAAGCTGACACGGATCGCAAGGCAGGTGACGCCGGCAACCTCGATCGTAGCCGAGCGCATGAAGCGGAACGCCTCGTTCGTCAAATCCGCATTGGTCAGCCGCTGCAGCAGGTCACGCGATTTGGGCCCTGCGACGTTGAAGCCCGCAATCCGGTCCGTCGCCGCCTCGAACGTGGTGCCTTCGGGCAGGTCGATCATGTTGAAAAAACGCTGATGATAGCGCTCGGCCATACCCGAGCCGATCATCATGTATTCGTCCTCGGCCACCTTGGTGATGGTAAAGTCGCCGGCCACACCCCCGCGCACCGAGATCAGCGGCGTCAGGCAGGACCGCCCGATCACGGTCGGCACCCGGTTGGCCACCAGCTTGTCCAGCCACTCATAAGCGCCCGGCCCCTTGATGACGTAATTGGCGAAGTTCGAGATGTCGATCACGCCGACGCTCTCGCGCAGCATTTTTACCTCGCGGCCCACCGGGTCCCACCAGTTCTGGCGGGTAAAGCCGATCGTTTCTTCTGTGTCGGGCTGATCGGCAAACCACAGCGGATGCTCCCAGCCGCAGTTCAGACCAAAGACGCAGCCTATGTCCTTTTGCATTTCATAGGCCGGGCGCACGCGGGCCGGACGGCCTGCGCTGCGTTCCTCGTTGGGGAAGTGGATGGCGAACCGGTGGGTATACTGGTCCTCAACCCGGGCCTTGGTAAATTTCTTGTCCGCCCAGTCGCCAAACCGCGCCAGATCCCAGGCAAACATGTCGTATTGAGGCTCTCCCTCGATCATCCATTGCGCCGCCAGCAGACCCAGACCGCCTGATTGAGAAAAGCCCGGTATCAGACCGCCGCAAAGGAAATAGTTCTTCAACTCAGGCACCGGACCCCACAAGGCGCTGGAGTCCGGAGACCAGATCATCGGTCCGTTGATCACCCGTTTGACCCCAGCGGTGGCGGCAACTGGCACACGTTCGGTGGCGCGGATCACGTTCTCCATAATCCGGTCCAGATCGTCGGGGAACAGATCATGGGCGAAGTCCAGCGGCGTACCGTCTTCGGCCCAGAACTTCATGTCCTTCTCATAGGCACCTATCAGCAGCCCGTTGCCTTCCTGCCGGAAATAGTACTCGCCATCCCGATCCGCAATCGAGGGCAGGCGGCGGCCCAGATTGGCGACTTCGTCGATGGATTCGGTTACGAAATACTGGTGTTCGGTTGGCTGCAACGGCAGCGTCAGTCCAGCCAGCGCCGCCACTTCACGTCCCCAAAGCCCTGCGGCATTCACCACCCACTGAGTATGGATGTCACCCTTTTCCGTGCGCACGATCCAAGACCCATCGGGCTGTTGTTCGGTGCCTAATACTGGGCAAAACCGCTCAATCGTCGCGCCCATCGCGCGCGCGCCCGCAGCATAAGCATGCGGTACGCCTGAGGGATCGACGTTTCCGCCGTCAGGTTCGTACATGATGCAGCGGATATCGTCGAATTGTGCCAGAGGGTGCAGTTCCTTCGCCTGCTCCCGGCTTACCTCGTGGAAATTCAGCCCATAGAATCGAGCCTTGGCCTCTTGCAAACGCAACTGGTGCTCGCGTTCTTCTGTCTGCGCCAGATAGAGGGAACCGGGCTGGAACACTCCGCAACTCTGGCCGGTTTCCTGCTCCAGCTCTTTATACAGGTTCATTGTGTAATGCTGGATGCGGGTGATGTTGTTGTTGTCATGCAACCCGTGGATATTGGCCGCTGCGTGCCAGGTTGATCCGCTGGTCAGTTCATCCCGTTCAAGCAGGACAACGTCCCGCCAACCAAGCTTTGCCAAATGGTACAGGATCGAACAGCCAGCCAATCCTCCGCCGATGACCACGGCCTGTGCATGCGTTTTCATGAACTTGATCTCCCACCGACGGAACCAAAAACGGCACCCTTTGGAGGAAGTCAGCCACATGTCTTATGTGGCTTATGCTCTGTTCCCGACGCGAAATGTCGGGAACAGAGCTTGAATGGCCGGTTTTGATTAGTAAGGCGCTTCTACGTCGTTCATCGAAACATAGACCGTCTTCATCTCGCTGAAGTGATTGATCGCCAGTTTCGAGTTTTCGCGCCCGACACCCGACATTTTGGATCCACCAAACGGGGCCTCGACCGGAGCCAGATTATAGGTATTGATATAGCAGGTGCCCGCCTCGAACCCGGCCACAATGCGGTGCGCGCGCGTCAGGTCGTTGGTGAAGACACCGGCTGCCAATCCAAACTCGGTGTCGTTGGCGCGGGCCATCACCTCTTCTTCGGTATCGAAATCCAGCACAGACATGACCGGACCAAAGATCTCTTCGCGCGCGATGGCCATATCGTCCGTCACATCCGCAAACACTGTGGGCTGCATGTAGAAGCCGTCACCGTCGATCCGCTCACCGCCAAATACTAAGCGCGCACCTTCGGCCTTGCCCTTTTCGACATAGCTCAGCGCGATGTTCAGTTGGTTTTCGCTGACCATAGGGCCAAAGTTGACGTCCTCATCCAGCGGATCACCAATTTTCGCAGTGGCCAGACGTTCTGAGAGGCGCTTGAGGAATGCCTCTTTGACGCCTTTCTGCACAAAGACACGGGTGCCGTTCGAACAGACCTGACCCGAGGAATAGAAGTTGCCCAGGATCGCACCCGAAACAGCGTTTTCGATATCAGCGTCGTCGAACACGATCATCGGGGACTTGCCGCCCAGTTCCATGGTGACATGCTTCATACCATCAGCGGCCGCGGCATAGACCTTGCGACCGGTCGGAACGGACCCGGTCAGCGAAACCTTGGCCACGCGCGGATCGGTCACAAGCGATGCGCCAACATCGCCGTAGCCCTGGATCACGTTATAGACGCCCTTTGGCGCGCCCGCTTCGATCAGGATCTCGGCCACCTGCAACGCCGACAGGGGCGTGGTCTCGGACGGTTTGAAGACCATCGTGTTGCCGCAGGCCAGCGCAGGGGCTCCTTTCCAGCATGCGATCTGGGTCGGGTAGTTCCATGCCCCGATACCGACGCAAACGCCCAGCGCCTCGCGGATGGTGTAGACAAAGTCTCCGCCGCCCAGCGGGATATGCTCACCCGTCAATGACGCAGCCAGCCCCCCAAAATACTCCAACGCATCCGCACCCGATGTGGCGTCGGCCACCAGGGTTTCCTGCAAGGGTTTACCGGTGTCGTGGGTTTCGAGGATCGAAAGCGCGCGATTGCGGTCACGCATGATGTCAGATGCCCGTCTCAGGATGCGACCACGCTCGGTCCCGGACATTGCCATCCACTCTGCCTGAGCGTTTTTGGCACTTGTTAGAGCCTGATTAACAATATCCGGCGTGGCAGAGTGCAGCCGGGCGATGATTTCACCGGTGGCCGGGTAGATCACGTCGATAGGGGCGCCGTTGGTATCTTCAACATATGCGCCGTTGATGAAATGGCTCGCTTTGGGCTGAAACTTCATGCCGATTTCCTTCTTAGAAGTCCTTTCTTTCGCATTTATATTTTATTGATTGACCAGTCAATAAAAGCAATTCACGGCGGACTCCCGCTGATGTGAATCGGCTCCCTCTTGAATAAAAAGCTTAATGTTCCATTTATGTTCTACATAGTCAGAGAAACAATCCGATGTCTTACCACGCCCGCAACCCGGCCATGGATGGCCCATCAAACGACTATCACCTGTTGCCCGTCACAGACCGGCAAATGCGATACGCTCGTGCAATTGCCCAGCAGTCGGCCTTGGAAATCCCGGTCGAGGCACAACGGGATCGCAAGTCGATGTCTGCCTGGATTTCGGCGCACAAGCCAACCGATCCATCGCCCTTTGCGGACTATCCAACCGGTAAGCAGGTTGCCTTTGCCGAACGCATTTCCCGTAGCAAGCGCAGGCCTATCCCGTCCGAGTGTTTCCGCGACAAACAGATGATGTCCCGCTGGATTGATCAGAACAAATGATGGCCGTCTAATGTTTATGGTGGCGGGTATAGAGCGCAACCGTAGCAGCAACAAACATACCCAAGAGGATGTAGCCGGTAACAGCCTCAGCGACGGCCAGCCCGCGACATAAACCTGTTGGGATCATGTCGCCATATCCCACAGTGGTGAAGGTGACGTATGAAAAATACAGGAAATCTGCTGGAGCATCTGCACCTACCACGCAATTGTCGGCGTAGCCGAACGCGCCATACGCCGCCGCGAACAAGAACGGCACGACCTGAATGAAGGACACACCCATCAGAAACAAGCGTCGATGCGGCAGTTTCACCTGTGTCATGTAGTACCAAGATTGCGATGCGACCCAAACCACCAGGCAGACCGACACAATAGTACCGATGGTTTCGCCTGCGGCCGCCTCACTCAGGCGCGACAGACCATACCACGCGAAAAAACTGGCAATAACCAGTCCGACCGCTGCGATAAGCGTCGATTTCCACTCTTCCAGTGTTGTAGGTTCGCGGTGCATAAAACCTCCGATGACCTAGGTTTTTCCGCGATCATCAGGGTTCCGGCCTGTACCCGCAACCCAAATCATTCGCCTGTCATTCAGCGCCCATATGCTCTTGCCCGCGCTGACGCGACAACAGGATCTGTTTCTGACGTTCCCTGAAACGCGTCTTGTCCGCATCCGAAGTCTCATTGATGCACCGATAGCAGGACACGCCGTGCTCGTATTCCGCGCGTTTCATATCCTCGGGCAGAATCGGGCGGCGGCAGCCGTGGCACAGGTTGTGTGGTCCTTCGACCAACCCATGTCCGACCGAGACGCGATTATCGAAAACAAAGCACTCACCCTGCCAGCTGCTGTCCTCGGCGGGCATCTCTTCGAGATACCGCAGGATGCCGCCTTTCAGGTGGTACACATCCTCGACCCCCTGCCCCAACAGGTAGTTGGTGGATTTCTCACAACGGATGCCGCCGGTGCAGAACATGGCAACCCGCTTGTTGTGAAAGCGGTCTTTGTTTTCTTCCCACCAGGCCGGGAAATCACGAAAACTGGCTGTTTCAGGGTCTATTGCGCCCTCAAAAGTACCAATCGCCACTTCGTAATCGTTGCGAGTGTCGATCACGACCACGTCGTCAGAGCGGATCAGATCATTCCAGTCTTCAGGCTCGACATAATTGCCGACGCGGGCACGCGGATCGACGTCCGGCTGGCCCATGGTCACGATCTCTTTTTTCAGACGCACCTTCATTTTGCCAAAGGGCGGGTGATCGGATGTGGCCTCTTTCCACTCAAGATCCGCACAACCGGGCAAAGCCTTGATATGGGCCAGCACGGCATCGATCCCGCCACGCGGGCCTGCGATGGTTCCGTTGATCCCTTCGGCAGCCAGCAACAAGGTGCCCTTAACTGACTGCGCGCGACAAAGGTCCAGCAGCGGGTCGCGCAGGGACACGTGATCCGAAAAACGGGTGAAGTGATAGAGAGCAGCGATCGTATACATGCGCGCGGTCTAAACCCGCTGGGCCAGAGTCGCAAGGGACCGGATTGACGCCCCCCGCCCAGCCCCCTACCGATAGGGCAATGTGAGGAGACCCTGATGACCCATGCCCTGATTGTAGTTGACGTTCAGAACGATTTTTGCCCCGGTGGTGCGCTGGCTGTGCCTGGAGGTGACGAGATCGTGGCCCACATCAACGCTATGATGGCTGAGTTTGACACCGTGATCCTGACACAGGACTGGCACCCTGAGGGGCATTCGTCCTTTGCTAGCGGACATGACGGCAAGTCCCCATTTGAAACAACCGACATGCATTACGGGCCTCAAGTCTTGTGGCCAGATCACTGTGTGCAGGGCACCGAAGGTGCGGAATTCCACCCGGACCTGAAGACCCATGCCGATCTTGTCATTCGCAAGGGCTTTCGACGCGGTATCGACAGCTATTCCGCATTTTTTGAGAACGACCAAAAGACACCGACCGGTTTAGAAGGTTACTTGAAATCACGCGGGATCACCAAACTGACCCTAGTTGGGCTTGCCACAGATTTCTGTGTTCATTTTTCGGCTGTTGACGCTGCCCGCTTGGGATTTGATGTCACCGTGCGCATGGACGCATGTCGGGCGATCGACATGGATGGATCATTGGCAGCCGCCAAGGCCGCGATGCGTGACGCCGGTGTTGCGCTGATCTAAGGCGTAGCGCCTTTTTCGGCAAGATACCTGAGCACTGCGAACAAGATCACCGCCAGTCCCAATGCAACGCCAATTCGTCCGGGCAATGTGCGGCGCTCGGGCGTTGCAGGTGATTTGTAGCGCGGGTTCGGCGTCCAATTCTCGACTTTTGGGCGCTGATCGTTGCGCGGTTTGGCCGTTTTGACATTGTCCAAAAAGCGATGAAAATCGAACTCACCGCAATATTCGCCACTGATGCCAAGTTCCCGAATATTCGTGAACAACGCGCGCAAAATCCGCTCGCGTTCGGCTACATCCCGTGTAGGGTAATACCCGTGCATAATGTCGCTGTCAGTCGAATCCAGATCGAACCCGGCTTCCTGAAAAATCAAACGAATCTTAGGTGACGCCGATCTGAGCGCGTCAGCCGTTTTCACATGACGGAATCGCGCGCGTGTGGCGCACTGGTCCAATTGCTCGGAACCGGTTTCCTCATCCGCTTGTTCGTTAACAACGATGTCAAAATCGTACTCGAGAACCATTCACCAAATTAACCTCGTTCAACCATCCCTTTCTTTTCACTAAACTGTGAAAAGAACACACAATATGCTCGCAATGTGACCTGACCTTGTCATTGTCATCATTCCAGCGACTCTTGCCATTCCACGCACTGATTGATCTAACAACGGAAATCGCAGGAGTTCCCCATGGTCGATATTGCGACACGCGTGTACAATCATAAATGGAAGATTGACCCGATTGTACGGTCTTTGATCGACACGGACTTCTACAAACTGCTGATGTGCCAGTCAGTGTTTCGAAATAAGCCCCAAACAGATGTGGCTTTTTCCCTGATCAACCGGTCGAATCACACCCCATTGGCAAAACTTATCGATGAAGGCGAACTGCGCGAGCAATTGGATCATATCCGGTCGCTTAGCCTCAGCCGGGGCGAAAGCACGTGGCTGCGGGGCAATACATTCTATGGCAAACGCCAGATGTTCCGTTCGGATTTCATGGAATGGTTCGAAAACATGCGCCTGCCGCCCTATCACCTGGAACGGAAGGGCGATCAGTACGAGCTGACCTTTGAGGGCAAATGGCACGAGGTCATGCTGTGGGAAATCCCGGCGCTTGCGGTTCTGATGGAACTGCGCTCGCGCGCGGTGCTGAACAACATGCGGCGGTTTGAGCTGCAAGTGCTATATGCCCAGGCCATGACCCGCGTTTGGAAGAAGATCGAACAACTGCGGGATATTGACGGGCTTGGGATCGCTGACTTCGGAACCCGGCGTCGACACAGCTTTCTTTGGCAGGACTGGTGCGTGCAGGCCATGATCGAGGGTCTGGGACCGTCCTTTACTGGTACATCTAACTGTCTGATCGCGATGCGGCGCGAAGTTGAGGCCATCGGCACCAACGCGCACGAACTGCCGATGGTCTACAGTGCCCTTGCCAAAGACGATGCCGAACTGGCGCAAGCGCCTTATGACGTGCTGAGCGACTGGCACGACGAACATGACGGCAATCTGCGCATCATTCTGCCGGACACCTATGGCACGCAGGGCTTTCTGGATCGCGCGCCCGATTGGCTGGCCGGATGGACCGGCATTCGCATCGACAGCGGTGATCCCGCAACAGGCGCGGAAACCGCTATCAAGTGGTGGCAGTCTCGAGGAGAAGATCCCCTGGAAAAGCGTGTGATTTTCTCGGATGGTCTGGATGTCGACAAAATTCGGGAACTGCACACTCAATTCGCCCACAGAACCAAAGTCTCGTTCGGGTGGGGCACTTTGCTGACCAACGACTTCCGCGGACTCGTGCCAAACGACGCGTTGGCGCCGTTCTCACTGGTCTGCAAGGCTGTGTCCGCCAATAGCCAGCCGACCGTGAAACTGTCGGACAACCCGGAAAAGGCGATGGGACCGAAGGATCAGATCGAACGCTACAAACGAGTGTTCGGCGTAGGCGCGCAAGAGGCAATCGAGGTGATCGTTTAGGCTCTAACCATGGCACGCCGCGACCGTTTTCAACTGTGAAAAGCCATAAAGGGCCTCGAACCCTTTCTCGCGGCCGTGTCCGGATTTTCCGACACCACCAAAGGGCAGCTCTACGCCACCACCCGCACCGTAGTTGTTGATGAACACCTGACCGGAGCGAAGTTGCTTTGCCAGCCGCATCTGTCGTGCCCCGTCGCGGGTCCAGATGCTCGCAACCAACCCGTATTCGGTGCTGTTGGCGATCTTTACCGCGTCTTCCTCAGTGTCGAATGGGATCAGCACCTGAACCGGGCCGAAAATCTCATCCTTGGCCAGACCGTGATCGGGCGGAACGTCCGCAAACAGCGTCGGCACAACATAGGCCCCCTCAGACGGGGCACCGTCTACAATCCGACCTTGCCCTGCGACAGTCAGGTCTGCGCCCCTGGCCAGAAAGCCCGACACGATCTCTTTTTGACGGCCCGATATTAGCGGGCCAACGCGCAGATCATCCTGCGCGGGACCAACGGTCAAATATGCATAAGCCGCTGCCATGCGTTGCTTGACCTGATCATAAACCCCGCGCTGTACCAAAATACGTGACGAGGCAGAGCAGGTTTGTCCGGCATTCTGAACCCCCGCATTGACCAAAAACGGCAGGGCAGCATCCAGGTCAGCATCGTCAAACACCAGTTGAGGTGATTTCCCCCCAAGCTCCAGCGTCACAGGAACCACGTTTTGCCCCGCTGCCTGCTGCACCAGCGCCCCAGTGGCAACTGACCCAGTGAACGAGACATGGTGCACGCCCGGATGGCCCGCCAAACTCGCCCCCGCCTCGGCCCCCAACCCGGGTACGACGTTCAGGGCACCGGCGGGCAAACCGGCCTCTTGCGCCAGATGCGCAAAGGCCAGCGCGGTCAGGCAAGCTTCTTCCGCAGGTTTCAGAACGCAGGCATTGCCCATCGCCAGCGCAGCCCCAACCGACCGCCCGATGATCTGCATCGGATAGTTCCACGGCACGATATGCCCCGTCACGCCGTGCGGTTCCCGTAAAGTATAGACGGTGTAGCCATCCAGATACGGGATGGTCTCGCCCATGACCTTGTCCGCGGCCCCACCATAGAATTCGCAATACCGTGCCAACGCAACCGCATCTGCGCGTGCCTGCGTCAGGGGCTTGCCGACATCCATGGCCTCTAGCGTGGCCAGGTCTTCGACACGCTCCAAAACCATCCTTCCCATACGCGTAAGGATACGGCCCCGCTCCAGCGCAGTCTTTCGTCCCCAATCCCCGTCAATCGCAGTCTGAGCCGCCTTGACCGCAGCATCAACATCATGCGCGCCACCCCTTGCGATCTGGCAGATCTCTGAACCGTCAGAAGGATTGATCAAAGGCAATGTTTGTTCTGAGGCTGGCGGCACCCAATTGCCGCCGATCAGACACAGGCTTGGATCAAACCAAAGGGGGCTGGGCATGAGATACTCCTATATTCGGCTCTAATATGTGGTTCACGCCACATCCCGACCAATGTCTGGCAGCACTGGCGCGGCATTAATCAGGTCTTTTGTGTATTGGTGTTGTGGGTCAGAGAAGACGCTTTCGGTATCGCCTTCTTCGACGATCTTTCCGGCCCGCATCACCATAACGCGGTCAGTGATGGTGCGCACGACGCTCAGATCATGGCTGATGAACAGATAAGTCAGATCATAGGCCTCACATAGTTCGGCCAGCAGGTCGAGGATCTGGGCCCGGACCGACACATCAAGGGCCGAAACAGCCTCGTCAAACAAGATCAGTTCGGGCCGGATGATTAAGGCACGGGCGATGGCGATGCGCTGTCTCTGACCGCCCGAGAATTCATGGATATACTTACCAGCGTCATCCGGGCTAAGACCCACCGCTGTCAACATTTCAGCGATCCGGTCCTGCCCCTCGGACCCCATTACAGGAGCATCGAGCAGATGGAACGGTTCAGTGATCAGCCGGGCCACGCGGTGACGTGGATTGAAGCTACCATAGGGGTCCTGAAAGACCACCTGCATCTTGCGCCGCACGGCGAGGTTGGGTTTGTGACCCGAAAAGACAGGCTGGCCATCCAGACGAATGTCACCACCCTGAACTTCTTCAAGGCCCAGAATCGCCTTTGTTAGGGTCGATTTTCCGCACCCCGACTCGCCGACCAGGCCCAGACGTTCTCCGCTATTGAGCGTAAAGCTGACTTGGTCCACTGCCCTGTGGTGCCCCGGTGTATCAAACAGCCCCTTGCGAGGCAGACGATAGTCGCGAATGACATTTGTCACTTCAAGCAAAGGGCGGGATTGCGCGAGTTCGGGCAGGGATACCTGATACCCCGAAGCCTTGAACAGCATACGGGTATATGGATGTTGCATGTGGTGTAGCAGGTGGTCAGTGGCCCCGGATTCGACGACTTCGCCATGGCGCATAACAACAATTTGGTCGGCCATATCCGCGACCACCGCAAGATCATGGGTGATCATCAACAGCCCCATGTCGTATTCCGACACCAGCCCTTTTAGAAGCTTGAGGATTTGCGCCTGCGTTGTCACATCTAGCGCTGTGGTCGGCTCATCCGCGATCAACAGCTTGGGACGCAACGCGATCGCCATCGCAATCACGACACGCTGACGCTGCCCGCCGGACAGTTCGTGCGGAAAGCGGGACAGCGGGAAACGATCCGGCGGTAGGCCAACACGGGTCAGAACTTCCTCCGCCCGGTCTCGCGCCTGTCTGGGCGGCATGGCCTTGTGTATCAGGATGGTCTCCATCACCTGATCGCCGATGGTTTTAACTGGGTTCAGTGCGGTCATAGGTTCTTGGAACACCATACCGATCGCTGCACCGCGCAGAGTACACATATCGTTTTCGTCGCGGTCCAGCAGATCTAAGCCGTTCAGCCGGATGACCCCGGTCGTCTTGGCCCCGTCCGGCAAAAGCTGCATCACCGCGAGCGCGGTCATCGATTTGCCCGATCCGCTTTCCCCGGTCACGGCCACGATCTGACCGGGCGCAATGGACAGATTGACCTGTTTCAGGATGTTCGTGCCGTGAATGGACAGCGACAGGTTTTCGATCTCAAGTAAACTCATGTGCGCGCCACCCTGATCCGGGGGTCCAGCCAATCGCGCAACCCATCTCCCAGCAGGTTCAACCCAAGCACCGTGACAATGATCGCCAGACCCGGAATCAGAGCCAAATGTGGGGAAAAACTGACCATTGTCTGCGCATCTGCCAGCATCCGGCCCCAACTTGGCGTGGGCGGTTGCGCGCCCAGACCGACATAGGACAGGCCAGCCTCAGCCAGAATGCCCAGAGAGAACTGGATGGTGCCCTGAACGATCAGGAGGTTGGCGACGTTAGGCAGGATATGCTCAGCCGATATCCGTGCCGCACCTTTGCCCGAAACGCGCGCGGCTAGGATGAACTCCCGTTCCCATAGAGATAGCGCTGCGCCGCGAGTGATGCGTGCAAAAACCGGGATATTGAAAATGCCAATGGCGATGATCGCATTTATCGCACCAGCACCGAACACAGCAGTGATCAGGATGGCGATGACCAGAGACGGGAAAGCAAAGACCAGATCGTTGCCGCGCATGATCAGCTCGTCCAGCCACGACCCTTTGCGCGCAGCCGCTGTCAGGCCCAAAGGCACGCCCAGCGCCATGCCAATCCCCACCGCCACCAAAGCCACGGCAATCGAGGTACGGGCACCGACCATGATCATCGAGAACATGTCGCGTCCGAAATGATCCGTACCAAACCAATGCAGCACGTTGGGGGGCTGCAGTTTGTCTGGGATGTTCAGTGCGGCGTAGTCATAGGGCGTCCAGACAAATGAAACCGCCGCCGCCAGCAGCACCAGCGAGGACAGACAAGCCCCAAGGATCAGGCTCCGGCTCATGTCCGGCTCCTTAACCTTGGATCAACGGCTGCATAGGCCAGATCGACCAGAAAGTTCACGGTAATGACCGCAAAGACCAGCAGCATTACCACGGATTCCACTACAATCAGATCGCGGGCCGAGATTGCCTGAAACACCAATCGCCCAAGACCGGGCAGATAAAAGACCTGTTCGATAATAATAGATCCCGCCAGCAGGAAGGAAAACTGCAACCCGATGATGGTCAGAACCGGGATCAGCGCGTTGCGCACCCCGTGCCGCCACAGGGCCTGACGACGCGAAAGCCCTTTGGCGCGCGCGGTACGCATGAAGTCTTCACCCAATATATCCAACAAAGACGACCGCATGACTCGCGCCAGAATGGCCGCCTGCGGCAGGGCCAGCGCGATTGCGGGCAGTGTCAGGGAATGCATTCCGGTCCAGAACCCCATAGCCCAGCCTGCGAACCCTCCGGCATTGAACCAGCGCAGGTTGATGGCAAAGATTAGGACCAGCATCATCGCGAACCAGAAATTCGGCACTGCAATGCCCAGCTGTGTTGCCCCCATTACCGTCAGATCGCCCGGTCTTCCCCGGCGCGCGGCAGCATAGATGCCTACCGGAAACGCAATCGCGGTGGACAGAGTTAGCGCATACAGCGCCAAGGGCAGCGAGACCCACAGCCGATCCGCGATCATCTGCGACACGGGCGTGCGATAGGTGTAAGAGGTTCCGAAATCCCCCACCATCATCCCGCCAACCCAATTGAAATACCGCTGCACCTTGGATACATCCAAACCCAACTCGGCCCGCAGAGCGGCAAGCGTATCCTCTTGCGCATTGACGCCCAACATGAATGACGCCGGATCACCGGGCGCTACCTCAATCACGGCAAATATAACGACCGAGGCGACGGCGAGGCTGATCACCAGCGATATCAGTCGTTTGAGGGCATAGCGAAGCATCGAGGCCACGTTAGGGGTGCGCGCCCTCCCGGTCCAGCACCTATGGAACCAGAAGATAGGCAAAAACTGCATAGCCAACGATTGCAGCGTAACCCAGCGGGTAAATCCACTTGATGGCGTAGTTATCCAACTTGCGCGCCCCGGATTCGCGACCCGAGACTTTGAGCCTGCGCAAGGCGACATTGAACACAATCAAAGCCCCGGTCATCAGGAACATGCATTGCAGAACGAAATCCAGAAATGTCAGGTATCCAAGCTTTGGCAGATCAGCAGAAATCGCCCAGTTGAAAGCTACGAATACCAGCAAGTTTCCTCCGGCAATTTCGATCCTTTTGCGGTATTCATCAAGAAAGAACAGTGCCCAGCCAACCGAGATCAGCACCAGCATCGGCAGAAACACCCGAATGACATAGTAGGTCAGATGCCGGTGGCCTTCGAAGATCAGCGCAACCTGATCGCTGTCCTGACCGGAAAGGCCCGTGACCTGAGAGGTTTCAAGCCGCGCATTGTCCAGAATCCACTCTTCTTCGCCCAGCAGGTCACCAAGGCCCGAGAACTCGTTCATCGGATGATAGGACACATATTGGGATGGAAAGATCGAAACGACCTCGAAATGAAACTCCTGTGTGTCGAAAGGGTATTTCCGAAAATCGAAATGTGGGGCCTGTAATGTCAGCGAGGATTTCTCGACATACAACACCCGCCCGTCATATCGCAGAGAGGCGGCGGCTTCGTGAATCCACTTGTTGGATTGTTGGTTGTGAATGACGAATGCTGGTACCACCGTCCCGATCTCAGCGGCATGATCGGCCAGCGCCGGGGGGTTGAAAACCCGGAAATCGCGCCCCAGCTCTTGCCGGTCAAAAGCCAACGCAGGGTCGGTCCACTCAACACGCAGCACAACCACGGCACCGTAGTTTTCGGCCTTCTGGTCAACGGTGGTGATCTGATCGATTCTAATACCGATGCCAACATCCAGCGGGTTCTCTGGCGTCCCGATAGGTGTATCCAACCGACTGTCCAGAATGTTCTGCGCCACAACCGGTTCCACAGTCGTTGCCGCCAGGGCAACGGTCACAAAAACCAGAAACAGGACACGAAACAAAATCATCCTTGGCTCACTCGACAACATTAAATGCAAGGGCCGTGAACCAGCGGCCCCTGCCTTGAGTCACTCGGACCAGCTGATCTGCGTCAGATCGATTGCGGCCGTGGGCGCGTTTTCCCACAGGCCCTGAACTCCAGCCTTGGCCACGCCCAGCTTGGCCAGTTGAAACAGGTACCCGTTGACGTAGTCGTCTGCGATCAGGCGCTGTGCCTCACCCAGCAGACGGGTGCGTTCTTCGGGGTCTGTCGTCGAATTCAGCGTGTCCATCAGTGCCTGGAAATCCGTACTGTCATACTGGAAGTAATAGTCAGGGCGCGCATAGATCCCGATATCCATAGGCTCGGTATGACTGACGATGGTCAGCCCGAAATCCTTGCCCTTGAACACCGATTCCAGCCACTGAGCCCATTCAACGTTGATGATATTGGCCGTGATCCCGACCTCGGCCAGTTGGGCGGCCACAATCTCACCCCCGCGGCGGGCATAGGATGGGGGCGGCAAATGCAGCGTCGTTTCAAACCCTTCTGCATATCCAGCATCGGCCAACATCTTGGCGGCCTTTTTGGGGTCGTGGGCCGAGTTCTCGGTCAGATCGACATAAGCCGGATTGTGTGGCGCGAAATGCGTGCCAATGGGCGTGCCGTAGCCAAACATCGCTCCATCGATGATCGCCTGACGGTCAATCGCGTGGGCCAATGCCTGACGCACTTGGATATCATCGAAAGGTGGCATCTTGTTATTGGTGGACAGAATGGTTTCCCCTTCGGTCGAACCGACAAGCACCTGAAAGCGCGGATCAGCTTCAAATTGCGGCAGGTTTTCTGGCGCAGGGAAGTTGTCGAACACGTCGATATCTTCGGCCATCATGGCCGCAAAAGCCGCCGTCGGGTCCGAGATGAACTTGAACGTAGCAGTCTCTAACGCAGGCTGATCGCCCCAATAGTCCGGGTTGCGATTCAGAGTGATACTGTCGCCCTGCACCCATTCACCAAAGGTAAAAGCGCCGGTTCCGACGGGGTTGGTCTTGATGCCCTCGATGCTTTCGGGCGCGACAATAACCGCATCACCCCAAGCCAGGTTGAACAGGAAGTTCCCGTTTGGCTCAGACAGGATCACCTTGACGGTCAACGGGTCGACCACCTCGATGTTTTCAATCCCGGCAAACAGGGCTTTTTGCGCATTTGCGCTATCCTCGGATCGGGCGCGGTCTAGGCTGAACTTGACGTCCTCGGCATCCATCGTGGTGCCGTCGTGGAAGGTAACCCCATCGTGCAGCTTGAAGGTATAGACCTTGCCATCTTCCGAGATTTCCCAACTTTCAGCCAGACCAGGAACCACCGATCCGTCACCCATAAACCGGGTAAGGCCTTCGAAGATATTGGTGTAAACCACCGAATCGATGGCCTGCGCTGCGGCACTGGTCGGGTCCAGATGCGGCGGCTCTAGTTGCAACGCTATGGTAACGTCGGATTTAGCGAAAACCTGTGTACCAAACAGGCTGGCGCTAACCGCCAGCACCGAAGCAAAGGACCGAAATGTCTGCTTTGTCATGTAAATTACTCCCCACTGAAAATGGAAACCTGCGATTTTTTGGGCCGTACTGCACCCAACTTCCCTTTAAACCTTAGGTCATTCAAGGAAATGTTCGCGCAACCGGGGTTTCTATAGCCCGCTCCCATCTGTTATGCCGCGCTGCAACATGACAACCGGAGGAGCGACAATGAGCGCCACCGCCCGTAAAAAAGCCCCGAATGCGCAGGATATTCGCGCCCGCAAAGGCGGCGAGCCGCTGGTCAGTCTGACAGCCTACACCACGCCGATGGCGCGGTTGATGGATGATCATTGTGATTTCGTTTTGGTGGGCGACAGCGTCGGCATGGTGTTGCACGGGCTGGAATCGACGCTGGGCGTGACGATGGAGATGATGGTGATGCATGGTCAGGCCGTGTCGCGCGGTCTGGAAAGTGCGATGATGGTCATCGACATGCCCTTCGCCAGTTACGAGCATTCGCCTTCCGAGGCATTCCGGAACGCCGCCCGGCTGATGTCCGAAACCAGCGCAGGCGCGGTTAAGCTGGAAGGCGGCGTCGAAATGGCCGAGACCATCCGCTTTCTGGTCAAGCGCGGGATTCCGGTGATGGCGCATATTGGCCTGACCCCGCAGTCGATCAACACACTTGGCGGATACAAGGTTCAAGGTCGCGACGAACAGGCCGAGGCGGTTCTTGCCGACGCCCGTGCTGTGGCCGAGGCGGGCGCATTCTCGGTCGTTCTTGAAAAAGTACCGCAGAAGCTGGCCGATCAGATTACAGCGGAAATCGCGATCCCGACCATTGGCATCGGGGCCTCTGCCGGGTGCGACGGCCAGATTCTGGTTGTCGACGACATGGTTGGCTTTTTCACCGCCTTCAAACCGAAATTCGTCAAACGCTATGCTGAGCTTGGCCCATTGGCCGAAGCCGCCATCGCCGAATACGCAGCCGAGGTGCGCGCCCGAACATTCCCGGCGGACGAACACGTTTTTTCCGATCAGGCCCCGACCAAAGGACCCAAGACATGACCGCCCCAATCTTTCGCCGTCTGGCCGACCTGCGTGCCTTGACCTCGGAATGGACGCGGAAGGGTGAAGAGATCGGCGTGGTTCCGACTATGGGCGCGCTGCATCAGGGGCATCTGTCGCTGGTTGAGGCCGCCAAGGCAGGTTGCGACCGCGTGATCGTCACGATCTTTGTGAATCCCAAACAGTTCAACAACCCCGAGGATCTGGCAAAATACCCGCGCACCGAGAACGAGGATGCGCAGAAATTGGCCCCATACGGCGTTGATGCGATCTATGTCCCGGAACCCGAAGAGATTTACCCGCAGGGCTTTGCCACCACCGTTTCCGTCGCGGGCCTGACCGATGTGATGGAGGGCGAGTTCCGCCCCGGCCATTTCGACGGCGTTGCCACAGTTGTGGCCAAACTGTTCCTGCAAACGCAGGCAGATCGAGCCTATTTTGGAGAAAAAGACTATCAACAGCTGATGATTGTGACCCGAATGGCGCGCGATCTGAACATTCCGACCGAAGTTGTCGGATGCCCCACAGTGCGCGAGCCCTCGGGTCTGGCCATGTCATCGCGCAATCTGCGACTGACGCCCGAGGGGCTGGATATTGCCGCCCACAAAAACCGGATCATGCGGGAATTGGCAGCCGCCCTGAAAGACGGGGCGCCGTTTGATCCTTTGGCTGCTCAGGCCGAGATCGACCTACTGGCCGCGGGCTTCAAGCAGGTAGAATATATTCAACTGCGATGTGCCGAAACGCTAGAACCTCTCACCCACGCAAACCGCCCTGCACGCCTGTTTGCTGCGGCCTGGGCAAATGGCGTGAGACTGATCGACAACATTCCTGTCTGAACGTACTGGCACGTTCGTCATTGTTTGCGCTAAAGTCCCGCAAAACCAAAAGAGGGGGCATGAGGCGTGACCTACATTCTTGCCATTGATCAGGGCACCACATCATCGCGGGCAATTCTGTTCGACGCAGAGATGCAGCGCGCAGGCACCGCGCAGCACGAATTCACTCAGCACTTCCCGCAGGAAGGCTGGGTCGAACACGACGCAGAGGAAATCTGGAACAGCGTTCTGCGGGTTTGCCGCGAAGTTATGGACAGTGTCGGGGTAACCTCTGATCAGATCGCGGGTATCGGCATCACCAACCAGCGCGAAACAACTGTTGTCTGGGACCGCGCTACTGGCGCGCCCATCCATAACGCGATCGTCTGGCAGGACCGTCGTACCGCCGAGATATGCGCGCGTTACAAACAAGCCGGGTGCGAGGATGACGTGACCGCCCAGACCGGGCTGCTGCTGGACCCCTATTTCTCGGGCACCAAGGTTAAATGGTTGCTGGACACCGTGCCGGGAGCGCGGGACCGGGCCGAGGCCGGAGAGCTGATGTTCGGCACCATTGACAGTTTCTTGATCTGGTGCCTGACAGAAGGGCGCAACCACGCGACGGATGCCACCAACGCGGCGCGCACGCTTCTGTTCGACATCCACAAGGGCGAATGGAGCGCCGAAATCTGTGATCTGCTGGACGTGCCGATGAACATGCTGCCCGAGGTGCATGATTGCGCCTCGGATTTTGGAAATACGACCCTGTTTGGGGGAAATATCCCGATTCTTGGTGTTGCCGGTGATCAACAGGCCGCCACCATCGGTCAGGCCTGCTTCCAACCCGGCATGATGAAATCCACCTATGGCACCGGTTGTTTTGCTCTGCTGAACACAGGGGATAAGCCGGTCGAGTCGAAGAACCGCCTGTTGACCACCATCGCCTATCAATTGGACGGTAAAAGAACCTATGCGCTGGAAGGGTCAATCTTTGTGGCCGGGGCTGCCGTTCAATGGCTGCGCGATGCATTGCAGATCATCGAATCCGCCCCGGAAAGTGGCGAGCTGGCCCAAAAGGCAGACCCGAACCAGCATGTCGTGCTGGTGCCCGCCTTTACCGGCCTCGGCGCGCCTTACTGGAAACCGGATTGCCGTGGCGCTGTGTTCGGTCTAACCCGGAATTCAGGCCGTGCCGAGTTTGCCAAGGCCACGCTGGAAAGTATCGCATATCAGACACGCGATCTGTGGCACGCCATGCAGGGCGACTGGGGTGCGGATACCGACGTCATCCTGCGTGTAGACGGTGGGGCCAGTGCATCGAACTGGGCGATGCAGGGATTGTCGGACTACCTTGGCGCCGAGGTTGACCGGCCGGTAATGCAGGAAACCACCGCATTGGGCGCGGCCTGGCTGGCCGGTATGCGCGCAGGCGTTTATCCGGATCAACAGGGATTTGCGGAAACCTGGGCGCTGGATCGCCGGTTCGAACCGGAACTTTCTGCCAAAGAGCGTGATGCCGCCTATGACCGCTGGAAACGTGCGGTATCAGCTGCGATGGCGTTCTAAGAGGTATGAAGGATCAGCTATGATCCTTCATCAACCGCTGCTTTTGACGTGACCAGTCACGCTTGGCCTGGGTTTCGCGCTTGTCATGGTTTTTCTTACCCTTGGCGATACCGATTTTGATCTTGGCCTTGCCCTTGTGGTTGAAATACAGAACCAGCGGCACCAGTGTCATGCCTTTGCGCTGGGTCGCGTTCCACAGGTTCGACAATTCCTTGCGTGACACCAGCAGTTTGCGCCGGCGGCGTTCCTCGTGCTTGAACGATTTCGCTTGCTCATAGGGGGCGATATAGCTGTTGACCAGCCACAGCTCGCCATCATCGACTGAGGCATAGCTTTCGGCGATGTTCGTCCCACCTACACGCAGGGATTTGACCTCGGACCCTTCCAGCATAATGCCACACTCAAGATCGTCCTCGATTGCGTAATCGAAGCGTGCGCGCCGGTTTTCGGCGATGACTTTGTAATTCGGGTCTGTCTTTTGCTTAGCCATGACGCGTTGATCTATGCGGCTTGGGCGGCCCTTGCAAGGCGTAGCCGTCAGGAGGTGGCCGAGATAATCAGATCAGGTCCGAATATCGTGTCGGCGTGATTGTGCAAATAGATCTTGAGCCACGGTGTAAATCGCTCGGGATAGCGCTGCACTTCTGCCAGAAGATCGTGGTAATCGATCCAGCGAATTTCCATGACCTCTTCCGGGTTGGGCTCAATCTTCAGCGGGCCGCGCACATGGGCCAGAAAGATGTCGACCACTTCATGCTCGATCATGTTGTTGCCAACATCAGCGTGATATTCCAACCGGTGACGGTATTCCGGGTAAAGCCCGGTAATTCCCAATTCCTCGCGCAGTCGGCGCACGGCGCAGACAGACGGTGTCTCGCCCCAATCGGGGTGGGTGCAGCAGGTATTCGCCCAAAGGCCAGGGGTGTGATATTTTCCTAAAGCCCGACGCTGCATCAAAATTTCGGTCCCGCGCACGACAAAGACCGACACTGCCTTGTGCCGCAGGCCTTTTTCATGCGCCTCAAGCTTGTCCACTGGGGTCAACTCGCCATCAACCCAGGCCGGGATCATGATTCCCATCTGTCGTCTCCTGCTGCCGATCCACCCGAAGGGCCGGAAATTCGAAATTGGCTGCCACCGGGTCGGCTTGGCTCTGCGAATTTATGCGTGCAATGCATGAAAAACCGCGCGCTTTCAAATTGGCGCTGTTCAACGCGGTTATCAAGCGCACGAAAGGCCGCAGGGGCTGCGGCCTTTTGTAACCTCAAACGGTGTTTGGTCTGCGGCTTTATTCGCCAGACACGCTTACGATATAGGCGTAAACATCCTCGGCACCCTTCTTCAGCTTGAAGGTCATTTTGGATTTGGCCGAGGTTTCACCCAGATAATCTTTCAGAAACGCCTTGGGGTCTTTTGCGTATTCAACGAATGTCGTTTCGTCCCAGACCAGACCGTTTTCACCAGCGGCAACGATGCTATCGCCATATTTGAAGTCTTCGACGGTGCCTGCGGTCCGGCCTGCAATCCCATACAGGTTCGGACCGGTTTTACCGCCCTTTACGATGACTTCACCCTCAGAGTCGGCAATCTGGTGACAGGATTTGCACTTGTTAAAGGTCATCTTGCCGGCTTCGGCGTCGCCTTCGGCATATGCGGGAAGGGCCAGAAGGCCGACGATTGCGGTCGCGAGAATGCGATTCATAGCTTTTGCTCCGATACGAATTGGCTGCACCGAATGGACCGTCGGCGCAAAAAAGAGTCAACGCGCAGATTGCCGCGCGAGGGCACTGTGCCACTGCGGCATATAGGCCGTCCTTAACTTAAGTCATGTATGTCGGACCAACAGGGCAATAGATCTCTTGGTGCGGGGACCGCCAAAAACACGGCTCGTGCAATCGCCCGCGCCAGACAGATCGAAGCCACGTGGCCGAGAAGCCCCAGTTCGCCTTCGGACAGTTGGTGATTGCCCGTGCTGACGCCGAACACCAGATCGCCATCTCCCGGCGTGTGCGCGGGGACAATCGCCCGCGCGATCCCGTCATGTGCCGCAACCGCCATCCGTTTGCATTGCGACTTGGACAGCGCGGCATCTGTCGCAACAATTGCGATGGTGGTATTGCCCTTGCCCGGTTCGGTCGGCCTCATTGCCTTGGCTTTTCGGCTAGTCATGCTGCGACCGAGGCCAGTACTGGTATCAGGCCCTAATCCGCCGAATTCATCGCCCATTTCAAACGGTGCTGCCCAGAAATGACGGTCACCGGGCGTGGTGACACTGCCGAGCGGATTGGCGGCAACCAAGGCGCCAACCGTGACCCCGTTTTCCATCACAAACGAGGCAGATCCCAGCCCGCCCTTGTGCATGGCAGCCAATGCGCCGGTCCCCGCACCAGCGGTGCCCAGATCGAACTGATCGGATACGCCTTCAAATGCGCGACGCCCCAGCGCGCGATAGGGGTTCTCAGCCCAGGTTTTGTCGCCGCCGTTGAGCAGGTCAAACAGGATCGCCCCCGGAACGATGGGGACGAAGACATTGCCAACCTTAAATCCGCGGTGCTGCGTGCGCAGGGCGTCGGCCACCCCGGAACAGGCGTCCAGACCAAAGGCCGACCCGCCGGACAAAACGATCGCATCCACACGCGAAACCGACTTGTCGGGCGCCAACAGGTCAGTTTCCCGCGTACCCGGCGCGCCGCCCATCACGTGAACGGAGGCCGTGAAGGGATCAGCGGCCGTCAGTACTGTTGCGCCGGATTTGAGTGCATCATCCTGAGCGTTTCCAACCAAAAGGCCAGGGACATCGGTGATCAGGTTTCTGGATCCGGGGTTCATTGGTTTTTAAGATGTTGGAGCAGAAGAGCGCGCAACCGCGCTGCCTCCGGTCGAGATATTTTTTGCCAAATGAAGAGCGGATCAGATGCAGCGGCCACCGTCGACCTCCAATGCAGTGCCGGTGATCATGCTGGCCTCGTCGGAACACAGAAAACAGGCCGCGTTGGCCATGTCCTCAGGCGTTGAGAATCGGCCCAGCGGTATGGTCGACAGGAACTTGGCCCGCATCTCGGGCGTGTCCTCGCCCATAAAGGATTTGAGCAGAGGTGTCTCGCCCGCCACCGGGCAGATGGCATTCACCCGGACGCCTGATGGTGCCAGTTCGACTGCCATCGTCTTGGTCGCGGTGATCATCCAGCCCTTCGAGGCGTTGTACCAGTTGAGGTTCGGTCGTGGCGACAGCCCCGCTGTCGAGGCCACGTTCAGGATCGCGCCAGTACCACGCGATTTCATATGCGGAACAAGGGCGCGCGCCGTCAGATAAACGGACTTCATATTTATGTTGAAAACGCGGTCGAAATCTTCTTCGCTGACTTCCTCTAACGGGGTAGGCATATGAGTGACCCCCGCGTTGTTGACCAGAATATCGAGATGACCCAGACGATCAAAAGCCACGTCTGCCATCGACTGAACCGATGCGCCGTTGGCCAGATCGACTTGATGGGCAAAAGCGTTCGGGCCCAGTTGATTGGCTTGAACCTCTGCCGCATCGCCGTTGATATCGGCAATCATGACCCGCGCACCTTCGGACAGGAATTTCCGCGCGATACCGGCACCAAAGCCTGATGCGCTGCCGGTTACAATGGCGGTTTTTCCCTCTAACCTCATGATCTTGTCCTCTTGCAACTGCGCCGGGTCAGAGTAGCGATGCGCCGCAAAGATACCAGATCAATCTTCGGAAACTTTACCGCGCAGGGATTTGACGCCCGACCGTGCTTTCTTGGCCGCCAGACGTCGTTTGACCGAGCCATAGGTGGGTTTGGTGGCGATACGGCGCTTGGGTTTAATCATAGCGCGGGTGATCAGCTCGGCCAGCCGGTTGCGCGCGATTTCGCGGTTGCGCGCCTGGCTGCGGGTTTCGTCGCATTGAATGATGATCGCGCCCTCTTTGGTCCAGCGTCGCCCCGCCAGCCGCTTGAGCCGCGATTTGACCGGATCAGGCAAAGAGGGTGAGCGCGCCGCCTCGAACCGCAATTCGACGGCAGTGGACACCTTGTTCACGTTCTGCCCGCCGGGACCGGATGAGCGAACAAAGCTCTCGGTCATTTCCCAGTCTTGCAGGGTGATATCGTCGGTGATGCGCAACATGAGGCTGACCTTACAAGCCTGATCCAAAAACAAAAAGGGCCGCCCCGCATGGGACGGCCCTTCGAAAGCTCAGGAGGTTGGGTCGGTTAGATCAATCGACCAGCCGAAGCGAGCGCTCCGCCAAGGGCTGCCTTAACAGGCGATCCCCCCGGTTGTTCCAACACCTCTCTCCAATCCCTTTCTCGACATTGGATCACCTCCTTTCAATCTGTTTCCGTTACCCGGAATCGTGCCACGAGTTGCGCGAAACGCAAAGCACTTTTTTACGCGGGCTGGGCCGTCAGTCGCGCCACAATCACTTTGAACGGGATCAGCGCGATCAGGGCCAGCGACAGTTTTACCAGCCAATCCGCAAAGGCCAGCGATACCCATAGGGGTGCCATCGGGCCGGTCAGCATGAAGGGAACGGGTTCCCATGCCCAGCTGATTGCCGCGTCGGCGTCGGCACCAAAGATTGTGACAGAGGCCGAGAAGGCGATGGTGAAGAACAGCGCCGTATCCAGCGCTGACCCAACCAGCGTCGAGGCCAGCGGCGCACGCCACCAGCGACCGCCGCGCAGTCTGTTGAACACCGCAACATCGGTCAGCTGAGCGATCAGGAAACCGGTGCCCGACGCAACCGCGACCCGCAACGGTACGGCGGCATAGGTGAACCCGTCACCCTGCAAAATGATCTGGGTGCCGATCAGCGAGCAGATGATACCGGTGACGAAACCGGCGAATACCACCTTGCGGGCAGCCTGCACGCCGTAGACACGGTTCATGATGTCCGTGACCAGAAAGGCCACGGGGAAGGTAAAGGCACCCCAGGTCAGGAGGCCGTCCAGCAGAAGAAACTGGACCAGAATGTTCGAGGCCACAACAATGGTAGCCATGGCAATGATGCCGGGAATATAAGCGCGTTGCATTTTCAGATGCCCGTTTTGACAAGGTAGCGGCGACTTGGCCAAGGGACCGTCCCAAGGCAAGCCGCGCTTCTAGACCTTTGCTTTGGGCGAGTCAATCAGGCAGGGCATACTCGACCAGTTCAGTACGCTGCAGCGCCAGAAAATTGTCATCCGACACCATAGTGGCCCGCAAGCGGCCCTCGTCGTCGCGCCAGACAGACAAACCCTCGAGGTTGTCATGCGCACCGGTCCCAGTTTGGAACAGAACCTCTTCGGCGCTTGGGGTGTCACCGTCCAACTCCCATCGCCGCAGGCGCGAACGGAACCCGATCCAACCGACATCCCGTTCCAAAACGTAAAGCCTGCCATCCGGTCCGAAATCTGCTGCAACTGGCAGAAAGTCCCCCCGTTGCGGCAGAACGAAAGGCGCCGACCACGCCTGACCGTCCCACCGATAGACAGGGATATCACCCGTCGCTGTTCGATTTTCCTCGGGCATTGTGAAAAGGTGACCGCGTTGATCAATGGCCAACGCCTCAAGCGAGCCGTTGACCTCAAAGCCGTCAAACGCCTTGGGTCGCGGCAGAACCTGCGCTTTGGTCCCTGGCGCGGGGTAATATACCACGCGGTGGATGCCTTCGAACGAGACGAACAGAGCGCCATCGGGGGCAATGGCTATGCCTTCGGAATCCCCGGCCCGACCTGTCAGATGGCGCCCTCTGCTGGAAATAAGAGGCCAATTTTCAGTGATCTGAATGTCGGAAATTTCGTCATCGTTACGCTCGACCCGTGCGGTAATCAGTGTCGAACGATCGGTCATTCCAATCAAATGGCGGCCATCATCAGAGAGGTGGACGGCAGAAAACCCACCAAACCACTCGGCCGTGTGACGCCAAGTGAAACTGCCAAGGTGGTTGGGTGTCTTGAGATCAACTGCCCAAGCCGCCCCGGCCAGCAATACCGCGGCGATCAGTTGGATTGCAGAACTTGTGTGCATTGCTGAGGAAGATCGGCCAATCGATATTCACGCCGTTTCTTGGGCGCTGGGGCATTTGGGTCGGGTGGGGGTGGATTAAGAATGTTTTTCACCCATTGCTGCGCCTCGGCACAGCCATCCCCTTTTGGCGGAGGATCCTGATTAACGCAACCTTTAGAGCCGCGTGGGCATTTCAGACGGACATGGAAATGATAATGATGTCCCCACCAGGGCCTGATCTTGCGCAAATAGGCACGATTGCCCTTCTCGTTTTTACACATCTCAACCTTGGCGCCGGGAAAGACGAAAATTCGCGCAACACGTTTGTCCTTGGCCGCCGCACGCAGCACAGCATGGTGTTGTTTTGTCCAGTTACCGTTGACGAACGCGCCATTCGATCGGCGCAATGAAATCGACGAGATATTCTCACGCGCCTTGCGGCTTAAGCGCATGTTGTCGCCGGGCAGCATCCAGATATCGATGTCCAGACCCAGTTGATGGCTGCGGTGCCCGGATGTCATCGGCCCACCGCGCGGCTGGCTGATATCGCCGACATATAGCCCGTTCCACCCGGGCTGCTTTGCCGCGAACTTGCTGAGGTCCTGCACATAATCAATCGCCTCAGGATGTCCCCAATTGCGATTGCGTGACAGCCGCATCGCCTGCCATGTCGGTCCCGTTTCGGGCAATTGCACCGACCCTGCAGCGCATCCACGCGAATAACTGCCGAAGGCTGCCGATTTTTGCTGCGAACTTGCTTTCTGCGCCCCGAACAACTGCTTTGCCAGAGGCTGCGCCGTAGCAGTGTTCGTCAGAACAATCGCGGCCAGTATTGTCAAAAAACGTAATAAAATCATCTGCTCTGATCCCCTTCCGGTTTCACCCAGCGCATCAGTATTAGCCCCAGAATAAACAACAGAACGATGGGTGACACCCCCAGTCTTGCACTGCCGGTTACAGTTGTGGCTATTCCGATCAGCAGGGGGGCGGCAAAGGCTGTGGCACGCCCCGACAATCCATAAAGCCCAAAGCTTTCGACCGGGGCTTTGGGGTCGGTGTGACGCACCATCATCGAACGGCTGGCGGATTGAAGAATACCGCCCATACCGCCGATCAGAACCCCGCAGCCAAAGAACACCAGATCAGGCAGGCCGGACCCTTCGGGTAAAGACATGCCAAAGATCTGTGTGCGGTCCATCGACACGATGGTGATGCAAACAAAGATCAGCACCCAGATAGCCACCAAAATCACTGGCTTAGGGCCGTATTTCTTGTCCAGTTTACCGCCGACCCACGAAAACGCAGCCGCAGCCAGAACGCTGACGATACCAAAGACTCCGATCTTGATCAGGTCCCATTCCAGCACCAGTCGCGCATAAACACCGCCAAAGGTGTAAAGCCCGTTCAACGCGTCACGATAGAACATAGATGATCCAAGGTAGGTGGCCAGGCTGACCCGGTGGCGCAGATTGGAAATCGACTTGACCAACAGGCGCAGGGCGTCGCCCACATTGCCTTTTTTGTCGGTCGGCGCATCATCCCGGACCCAAAAGAAGTAGGGGATCATGAACAGAACGAACCAAACCGCCGTGAATGGCCCCACGAAACGTGTGCCCTGCTGCATTGAGGCATCCAGCCCAAACAGCGGATCCATCCCGATCAGGGTCTTGCCGTTGGCCTGCTCGACGAACAGCGCCAGCATGATCGCAAGTGAGATCAGCCCACCAAAATAGCCAAAGGCAAATCCTGACCCCGAAATCTCACCAACCTCATTTTCGTCCCCCAAATCGGGCAGCTGCGAATTGATGAAGATCAGAGCGTATTCCGCGCCAACAAAGCCCAGACCAAAGGCCGACAACATCAGCCACATATTCGACCCGTCGGGCATCGTGTACCAAAGCGCGGCGGACCCCACCGCATACATCACCGAAAACGCGAAAATCCATGGCATTCGGCGACCCGAAACATCCGCCATGGCCCCCATCAACGGTGCGCCAAAGGCGATGATCAACCCAATGATGGTCATGCAATTCGCCCACACCGTCTGCGCCCGCGCATCGGCCGCATCAGCATCCAGACCTGACGTCAGATAATACTCTGCCGCAACTCCGGCGAAGTAGGGACCAAAGACAAAGGTAACCAGCAATGTATGATACGGTTGACTGGCCCAGTCGAAAAACCACCAACCCCAAATGCGCTTGCGCTTGGAAATTTCTGCCATGACTGCCCCTGTTTATCGTTGTTTTCATAAGACGGGTCTTTGGCCTATTTCGCAAGGGTTCTGTTAGCGCACACTTGCTCTTTGCCGCGCTAGCTACTACCTCTCGCGAAACGTGACTTGGAGAATACGAATATGATGGCAATTTTCGGCCCGATCGACTTGGTATTGAGCATCGCCTATTGGTTCGTCTTGATTCAGGTCATAATGAGCTGGCTGATCAACTTTCAGGTTCTGAACCTTCACCAGCAATTCGTTGCCCAGATTTGGTACGGGTTGAATCGGATTCTGGAGCCGATTTATCGCCCTATTCGCAAAGTGCTGCCCGATCTTGGCGGCATCGATCTGACGCCACTGGTCGTGTTGATCATCATCATTTCACTGCGAAGCTACGTCCTGCCGGAACTCTTTCTGGCCCTGAGCTGAGTCTGATCCCTCTTGTTCACCGAATCTTAGTATGTGATTGTCCTGTCTTAAGAGCAGATAAACCTTAAAACAGGGCAACCCCGCACATGTTCGACGCCGCACCGATGCTGCGAGATGTCTTTGGATTCGACGACTTCCGTCCCGGGCAGGAAGAGATCGTCGATGCCGTGACCGCAGGTGAAAACGTGCTGGCGATCATGCCGACGGGCGGCGGTAAATCCCTGTGTTTCCAACTGCCTGCGTTGATGCGGGATGGCGTGACGGTGGTGATTTCCCCGCTGATCGCCCTGATGCGCGATCAGGTTCGCGGGCTGCAAGAGGCCGGCGTTGAAGCAGGTGCTTTGACCTCAGGCAACACGCCCGAAGAAACAGATGCCGTGTGGGAAGCGCTGGAGGCCGGGCGGCTCAAGCTGCTTTACATGGCCCCCGAACGTCTGGCGGCAGGGTCGGCGCTGGGGATGCTGCGCCGGATCAACGTCAGTCTGATTGCCGTGGATGAAGCCCATTGCGTCAGCCAGTGGGGCCATGATTTTCGGCCAGACTATCTGCGGATCGGAGAACTGCGCCGCACACTGGGCGTCCCCCTCGCCGCCTTCACCGCCACCGCAGATGCCGAAACGCAGGACGAGATCGTCGAGAAACTGTTCGACGGCACGCCCCCCAACAAGTTTCTACGCGGGTTCGACCGGCCCAATATCCACCTTGCCTTTGGGGCCAAGGATGGCCCCCGCAAACAGATCCTCGACTTTGCCAGTGCCCGAAAAGGGCAATCTGGCATCGTCTATTGCGGCACACGCAACAAAACCGAAGTGCTCGCGCAAGCCTTACGCGCGGAAGGTCACTCTGCCTGCCACTATCATGGCGGAATGGAGGCCGAGGATCGCCGTATCGTCGAAACCCGCTTTGCCCGCGAAGACGGGTTGATCGTGGTTGCCACCGTGGCTTTTGGCATGGGCATCGACAAACCCGACATTCGATGGGTCGCTCATGCGGACCTGCCTAAATCCATCGAGGCCTATTATCAGGAAATCGGTCGTGCGGGCCGTGACGGTGGCCCTGCCGAAACTCTGACCCTGTTTGGCCCCGACGATATCCGCCTGCGCCGCTCGCAAATCGACGAAGGGTTGGCCCCGCCAGAACGTCGCATGGCCGACCATGCACGCCTGAATTCTCTATTGGGTCTGGCCGAAGCATTGGTATGCCGCCGTCAGACTCTGTTGGGCTACTTCGGTGAACAGGCCGAACCTTGCGGCAAGTGCGATCTGTGTGACGCCCCGCCCGAAGTGTTCGATGGGACCACGCCCGTCCGCATGGCCTTGTCTGCAATCCTGCGCACCGAGGAATGGTTCGGCGCCGGCCACCTGATCGACATCCTGCTGGGCAATGAAACCGACAAGATCCGCGCGCGACGTCATGACCAACTGTCGACCTATGGGATCGGCAAAGAGTGGTCGCGCCCGCAATGGCAGGCCATCTTCCGACAGATGATGGGGCATGATCTGGTCCGCCCGGACCCCGAACGCCACGGCGCACTGCAAATGACCGAGGCTGCCAAGCCCATCCTGAAGGGTGAGGCCCGGATCAACCTGCGCAAGGACACATTGCGCAAGGCCGGACGCCGCCCGGCGGTCAAAATGATGGTGTCCGAGGAAGACGCGCCGCTGCTATCGGCCCTGAAGGCCAAACGGCGCGCTTTGGCCGAATCCGCACGGGTACCGGCCTATGTCATCTTCCCTGACCGCACGCTAATCGAAATGGCTGAGAAACGCCCCCTGTCTCTGGACGATATGGCCCGAATTGGCGGGGTCGGCGCAAAAAAGCTGGAACGTTATGGTGACACGTTTCTTGAAGTCGTCGCCGGTGAGGTTGAAGCCGTTCATCCCGCGCGCCGCAAATTGGCTGGCCGGGATCAGGGCGATATCTATGACCAGTTGCTTGAAGTGCAGTCGCAGCTGTCACGCGGTCCGGAGGGGATCGACAAGCCGCTAACCTGCTCGGCCTCGCAACTGGCCAAGGTCGCACAATTGCGGTCAGATGACCCGCGCGCAATGGAACATGTTCTGGGCGACCGCCGTCACGAAAGGTTTGGAGCCGCCTTTCTGGACGTGCTGCGACAGACGGACTAGATACGGCCCAGTACAGGCAAGGAAAGAGAGCGGATATGCTGGTAGTTATTTCCCCGGCCAAGCGGCTGGACTGGGCGGAACGGGATGTCGAAGTCACGCAGCCAGACTTTCAGGACGATGCCATCCGTCTGTCAAAAACCGCCCGAAATCTGACGTTGGGTGATCTGAAAAAGCTGATGGACCTAAGCGATGATCTCGCGCGCCTGAACCGCGACCGGTATCGCGCATTCTCAGACGCGCCCGAGGCGGATGTGACACGCCCCGCCGCGCTGGCCTTTGCGGGCGACACCTATCAGGGGCTCGAAGCTGCGTCGCTGGATGCCGAGGAGATGGCCTGGGCGCAGGATCATCTTCGCATTCTGTCCGGTCTTTACGGCGTGCTGCGCCCGCTGGATTCCATTCAGGCTTATCGGCTTGAGATGGGCAGCAAGCTAAAAACCCGCCGCGGAAAGAACCTGTATGAATATTGGCGCGATCAACTGAGCAAAGCGCTTAATGCGCAAGGTGCTGAGGTTGGATCGGACGTTCTGGTCAACTGCGCCAGCCAGGAATATTTCGGCGCAGTAGACCCTAAAGCACTGAAGCTGCGCGTTATCACCCCTGTTTTCATGGAAGACAAAGCAGGCACGCCTAAGATCGTGAGCTTTTTTGCCAAAAAAGCGCGCGGTGCGATGGCACGGTATGTCATTCAGCACAGGCTGGACGACCCCAAAGGACTGCTGGACTTTGACTCAGGTGGCTATAAATACCGCCCCGATTTATCAGAAGAAAACAAACCCGTCTTTGTGCGGCCCTATCAGGCTTGATCTAACATCGACGGGTCATAGGCGACCAGTTCGACCGTATTGCCTTCGGGGTCTTCGGTGAAAATACCGCGCCAACCGATCCATCCGAACTGTTCGACCCGGTAGGGCTGGCCAAGGTGGTCATACCATCGCATCACAGCGTCTTGTTCGTCGAATGGCAGCGACAAAGCGATGTGATGCAGGGATGACGTGCCACCCGTCACCGGTTTTTGTGACCCGGTCGGGTGCAACCCTGGTCGCGGGGCAGCGGTGTGGTGAAACAGGGCCAGAACCTGCGTGTGGCCACCATATCCGGGCGCGATTTGGAAAAAGGTGATCGCGCTGTTGTGGTCACCGCTAAGACGCTCTAACCCGATCACGTTTTCATAAAACGCGACCATGGCGGCCATATCCGCGCAGCGGATGGCAATTTCACCCAGCGCGCGGGGCTGAAATCCACGATCTTCAGACATGGGTTCAATCTAGTCAGCCTGGATTTCCTCTGCAACAACCGGGCAACAATCATCCGGCCTATGGGTCAGAACCATCTGGTGAATCGTTTGCTTTTGCAGCGGTTTGGTCAGGTAGTGATCCAGCCCGGCAGACAAGATCCCCTGATCATCACCAGCCATCGCATGAGCCGTCAGAGCGACAATGGGAACATGTCGGCCGGTCTCGATCTCGCGGCGCCGGATTTCGGCTGTGGCCTGTTTGCCGTCCATTTTAGGCATCGAGATATCCATAAAGATAAGGTCGGGGTCAAATTCCTGATACTCCTGCACCGCTTCGATCCCGTTGCCGGCAAAGCGCAGGTCGATGTTCAGATCTTTGACCATCTTCTTAAGAATCAGTTGATTGGTCCGGTTATCTTCGGCCGCCAGAACACGCATGATGCGCTGCGTTCCTTCACATGCGGGCTGGTTGAGTGCCTGGCTGATCGGTGCGGTCTCCGAAGGCGTCTCGACGCCCTTTGGATTGCCAAGCGCTTTCAGGCGGGCGTATAGCTCGGCCCTGGGGATCGGCTTTTGCAGAACGCCTTGGATCAGGTGGCGTGCGGGGTGGGCGTGAATGACACCGGGATTGGCCGACATCACGACAACCGGCAGAGCGCCCCATCCCCTGTCTTTCAGCAGGACAGCCAGCTCAAGCCCGTCCATATCAGCCAGGTCATGATCGCACAGCAGAAGGTCCACACTGTCGTCCAGCGCCGTCAGTGCCTCTCGGCCCGAGGTGCAAACGGTGACCTGCACCCCCAGCCGACCCAGCTGTTTGGACAGGATCGCGCAGTTGGCGGCCAAATCCTCGACGATCATCACATGGCGCAGGCGCCCGTCAAGATCGGGCGGGGCGGGTTGCGGGCCTTCAGCGGTCGGCAGTGAGACGCGAAATCCGAAGCAGGACCCCTGCCCCGGCTCGCTGTCCACCCAGATAGAACCGCCCATCAATGTGATCAGTCGTTTGGTAATGGCAAGGCCCAGACCGGTTCCTTCAAAGGCCCGGTTTCGCTCGTCTTCGACCTGATTGAATTCACCAAAAATGTGCCCGATGTTGTCTTCGTCGATGCCGATGCCGGTATCTTCGATCGCGACATGCACATCGCAGGATTGGGCATCCGGGTTCGGCACGCCGGTGACACGGATCAGGACATGGCCCTCGGACGTGAACTTGACCGCATTGCCGACAAGATTGGTCAAAACCTGCCGGACCCGCCCGGGATCGCCGACGAACAATGTGGGCAGGAACAGATCGTAATCCACCAATAGCGTCAGACCTTTATCGCGCACGCTGGGTTGCAGCAGCATCGCGACTTCAAGAATGCAGCGTTCAAAGTCGAACTGTTCTGGCTGCAGGGTCAGCTTGTCAGCCTCGATCTTGGAATAGTCCAGGACGTCGTTGATAATCACCAAAAGCGCCTCGCCCGAGTTGCGGATAGTGTTCAAATACAGCCGTTGTTCTTCATCCAAAGGTGTTTCGGTCAGCAATTCAGTCATGCCCACGATACCGTTCATCGGGGTTCGGATTTCATGGCTCATATTGGCCAGAAAGGCCGATTTGGCGCGGTTTGCCGCCTCGGCCCGTTCACGAGCAGAGGTCAATTCGGCCTCATGGCGCACGGATGCCGAGATGTTCAGGGCCAGACTCACCACATCGCCACCATGACCGCGCTGGTCGATTAGCTTGATGTAATGGCCGTTCCACAGCCGGATAACCTCGGGCTGTGGATGCGGCATGGCCCATCTCTGCAGCATTCTCTCACGCCAGCCGGACGTCGGCTCGGACCCAAGATCAATCAGCCCCTCGGTCGTCAGAATCTCAAGAATCCTAGGATAGGTTACACCCGGCGCAACCTCTTCCAGCCCGTCAAAGACGCTCAAGTAAGCCGCGTTTGCCCCGATCAGGCGACTTTCCTCGTCAAAGAACGCGAATCCATCCTGAATAGTTTGGATAGAATGCCACAGGCGGCGCTCGGCTACCTCGATCTTGGCGTTGGCGACCGTCAGATCGGATTTGACCTTTTCATTTTCACCCCGGACCGTTTCAACCTCGGCCTGGGTTTCGCCGATCCGCTTGGTCAATGCCATCGCATGCAGGCCCAGTTTGCGATTCGCCGCCGACAGCTCTGCCTGTTTCATTTCCAACAACCGCTCGGCCGCCAGACGTGCGCGCCGTTCCTGTGACAGTTTTCCTGCAAGACTCATCTTTGGTGTTTCCGGAACAATCTGCGTCCAGCATCCGGGCAGAGAGTGAAGAACTGTTTAAGCCGTTGCCCAATGATCGAACCTCGTGCCACTCTTGCCAAAACGGAGGTGTGATATGCAGGGTTTCTTCGGCGCTTTGTTGGCCTGTGGCGTGTTTGCCCATCCTGTGGCGGCAGGCTGCGCAACGGATGATCAGATCGATCAGTTCATCGCGGATTACCTCTCAGCTTCGCCCACACCTGCCCTTTCATCTGATGGCACAATGAATGACGCGCTGTGCACGCAAGCGCTCATAGTGTCCGCATTAGAGCCACATTTAGGGCCGGTCATCGGCTACAAGGCCGGTTTGACCAGCGCACCGGCACAAGAAAGATTTGGCGCATCCGAACCGGTTCAGGGCGTATTGTTCCGCGACATGATGCTGGATGACGGCGCGACCGTTCCATCAGACTGGGGTGCGCGACCGGTATTTGAGGCCGATCTGGTGCTAGTTGTTGGCACAGCGGATATCAATCAGGCCACGTCGCCAGAGGAGGTGCTGCAAGGCATCTCAGCCATTCGCCCGTTTATCGAGCTACCGGACCTGACCTTTGCCGAGGGTGAACCGATCACCCCGGTCACGCTGACAGCAATTGGCGTTGCTCCGAAGCTGGGTGTTTTGGGAGCAGAAATCCCTGTGTCCGATCCGGCAGCTATGGCGCAGGCCTTGGCTGATATGACCGTCACCCTCCGCGCCGCAGATGACGAGATTTTGGCGCAGGCACCGGGCACAGCGGTACTGGGGCATCCGGCCAATGCCGCCCTTTGGCTGATGTCCAAAGGGATTGAATTTCAACCGGGGGACCTGATTTCCGTCGGATCATTCGGGCCGTTATTCCCGCCCGCAAAGGGTAAAGGCGGGGCGTCTGTGTCTTACGACGGCTTGCCCGGCAATCCCACGGTAAGCGTGGTGTTTGACTGACCTGTCACCGTCCCTCGCGCAGCCAGCCCGCCAGAAGGAACCCGCCCGCCAGCAGCAATACAAGCCAAGGTGGCAATAGCCCGGCCTGCGTCACGTCACGTGTTTCATAGGCGTTGCGCGGGGTCAGACCGATCCATCCGCGCCCTGATGCGGGACGCCCGGCACGTACGTTGCGGATCGACGGCAAACCCTCCTCCAAACGCACCGTACCGCCGCGCAATTCTGCCGTCACAGGTTCCAGAACCTCGGCCGTTGCGATCGTGCGTTCGAATTCCTTGGGTGCCGCGGGGCCAAGCCCGATGACGGTGGATTGCTCCCCTTCCTGAAGGCGATAGAGGCCGATTTCCGGCCCGAAATACTGTGCTTCGAACCGCCCCGGCGAGACCTCATCCAAGGTAATTTCGACCGTTTCGCCGTTCGGGCGGGTTACGGTTACCGGCCCGACCTCATCCCCCAGCGTTTGACGGATGATGCGCATCACCTGACCATTGGCCTCGGCCCACAAGGCCTCTTCCTCGAGCTCGGGCTCTTTCATCATCCAATGCGCCAATCGGCGCAGCAATTCCAGCTGCGGTCCGCCACCTTCGAATCCCCGGCTCCACAACCAGGCATGGTCCGAGGCCAGCAGCGCCACGCGCCCTTCGCCAACACGGTTGAGCACCAACAGGGGCCGGTCATCCACGCCCGTCATTAACACCTCACCCGTGCGGTGATTGACGTCGATCTGGCGCAGCCAAGCACCCCAGTTATCCGAGTCGCCAAGGTCCGTCGTGACCGGATGGCGATGCCCCAGGTCGGTGACCATCGGTACATAGCGTTCCTCGATCACCCGCGCAGTGGGTTGCGCAGGCAGGATCGGTGCCAAGGGTGAGCGGAAGATACTGTCGGCGCTGGCGAAATCCGGTCCGGCGGCAACAAGAACGGCACCACCCTCGTTGATATAGTTGGTGACATTGTCCAGATAGATCGCAGGCAGGATGCCGCGCCGCTTGTAGCGGTCAAAGATGATCAGGTCGAAATCGTTGATCTTTTCCAGAAACAGCTCGCGCGTCGGGAAGGCGATCAGTGACAATTCATCCACCGGCACCCCGTCCTGCTTTTCAGGGGGGCGCAGAATGGTAAAATGCACCAGATCCACAGAACTGTCAGATTTCAGCAGGTTGCGCCATGTCCGCCCGCCCGGATGCGGCTCGCCGGACACCAGCAACACGCGCAGCCGGTCACGGACCCCGTTCATCTGGATCAGCGCCGTGTTGTTGCGATCGGTCAGCTCGCCCTCAGCCTCTGGCACGGTGAACTGAATCACGTTGCGCCCGCCATGGGGCAGCGTGATCGGCAGCTCAACATCAACACCAATGGGGATCGTGAATTGCTCGGCTTCGGCCCCGTCGACCGAAATTTCGAGCGGCGCGGTCGAGGCCCCAGTGGGTGCTGCACCGCTATCCTCAACCCTTAGGGTCAAGATAACGGGTTCATCAATAATGGCAAAGGCAGGCGCATTGCGGACGATCAGACGGCGATCCCAATCCGTTTTGCGCCCTGTCTGCAAAAGATGCATGGGCGCGGGCAGATCGGGGGCCTGATCGGCATCATGCACGATGCCGTCCGACACCACTAAAATGCCCGCGATCCGTGCGCGTGGTTCTTCGGCCAAAGCTTCGTTCAGGGCCGCCATAACTTGGGTGCCTTCGTCCCCGTCTCCGTCACCTACGCGAATGCGGCGCAGTTCAGTATTGTCACGGGATTCAATCTCGGCCGCCAATTCCTTTGTGGCCTGTGCAGTCTGGTCCGCCCGGTCCGAAAGAGTCTGACTTGCGCTTTCATCCTCGATCATCAGAACGATATCGGTCAGCGGCGCGCGATCTTCGATCTGATAGACCGGACCTGACAGCGCAGCGATCAAAACCAGCGCCGCCAAACCGCGCAAAGCCCAGCCAGACAAACCGCGCCACAGGGCCAGAACAACCCCAGCAACAGCAATCGCCACCACGATGGCGAGAATGGGCCAAGGGATCAGCGGGTCGAAGATGACGGTTCCAGTCATTGTCCCAACCTGTCCAGCAAGGCAGGCACGTGCACCTGATCTGATTTGTAGTTCCCGGTCAGCACATGCATCACCAGATTGACACCAAAGCGGTTTGCAAGCTCACGCTGCCGCTCACCCGCATACCCGCGGCCAACCGGCAGTAGTGCCTGACCGTTGCGATCAATGGCCCAGGCCGCACCCCAGTCATTGCCGCCGATCACCACTGGCGTCACGTTATCATTGAGGTTGCGGAACGGCATGCCTTCGATCTGTTCGGCATCCATGGGTGCCGCCTCGACCCAAACTTCGGTGCCCGCGTAGCGACCCGGGAAATCCTGCAAAAGGTAGAAGGCACGGGTCAGGACATGGTCACGCGGAACAGGCTCTAACGAAGGGATATTCAGCGGGGCCGCGATCTGTTGCAGCTTGCGCCCATTCGGGCTGGCCGCCCCAAAGCGTGCCACATCCGCATCACGCGTGTCGAATAGGATCATTCCACCCGAACGCAGGTAAGCGTTGAGCTTGGCATAAGCCTCAGCCGACGGTTGCGGCTGGTCGGGTGAGATCGGCCAATAAAGCAGCGGGAAAAACGCCAACTCGTCCCGTTCCAGATCCACGCCAATGGGTTTAGCAGGTTCTACCGAGGTTCGAAAAAACAACGTCTGAGCCAATCCGCGCATTCCTGCAGCCGCAATATCGTCAACCTGCTGATCACCCGTCAGAACATGCGCCAGAACCAATTCCTGTGTGGCGCTCAACGCGAAATCTGTACTTTCGGGCGTTTGCGCCTGTACTTCGGGCACCAGCAAAATCGCCCCCAGTGCGACAGCCGCTGCTCTGGCCAAACCAAGGCGACCGGACAACGCCAACGAGGCGATGACGTCAATCGTCAGTAACAACAATGCAAGGCTCAGCAGGATGCCCCCAATGGGTGTTTCGGTGCTGACCTCCTGGCCCTTGATCGGAACATCCGACGGCCAGACCGCTGGGCTGAGAACCGTTTCATCGGACAGAACGTTGCGTGCCAATTTCTGTTTGCCGCTTTCGTAAAGGCCGGGTCGCAGATCGGGACCGATCTGACCGGCCACAAGCTCAACACCATCGACGCCCGGTAGATTTCCGGCATCAGACAGAACACCAAAGCCATCCATAACCTGAATCGGTTCCCACGTGGTGCCTTGCAACTGTGACTCCTGCCGCGATTTCGCCGCTGATGACACCGCCAGCCGGTCCAACATTTCAACAAAAAGCCCAGACAAGGGAAGGCTGGACCATTCTGCATCTGCCGTCACATGGAACAGTACCACCTGCCCCAATCCCAACGCTTTGCGCGTCACCAAGGGCGTGCCATCCGAAAGTGAGGCAATGACCCGATCCGCCAAATTAGGGTCTGGTTGCGCCATGACCTGCGTGGTCACTGTGACATCTTCCGGTACCTTCAATCCATAAAAGGGCGAGTTTTCCGGGAAAGGTGCCAGCCCTTTGGCTTCGCCCCAACTCATCGCGCCACCGACCGAGCGTCCGCCGCTGCGCAGGCGCACCGGCAACAGGGTGTCCTCGGCATCCCGGCCAAGATCGCTGGCCGCCATCCGCGGACCAGCAAAGCGCAGCAGCAAACCGCCCTGTTCCACCCATTCGACCAGCGCCGCCTGTTCGGACCCGGCCGGTTTCGCCACATCGGCCAGCACGATCACATCTGGATTGGCGGGCAGGACTTCCAGCAATCCGCCATCGACGAAGTCCGCCGTAGGGGTCAGAACTTGCGTCAGGTAATGCAACGGCGACAACAGCTCTAACCCTTCGCGGTTCAGAGATCCGGCAATCAGGGCGACTTCGCGTCGCCGCAAGCTGTCATCGGTCAGCGTGACGGCCCCTGCCGAACGTTCACCCTGAATCTCGAACCGGGTGATGCGCGCGCGCAGTTCGGAAGGCAGCGACAGTTCTACCTGCGCCTGTGTCTCGCCGCTGGCAAACTCCATCTCGGCCGATTGCAGAACACGCATTGCACCGGCGGGGTCACGCCCCTGAGCCAGTATCGTGACGCGATCTGCCGGACCGGGTTCCGCCCGTTGCGCGGACAATTGAATGACCCCGTCCTGGTATGTAGCAGGCAGAATCGCAACCGCAGGCGACGGGGCCTGATAGACTGTCACATCACCGCGCGCGCGCAGGGCAGACAGGATCGCCTCGTGCCCCTCGTAGGTTAAGCGATCGCTGAACCAATGGGTGTCAAACCCTCCGTCCACCTGATCCATGGCAGCCAGCGCCATAACGACTTGCGCCGGGGTCGGTTGCCACGGTGTCGGGGTCAGCCCGGGTAAACGGCCGCGCCATGCTTCGGCGGCTTGAAAAACGGGGGTTTCAGGTTCGGTCAGGCGCAGGATGGCCACGGTGCGCCCCGCGCGCCCGGCCTCGGTCAGCTGCACATCGATCTGATCCAGCGTCGTTGACCAGCGGGTCGCCCCGGCCCAGCTGGCATCCAGAACCAGCAGCAACGGACCTGAACCTGCCTGATCGCGCGAGGGGTTCAGGACCGGTCCGGCCAATCCAATGATAATCGCCGCCGCCGCCAGCATGCGCAGCAACAACAGCCACCATGGGGTGCGGTCAGAAACGCTTTCGTCATCCCTCAACCCCAGCAGCAGCGTCACCGCCGGGAACAACCGACGGATCGGCGCGGGTGGCACGGCACGCAGGATTAGCCACAGGATCGGCAGGGTCAAAAGACCCATCAACACCCACGGTGCGGTAAAGCCAATTCCCGCCAAAACCGTCATCCCGTTCCCCCATCCAGCGCACGATAGAGCCACAACAGAGCTGCTTGCGCACTGTCACCGGTGTGATGCAGCCCCAGCTGCCAGCCCGTTGCGCGGCACAAATGGGTCAGCGCATCCTTGCGTTTCGCAAGTCGTTCCAGATACCGCTCGCGCAGTTCTCCGGCCTTTAGGGTTTCGTGTCGGACAGACCCGCCGACGCTTTCAAAGATCGTGCGCCCCCGGTACGGAAAGGTCTCTTCTCCGGGATCGAGAACCTGCAGGACCAAACCCCGCACCCCCCGGTCGGCGGCTTTGGTCAGGGCCAGTTCGACCTCGTCCAGCGGACCAAGGAAATCGGAAATGAAAACGGCGCGGGCATGCGGAATCATGGCGCGGTGTTCGGGTGGCGCATAGTCGCTCTCAGCATCCTCGGACCACGCTTCTGCCAGTCGGATGATCTGAGCATTACCGCGTCGCGGCGGCAGGGTCGTACCAGTCAAACCGACACGCTCACCCCCGCGCACCAGCAGGATCGCGGTTGCCAACCCCAGCAGACGAGCGCGGTCGGCCTTGGTAGGCAGGTTCTTGTGAGACGCAAACCGCATCGACGCGCCCTGATCGACCCACAGCATTACCGATTGCGCAATCTGCCACTCGCGTTCACGCACAAATTGCTGATCGCCCCTGGCAGAGCGCCGATGGTCGATCATCCGGCGGCTGTCGCCGATCTGAGCAGGGCGATATTGCCAGAAATCGTCACCAAGCCCCGCGCGGCGTCGACCGTGATCGCCCAGCAGAACCGTACCGGCCAGCTGCTCGGCCCGCGCCAAGAGCGGCGGCAGCCGGGACGCCTCGGCCTCAGATCTTTCGCGAAGGGTCAGCGCGGCATTCACGCCGCAGCCTCGGTGCGCACCAGACCGGCGGCGGTGGACTCAATCAAGTCTGCGAGGCTGTCACCGCGCGCCCGCGCCGCAAAGTTCAAGGCCATCCGGTGGCTAAGCACCGGGCGGGCCACGTCCAGCACGTCCTCGGCATTCGGCGCCAATCGCCCTTGCAGCATCGCCCGTGCACGCACCGTCATCATCAGCGCTTGTGCTGCACGGGGGCCGGGGCCCCAAGCCACGGTTTCAGCGACACGTTCAGAAACACCTGCCTCTTCAGGGCGGAAGGCGCGGACAAGATCGAGGATCAGTTCCACAACCGAGTCCCCGACCGGCATCCGGCGCAACAGGGTCTGAGCGGCCAACAGCTCTTCCTTGCTGAAAATCTCGTGCGCTTCGTCCTCTTCCACGCCAGTCGTGGCCAAAAGAATGTCGCGCTCGGTCTGTCGATCCGGATAGTCCACGTCAATCCGCACCAAAAAGCGGTCCAGCTGCGCCTCGGGCAGTGGATAGGTGCCCTCTTGTTCGATCGGGTTTTGCGTCGCCAGTACGTGGAACGGTTCACCCAGATCGCGGTCTTCCCCGGCCACAGTCACGGTACGTTCCTGCATCGCTTGTAACAGCGCCGATTGCGTTCGAGGGCTGGCGCGGTTGATTTCGTCCGCCATCAGCAACTGACAGAAGATCGGACCGGAAATAAAGCGAAAGTGGCGGCTGCCATCCTCGGCGGTGTCCAGAACCTCGGACCCCAGAATATCAGCTGGCATCAGATCGGGTGTGAACTGGATGCGGTTGCCATGCAGACCCATCACGGTCGACAGCGTTTCAACCAGCCGCGTCTTGCCAAGCCCAGGCAGGCCGATCAGCAAGGCGTGACCACCACACAGCAGCGCGGTCAGCGTCAGGTCCACGACCCTTTCCTGTCCGATAAAGCGACGGGTGATCGAGGCCTTGGCCTCTTGCAGTTTGATTTCCAGCGCTTCGATCTCGGACACGAGGTCGGCAGGTTCGGTCATGACTTTCCCTTCCGTGGACTATTATGGTTGAAGTGTATCGCGCGAAAAGGAAATGGCAAAAGCAATGAGCGGACAAAAACCTGTGACCCCCTCTCCGGACGGGCTGGCGGCCTCGGTCAAAGCGGCCAAAACCAGGGGTTTACCCCCTGTTCACCTGTGGAATCCTCCGTTTTGCGGCGATCTGGACATCCAGATCGCAAAAGATGGCTCTTGGACTTATTTAGGGTCGCCGATCAACAGGTTCGAGCTTGTGAAGCTTTTTTCCTCAATTCTTAAGAAAGAAGACGGGAAATACTACCTCGTGACTCCGGTGGAAAAGGTGGGAATCACTGTCGAGGATGCGCCCTTTGTGGCCGTGGATTTTGGCGCGACAGGCGACGGTCAGGCGCAAACACTGACATTTACGACCCGTGTTGGTGATACCGCGATAGCTGGCCCGGACCACCCGATCCGGATTGTCATCGATCCCGAAACAGACGAGCCGTCACCATATGTATTGGTTCGCGCAAATCTTGAGGCGCGCATAGATCGCAAAAGCTTTTATCGTCTTGTGGACATCGCAACGCACAAAGATGGCTGGTTTGGCGTCTGGTCCAGTGGGCAGTTTTTCCCGCTTATCCGGTCGGACAGCCTGACCGACTAGGCCGGTTTTGCGACCCGACGATCCTGTGCCAGAACAACAGCCATTGCCACGACCCCTGCACCCAGCGCTCGGGTCCAGTTCCACTCTTCGCCCAGCACCAGCATGATCAGCATCACGTAGAAGGGGGCGACATTGATGTGAAAGGACGTAAGCGCGACGCCCAGTTTGCCAATCGATGCGACAAACAGGATCTGGCTGAGCGCCATGGAAATCAGCGAATAGATCGCCAGCATCCCAATTTGACGCGTGTCGATAGAAATGGACGGCACGATATCCATGCCCAGATGATGTGCGCCGGCCATCAGGATGGTTGCCATGAAGAACCCGCCAACAAATGTGACCGCTGCGCGCCCGGTCTGGCTTAATTCGGGGAAATCTCGCGAGGTTGCCTGGCTACCCCAGCAAAACAGGGCTGTCGCTGCAACGGCACAGGCCGCGCCCAAACCCAACTGTGCCGGGGCTACCGCGCTGGTGGCGATCAATCCACCCACTACCGAGATCAGAACCCCAACAGCAAAATTCCACTTGAGTCGCCGAGTACCAGACGCAAGTTCCAGCAATGTCGCAATCAATGGCGCGCATGAGGCAATGATGGCCGTTGTGACCGGGTCCGTCAGTTTTTGCGCCACGATCAGCAGAAACATCCCCAGACCGATGCCAAACCCGCCGACAACAAACGCATGTCCCCAACGGGCGCGCAGAACCCGTTCCGGGCCATCTATCATGACCCAAATCGGGAGTAGAAACGCAACAGCCATGGCCATGCGCGCAACCAACAGCGCAACTGGCGGCCATGTCTGCAACAGCACCTCGGCCGCCGGAAACCCAGCCGCCCACGTCAGCATGGATGCCACTGCCAAGCCGTTGCCGGACAAGGCCGAATTTTGCCCGGCAGACGCAGAAAGGGCGTTCCCGCGCGCGGGGTTTGGGCTCATCGCCATAATGTTCGAACCTTTTGTTGGCACGGCGTTCTGAAATGATTCGCCGCGTTGCCCCGACCCTCGCTGATTCAGTCAGGCCGATCTGGTCGAATTTCGACAAACTGTCGTTTTCGGTCTCTTTCGTTAAAAACGCCTCGCGGATAAGATCAGCGCACCAGCTATCAAAAGGCTTCCGATGCCAAAATTCGCGGCCAATATCTCCCTGCTCTTTGCCGAGCTTCCCTACCTGGACCGGTTTCAGGCCGCCGCAGAGGCCGGGTTCATGGCGGTTGAAATTCTGTTTCCCTACGACCTGGCCGCCAAAGAGACACACCGCGCGTTGCTGGCCAACGGTTTGGATCTGGTGCTGATCAATGCGCCTCCACCCAATTACACCGGCGGCGATCCCGGTTATGCCGCTGTTCCCGGTGGTGAAGGCCGGTTCCAGTCGGATATCCGCCGCGTTTTGCGCTATGCTCAGGTTCTGCGCCCGGGGCTGATCCACATCATGTCAGGTTATTCCTCGGGACCGGACGCGTTTGAATGCATGGTGCACAACCTGCAATGGACGGCCGACCTTGCACCGCACCAACAATTTACGATTGAACCGCTCAACCCCGTGTCTCAGCCCGATTACTTCCTCAACGATTACAACCTGGCTGCTGACATCCTGGACCGTGTGGATCGCCCGAATGTCGGCCTGCAATACGACAGCTTTCACGCCCATATGATCCATGGAGATGCGCTGGCTGTTTGGGAACAGTTTCACCCAAGGGTCGTACATGCCCAGGTCGGAGCCGCCCCGGACCGCTCTGAACCGGGACGCGGTCCGACGGATTTCGCTCAGCTTTTTAACGCTATGACGGCGTCGGGATATTCCGGTTGGGTTAGCGCCGAATACACACCGTCAACATCCAGAACCGTGCACTCATTGGGCTGGATGTGACGCCAGATTCCCTATTCCGTCTGGCAATCAGGGGGAAAATATCTAAAACCGGGGCATCGCGACCTTAAGGATGCCCGAAATGATCCCTGCCCGCTTGGCCCACGCTGTATTCGGACTGATCATGTCCGGCCTCATGTCCTGTATCGTCACTGGCATCGCCACGGTCAAAGCTGTCGGTTTCGGACCGTCCACATTTGGTGACTGGATGGGTTCCTGGGCTTTTTGCTGGCCCATCGCCTTCGCCGTCATCCTAACCCTTGGACCAACAGTAAAACGTATGGTCGAGGGGTGGGTCAGACCGCAGGACTGACCCGCTGCAAAGAGGGCCCGCCGGGCCTGATGAGCAGCGCCGCCCGCTTGATGAATTTCTAGTGCGCCTCAGCCCAGTTGGCGCCTTGCCCGGCATCCACGCTCAGCTTCACATCCAGCTTCACAGCTGGATCAGATGCGCCTTCCATCACGTCGCGTGCGACATCGATCAAAGAGTCCACCGCATCCTCGGCGACTTCGAACAGCAATTCGTCATGCACCTGCAGCAGCATCTTGGCGGGCAGACCATTGATCGCATCTGGCATCCGCACCATCGCGCGCCGGATTACATCCGCCGCCGTTCCCTGAATCGGTGCATTGATCGCCGCCCGGCGCGAGAACCCCGCATGCGGCCCCTTGGCATTAATCTCGGGTGTATGAATTTTACGTCCGAACAAAGTCTGCACATAGCCATGCTCTTTGGCAAAGGCGACAGTGTCGTCCATATACTTGCGAATACCCGGGAAGCGTTCGAAATAACGGTCGATGAACCCCTGTGCCTCGGCCCGCGGGATGCGCAGATTGCGCGCCAGCCCAAAGCCTGAGATGCCGTAGATCACACCAAAGTTGATCGCCTTGGCCTGACGGCGGATATCCGGCGTCATCTCGTCCAGCGGCACATCGAACATCTCGGACGCGGTCATGGCGTGAATGTCCAGCCCGTCGGAAAACGCCTGTTTCAGAGCCGAAATATCGGCGATATGCGCCAGAATGCGCAGCTCGATCTGGCTGTAGTCGAGGCTGACCAGCACATTGCCCGGTTCGGCTATGAACGCCTCGCGAATGCGCCGACCCTCCTCGGTACGCACCGGAATGTTCTGCAGGTTCGGATCGGTCGAGGCCAGACGCCCCGTATTCGCCCCCGTGATGGAATAAGACGTATGCACCCGGCCCGTATCTGGATTGATATGGGTCTGCAGCGCATCGGTGTAGGTCGATTTCAGCTTGGACAGTTGCCGCCAGTCCAGTACTCGGCGTGGCAATTCATGCTCGGTCGCGAGGTCTTCGAGAATGTCAGCCCCGGTCGAGTATTTTCCGGTTTTCCCCTTCTTGCCGCCTTCCAGCCCCATCTTGTCGAACAGAATCTCACCAAGCTGGGCAGGAGAGCCAACATTGAAATTCTCGCCCGCCAATTCGTGGATATCAGCCTCTAACCCTGCCATTTTCTGGGCAAATGCGTTGGACATCCGGCTCAGAACATCGCGGTCGACCTTGATGCCGTGCATTTCCATTTCGGCCAGAACCGGTACCAGCGGGCGTTCGAGCGTTTCATATACCGTTGTCACCTGCACCTGATGCAGTTGCGGTTTGAACAGCTTCCACAGGCGCAGCGTGATATCGGCATCTTCGGCCGCATAGGCCGTTGCCTCATCGATCGGCACCTTGTCGAAGGTGATCGCTGACTTGCCCGAACCCAGCAACGGTTTGATCGGGATCGGCGTGTGATTCAGATAGCGGTCGGACAAGGTATCCATACCATGCCCATGCTCACCCCCATGCATCGCGTAGGACATCAGCATCGTGTCATCGATGGGCGACACATTCACGCCATAGCGGGCGAAAATCTTGGCGTCGTACTTCATGTTCTGCCCGATCTTCAGGATCGACGGGTCTTCGAACATAGGTTTGAGCAGATTCAGGGCCTCATTGACGGGCATTTGCCCTTCGGCCAGCGCGTCTGAGCCGAACAGATCATCGGTGGCGCTTTCCCGGTGGATCAATGGGATATAACACGCCTCGCCCGGCTCAACCGACAGGGAGATGCCGACAAGATCAGCTATCATTTCATTTAGGCCGGTGGTTTCCGTATCCACGGCGATCCAGCCGCGCTCATACGCCTGATCTATCCATTTCTGCAGCGCACCCGCATCCCGCACACATTCGTATTTCGATGCATCAAAGGGGATGGCTTCGGCTTCGACTACCTCAGCAGCCGGCGCAGGCGCATCGGCAATCGCTGGCGCTTCGGCACCCAGCTTGTCCGCGATCCGCTTGGTGAGCGTGCGAAACTCCATATCTGCCAGAAAACCCAGCAAGGTGTCAGGTTCGGGATCTTTCACCTCAAGATCGTCCAGCGTGAAATCCAGCGGTGTGTTCTCGTCCAGTTGCACCAGTTTCTTCGACAGCTCGATCTGGTCGCGCTTTTCGATCAGGGTCTGGCGGCGCTTGGGCTGCTTAATTTCTTCGGCCCGGTCCAGCAACGTTTCCAGATCACCATATTCGTTGATCAGCAGGGCGGCCGTCTTGACCCCAATGCCTGGAGCCCCGGGAACGTTATCGACGCTGTCGCCCGCCAGTGCCTGTACATCAACCACGCGTTCAGGGCCGACACCGAATTTCTCAATCACGCCATCGCGGTCGATGCGCTTGTTCTTCATCGCATCCAGCATTTCGACACCGCCGCCAACCAGCTGCATCAGATCCTTGTCCGAGCTTACGATTGTCACACGCCCGCCCGCCTCACGCGCCTGCACAGCAAGGGTCGCAATGATGTCGTCGGCCTCGTACCCCTCCAACTCTTTGCAAGCGATGTTGAAGGCTTTCGTTGCTTCGCGTGTCAGGGGCATCTGCGGGCGCAGGTCCTCGGGCATCGCTTCGCGGTTCGCCTTGTAGAGGTCATACATATCGTTGCGGAACGTGTGCGAGCCTTTGTCAAAGATCACCGCCACATGGGTCGGTGCTTCCGGGCCAGCGTTCCCTTCAACATATTTCTGCAACATGTTGCAAAAGCCGGAAACTGCGCCAATCGGCAGCCCGTCCGACTTTCGCGTCAGTGGCGGCAGCGCGTGATAGGCCCTAAAAATAAAGGCCGATCCGTCAATCAGATGCAGGTGACACCCTTTTCCGAAATTGCTCATGCGCGCGCTCCGTTCTGGTTGGAAACGGTTCTGCCACAGGCCCGCGCGGGTGGCCAGCAAAGAAGGTAGTCAATCCACACAAGAGGCCGGAAAACTGTGCCGGAACGTTAACGCAGGCCGTCAATCACGCGACACGGAATTCCTGCCCGGTTCTGTCCCAGATCAGCCCCACACGCTCGGCAATGCCGTTCATCTGCTTGTGCAGCGACCGGTTGTTCAACCTGCGGCTCAATGTACGCAATGGAATTAGATTGCGCTCTCCGTAACCATCGATCAGCAGGAACATTCGGGTTTCGTTGCGCAGCCCGTAGACAATGTTGGTCTCGTGAATATCGCGGGCAACAATCTGAAGCTGAAACAGTTTTTTGGCAAAGCTGTTCAGTTCATTCAGAACATCATCGCTCAGCGCTCCATCCTCGCACAGCTTCGCAAGGGGATGTGCGAGCTGTCCGTCATCGGATTCGATCCGTTCCACAATGATCGCTGGGCCAATGTCGGTTTGCGCTATGCCAAAACATCGCGCCAAAGGCAGTTGCTCGATGTCGGTGCCGCTTTTCAGCGCCGCCTTCATCTCACCCTCGATTTCTTTTAGCGCATTGCGGAATACAGAATCGGGCAGAAGCCGCCGGATCAACCGTTTCGCAAAGGATCGGTTGGGCCGTTTGCGCGGGCGCGTCACCTTTACCAATAAGTGGGACTGCCCTGGGCAGGCATACACGTCTCGATGTCCGCCACTGGCAATCGGGTCCTGATCGGACACCCGCAAAAGCTGCACTGCAAAAAGCATCCGGCCCCCGAATTTATTGCGCGTCGCGCTCCGACAGTACGTATTTACAATCGCAATACGGGCACTCGACCCAGCCCGTATCTTCGGGGATCTGCAACCAAACGCGCGGATGGCCCAATGCGCCTTCGCCGCCGTCACAGGCAACACGTGCGGTTTCGACGATCTTGGTTTCCGGTGCATCAAGTGTCACGGCTGGCGATCCTTCATTGGTTGTCGGCCTCGCGGGCATGCATTAGGTGCGTTTATGAGCGATGAGCAAACCGGGGGCAAGGGTCTCATGACCGATGCGGCAATCAGGATCGATGGACTGCGCAAGACCTATCGGGGTGGCAAGGGCCAGCCCGAGAAACAGGCACTGAAGGGCATAGACTTGAGCATCCCACGGGGGTCGGTGTTTGGCCTGCTGGGTCCGAACGGGGCAGGTAAATCGACCCTGATCAACATTCTGGCCGGTCTGGTGGTGAAAACGGCGGGTTCTGTGTCGATCTGGGGGTACGATCAGGACCGCAACCCACGCCAGTCCCGTTCCGCGATTGGCGTGATGCCCCAAGAGCTGAACCTTGACCCGTTTTTTACCCCCCGCGGCGCGTTGGAGGTGCAGGCCGGTTTGTACGGCGTACCTAAGGCCCAACGCCGCAGCGATGAGATCCTTGAACTGGTCGGTCTCAGCGACAAGGCCGAAGCCTATGCCCGTACCCTGTCGGGTGGCATGCGGCGGCGGTTACTGCTAGCCAAGGCGCTGGTGCATCACCCCAAGATTCTGGTGCTGGATGAACCGACGGCAGGCGTGGATATCGAACTGCGCCAGATGCTCTGGACAAATGTGCGCAAGCTGAACGATCAGGGCATGACCATCATCCTGACCACGCATTACCTGGAAGAAGCGCAGGAAATGTGTGACGAGATTGCCATCATCAATCACGGTGAGAAAATCGCGCAGGACAGCACCGCCAACCTGCTGGGCCGAATGGACAGCCGTACCATGGTCATCGTGCCCGACAGCCCGGTCATCGATCTACCCGCAACCGAAGGGGTCGAGGCCGCCTTGCGCGACGATGGTAACCTTGTTCTGCAATATCGCAGCGCCCAAACCAACGCCGAGCAAGTTCTGGAATCCGTCCGCGCAGCCAATATCCGCATTCGCGATGTCCGCACTGAAGAGGCTGATCTAGAGGATGTGTTCCTCGCCTTGACGTCCAGCCGCACAGGGGACACCCCGGCGGTTGATCCGGATCAGCCGCACCGGGGGATGCATAGGGTCAAGCTTTAGTCTCGGTCGATTCGGGCCTGATAGCAGTTGTTTCGCGCAGATCGGACGTGGATATAGGCCACATCTGGTCGGGCAAAGATATCTCTGACTTTTGCACCGATCTGATCCGTGGGCGTGATCGCCCCGGTGCCATAGGCGATGCGGTCATCTGTGCCATAGCCCTTAATTAGGTAATCGGGCGACGAGGTCAGGATCTCGGGCAGGTCTTGCCCCTCGTATCGCTCACAGGGTGCAGCACACAGAAAGATTGGCCCGGTTTCCGCATATGGATGTGTCTCTAAAAATGGCCTGTGGGCCAAGATCAGCATTTCTTCGCCCTCGGGAATGTTCTGCAAACAATGGCGACACGGGTTACCGGCACCCGTTGAAACGGTCCGTTCTGGCGTTGCGCCATAGGAATCCGGGTGACCGGCCTGAAGGGCGCGTACGTCGTCGGTGGGCAATGCGGTGATTTTGAACATTTCAGGTCTCCTTTTTCCCGACATTGCCCATCGGACCAAACCCAATCGACCCGTTTCCTGCGCAAAGGACTCGAAAAAGAACAAAACGTGAATATAATACGGAATCGTCATGTATGCCGAGCTGTCGATCACGTCCAACTTCACCTTCCTCACCGGGGCCTCTCACCCCGAGGAGTATATGGAGCGTGCCGTCACCCTGGGCCTGCCCGCCATCGCCATCGCTGATGACAACTCGGTCGCTGGGATCGTCCGCGCCCATACGCAGGCGCGCGAGATCACCCGCAAGGTGCGCGAACGGCTGGAGTGGGAGGTGCAGAACACCTCCATAGGCCCACCCTGCCCCGATCACATCCCCAAACCGCCCTCGTACCCGATCCACGCGGTGCCCCGCCTGATACCGGCGGCACGGCTGATCTTTACCGACGCACCCACGGTTACCGCGCTGCCCCTGAACCGACAGGGCTGGGCCAATCTGTGCCGCATCCTCTCCAAGGGACGGCTGCGCGCCGAAAAGGGCAACTGCATCCTGCACCTGTCCGACCTTTTGGAGTTCTCAGACGGTCTCCACCTGCTGCTGTGGCCACAAACGGCCCGGTCTCCGGGCGGCGCGGGCGGCTGGCGGACACAAGCGCAACAGCTGACGCGCCGCTTTGCCGGGCGGATGCATCTGTTGATGCACCCCCGGTATGACGGCGCAGATGGCGTATATTTCTCTTTATTAGAGACTGAATCAAAGCAACTCGGCCTCCCCACACTCGCCAGCGCCACGCCGATGATGCATCACGGCACGCGCCGCAAACTGGGTGATGTGCTGACCGCCATCCGCCTGCGCCGCAAGGTCGATGAGTTGGGCCGCGAGGCGCTGGCCAATGGCGAACAACGCCTGCGGTCCGAGACCGAGATGCTGCGCATCTTCAAAGGTTATGAGGGGGCCGTTGCCCGCGCGCATGAACTCAGCGAACAGCTCACATTCTCGCTGGACGAGCTGCGTTATGAGTACCCCAGCGAGGGCAGCGAGCAGGAAACCCCGACCCAGCGCTTGCATCGTCTGGCGCATGAAGGGTTGCAATGGCGCTATCCGGCAGGCGCGTCCGAGAAGGCGCAAAAGATGTTGGCGCATGAGCTCACCTTGATCGGTAAGCTGAAATACGAGCCCTATTTCCTGACCGTCCGCGACATCGTTCATTTCGCCCGCTCGCGCGACATCCTCTGCCAGGGGCGCGGGTCGGCGGCCAATTCGGTGGTCTGTTTCTGCCTCGGCATCACTGAGGTCAGCCCTGAGATGGGCACAATGGTCTTCGAACGCTTTGTCTCCGAGGCGCGGGATGAGCCGCCCGATATCGACGTCGACTTCGAACATGAGCGCCGCGAAGAGGTGATTCAGCACATCTATGACCGCTATGGTCGCCATCGCGCCGGCCTCTGTGCCACGGTCGTGCATTATCGCGGCAAACGCGCCATCCGCGAGGTTGGCCGCGCGATGGGACTGACCGAAGACACGATCTCAGCGCTCTCATCTCAGCTTTGGGGCTTCTTCTCCGCTGCGGGGCTTGAGGCGGAACGGATGCGCGAGATTGGCCTCGACCCCGAAGATCGCCGTCTAAAACAGACTCTAATGCTGGTATATGAGATCGACGGGTTCCCCCGTCACCTGTCTCAGCATGTCGGCGGCTTCATCATCACCGAGGGGCGTCTGGACGAGCTTGTTCCTATCGAGAACGCCACGATGGAGGACCGCACGGTCATCTGCTGGGACAAGGACGATATCGACACGCTGGGCATCCTCAAGGTCGATGTCCTCAGCCTCGGGATGCTGACCTGCATTCGCAAGGCCTTTGATCTGATCGGTCAGCACCATCAGACCAGCTATACACTCGCCACCCTGCCGCCCGAGGACCCTGTCGTCTACGACATGCTGTGCAAGGCGGACTCGATTGGCGTGTTTCAGGTGGAATCACGTGCACAGATGAACTTCCTTCCCCGGATGCGGCCCCGCAATTTCTATGATCTGGTGATTGAGGTCGCCATCATCCGCCCCGGCCCCATTCAGGGCGACATGGTCCACCCTTATATCCGCCGCCGGAACGGAGAGGAGGAGGTCAGCTTCCCCTCGGACGAGTTGGGCGAGGTGCTGGGCAAAACGCTGGGCGTGCCGCTGTTTCAGGAACAGGCCATGCAGATCGCCATTGTCGGCGCAGGCTTTACCCCGGAACAGGCCGACCGGCTACGCCGGTCTCTGGCAACCTTCAAGAAGCACGGCAATGTCAGCGAATTCCGCGCGCTGTTCCTGCGCGGGATGAAACGCAACGGGTATGAACAGGACTTCGCCGAACGCTGTTTTTTCCAGATCGAAGGCTTCGGCTCTTACGGTTTCCCAGAAAGCCACGCGGCCAGCTTTGCGCTGCTGGTCTATGCCTCGGCCTGGATCAAATGCCATCATCCGGGGATATTCGCCTGCGCCCTGCTGAATTCGCAGCCAATGGGATTCTATGCCCCCGCCCAGATCGTCCGCGATGCGCGCGAGCATGAGGTTCAAGTGCGCCCGGTCTGCATCAATGCCAGCTTTTGGGACAATGTGATGGAACCTGACGGTCAGGGCGGGCTGGCGCTGCGGCTGGGCTTCCGCCAGATCAAGGGCCTCAGCGAGGAAGATGCCAGCTGGCTGACAGCCGCGCGCGGCAATGGCTACCATCAGGTCGACGATGTCTGGCGCCGTGCCGGTTTGGGACCATCGGTCATCGAACGGCTGGCCGAGGCGGATGCCTTCGCCGCCTGCGACCTGACACGGCGCGAGGCATTGTGGCAGGCCAAAGCGATCGCCACAGCCAAACCCCTGCCGCTGTTCTCGCAAGATCTGGAAGGGGAGGCGCTGGATGAACCCGAGGCCTACCTGCCGAAAATGACCTTGGGCGAGCAGGTGGTCGAGGACTACGTCGCCACCCGCCTCAGCCTACGGGCGCATCCCGTCGCCCTGCTGCGGCATATTCTGACACCGGACCCGCGCGACAAAACCACGCCTGTCGCATGACCGCAGAACGGGATATTGCCCCTGAACAGAGTCGAAATCGGACCATCCCAATGACCAGACCCACCCTGCCCCCACGCTTTCCCGCGACGCCAGATCAGATCAACGCTCAGGTCCGCGCCTTTTACGCCCGCGTGCGTGAGGATGCGACACTGGGACCGGTCTTCAACAAACATGTCCACGACTGGCCCGCCCATGAGGAAAAGATCGCCGCCTTCTGGCGCAACGCGATTTTGTTCGAGCGCAGTTATGACGGCAATCCGCAGCGGGTTCATATTGAACGTCCCGACGTAAAGCCCGAGTTCTTCGCCCATTGGCTGGACCTGTTCGAAGAGGTCGCAACCCAGACGCTGCCCTCTGAAACCGCAACACCGTGGGTCGCGCTGGCGCGCCGCATTGGTGTGGGAATGAAGGCCGGTGTTCAGTCCGCTCGCCAACCCAAGGACGCTCCCCCGATCCTGCGATGATCTCGCGGCATAGCAGCCATGCAATGTTAGCGGTAAATTAAGGACTATGCGCGCAGCCAAAATGGGTTTACTCAAAGGCAAGCCACCCGCAACATACGCGGTGTGATGGCACAGTCACAACACCGAGACATCACCCGGGGCCACAAAGATGAGCACTCAGAACTCCACCCTCCGGGGACTCGGCTATGCGTTTTTGGGCTTTGCGGTCTTTGCCAGCCATGACGCGCTGATCAAGGCGCTCGGCGGCGTCTACTCGGTGATGCAGATCATCTTTTTTGCCACGCTGTTTTCCTTTGTGCCCATGGCCGTCACGATTCTGACCGACCGGACAACCGGGAACTTCCTGCCCCGCCACCCATGGCTGGTGCTGCTGCGGTCAGGCTTGATGGTCACCGCAATGTCCTGCGCGTTTTACTCCTTTTCCGTATTGCCGCTGGCCGAGGTTTATTCGCTGCTATTTTCCTTCCCGCTGATCGTGACAGTCCTATCGATCCCCATTCTCGGCGAAGTGGTCCGCGCCCAGCGTTGGGCCGCCGTGGGCGTGGGCTTGATCGGCGTTCTGATTGTCCTGCGTCCAGGCGCAACGGATATCACGCTGGGCCATCTGGCCGCCCTGATGGCTGCCTTTTGCAGCGCCTTTGCATCCGTGCTGGTACGCAAGATCGGAAATGAAGAACGTTCGGCGGTGCTGATCCTGTACCCCATGCTGTTGGCAATCGCCGTGATGAGCCTTGCACAACCCGTTGTCTATCAACCGCCATCCTTGCTGCATCTGGCGATGATGGCATTGGTAGGCGTATTCTCGGTCATCGCCCAGCACCTGATCATTCTGGCCTATCGCGCGGCACCCGCCGGAGTTATTGCCCCCAGCCAGTATAGCCAGATCATCTGGGCTACGATCTTTGGCATGGTCTTCTTTGGTGAACGCCCGGATATCTGGGTTGCGGTGGGCGCCAGCATCATCATCGCATCCGGCGTCTATGTGGTCTGGCGCGAAAGCCGGATCAACACCACCTCGGCCAACACCCCGGTTCTGCGCGTGCGATCACCTCGGTCAGATACCGGGGCAACGCGGCCGGGGGAATAAGAAACGGCGCGCTGTTTAGCGCGCCGTAATAGCGTTTTCCGAAGGTTTAGACCCTTAGTAAAGGACCACAGACCGGATGCTTTCGCCTTTGTGCATCAGGTCGAATCCGTGGTTGATGTCGTCCAGACCCATTGTATGAGTGATCATCGGGTCGATCTCGATCTTGCCCTCCATGTACCAGTCGACAATCTTGGGCACATCGGTCCGGCCCCGCGCGCCACCAAATGCAGTGCCGCGCCACGAGCGGCCAGTGACCAGCTGGAATGGGCGGGTCGAGATTTCGGCCCCAGCCGGCGCCACGCCGATAATGATCGATTCACCCCACCCTTTATGTGCCGACTCCAGTGCTGCGCGCATCACGCCGACATTGCCGGTGGCGTCAAAGGTGTAGTCCGCGCCGCCTTTGGTTAGGTTGACCAGATAAGGCACCAGATCGCCTTCAACCTCGGACGGGTTGACGAAATCGGTCATGCCGAACTTGGTAGCCATTTCGACCTTTGACGGGTTCAGGTCGACGCCGACGATCTGGTCCGCTCCGGCCAGACGCAGGCCTTGAATGACGTTCAGGCCGATGCCGCCCAGACCAAACACGATGGCACGGCTACCGATCTCAACCTTGGCAGTGTTGATGACGGCACCGATGCCGGTGGTGACGCCACAACCGATGTAGCAGATCTTGTCGAAGGGCGCGTCCTCACGCACTTTGGCCAGCGCGATTTCCGGCAGAACCGTGTGGTTCGCGAAGGTTGAACAACCCATGTAGTGCAGGATCGGATCGCCATCCAAGGTCGAAAACCGCGAGGTTCCGTCGGGCATCAAGCCCCGGCCTTGGGTTTCGCGGATCGCCTGACACAGGTTGGTCTTGGGGTGCAAACAGTATTCGCACTCACGACATTCAGGCGTGTAGAGCGGGATCACGTGATCACCCGGTTTCAGGCTGGTCACACCTGGGCCCACTTCAACCACAACGCCTGCGCCTTCATGGCCCAGAATCGCCGGAAACAGGCCTTCGGGGTCAGCGCCCGATCGGGTGAATTCGTCGGTGTGGCAGAGGCCGGTGGCTTTGATCTCGACAAGAACCTCGCCCGCCTTGGGGCCTTCGAGGTTCACATCCATCACTTCCAAAGGTTTGCCCGCCTGGACGGCGACGGCGGCACGGGTACGCATGGTTGTTGTCTCCCTGTCTTATTTGCCCCGACCCTGCGTCAATTGCAGGGCATTTTCAACTGCGCTTTGGTGACAGGTTGGCTAATTGTTTGATATTGCAGTAACGACATTGTCAGAAGGAGAAACGCCAATGCACCGATTTATTCCCGCTCTGGTCCTGCTGGCAGCCTGCGCCGAGACGACCGCGCCTGTTGCAACACCTGCGTCGACGGACGCCGCCTCGGTTGATCTGGCCTTTTGCCAGGGCGAAGCTTTTGCCGATTCCATTGGCCAACCGGTGTCGACCATTCAGGGCCAGCTGCCCGAACGCTCGCGCGTTCTGGGCCCCGATGACATCGCCACACAGGATTACCGCATCGACCGGCTGAATGTTTTCGTGAGCGGCTCGGGGATCATTCAACGCCTGACCTGCGGGTAAGCGTGGACTCGGCGGACGATTCTGAAGTAAGAACAAAGTGAGAACATTTTGATGTCTGCCGATGCCGAAACGCCGAATACTCTCATTGTGGTTCCCCCGTCTGGGGGCTGAACGGCTGATCCGTGCTGCGCGGGGGCTGCATGCTGGCCCTTTGGCCGTGGTTGCGGAACAGTCAAACATGCAGGTGATTACCTCGCTGAACGTGGAAGCGCAGGCCGCCGGTCTGCGTGTGGGTCAACCCGTGCGTGATGCCCACGCCATGTGTGCAGCCCTGATCACGCGACACCGCAACGCCCCGGCTGAGGCTGCGTTTCTAACCGCGCTGCGCCGTTGGGCCGGCAAGTTCAGCCCCTGGGTGGCCGAAGAGGCACCAGACGGGCTGGTCGTCGATCTGTCAGGCTGCACGCACCTGTTCGGCGGGGAAGAGGCACTACTGAGCGTCATTGAAACCGACTGTGCAGATATGGGGCTAAGCGTGCAGATGGGCATCGCCGACACGCTGGGCGCGGCCTGGGCGCTGGCACGGTATGCGGGGCAAGAGGCCACATCAGATCGCAACGGCGACGCCATCAGCCAAGAGGCGCGCGCCACCCGCGCGCGCGCAGGGAAACGGCGGCACTGGACCAAGGGCGGGGCCGCGCCGCAAGTGATGGCCCTGGGTGGCGGCGCACGGATCGCAGCACCAGGGCAATCTTATGGCGCGCTCAGCCCTCTGCCGATTGCGGCGCTGCGGCTGGAAGATCAGGTTGTGGCACAACTGAACCGGCTGGGCCTGCGCCGGATCGGCGATCTTTTGGGTCAACCCCGGGCTTCTCTCGCCCGACGGTTCGGGCGCGGGCTGGTGATGAGACTGGACCAAGCGATGGGCAGCGCCCCCGAACCGGTCTCGCCCGCACGTCCGCCCCATCACTTTGCGGTGCGGATGACCTTGCCCAATCCGATCGGCCTGATCGAGGACGTTATGGCCGCCATCGACCGAGTCTTGCCCACGCTGTGCGCGAAGCTGGAAGAGAAGGCACGTGGCGTGCGTACCCTGCGGCTTGAGGCACATCGCGCCGATCAGGCGGCTGAGATCATCGAGGTTGGTTTGGCTCGGCCCACTTACGACAAACACCGCATTCGCCCTTTGTTAGAGATGAAAATCGATAAGATCGACGCAGGCTATGGCATCGACATGCTGCGGCTTGAGGCGATCCAGACCGAGCCCATCCATGCCCGCACAGTGGCCGGTCACGCCGAGGCGCGCCGCGTGGCTCGCAATCGGCTTGAGGGCAATACAGCCGTAGATGATCTGATCGGCAAACTGGGCGCGCGGGTCGGGTTGGACGTGATCACCCGACGTCACCCGGCAGCCTCACATATCCCCGAAAAAACGGCACAGACTTTGGCGGCAGCATGGTCTGAACCCGCGCGCGACTGGCCTGCCCCACCGCGCCCGCGCCCCTTGCAGATGTGGCAGCCCGAGCCGGTGATGGCCGCTGAAGCCCCGGATGTTCCAGCCGCCTTTCGCTGGCGCGGGCGCGACTGGCAGTTGGTACAGGCCACCGGTCCGGAACGGATCGCACCCGAATGGTGGCTGGACGATCCCAACTGGCGCAGCGGCGTGCGGGACTACTGGGTGGTGGTCACCGAACAGGGTGAGCGGCTGTGGCTGTTTTACGGCCATGGCGGCACGATGTCGGCAGGCTGGTTCTGTCACGGGCAGTTTGGTTAAAACGCCTGGTTAGAGTCTATTTTCCGCGGTAAATCAGCCAATCCGGCAGGTAATCCAGCAAACGGATCACCCAAGAGAACGGTGCCGGGAAATCGGTGCGGAACCGGCGGCGCGACATCGCCCTGACCACCCGGTCCGCCGCGTCCTCGGGTGTCATCAGCATCGGCATCTTGAACGTGTTCTTTTCGGTCAGGCGGGTCTTAATGAAGCCTGGATTGACGATCCGCACGGTTACCCCCGTGCCAGCCAGATCAAATCGCATCGTTTCAGCCAGAGAGACCAGCGCTGCCTTGCTCGCCGCATACCCAACCGCAGCCGGAAGCCCGCGGTAGCCAGACAAAGACCCGATCAGCGTGATGTCGCCTTGGCCCGCGCGCACAAACCCGGGCACGGTCTCGCCCAACACGCGCAGCGCGCCAAGATAATTCACGTCTGTCATCGACAGAACAGCATCGGTGTCCCAATCGGCTGATTTCATCGGCTCATAGGCCCCGGCATTGTAAACCAGACCATCCACACCCCCGACCTCTGCAACGGCGCTGCGCACAGCTTTCAGGTCGGTCACGTCGAACGGCACCGCCCGCGCGTTCGGAAGGGTTTCGCAGATGTCGGCCAGTCGTGCCGCATTGCGCGCCGACAGGACCAGATGTGCCCCCTGACGGCTTAGCGCCTGAGCCAGAGATCGGCCCAGGCCCTCGCTGGCACCAACAATCCAATAGGTTTTACCGTCAAAACTGCTCATGCTTGGGCCATCCGGACTGTCGGGTACGTGTGGCCCGGACATTGGTTTCGTGTTGTTTCAGACAATTTAAGGATTTTACGGATCGGCAACAAAGCTGGATCACGTTAACGCTCAAAAAACTGGGCAAGGCATCATGATGTAACGCACGTTCAAAAAAAGTCCAACGTGATTGATCCGTACCCGCAACTAGTACGTAATCCTTTTTAAATGTCGCACTAAGGGGATCACATGTTCGACGAACCACGGGGCTCACGCAAGAAAATCGCAATTGTAGGTGCAGGCATTTCAGGCTTATCCGCAGCTTACTACCTATCCGAAAACAATGATGTAACGGTCTATGAGGCCGAGCCACGACTGGGCGGACATGCCCGAACGGTGATGGCCGGCAAAAACGGTGATCAACCGGTCGACACCGGTTTTATCGTGTTCAACTATTCCACCTACCCCAACCTCACCAAGCTGTTCGATGAACTGAACGTCCCTGTAATCAAAAGCGAGATGAGCTTTGGTGCCACGATCGACAATGGTCGCCTCGAATACGGGCTGAACAATCTGCGCACTTTGACCGCGCAAAAGCGTAACCTGATGCGGCCGGCCTACTACAAGATGATCTCTGACATCCTGCGCTTTGGCAAAGAGGCGCCAGAAGCAGCCAAGGACGATGACACAACGATTGGGGAACTGATTGATCAACTGAGACTGGGCCACTGGTTCCGCCACAACTATCTGATGCCTATGTGCGGCGCGATCTGGTCCACCCCTGTCGAATTCATTGACCGCTTTCCGGCGCGGTCACTGGTACAGTTCTTCCAAAATCATGCTTTGCTGGCCGGTGATCGAACCAAACAACACCAGTGGTGGACGGTCAAAGGCGGCAGCATCGAATATGTCCGCCGCATCGAGGCCTCTCTGCGCGCCCGCGGTTGTGAAATCCGCGTTGCTGCTCCGGTTCAGAACGTTCAGCGGAATGAGTTGGGCGTAACTGTACATAGCGAAGGTCAGGCCGATCTGTATGATGAGATCATCCTCGCCACCCATTCCGACCAGTCACTGGCCATTCTAGGCGACAGCGCCACACCCGAGGAAAAAGCCGCCCTCGGTGCAATCAAATACCAACCTAACAAGGCCGTTTTGCATTGCGACCCGGGCCAGATGCCCAAAAGGCGGGCCTGCTGGTCCAGCTGGACCTATCGGTCGCAAGCCGGAAATGTCGGCGTCACCTATTGGATGAACAGGTTGCAGAACATTCCGGACAGCGATCCGATGTTTGTGACCCTCAATGTCTCAGCAGATATTCCCGCGGACAAAATCTATGACGAGGTCGAGTTTGCCCACCCGGTATTCGATCAGGCAGCCCTGAAAGCACAAGGCCAAATTCGCGAGATGCAGGGACAGAACAAAACGTGGTTTGCCGGCGCATACAACCGGCACGGTTTTCACGAGGACGGGATTGCCAGCGCGATGCATGTTGTCGAGCGATTGAATGGCACCCCGCAAACCATCGGAGCTAACAATGGCGTTCTGGAAAAAGATCCGGCCATCCCTGTTGCGGCAGAGTAATCCATTCTGGCGCGCTATTCTTCTTTCATTGACTTTGCTGGCCCCAAGCGGGCTGGCAGCTTCAACCGTATCGAATGCATTGCCGAGCGCCGAATTGAGCGGCTCGGCAACGTATCGGTATCTGGGCCTGCCGATTTATGACGCCAAGTTGTTTACGCCCGGTGGCGCCCCGTTCAGCTGGAGTGAGGATTTCGGTTTGCAGCTGACCTACCGCAAGAACATCAAGCAGAAGGCTTTAATCGAATCCACGCTTGATGAAATGACACGGCAGGGCAACAGCGGGCTGACACAGGCCAACCTGGGACAGTGCTTTGAGGCCGTCAGCAAAGGTGATGTTTATCTGGCTGTTTCGGATGGGCCGAACAAGGTTGGTTTCTGGCTCAACGGGCGCAAAACCTGCAACCTGACCGGGCCGGGCATCAAAAAGACATTCATGTCGATCTTTCTTGGCGACAACACCAGGTCGGCAAGCTTTACGCGACAGTTGAAGGGGCAATGATGCTGTATCCACGGGTCAGCCTCTATGCGCTGATGCTCGCTGCGGCGGGTATCCCCCTTTATATACATCTGCCGCGCTTTGCGGCCGTAAACCTTGGGATCAGCCTAGGCGTGATCGGCACCGTTCTGCTGGTGATCCGACTGGTGGATCTGGTGCAGGACCCGCTGATTGGCTGGGCGATTGACCGCTGGCCGGGTGGCCAGCTGGCATTCGCCGCTGTGGCCGCAATTGGGCTGGCCATGGGCTTCCCGCTGCTCTTTGCTCTTCCAGAAGGCGCAAGCGTGACATCGCTGATCCTGATCCTAATACTGCTGTTCTCGGCCTATAGCCTTGGAACCATCCTGCTTTATGGGCGCAGCGCAACACTGGCTAAGGCACCGGACACGAAAGAGTTGATGACACTGGCAGCCTTCCGTGAAGGTGGACAACTGGCCGGGGTTGTCATCGCCGCCAGCGCGCCCGCGCTGTTTGTGGCTTTCGGGGCCGGTGCGCAGGGATATCCAGCCTTTGGCCTGTTCCTGGGCGTCCTGTCGATCGTCACCATCGCGGTGACCTTTCCGATGTGGCGGCGGACACCGATTACGGGTGCGGGCCTGTCTTTCACCGGATTGGGTCAGGCCGGGGCGCTGCGCCTTCTGGCGCTGGCTCTGGTCAACAGCCTGCCGGTCGCCATCACCTCGACCCTGTTTCTGTTTTTCGTCGAGGACCGGTTGCAACTTCCGGGCAAGGCGGGTCCCTTGCTGATCCTGTTCTTCCTCAGCGCCGGGGCCAGTGTGCCGCTTTGGGCCAAGCTCAGCAATCGCATTGGCCCAAAACAGACCCTAATTATTGCAATGCCGCTGTCTATTGCCAGCTTCATAGGTGCCGCGATGTTGCCGTCAGGCGAACTTCTGGGCTTTGCCCTGATTTGTCTTGCCTCTGGCGCGGCGCTCGGGGCTGACATGGTGGTCCTGCCTGCCATGTTCTCGGTCGTTTTGACCCGCGCTGGCCTGAATGCGTCAGCTGCGTTCGGTATCTGGTCCTTTGCTGGCAAACTGGGCCTTGCGCTGGCCGCCTTCTTTACATTGCCCCTGCTGGAACGCAGCGGTTTTACACCTGGTCAATCGAATACCGCCCAAGCCCTGGACACACTCAATCTGGCTTATGCGGTACTACCCTGCATCCTGAAATTTGGTGCGTTTGGCATGGTCCTGACGTTGCCCACGGAGGTCTCAGCCAAATGAAAACGCTTGTTGTTTTACTGTTCGCCGCTCTCGCTTTGTTTATCGCCAAGAACCGGTTCCTGAGCTTCCGGTCGCAAACACCGGCCGACTACGCCGGCACTGGGCCTGCATTCAAAATGAAAGAGGTACTGAACGGAGAGATCCTGTCCGAAGGGCTGATCTATGGGCCGAACGGCAAGATGTCGAACAGTTTTGTCGCCCGTATGGTTGGGAAATGGGATGGAAACACCGGCACGTTGGCCGAGCATTTCACCTATTCCAACGGCAAACAGATGACACGCAAGTGGTATCTGACGCTGGGCACCGGCAATACGTTCACCGCCACGGCGGATGACATCGTCGGCGAAGGTCATGGAACAATTTCAGGAACAACTGTCAAACTTACCTACCGCATTATTCTTCCCGAGGATGCCGGTGGGCACACTTTGGACGTCACCGACTGGATGTACCTGACCGAAAACGGTATAATCATGAACCGGTCCGAGATGCGCAAGTTCGGCATTAAGGTCGCTGAATTGATTGCCACGATGCGTCCCGCGCCCGAGGTCAAATCCGCTCATGTCCCCGGCTCAAACGGCTATGATGCGGACGCAGAGCAAAGGCCGCTGCAATGATCTCGCGCCGGGCTATTGTCGCTGGTCTGGCAGTCATCGGTCTTGCGGTTCTAACCGCCTGTTCTGCCAAACCGCGTATTCCCAAGACCTTTCTGTCAGACCGGCAGCTGAACCTTGAAGAGTTTTTTGAAGGGAAAACCGTCGCTTATGGTCAGTTTCAGGATGTTCTGGGCAACGTACCGCGCCGATTTACGGTGGATATCGACGGAACGTGGGATGGTGAAACCCTGACCCTGGTTGAGGATTTCGTCTATGATGACGGCGCCACCGAACAGCGTGTCTGGACGCTAACCAAGACGGGCGAGGACACCTGGACCGGCACGGCCCCCGGCGTTCTTGGAACCGCCAGCGGTGTCGAACGCGGCGATACGTTCAACTGGACATACAAGATCGACCTGCCGATCAAAGAAGGCACCATGCGGGTCAACTTTGACGACTGGATGTGGCTGCTAGACGATGACCGTCTGCTGAACCGAGCCTATGTCTCGCGTTATGGCGTCCGACTGGGCGAAGTCATTCTGTTTTTTGAGAAGAAGTAAGCTAGCAGCAAAAGAAAAGGGCAGGTCCGAAGACCTGCCCTTAAATTTTGTGGTTTAGCTCAACTTAGAAGTTGAACTGCGCACCGAAGTCAGCGCGGATGCGCCCGTCCTCGTCACCCGTTTTGATTTCGCCGATACCACCACGCAGCGATGCACCGCCGCCCAGGTCGTAGATGGCGCCAATACCGATATTGCGGGTATCGTTGTCAGCGGAACCGTCACCGTAAGCAAACTGCAGGGTGGTTGCAGCGCCGAGGTCGTATGCCAGCGACAGACCGTATGCGGTGCCGTTCTCGGCGTCATCAACAACGTCATCGTCAGCTACGAACAGTGTACCCGAGAAGTCACCGAATTCTGCGCCCAGGGTCAGAACGGTCAGCGACTGCTTTTCGCTGCTGCTGTTCACGTTCGCCTTGGTCTGACCATAAGCCAGAGCGGCAGTGATGTTGTTGAATGTGTAGGTTGCGCTGATGTCCCAACGGTCTGCGTCTTGCGGAACACCGTCCAGAGCAACAGTTGCCTGGTCATATGACGCGCCAAATGCGAAATCGCCAATTGCGTACTGGAAGAACACAGCGTTCGCACCCGAACCGGTCGAGGTGTACTCCAGGAAGCTGTAGTCAACGCCCGAATACTGACCTAGGAACTCTTCCAGGCCCGGTTCGTTACCGAAGTAGTTTGCCAGGTTGTCGAAAGAACCCGCAACGTTGCCGGCGTCAACACGCAGACCACCGTAGATGACAGAGAAGCGTGCGCCGTTCAGGCCTGCGCTGTTCTGTTCGCCGTTGCCGGAATCGTCATCAGCCTGCAGACGAACACGTGCCTGGAACTCAACGCCGCCATCGGTTTCTGCGGTGCCGTCGATGTTCAGACGGAAGCGCGAGACCAGGATGGTGTTGTCGGTGTCGACGGTCGCGGTGCCGGCGCTGGTAACTGCGCCGGTTGCCGGATCAACGGTGAAGTTGTCAACAGTACCGGTACGGTCTTCCTGATATCCAATACCAAAACGGCCGTAGCCGCTGAATTTAACATCCGCGGCAGCAACGCTTGCGGTTGCGATCAACGCGGTCGATGCAATGAGGAGATTTTTCATGGTAAACCCATAAGATTTGAGAGGAGTGTAGCCGCCAAAGCGACTGTTGGCCTATTCGAACAATTTCCGAGCACACGCAACGATTTCGCAGCATTTCTCGTGGCGCACACTGGGCACTTGTTGCATCTTTGCAAATGCAGAAAATGCCGACAGTCCAATTTCCCGAGCATTTACGTGTGTTTTCGTATTCAGTCGTATTTTATTACAAAGATTTGATCACAGAAATGCGGCGATACCTCTTTAAATGGCAAAAATCGTTCAGGTTTGCAAATGAGACTTCCGGAGTTGTTAACCGGCATGTCCGGAAATGGTGGATTCGGGCGAAATCCCGCCCAAAACTGGCCCTGGTTTGGACGGATGGAGCGCTTAAACCCGCCAATCAATTGCTGGTGTAGAAGAAGGACAACTTGCGGCTGACCCCACCTGGCGGCAGCGGAAAGGGCGAGGCCGCCTGCACTTGCGCCCTTGCGGCCCGGTCAACATCGGACGACCCTGAACTGTCGATGACATCGACCCAGGCCAGCGTGCCATCGGGATTGATTTCGAAAAACACCTTGGCAAATCCCCGGGCAGCAACAAATACCGGGGGCGCGCGGTTCAGGTGGACTAAGACTTCACCCGCATAATTGGTGGTGTCCGAATTGCCGGGGCCACGCCCGCCCGAGCGGCTGCCACTGCTGCCAGTCGTGAAGGCATCCAGACCTTCGCGCCTGTAGGCGTAAAGGGGCGATTCAACCACCTCTGACGGGAACTGCAACTCGCTGAAGTCGCGCGCGCCGTTCAGTGTGCCCCGCCTTTCGGGCGCTGGTTGCCGGTCGGGGCGCTGCGGCCGGATCGAAGACGTCACGGCCAGTTCTGTCACGTCCTCCGTCGCATCCTGGTCGGTCGGTTCAACCGGGTCATCCGGCTCAATCGCCTCAGACTCCAACGGGACAACGGGAATCGCGGCCTCGGGCGACGGGGTGACCGGCAGCGCCGCCAGCTCTTGCGGTTGGGGTGATACGGGCTGGACTTCGGTCGCGACCTCTGGCTCGACGACCTCTGCCTCGGGAATTCCTTCGGGCACCTCGGTTGCTGTTTCCGCCTCGACCGGCGGTGTTTCATTGAAATTTTCGCTGGCGGCGGCATCGCCTTCGGATGTGTTTTCGGTCTCTGCCACATCAGGCTCAACCGGTTCCGTGGCAGTCGGCTGAACCACTTCTGCTTCGCCGATATCGGGCGCGTAAACCTCCTGCGGGTTTTCCGACGCGACAAGCGCCTCACTGACCGGGATTTCCGGTTCCTCAGGCGGTGTTTCAACCGGAGGCTCTGGTGACTCGGCCGGTTCGGGTTCAACCGGCTCGGCGGCAACCTCGGCAAGATCCTCGAATGTCGTGCTTAGTTCGATTGATTCAGGTGCTTGGCCGCCTGGCGCGTCTTCTGCAAGCCGCTGCCCGGTCACGCTGAGCCCCATCAGGTGTAGGAACAGCGACACCAGAATGGCTGCCGCCGCAATCAAAACCGACCGGCGGATCATTCCAGCGCCTTCTCGGTCACAACAAAGACGGATGACGCGCCCAAACGGCGTAACGCGCCGGTCACCTCGATCAGACGCGGGCCCGGCGCATTTCGGTCGGGGACGATGCGCACGGCCTCGGCCCCTTGGTCACGCATATGCGTTTCAGGATCGGTTGGAATTCCGCGATAGCTCAGCGAGCCGTCGGCGTGCAGGATCAGCGCATCAGGAGGCTCGCGCCCTTCTAGGTCTGCCGTGTTCACGAGCTCAAGATCCGGATCAAGCGGCGGAGCCAGCGTGCCGGTGAGCAGGAAAAAGATCAGCATCAGGAAGACGACGTTGATCAGCGCAATCGTTGAGTCGCGTCTGCGTTTGGGGCGTCTGTACTTGATCATTCCAGCACCAGAACGCTTAATCCGTCACGCCCGCGCAGCCGGACCAGGACGTCGATGACTCGCTGCGCCGTTGTATCCGGGTCCAAACTGACCAGAACCTGCCCGGCTTCCAGTTGCCTTTCCAGATCACTCAGAGAGACCGTTTGCCCGTTCAGCACCAGCCGCTCTGACCCCAACTGCAGGAACAACCGCTCGGTCGGTGTGACCGAGGTCGCACTGCCGCCCACTGCGTTGCTCAGTTCGATCTCGCCATATTTGGAAAAGGTCGAGGACAGCATGAAGAACAGCAACAGCAGGAAAATCACGTCGATGAGAGGCGTCATCGACATGGGGCGCCGTACGAAGGGTGCGGTGTTACGCATGTCCGGGGGCGGTCGCCACAGCCCGGATATCGTCGGCCTGCGGAACGGCCTGCCCCGGCACCAGAATTGTCCGCAGCGCCTTGTCTGCGAAAACCCGCTCGCGCGCAGTGCGGCTTTCGAACCAGGACAACAGCATCGAGGTTGGCATTGCCACGGCAAGCCCCACAGCCGTTGTCAGCAGGGCGACCCAGATACCACCGGCAAGCAATGATGGATCGACCGACGACCCGGCGGATTGCAGGCTGCGAAACGCCTCAATCATCCCTAGGACGGTGCCAAACAGACCCAGCAGCGGCGCAAGTTGCGCCACGGTGTCCATCAGTCGGAAGCCGCGCTCAAGCCCCGCAAGCGCCAGACCGGCCTCGGCATCCAGCCTTTGGTCCAAACCCGGCGTATCTGAGGCCTGCATCGCGGCCCGTACCAGGGGGGCAAGATAACTGCGGCTTCTGTCCAGGCGGGCGTGGGCGGTTTGCGGATCGCCTGCATCCCAAGCCGCCAGCGCCTCGGACAACACTCGGTGACGCCCTACGCCGGATGCGGCAAACTGCCAGAGCTTATAAAGCGTGACCGCAACGGTCACCACCGACATCGCGATCAGGATCGCAACAACAGGCCCGCCCAGATCAAGGATTTCGCGCAGCGCATCAAAGGGGCTCATCCAATCAACTCCACATCTATTCGGCTTTGCAGTTTCAGACTGTCTTCACATATCGAACTCTCCTCCCCGGCCACCTTGCAGGTGTTTGTGCCGTTGATCAGGGCTTTTCCAATCGAACTGCAGTCTCTGTCGCGCAAGACGAATTGGCGCACACGCAGGCGATCTTCCGGTAGGTCACGGAAATTGAAGAGCGTCAGGCTGACTACGCTGCCGGAAGCATCAAAGATCACCGTCTCAAAGCTGGCTTCGTCAATGGCTGTCCCGGTTTGGTTTTCCGCCACAAACGTCAGTCGACATGCGTTTTCGACATCCTGAACCGAATTCAGCTCGATTTGGAGGCCGCCCGAAGCAGTTGCTTCGGTCTGTGCCATAGCGGTTGCAGGTAATGTGCATGCGCAAAATGCAGCAAGTGCCGGACGGAGAAAGAACATTGGCGCGCTCCCGATTGTTCAAGGCAGACATCAAGGGCCGGCGACGCTCCGCTGGCGTTCAGCTACACATAGTCAATGCAAGGGGTTGGCGAAAGGGGGACCTTTGGGTTTGTGAATAGGGTGTCTGACGTCAGCACCAATGGGACAGTTTAAGTAGATTTGATAAGAGAGGGTTTCTGGCTCATCGTAACCGCCAAG